>PBGH01000023.1 GCA_002720055.1 Methanobacteriota archaeon | reverse complement strand
TTCTAGATGATATTCACTGTACAGATCAGGTGCAAACTCCTTCAGAAAGTTACCAGTAGTCTTCCCCACACCACAGTTATGGCATTTGTATACCATACGTCCTTTGACATGAAAAAAATACCCCCGTGCCTTGTTCTTATTCTTCTGGGAGTCTCCACAGAAGGGGCAACGGAAGTTGTATAGTTGGTTTTTTACTTTCTTAAACTTATCTAACCTAATAGACAACCTACTTATGTAGAGGTCATCGACTGTACTCATTTAGATCTCAGAACTCACTCAGATATACTAGCAGGGGTTGTGGCACCTGTCAAGGCTGGTGCGATGATCCTCTGACCGATAGGACTAACGATGAAAGAGATAATAGACAGAGCACCAAAAATACTCCACATCTTTTTCTCCATGGTACGCAGTCGATCGTCAACCTTACGTATGTCACGCTCGCAACCTTTCTTGATTGCATCTGTTTCTCTATTGACATCTGCTGATAACCTATCTATTTTCTCAAATAATACTTCATCTATCTTATCTTGCTTATCTAACTTTTCATTATGGACAGCAAGAAGTTGACCCATCTTTACAGAGTTTTCCTGTAATGAGTCTACAACTCTTTCGAGTCTTTCTAATATCGCAGTATTAATGTCAGACATTATTGATTCAGAAGTGCTTTCCTTCTTAGGTCATAGTAAAACTTGATCACTTCATTAGGATACAGACGTTTCACTTGTATCTTCTTGTGGTTCTCTGGTCTGTAAATCTTTCGTAACTGTATTTTAACATCGGCTTCTGACTTACCGTACAGTACATATTCTTGTGCATAGTCGTAGCACACTTTAAAGGGGAGATATTTTCCATCTGCTTTCTCTGCATCAGGCTTGAGGTGACCTAGCACCAATGCCTCTTTCACTTGCTTCTTAAATTTCCTCTTACGTAGACGAGGTTTCTTCTCACTATTAGAACCTAACAAAGAATCAAAACCTGCAACAGGACCTGCAGCATTAGCACTACCGCTAAAACCTCCTGTACCTGCACTCATTGTTGGTCCTTCTTCGTTCACAACTTCCTTAACTGTGTGTAAATTGCTTCATCAAGATCTACATCCTCTAGAACACCACCGTTACTCTCTGGATACCTACTCAAATATATCAAGAAGGTTTTCACTGCAGGATAATACTCAGGCTCAAGTTTGTACATTAATAAAGGGAGTGTACCTTCGCCAAAGACGTTGTATAGTACGATTAAATGATTTAGAATTAAGTTAGTACGCAATACACCTGTCTTGAGGTAACGTTTAAGTAGTCTCTTCAGATACTTAAACTTCTTCATGTCTTCCATGAAGTCATCCACAGTCACAGACTGTGGGTTCTCATAGTACTTGATTGCGAACATCAAATGATTCTTCTCATCTAGATGATCAAATCTCATTTACATAATGATGGTTCAGTTTTATTTAGCTACCGAATGTAATTGTAGCAGCACCGTCAGTGTACTTCTGTGCAGCACCTTTGCTTGTGTTTAGTACGCAACGATACTTGTAACCGTTAAGTGTTGTACCTGCAAGTCCACTGTAAGCAAGTGTTGCTGTAGTGAAGTCTGCATATGTGATACCAGTGTCAAGAGAAGCACTTACATCTACCCAACGAGTAGTAGCACTTGCTGTCTGTCTCTGCCACTTAAAGGACTTAGTACCTGACTGATCAACAGTGAATGCTGCAACGAATGTTCCTGCACCACTAGATGAAGTAGAGTTAGCAGGTTGTGTACCCACTGTAATTGTTTCTAATACATCTGCTGCGACTGTATCGTCAGCGTCATCACCAGAAGTACCTGCAGCAACTTTTAGAGGAACAAGGCACTCAGCTTTATGTCTGGTGTCTCCATTGTGTGTCTGATATGTTCTGTACTGCCACCAACCTGGACCCGAAATACCACGAGTCTTGTTTGATGCAATACCATCTTCAGTCGTGTCTACAAATATTAGTTCGTAGGAGTTAGAGTCGCCACCAAGGATGACAAACTCAGCAACTGCCTTAGGAGGAGTTCTCTTAATAACAGATGCAGCAGCTACAGTTGCTGTTGATCCTGCATATACTTTATGCAATTCGATAGCAGTGGTACTTGTAACTTGCTTAACAATATAGTTAACACTTGATATGCTCAAGACATCTCCTACAACGACACTATCAGCAGCGTTCTTAGTAACAGTTGCGTCACCATTAGTGACGGAAATAGTATTACTAAATGCTGCAGCGTCAATCTTTCCTACGACAGACATTGTAAATCCTCTAAAAGTTTGGTATTTCTATTATTTATTTATAATCTAACGGGTCTCTATTGCTGTTTTGACTGCTTCTAATAGCTTGTCGTCAGCAGTAGTCTTAGTTAGTTTGACTGCTTTAGTCATGATAACAAGGCAGATATCGATTAGTTTCTCTCCTAATTCTGCGTCATCTGGAATCTTGTCAACAGCATCTGAAATAATCTTAGATGCGAAAGGTAGTAAAAATCCTAGCATGGTCTCAACTCAATATATTATATACTATATAGCCTCTCTGAACCACCAACAAAATTTCTGGTGGATAACCTGTACATCATTTCATGCATGGTATAACAGACTTCTCCTTGTGGCTCTGGTAGACTGTCGTCAAACCATGGGTCATAAGGAATCTTGTCTGGTGCATAGTAGGTCACTTGTCTGCAGTAAACTTACGATCCTTCATGTAACCCCACTTACCTTTGTGCAATGCTCTTACACCTTTAGGGTTCTTGACACCAGACTTTGCCTTGCCTTCAGCATCTTTCTTCATGAAGTCCTTGTACCTTTTCTTACCGTACTTACTCTTATAAAGAGTCTCCTTCTTGTCTTTCTTTTCCTGAGCGTATCTCTTTAAGGTCGCTGCCTTCTCCGAGTTATCCCACTCTAATAGGTTAGCCACGTGCTTCTTTCTTTTTCTTATCGTACTCTGCAGTAGCAGCAAGCATCTTAGACTTCATGTTGGACTTAGACTTGCTAGTGTTACTGTGAGATGTTGATCCAACAGATGCAGGTAGAGCAGCACCAGTAACAGCAACCTCATCTACTTTCTCTGGTTCTTCAGCTACTAACTGTTTGTTTCTTAGTGCAGCAGCGATTTCTTCCTTCATCTTCTGCTTCCTCTTGATCATAGAGGTACGTACTTTACGTCTGAAGTTTAGATACTTGTCACTCTTATCGACATCACCATCGTTATCGATATCTGAGTCTTCTTTACCGACTGGATCTAACTTTTTCTTTTCGTTTAATTCTGATTCTGACATGAGATCCTCCTTCTTAGGATTGATTGTGATACCCTTCTTAGTTTTAGTGGAACCTTGGGTTAGGTTTTGTGTGTTCTTATCACCCTCGTCATTCTTGTTGACTGGTGTGGTTTTAGTATTAGTAGCACTAGCCATTCCTTATTTCCTCAAGTGCTGCACGCCAATCGTATTTCTCTTCTTTGTATGCCTTCTTCTTTTTCTTAGGCTTACTTTGACCTGGTGTTGAGCAACCAGTAGCAGAGTATTCTTTTAACTCTTCCTCTTTGACATGATCAGCAGCCTTGTACATAGGTTTGCCAGTTGTCTTGGATTTCATACCCTTCTTATAATTCTGCCAAGCAGGAGTGTTACCTTTCTTGTCAGCATTAGTGACGGTCATTGCTTCTTTCATAAGATTATGTAAGTCTTCTATATCTATACTATAGTCAACAGACTCTTTGGGTCCTTGGACACCAATGTCTTCTTGATGTTTAGCAGTTTTCTCACCCTTCTTTCCAACAACTACGTAACGTCCATCTGATTTACGACCTGTAATAACCATAGAGTTACCACCTTGTGATACTACTCTACCAATATTACGATCGTCAGGTGACTTACGTTTGTTCTTGTCAATTGCTTCCTTATCAATCGGGAAACCTGCGTATCCCTCAAAGGCGGGTTGTATTGGAGATTCATCGATGATCTTAATTATAGCATCAACTGTCTCCTGCATGCGTTTTGTAGGGGCAGCTGTGTTATGGTCAACACATTTAGTTATTTTAATTTGCTCTTCCATAGAATAACCTATGAGTTGAGCAGCAATATTTGTTGTAATCATCGGATAAAATTGATTCCGTAATTATTATTTAGGCTGTGCAGCCTTTCTAAAGTCGTTAAACTTAACCCCAAACTTGGTAGTCCCCTGACCTGGAGTCATGTCCTGCACTGCTTTTCTATACTCATCAGTGCCAATCTTCCATGTATTACCACTGCCATCATCAGCAGAATAATTACTTTGATCTCCTTTTTCTTTCTCTTCCCTAGTCACACCTGCTTTGGATCTTTCTCTCTCAGCAACTGATCTAATCATAGCCTTGAGTATCTTACGCTTGGAGTATGGGTTGTCCTTTCTCCTTGGCATTGCTATCTCATCTAACTCTACAACCTCAGTCACATGATGCAACCATGCCTTAAACTCTTCACCATCATGATCCTTAAACACAACATGATTAGTACCACGGTGTACTATAACACCACGTATACCACTGTCATCATGCTCTACTAAAGTACCAACTGCAAAAACTTCATGCTCCATGTAGTGCTCTCTGAACTCATACATGTGTAACTTAGGTGAGTATTCCCATGCTTCACTCTTTGGAGTAGCAGGAGTTTTCTTCTTAAGTTTCTGTGATGGTTTCTTAGGAGGTGTCATACCTGTCTTTACATCTGCCATCATCTTCATAGAGTCTGACTTCTTAAATCCTTTTGGCATTCCTGCATGATAGGAGTCATGGTCATCACCCTGTGCATGCTTTCTCTGTGCTGATGCTGATAGTTTTTCTATTGGATCATCTGAATTTGGATCTCTAGCACCTGCTGACTTGATATTAACAGACTTAAAGTCGTAGTGTACACCGTTATATTTCTGCGTTAACTTCTGAAATTCTTTTACTCTGTCGTCTCCGACTACCATTGTTACATGTTCATGTCCTTCATCATTAAGGTCACGTAGTATGTCAAATATATTTCTATGCTGTTCTGAATTCTGTATCTTATCCTTATGATTCTTAAACATCTTACGCATGTGATCAACCTTCTGATCAGCACTCAAAGGATTCTTCTTATGATCTTGCGTTCTACTAGGATAGATTCTATAGTTACCTGAGTCACCACCATGTGCCTTAACTGCATCAAGAAGTTTACCATGACCTGCATGAGGAGGATTAAACCTACCAAAAGTGATCGCAACATGCTTATCCTCTGGTTGCTGAGACTTAGGTACAGGTTTCTTCTTAGCAGGTTGTGATACTGTGCCCTGTGCAGGTGTTGCTTCAGTTATGAATTGATTAAAGTGAATCATTTTGACCAGTTCTTTGCCACAGTAAAGTTTGCTTTAGAGAATTCTAATCTATCAACAAGTTTGATAGCCGTACCATTTTTAATTGCTACGTATCCCTCAGGACTTGTAACTCGGTAACCAGATTCGTCTTCTATGAATGTACCAATACCTTTCACTTTCTCTAAGCGTCGGATGATAATTTTCTTCGCAGTTATTAGAGACTGGAAGGCACTCATAGCATTATGTATGGCAGTTTTGTTACTATTTAGATACTTGAGGGACTCTTGTTTCTTTTTCTTCCATTGTTCCTTAGATTTTTCAGTCTTTTTCTTAGCAATCTCCATGTCAAAACGCTGTGATACAAAGACTTCGAACCCTTTATGTAACAGTGCAGCAGTCTTTGGAACCTTACCTGTTCTAATAACTTGGTTAAAGTATACTTTAAACAGTGCAGTATACTCGAAAGGTCTTGTGCCACCTAGCAAATCGAGGAAAGATCTACCCTTAGTCATACCAATCTTAGCATTACGAATGTTTTGTTTTACTTGTACTTTCTCAGTGGTACTGAGTGTTGCTACTCCACCTACATTCTCAAAGTTTGATGATAGTACTGCCACATCCTTGACTCCCTGTAAATGCGATACATCCACACCAAATCCTGCAGACATATTCTCTACACTTTCACCTGTGTAACTCGTGTGAAATACTATACCCAACTTGGATGCACCTATCTTCTGACCCAGTTCACTGTATGCATCAACTGCATATGTGATAGTGTTTGGTCTGAATTTATATACTGTATTGCCACCCATCTTTGTAATAGTAGGTGTCTTAGTATATAAAAGGTCACCTTGTAGTACACCTTTAAATGGTAGTTTCTTTAGTTGATCATATACTTCATGAAGGATAGTCCCAACAACACTACCTTCGTAATGGTAGTCTATAAGATCATGATCATATCCGATCTTTGGTTGTCCTTTATTAAATACTGATTTAGTTCCTACAAAAAACTGCCCTTGAGGAGTCCTACCACATACAATAGCAGGGGCACCATCCCATTTGACAGTAACCCTTGCACCCTTTCCACCACTGTCTAGCATATCAGAAAGAGACTCAATAAAATTAATAGCATTTAAACCACCCTGATACCCTTGGTTGATCAGGTCATCTTCTAAATGTTCTAGGTGTGTGTTCTTTGCCATGTCTTAATTATACCTCATATCTAATGGTAATGGCGTTCATCTTAACACCACCTTTAGCTTTGCGTCCCTTTTTGCTGATACGAACACCTGCTCTAGCCATAACCTCATTAATTAATTTACCATCTATAGGTTTGACACCAGACTCTGTGAGTACATGAGTAGCAACTTTGTCACCACCACCAAATGTCATCTCACCAGTTAAACATTCTTTAGTTAGTTCATACTTAAATTTAGAATAGACTCCTGATGTGGTAGGGTTCTTTCTAGTTCCTAGTATAGATTGTAATCTAGACTCTAGTCCTAGGTTCTCTCTTGTGCTACTCATAAGTCTGTCTGCCTCTGCAGCAGTAATAGTTCCTGTGTTGTTCTCAAATTTATTAGAGATCTCTTCTAGTACTAACTGAAGATATCCTAAACACATCGCATCGTCTCTAGTTCCATACTTATTTGCTACTAGTTTTAATATACCAGTCAGAATCTTAATTGATTTATCTATACCTGCTGACGTAAGTTGATAATCATTACCATACTTCATACTACATTTATATTTCGTACCACCTTTGCTGAAAATTATATCTGTCTTCCCTTCATTAGCACCACCACCCATCTTCATAAATGATTTATAGAATAATTGTTCTGCAGCAAACCCACCAGGTTTTATCTGATTAATGACTTGCAGACCTGCTTGTGACACAGCAGAAGATTCCCCCATCTTACTGACTTCATCTGCTGCCTTAAGACGAGTTACATTTTGTTCTGATGAGAGTTCAGATGGATCACCAACACGTGATAGTGCATGGTGTAATACTGACCACTCAAACTGCAATCCTTTATTTGCCACGAAAAAAGAGGGTGTTACCCTCTTATTTATAGGGAGACCTAACAACGTCTCCTCTCTTTTTGTATGCAGAGACCTCAGGATCTGGGTCTAACCACTTCGTGTATTCTTTGTCCTCTAGACATGCGTCCAACTGTAGTGAACTGTCTAGTAAGTACATATCATTGTAACGTTGCGTCCATGTGTTGTACTTCTGTATACGGTAATCTAGTTTACCGTTCTCAAGTCTCTTATCTGTGTGAACAAAACGATAAGGACCTTGATCCATAATTTTAGTCAATTTCATTGCGAAGGTTCTCCATGTGTTCCAACATCTCACTCACATCACATAGGTTATCAATCTGATGTAATATATCTGCAATGTGTTTGCTGATATACGTCTTCTCTGTACGAGCAGAGAAAGATAAAGCATTACGTAGACACTCCTGTGCTTCTCGTAATGATTCTTCTACTTGTCCTGATAGTGCCATGCGTTAATGAGGATTGTACTTTCTGAGAATATAAGTTGAGTATGCTGTTATTATAGCAGCACATATGACTGGTGTCAAGAATAAAGGCATTAGTCGTATCTCCTTAGGATATAAAGTGCAATAGAAGCACCAACTGATGATGCACCTAAGACTATTAAAAATAAAGGCATTAAATGTCTCCTTGTTTTCTGTTTTCGGACTCCTCAATGGAGAACTCTCCACCAGGATATCTTGCTGCTAGTTTTAATGAGTTGGTATAGAATACTTCATCAAGTCTGATGTCTAATGCTTTCGCTGCACATGCTGCGTACCATAGAACGTCACCGAGTTCTTTAATTAGATGCTCTTTGTTAGCATCATTCCATGGTTTACCTTGATACTTCATCTTCTTAACAATCTCACAGAACTCACCTGCTTCTGCAGTCAAACCCTGTGATGCTGTGTCCAACCTAGCAATGTCACATCCTTGTTCGCTGAGTTGTCTCAATCTATCTATATACTGAACCTTATCTTTACTAGGTTCTGAGCAAGTCATGTCTTGGAAATGCATGTACTTGTCTAGATCAATCTGGAACTTAGTCTCTTCCTTTTTATTCTTTTCGTTTGCTCTAACCTTCTCTGCTGCTTGCCATGCAGTGAATCCTTTTTGTTTAATAAACTCTTCTGGTGTCTTGGGAGTTTCATCAGCAATCTTCTTAGCACCATCTGCCATATCATCTTTGGCATCCTGTGCAGAATTGTTCATACTCTCTGCAACTTTCTGAGCGTTGTCTGCCGAGGCAGGATCATAAGGTACGTTTTCTTTTGTCATATCTTAAAGGAATCAAATTTAGTTTTAGTCTTAGCGACTTCTAGTATCTCTTCGTCAGTACCAGAATCAGTAAGTTGTTGCTGTTCACAATCATAAAGCCTCATCTTCGATCTGTCAATACCTATTACAAATCGTTTATGTACTGTAGGATCATTGTATCTATTCTTGAGTTGCTTGACCATTATCTGATTCATCCCCTCAAGATCCTCCGTACTAATAAGAGCAAACATAAGATCAGCAGTGGCGGGTAGACCGAACGACTCACTTGTGTCAGTAAGATCAACATCACTACTACCATAGCCACTACGAGTCGTCTGAGTAGCGGAGACGATAGGTACATTAGTCTCAACTGCAAGACCACGGAGTTCTTCTGCAATCGCTTTAACAAACGTGTAAGAATTGACAATGGAATTTTTATAACGTGATGATGAACAAATATTTAGATAGTCAATGAAGATAATATCAGGACTGAACCCTTTCTTCATTGCTAACTCATTGATAAGAGATTTAAAGTGACCTACATGTGCAGACGCAGTTGGGTATTCTTTGATAACCAACCTACCTTGAGTCTTCTTATCTATCTTATCCATTTTAGTACGAAACTGTTGTTTTGTAAACAGTGGGTCGTTAAGTTGTTGTATAGGTACATCTAAAAGGTTAGCATCAATTCTCTCTGCAATCTTTTCTTCTGCCATCTCAAGAGTAATGTACAGAACATTCTTACCTTGTAGTAATGTAGCTGCTGCCATATGACACATGAATAGAGACTTACCAACACCTGTACCTGCTAGTGCAATGTTAAGTGTCTTGTTTGGTAAACCACCCTTGGTTATCTTATTAAAGTAATCAAGATCAAATGGTGTCTTGTCTTCTATCTTATGATAGAATTCATATCTCTCATCAGCATCCTTTAGATAGTCATGACCAACCGTGTCATCAAAACCAGTACCTAATGCCTCAGACATGATGTGTGGTATAGCATCTTTAGTACGAGTCTTATCTTGACCGTCAGCAATCTTAATACTATCCATTAATGCAAGGTAGATTGCTCTCTCCTTACACCATTTCTCAGTAGTACTCAACAACCAGTCATGATTGTATTGATCTTTATCTAAACCAGTATCAATGAATCCTTCTATCTCTTTTAGTATCTCTTCACTTATATCTTTACGCTTCTCTACCTCAATCTTAAGTGCTTGTGGTTCTGGTAGACCATCAAACTCCTGCACATATTGATGAACCACCTCAAACAATATCTTATGATTGATGGTGTCAAAATATTCATCCTTGACAAAGGGTAATACCTGTCTACAATAGTTCTCATCTAGGATGAGTTTACTAAGTGCTATCTCTTCTATCTTTTGCATTAAATGTAGTGTAGGTATGTTCCGACAACATACTTGTCGTTTGATAGTGGTGCTTTACCTGAGTGTGCAAACATCCAAGTAGGAGGGAATACTAACACCTTCCCCTCGCTCGGTTTGATACTGATGTTTACGTTAGGGAAGTGTGTTTCTCCACCTTTCTCCACATCATTTAGATAAAAGAACAGAGCAAGAAATCTTCTTGCACTACTGTGGTCACCAACATCAACATGCTCATCAAACCTATCATTAGATTCGTGATTGTAATGCTTGAGTTTGATTTGCTCAAATCCATTCTCTACTGGCCAGTGATCTTTACATCCCACCTGTGTCATGTAGAGTTCGGATGCTGATTTGATCGCAGGGATGAGTAGGTTCTGCATCTTCATCCAGTCTGGATCTTGTTCTGTCTCTGCAACATGTGTGATGTTAAACATACCACATTGAGGACGACCCTTCTGTTCCCATCTTTCTAACTTAGTTTTCTTTGCTAACGCAACTATATTACGACAGACATTTTGTGGTAAACATCTATCGTAAGATTTAATGTAGTCAGTAACGTTTCTAAGAACCATAAGAGAACTCCTTCTGTGCACTCTCGTCTAATGCTTGCATGATTTCGGGAGTAAAATACTTCTCTGGATCAGCAAGAATAGATTTAGGATACAAGTTAGTCTCACCCATCTTATACCTGTTTCCTATTCTTGTAAACACTCCATGTTTTTCTCCTAACTCTAGGAGACCATAGTATTTGTCAAGTCCTCTCTCATCATAGAATAGTCTTGCTTCGATTCTACTATTCTCTTTGGTAAACCTAGACTTCTTAGTCTCACATTTGATTAGGTTACCTACAACATCCTTACCATCTTTCTCTTTAGATTTGCTCAAGTATATGATAGAGGATGCAGCATACTTAAGACCAGAACCACCACCCATTTCTTTCATAGGTACATAGGCACCAACAACATCATAGGTATGGTTAGTAACTATCATAGGAACATTTGCTTTACCTAGTTTCAGTGTTAGAACTCTGAAGATAGACTTAACAACTTGTGCTCTAGTCATGTCACGTGTGTCCTTACCCTGCTCAGTATCATCTACCTCTTTAGTGGTGGATAACATACCAAGACTGTCAAGAACAAACATCAATGGTTTGCGTTCTTTTTCTGACTGTGCAAGATACTTATCTACAATCTTAATTGCTTGTTGTCTGAACTCCTGTACTGTGGTAACTGGTACAAGATACATTCTATTAGAATCTATGTTACGTTTCTCTATCATCTCTTTAGAGATGGCAGACTCAGACTCAAAGTAAATTACACCTGCATCAGGATTAGATTCTAGGAAGTGCTGAACAATACCTAGACAGAAAAATGTTTTACCTGTACTAGATTCACCTGCTAATGCTGTGATCTTATTACTAGGTACTCCACCAAAAATACTACCAGACACAACAGCATTAAAAAGATATGATCCTGTGTCTATGAAACCGCTAGTGTCACCTGCTGCAACACCGTCTGACACAACACCTGCGTACTCGTTACCGATCTCTTTTGCTATGTCTGTAAAAAATGAATTAGTCATCCAAAAATATGCTCTAATGTAATCTGTTTTTCGGGTGTCCACCCGATAGCATCAAGGATACCCTTGATGGGAGACAAGAAACTCTTGTCAAATTGTACCTCATAATCTACTGATCCGTCAAGTTCGAATTCTGTGGGAAGAGTTTGGAAGAATGAAATGACATTCTCTCCAATGCGATTAGGTTTTCTTAGGTAAAGATATTTGATCTTCTCACCTTCCTGTATGAGAGGAAACTTGTGAGCGATCTTATGTTTCTTTATATAATGATTGTATAGTAAAGAACCACGTACGTGTATTGGACATCCCTTACCATAGATGTCTTTAGTAGAAGTAAACTTCTGTATGTTATTGCAACTACGAGGGAATGATATATCTTCTAGTGGTAACTGCTCAAACTTCTTTCTAAATCCTGAGATATATTTCTGCACCTCATCCTCATCACTATTCATAACGAGATCAAGTGCTTCTTTAATAGCAGTTCTGCATGGCATAGGTGTAGAAGACTTGACTGCTTCGATACCCATCATCTTTAGTTTAGGTTCAGCATACTGCACACCTTCACTGTTCCATACATTGAGGATATATCTTTTCTTGGCAGTCCAGATACCCTTGTTCGCTATGTTCTCTCGCTTCATGATCATCTTCTGATCATAGGCACTTACATAGGTGGCCAACTCTTGGTAAGAATTCGATATATACTTCTCAAGTTCCACATCACACACCTTCTCAAGGAACCTAAGTGTGCTATCACTGCTTTTCTCTCTGTTCGAGAATACCTTCTCCACAAGAGGAGCAAGGTGCAAGTAAATGCTATCGGTGTCACTAGCAATAACGTAATCATAATCTTCAGTCTTTAATAGTTTATTGAGATAGGAATTCATCTTGTTTTCTATCCAACGGATAGAAACTTGACCAGATAATGTAATAGCTTCAGCGTTAGCAAGGTTATAATAACGGAAGTACTGATTCCCGATAGCACCATAAGCAGAATTAAGCTGAATCTTGCGAGCCATCTGAATGTTGTTGTATCGAGAGATTTCTTTCTGTACGTCTGGAGTCGGATTAGTTTCATACTTTTGTTTTGCCTTTAACATTTTCTTTTTATAGATCGTACGATCATCGTAGATCCTTTGCATTATCTCAGGTAGGAATCCATGTACATCCTTACGATACTGAGCACCGTTAGCACATACTGCATACTCTCCATCAATCTTAACTTCTCTATTAAGAAGTCCTTCTACAGATACAGTTGGATGTCTCCTCTCAACAAGAGTTTCGGGGGAGATATTGTACTGCATTATAAGGTGTGGGTATAGACTGTTGAGGTCAAAACTTACAACCCAATCATACATTCCTGGTACAGGTTCTTTAACATAAGCACCTGCATACTGTTCATTCTTTTTAGTACCAACCTTAGGGGGAACTACAATATTCCTCTCCTGTAAGTCATTGTATATTAAGGTATCCCACATACGAACCTGCGAGAACACATCCCCTAGATTTACCTTAGCGTCATAACTTAGAGTCAATGCTAACTCTATCAACTTCATCTTATCTTCTAGACGATCAACCAACTCAACGTCATGGATGTTGTACTCCACAAACTTCTGCCAGTCTCCTGTATAGAATGCTTTAAAGTTTTCGAACTCACTGTGATCTAATTTCTTTTGACCAAGTTCTACGTCAGCAATGTGATCTAGTCTATAAGATGACTGAGCACTATAGGTAAACTTCTGATACAAATCAAGGTAGTCAAGAATAGTGACACCTGTAATATCATATGCAAGTTGTTTACGACCCTTGATAACTAGTTCTCTATCAATGACTCGGTTCCAAGGTGACAATGATCTCTTCCACTTCTCACCCAACACTCTCTCTATTCTCCTACAGATATAAGGTATATCATATAGGTTACAGTTCCATCCTGTAATAACATCGGGAGTTGATGTCACCCACCAGTGGTGGAAGTCTTCTAACAACGATGCTTCTGAATCAAACAGACGATACTCATGTGTATTGTCAAACTCACGAGTACCCCACGTGGTTATCTTCTTAGTGATAAGGTTCTTCATAGTAATACAAAGAATCTCCTCACGAGATTCCTCAACGGAAGGGAAACCGTTGTCACATGCAACCTCGATGTCAATGGTATAGATCTGCATGAGATCCATATCAAACTCAACTTCATCGGGGAACCTATTAGAGATGAATTGATATACAAACCTCTCATAACCATGGACTTCTAGACCTTCTACGTTCTCATACTTTTCTATGAAAGAACGTGCTGATCTAGCACCATCAAATTGTTTAGGATGTGCATACCTACCATCTAAAGTTTTAAACTTTGATACTTTGGATTGATCCGAAGGCACAAAGTATAGAGTCGGTCTACACTTTTCCCTGTATGTTACACGTTCTCCATGCTCATACCCACAAAAGAGTATGTCATCACCGAGAAGTCTAACGTCTGTGTAGAAACTCATTATGCGTTGATCGCTGCGTATTTGGTTTTCATGTCAGCAGATGGATCAAGTATCGTGAATACATTTTCATAGTTCATGAACAGATCACGTTGATCTGTGTATAAAGGATACTTTATTAGTTGTCCATCTACTATCTGGACACACTCTTCTATTAGTATGCTTGGTTCTTCATCCAGTTCAGTCATCGTACCCATCAGGTAGATGTTGGGATCAGTCTTGAGGATCAGTATCTTTAGCATTGTCTTCTAATAGTTCTTTGTATTTTGATAAGAGATTATCATGTGGTTCATAGATCAATGCTACTGATGGTATCGGTAGATAGATGTATGAGTTTTTTGAGAGAGGAACATATGTCTGAAATTCTATATCAATCTCATCCATTTCTATGTGTTCTGAGTTCTCAAATAATAATTCCTTGGTAGGTTTCATAGTTAACGCATAGGGAAAATCCAACTTATATGCTATAGGTTGTCCCTCAGGATTACGCATCTCCTTAACGTCAGCTATAACGTCCTCCCCGTTTTGCATTCTTACGACCCTTTCGCTCATAGTCCGTCTCCATTAGTTCATTAAAGGTATACTTGACGAGATCAGTAAATGATCTCCGAGCAGATATGTTCTTTTCTTCTGAAAGAATGTGAACCATCTGCATAAAAGTTTCCATCTGATCAGATGGAATGTCCACTGTTAGTGACTCTGCCTTCTTAGAGTGGGCAGGACACAGGTTTACATACATGTTCATTTGTTCTCCAAACAAAAAGAGTCCCCTGTGGAGACTCTTCGGTTGTTACATTATATAGGGTGATTCACTCCATTATTATAGCATGGTTTTCCGACCTGTCAACTGCATGCACAAATCAAGTTACGATCACCAGTTACGTTATCTATTCTACTGACTGCTGGCCAGAACTTCCTACCTTTTGCAGGGTAGCATGCTGCCTCACGACTGTAAGGGTAGTCCCACTTACCACATAACATCTCTGCAGTGTGTGGAGCATTCTTTAGCAGTTCGTTCTTCGTGAATATCTCATGTCGGATACTCTCCATAGCATCTACAAATCTTTGCAACTCATCTAGTGACTCTGACTCTGTAGGTTCTACCATCATAGTTCCTAACACTGGCCATGATAGTGTGGGAGCATGGAACCCATAGTCCATCAGTCTCTTTGCTATGTCTTCTGCTGTTACTGGTAACCCACGACAGTCAAAGATACATTCATGTGCTACTAGATCATTCTCTCCTTTATATAATACTTTAAAAAATGGTTCTATCTTCTTCGCTAACCAATTAGCATTGAGCAATGCAACCTCAGATGCTTTACGTAATCCTTGTTCACCCATCATACGTATGTACATCCAACTAATGACAAGTATAGATGCACTACCTTGTTCTGCTGCTGATACTCTTTGATCTACAAATGGTGCTAGGTGTTCTGCCACACCAACAGGTCCTACACCTGGTCCTCCACCACCATGAGGGATGCAAAAAGTTTTATGTAGATTCATATGCATTACATCAGCACCATACTCACCTGGTTTTGCTAGACAAACTTGTGCGTTTAGATTCGCACCATCAAGATATACTTGACCACCATTGTCATGGACTATCTTACATATCTGACGTATGGTTGACTCAAATACACCATGAGTGGAAGGGTATGTAATCATGATCGCTGCCAACTCAAAGGTATTCATGATTGCTTTCTTCTCTAGGTCTGCCATGTCTATGTTACCATTCTCATCACACTTGACAGTTACAACTTTCATACCTGCCATGACCACACTAGCAGGGTTAGTTCCATGTGCACTCTCTGGTACTAGAACTACATAACGTTTTTCATTTCTATTCATATGATAGTCTCTGATCGCTAAGAGTCCTGCATACTCACCCTGTGAACCTGCGTTAGGTTGTAAGGTTACCGAATGGAATCCTGTGATATCACATAACCATTTCTCTAGATCATTCATAATTTTAGTGTAACCATACACCTGTCCTGTAGGAACGAAGGGATGTATATTCATCTTGTCCCAACTCAATGGCATTAGTTCTGATGCTGAGTTTAGTTTCATAGTACAACTACCAAGTGGCATCATACCATTTACTAATGAGAAATCTTTAGAGACTAACTCATACATGTACCTCATCATATCAGTTTCACTATGATACTTGTTAAATACTTCTTGTTGTAACCATGGTTTAGTTCTTCTAGGTGTACCCAACCAGAAGTAGTCCTTGACTCCCTTCGCTACATGCTCTATAGTGTTTTTATCTGCAGAGAAATCTGTTTGCGAAGCAATAATTTTATTGAGTTCATCGTAAGTTGTTAGTTCATCTAACGATACTAACGCATACCCATCAATATATCTTATATTAATATCATCAACTATACGTGAGGTCTTCCACCTAACCGTATCAAACCCCTCACTATCATCAACCTCGAAACCACACCACTTTAATGCTTGTATTAACGTTTGTCTATATCCCAATATTGTATTTGATATTTTTGTCAGACCTTCCGAACCGTGGTAAGCAGCGTAAAAACCTGCCATATTTGCGAGGAGTGCTTGAGCAGTGCATATATTGGACGTTGCTTTGTCTCGTCTTATGTGTTGTTCCCTTGTCTGTAATGCTAGCCGTAGTGCTTTATTACCTTGGGAGTCTAGAGACTGTCCTACAATTCTGCCAGGAATCTTTCGTTTATATTTCTCAGTGGTTGCAAAGAATGCTGCATGAGGTCCTCCAAAACCCATAGGTATACCAAACCTCTGCATACTACCTACAGCAATATCAAATCCCATCTCTCCTACAGGTTGCATCAACACCTGTGCTAGAGGATCTACAATAGCAATCTTCATACACTTGTAAACCTCAGCACATCTCAACAAACCATTACAAGGTCTGATGTTACCTAGATTGTTAGGCATCTGTACCAGTACACCAAAGGAATCTTCGAAGTCACAGAGTGGTATGGTGTCTTCTAAATCTAGTTTGATTATATTGATACCTAATGGTGTTGCTCTAGTCTTTAGTACCTCTAGTGTCTGTGGAAATATATTACTATCTACTAGGAATCCTTTCTTTTCACCAGTACCATGTGCCATTATCATTGCTTCTGCTGCTGCAGTTCCTTCATCTAACAATGATGCATTAGCAACAGGTAATCCAGTCAACTCTGTGATTAGAGTCTGGTAATTAAATAATGCTTCTAGTCTTCCTTGAGATATCTCTGCCTGATATGGAGTATAAGATGTGTACCAAGCTGGATTCTCAAGAACATTTCTCTGTATAACTGGAGGACAGATGGTTCCATAGTATCCTTGACCTATAAGTGTTCTTCTATTGATATTACATTTTGCTATTCGCTTTAGTTCTTCTAGTGCTTCATGCTCAGTGCATGGTTCTGGTAGATTACTCTTACCTCTTAGAAGTATAGAGTCTGGTACAACCTTTCGTACTAGTTCATCAAGACTAGAAAGACCCAAGTCATTTAACATTTGAGTCTGCTGATCCTCAGATGGACCGATATGTCTGCTAATAAAGTCTGTCATATACCTTATATATTAGCATAAAAAAAGACCCCATGAGGGGTCTTGTTGGTTTACAAATAATCCTTTCGAGCGTGGTGTTCTGGAATAATTTTTCCTAGTAACACTGTCAAAAGACCATTGTCATAGTCCACATGTTGTATCTCTACGTCATCTGCTAGACTCCATGTCCTTGTAAAACTTCTCTTAGCGAGACCTCTGTGTATGAACTCGAAGTTTTCTGCAGGTGTTTTGTCATCATCCTTAACAACATTACCTTCTACATATAGTTTACCGTACTCTGTGTAAACTTTTATTTCATTTTTCCTAAATCCTGCTAGTGCAATTTCCAATCTTGATTCATGATTCGAAACATTTACTAGGTTATAGGGTGGGTAAGTTGGTTTTCCTGCACTAAGATCAAAGAAACGATCAAAGTAATTGTCCATACCTATTGCGTTCTGACTGATCTTTTCGAACAATTCTGGTAGATCAGACGCACGATACCTCTGTATGTTAGTCATAGTTCTCCTTAAATAAGCGAGTGTAGTTTAGTGTCCCCGAAGGCAACACTACTATTTAACCACATATGTCAAGCACCATGGGTAGTGCTATCCGTATATGTACCTGGTGAACAGTAATATTTTTACTAAATAGAGCTAGTAAAACTTTTGGTAGAAACAATGAAAAGGTATCTCTTTCTTATCGCCATGGGGTTCCTGTTAACTGGAGCCAATAGTGCAAAAGCAGATCTAACCCATAGATTATCCACATCAACACAACTTAGTGTGGACGGTGCAGCAACTGCAGGAACAAGAATCGGATCAACATATAGTGTGTCTGGTAGCAACATCAAGTTAGCTACTGATGGACACTTAGGTGTGTTGACTGCAGGTACAGCAACAGCAGCAGCAACACTAGACGTTGGTTCATATGAAATTAATACTGCAGGCTCAGCATTCAGCTTTAGTGAATCATGGACTCAAGGTGACGTAGTAAATCCTATCGGAACTGGAGTTGATGTCTCTGCAGGTGTTGTAGCTGACATGCCCGCTTATGGTATAACAACTACCCAATCAGGTGGAGTCGCAGGAACCCTTGCAGGAACTATAACCTCAGCAGGAATT
>PBGH01000026.1 GCA_002720055.1 Methanobacteriota archaeon | reverse complement strand
GTTGTAGCTCCTCAGCGGTCGTGATGATTATCGTCGACGCGACCGCGGCCACAAGGATTAGGGCGATGAAAACAATCATCGCTCCGATACCTATCGAACCTTCTTCTCTTTCTCTCTGTGCTAGTTGGTAATCTTCGCTCATGGCGTCCACCTGTAAACCCATGTGGTAAACTAATCACTTATCATATTAATGGAGAATTTAGGTGTTTTTCGGTACAGGAGCATAAATCTAGCTTCCGATACCCATAGCTTCCTGGAGATTGAGCACCTCTACAGGAACGTGGACAACCGCTCCGGGCCCTATATTCTCAACAAGTGGTAGTCGGAGGGTCTCAAAGCCGTCTGGCATCCAAGGGTCGACCAAGACCCCCTCCATAGTTGCAGGGGTTCTGTTCTCGATTCTAGTCTGGACCTTGAGGTTCCCGTAATCAGCAAGATAGCCGGTGGTGACATTCAGTCTGGTTCCCAAAAGAGAAGTCTGAGGGAAAGATCCGGAAGGTCTGATCTCTACTCCGATCTCTATGAAACCCTCTGGTGGGATTTCGGGTATCTCGCACATCTTGGGAGTTGCTGACCACCCATAGGGTATAGGGGGTGCTAGCCTCATTGTAGAAATGTTGTTTTCCCCCAGATTCTCAAGTGTGATTACCATCAGACCGTGGTCATTTCCCTCGGGCCATGTGGTTCCTACTGACAAGAAAAAGTTGTTTACAAGGAAGGGACTTGTTGCCTCCGTGACTGCGACTGGTCCGAGAGCCTTTATCGCATCCTCGAATGCCTTCGCGGCAGATGCTAAATCCGAATCTAAAGCATTCTTACCTTGATTGACTAGTGTCAGTGCAATCTCCTCGATATCGCTTAGTTCGCCCATCTCATTCAGATGCCTTCCTAGCGTCCCCAGAGATCTCTCTAGGCCTTCTTTCCCCATTGATGCTACTGCGCCCTCCACACAATCTGCGGCAGCGCCCCAGTTTCCTTCTCTGAGGTGTTGGAGTCCGAGCATGGTAATGTCCCATGCATTACGATCCCCTTCTGACATCTCCTCAAGCTCTTCAAGAGACCTCTCCAGTGAGGATAGGGCTCTGTAGAGATCCATGATTTGTCCTTCGGCTTCATCTAGTTCCCTAGAAAGGCTCTTTAGTTTCCGATTGGCACTTATCGGCCTGTTCGCCCAGATTGCGAACTGAATGTTTTCAGCCTCTTCCTCGATGAAGTCTATCCTCTTCAGAGTGGCCTCAGCGCCTCCGACTGCGGCTGCTTGTTTCTTTGCCAATCTATTTCCCTCCCTATTCTTATTTCTTCCCGGCGCTACCGAGAATCTTCTTGATTCTGATTGCCCTTAGCTCTATATCGGCCAAATCTCGATAAAGACGGTCATAAGAGCTGTCGAGGAATCTCAGAATTAGATGTACCATAACGGGTGATAAGGCCATAAATGCGATTACCGATACTAGTGAGATAGCTCCCAAATCTATAGCAAGTTCTGGAGTAATCAGCACGAATGGCAGGAATGCGATGGGAGCGCATGAAATAATAGCTCTCAGCTCATTTCTTGTATTCGCTTGCTCCTTGTCATGGTCCTCAATAAGGGAACGAGTACCAATACGTGACTTCTTCCTGTCATCGTGAATTGCCTGTAGCTCGCTGGATGATAGCCAAGCAACAAGACCTGCGAAGATGATCGCGCCTAGCGCGCAGATTATAGTAAGAATAGTGGAGATTGCCGAGAGGGATAGGGTGCCGAAAGCCATAGATGCTACGTAGGCCGATGCATGGAGTCGGTCTTGGTCATCATCCATTCCTTGTCTAAGTAGAGACAGCGCGCCAAAGAATATCACAAAGAAAGCGAGAGCTGCGGATGGGATTCCAACGCCTGCTAGATCTACTGAAGGAGTCGACCAAGACGCGATTGGTAGGTCTTCTTGTTTAATGTCATCAGAAAGGACGTTCCCGAAGATTCCTCCTTGCTGGACAACATCACTTGGGATGATGATGCTCGCAGTACATTCAACCTTCTCCGAGGAGCTGTACCAGGGTATTGGATTGAGTTTCACTGGCCAAGAAACGGTGTGATTACCAGCTGCGGGAAGGGCGGGTACCGCTTTATTGGAGGACATCCCTGTGATAGTGAAATATGGAGATGCAGGGCAATTCAGGCTGATTTCGACGTTGGAAGGCATTACTGCGTTTCCTGCATTGATGATGTTCACATCGATGAAGGTCGAGTCCCCCTCTACACCACCACCCCTGAACTCGACATTGTTGATTTGTGGGTTTGTTGACTGGCTCATCCTGATTTTTACGACTAAATCAGTAGAAAACTCCGTACTTGCGTCCTCCTCTGGATTCCTCAGTTGTAGGTAAATATCCCATCCATCGCCTGCCGCAAGCGTAGAGCTAAGAGGAATTTGAACTTGGATAACGATGGTTCCTCCATGAGTTCCACCTGGTTCCAAATCGTAGGGCGTAGTGGGAGCCATGTCCCACTGGGAATTACAGTTTGCCACGGTATCCTCAGTAGCAAGTAGACCCGTTCCCTCATCATCGAGGAGGACACACTGCCCCGCGCCTGTTTCAGTGTCGTGGTCGATGCTCAGGCTCCAGTGGGTCTCCTTGTATGCGGTCGAGGCGACTAGCCTCTCTGGGAAATCTGTTGATGCATCATACTGGAATCCCCCTCCTAATTGGGGAACTATCTTGCCATTGAGGCCTAGGGAGTACGCTCTCTCAGCGGCATTGGTGCTACCAGAAGGGTTGATGTTTACCCAAGGAATCCTGATTTCCCTGCATCTATCATCATCATTATTTACGCATTGGTACATTCCTGGCGTATCTGCATTAAGTAGAATCTCGTCGTCAGTTTGGGCTCTTACCACTACTATTGGAGTGCTATCCTGTTGTGCGTCGACGTCTACTCCTATGGGTGTCCGAGTCAGAACGAAGGTTCCGGGCTCATCCTTGTAATGATCATCGCCTAGGGTGCTGAATCTAAATGTCAGGGAAGTAGTTTCACCCACTGCCAAGGAGAGGCTGGTTGAGCTGACTATAGCTTCTACTCCGAACCTGTTCTCTATTGGATCGCTGTCTATGGTGTCCCACGAGATTGTTAGGTCCATCATGGCATTTCCCTTGTTCTCCAATTCGTATTGGATCACTCTATCTACTCCCGGGACGAGGGCAATACGATCAGGAGCTTGAGTCAGTTGTACATCGAAAACAGGGAGTATCTCAACGGTGAGTAAACTTGTCCCGGCTGGAACCCCCCCGCCGAGAGATTTTCTCTGATTGACTGGAACTGGTTGGCTTGTACCGTTTACTGTGATGGAAGTTGGCCAAGTGGGAAAAGGGTCTGTGATGTTTACAGCTCTGACGATGACTGAGTGATTCATGTATGCCTCAAGGATTGAGCCTCCCTCATTGAGTCCCGGGAGATTAATTGTTAGCATTACCGAGTAGCTCTCCTCGGGTGCTATTGAGAAGTTTGAGTCGTTTACTGAATAGCTCCAGTTCCCCACCCCCTCGGGAAACTCTGCAGTCAGGTTTAGTGTCTCCACCAGATTACCCAAATTCGTCAATGTGTATGGGATTTCCACAGTATTCCCTGGAGCAACCTGAATAGCGGATGGAGCGATGAATATGATGGCGTGGTCCGGAGCGACCTGAACAGTTATCTCGCTCGTCGCAAGAACCAATCCGTCGTGTTGGACCGTCATATCGAACCTGCTATCCTCATCCGCTCTAGCTGAAGATCCAGCAGTAGCATAAATTCTGACTATCGCTTGTGCGCCTGGAGCGACTGACTGCTGTTTTTCGTAAGTCTCTGTACCGTCATCCGCGAATGAAACCTGTATTCTAGTACTGTCGTAATTCGTTAGTGTGAGGTCATAGGTGACGTTTGAGTTGCCTGTATTGTTGAGTTGTAGGATTATGGTTTTCTGGCCTACTCTGCTTTCTCCGCTATCTATAACAGCGACAGATTTCGTTGGAGATATTTCTGCAGAAATTACTTTTGTGAGGTTGACGAAGACTGGAGCATATGCGAGGGTTCCCATGTCTTCACCTAAATCATCTGTACCGTTGACATAAATCCAGATTTCATGATATCCGTCAGCACTGGCCGTAGATGGAGGTACTATATTCACGGTTATGGTGAACATGTCCCCTTCGGGATTTCTATCCACACCATTCGGGAAAAGGTTGGTTCGAGATTTGAGCATGTTGACTTGCTTGCTTGCTAAGGAGATGTCCCATGAGGGGATTTCAATAAAATGGACGCTGTAGTTTGCCACATCGTTACCCGTATTCTTCAGAGTCACTTGGGCAGACATAGGTACGGCTGGATCCCCAGTGACCACGGGCCCTGAGATTAGTTCTGCAGTCCAGAGCTCTTCGATAGTGAAGGTGACGTTTGCAGTAGCGTTTTTCGATATCGTATCTGTAAATGACGCCCAGTTCGATGTCGCAATGAAATCGAACCTGAAAGTTCCCGCTGCCGGATATGGGAAGTCTTCGTTCGCGTTGAATGATATGCCAACGAACCCGTATCCTATCTCTCCTGGTTCGAGTTCCATATTCCCGGGGCCGATTGATGCGATCCACCTGGTGTGTTCTGAAGTGCTAGCATCGGATTGTGGGGTGTTGCCTTCGAAGGTCTTCCCATCAGCTTCCCCGCCTGTTGGGACCAAGCTTACCTGTGCAAGCGTATCATCAGAGCCCAGATTGTGAACTATGGTTACCTCAAATGGCACATATCTGTCCGTATTCCCGCCCAATACATCATCTACTGAAACATCACTAGGGCTTCCGGTGATTTGGATGTCTAGTTCTACCACACTGTCGATGACTAGTGTTGTCTGATTTGTGGATGGTATCCCTCCTTCCATGGGTATCGCTTGGATAATGATATCCACTTCTTCGATTGAAGACACCTTCCAGGAAGGATTCAGTGGCATTTCTAGCTCTGGGGTGGTTATTGTGACCGGAATCGTTCTGTTCTCGTCCGGAAGTAGAACATCAGTGATCGTGATTGGGCAGTATATTGTCCAGTACGGAACAGCCTCCGTTGCCCCTACACTGATTTGAAATTGCGCTGGGGCAGTTCCTGTATTTCTCAGGGTGTAGTCTAGGGTTTTAGGTGTCCCGGGAGTAATATTTGCGAAGTCTTCTAGGTAGACTGCGGGAACTGCGGGATCCGTACCTGGTCCTGTTCCGGGTTGGATATAACTGTGATTCTGGAAAATCTCTGATTGGTAGGTACCTCCTGCCATCACAATTGTATTGGCCTCAAGAACATAACCCGCCCCTATGCTCTGGACAGAGATCGTGACGACAACGGCATCGCCGTTGGCTGCATCGTCGGGAACCTCAATCGGAACCTGGATGGATTGCGTCTGATCTTCCAGAACTGTCAGAGGATCTGCCTGAGTGTACAGATTTTCGCCATCACCTTGTGGGACATTGGCCCACCATTCATCTACTGCTGAGGTGTTTGATTGTGTGACTGTGAATGTGTCGGTATCTCCTGAATTCTGTAGAATGAAGTTTAGGATAGTCGATGATCCGGGGTCGACGTTGCGGTTGTTGGCAGGAATCAAGGTAGCCCTCAGAGCAACGAAGTTGACTAGTCTCGATGGGATATTTACAACTGACTGAGTTTCTCCGACAACTAGGAGGCTCCCTCCCAAGGTGTAGTCTCCTTCAAGATTCGAACCATCGAAGCTAATGGATACGTTGACCGGCTCTGGAGAGCTCGATAGGCTGCCCGGGTCTGCCTGCTCTGTCGTTGATGTAATTGAAACGGGCGATCCTCCTAGAACTGGAGTTAGGGTGAGTTGGGCAGTAACGTTGACTGGTTGGTTGCCCGTATTTACTCCCGTGATTGCTCCCTGCCATTGGGCTCTAGCAAGGGAGTCTCCCTCACCTGGTAGGGAGTCGGCGATGTCTGAAGCCGATTCTACAGCGTTAACCTCCACATTGCTTAGAGTAGACTGGTCATTTGAAGAGTCGGAGTCAGTTCCAGTTGTATCCCATAATGCAACAATGTTCAATCCAGTTGCCTGTGCTCCACTGACGTTAGTTGCGTCCCAGAGTAACAAATGGACCTCCTGCTGCCCCGGGTTAATTGAAATGTCTCTGGAGTCTACATCTACTCCTCCTACTCTGAGTATTAGGTCGCCTTCGCCAACTCCTCCCCCGATGTTAACAATGCCCACTCTGATGATGTGATTTTGTGGAGCAAGAGTGGGGACTCCGGACACCATGGATGAGGGAGTAGTCACATTGAGATCGGTTACGGCTACATCCGCATCTGTTGACTTTCCTGAGGTCATCATCGGAGATTCTTCTACGGGATAAGTCGGGACTCCTGCCAAAAGGGGCATTATGAGGAGGATCGCAGTCAGAACCGTGACCTTGCACGCCATTCGTGAAACATTTCCTCTATCAGAAGAGTGGTCCGAGATGGCGTATGTTCCCATTGCTTGCGCTCCCCTCCTCGTAGAGGAGACTAACCATGATTATGAAACAACCGGCGATAAATGGTTTTGTAACTGCCGTGGCCTCAATGTGACCGATGTAATGAAAAGTCACTGCTCACGTTCAGTTACGTGGCGGACGCTGTATCCATAGTAGTAATCGTTCTCATCCTCGTCGCAATGATGAGTGGCTTGTTTCGAATCTTTCGTTCAGGAACTAGAAGAACTATCCTTCCCTCGACACGGAGAAATGTCCCTAATGAGCTCTTAGACGGTGGTTCTGTAAGTTCTAGGTCTAGGAGGTCTGGGAGGGATAGGTCAGGTAGCGCTACAGTATCCGGTTCTCTTGGACAGGGTTCTCAGGCGATTGGAGCAGGGGTTCAAGAAGCGGAAGTCTCCACCGAAGAAGAGTCGGCTCTGGAGCAAAGGCTGGAGAGAGAGGGCGCTAAGAGAGGTTCTGTTCAGATCAGTCTTTTGTGGGATAACTGGAATGACCTGGATCTACATGTAATAACGCCCTCTGGAGAACATGTCTACCACGACAACAGGAACTCTAGCTGTGGTGGAGAATTAGACATAGACATGAATTTCAAGCCTACTTCAAAGACTCCTGTTGAAAACATAGTCTGGACGAAAACTCCGCCTCCAGGAGTTTACAGAGTCGGTGTTAGGCACTACAAAATTCATACAAAGGGAGTCTTCTCTTGGGTACCCTTCCTATCTAGAATACACAGGAAGAATTCCACTGATTTCAAAGTCAGCATAACCATTGGGGATTCAAAGCGTTTCTACGAAGGTTCCCTTGAGAAGAGTAATGAGCTGCAATTCGTAGCTAAGTTCGCTATTGCCGGGTCTGATGGTGAGGTACCCCAGGAAGAGGTTAGAGAGGAGGTTCAGGAGGTTCAGCAGGTTCAGGAGGACTTTTCAGAAGCTAGAGAGGTCGACGCCCTCAGGAGAAGAGTCGGGACTGTCCAGGATGGAGTTTCAGTGACTCTGAATTGGGATGGAATTGCTGACCTAGGGCTCTCTGTGCAGAACACTGACGGCGAGGAAGTCTCGTTCTTCAGTCCTGATGGGCTAGATGGAGCTTCTTTCGATATCGAAGGATTCGACCCTAAGTCAGGAGTCAGGTCGATACTTTGGGCGTCAGACCCTCCCAAGGGAGCTTACAAAATCTCAGTCAGGCAGTTTGAGACAGATGGTGATGATGGTGAGGTGGAATTCAGCATCACTCTGAATAACAAGGGCGAAGAGAAGTCCTTCACTGGCACAGCTAGTTCAGATGGAAGCAGTGTTGAAGCTGGAAGCTTCGAGATTTAGTCTGTCCAAAGACCTAGAATCCGTAGTGACTGCTCCATCCATTTTAGTTTCTCCAGCTTTGTTGGCTCGTGAGTTTCTCCTGACCATCTTCCAACTGAGTGGGAGTTGGTTCCTAGTAAGCGGATGTTGTGATTTTTGACTCCCAGTGAAGCAAGGAAGCATGCAGCTCTATCGCCGTCGGTGAACCCCCCGGGGTTATGCATACCGGGGATCCTGCTACTTGTCTGATGAGTGAGAATCAGTTCAGGAGGTTCATTCTGACTTCCGGATTCTTTGATCAATTCCAGCCAGTCTTCACGATTGTCGCCATGAGCATGAAGTACTATCGGTATCGATCGTCGAGCCGCCTTGTATGTCCCCTCACCACCATCTGCGTCACTAACCATGCATGCCACGCGCGACCATGCCTTCTCTGAGAGGGATTTTGGTATCTCAGAAATCACCCCTGCTGCACCGTCTGCGATTATGAGCAGTGTAGGAGATTCGAGGGTATCGATCAATTCTTCTGGTTCAATTGCTGCCCCGAGTATCGCTACCGAAGGGCCTCTGATCACCAGTCTCCGGTACAAGTTTGAAATCGAGGCGCCCCTGTAATGTCTTTCCCAAACTCTCACGCTAGATTGCTCTACTGTTTTTAGCAAGTCCTCCGCGCTTTCTAGGTCTTTCAGCTCACCCCATCCAAAGTAATCCCTGACCTCATCCTGGAGATTCAGCAGAGAGGTATCTACTGGTTCCAGTTCTGCGGGGTATCCATATGGTGTCATGTTCCAGTGGAAGGGCTCGGTGAGTATTGAAGAACCCTCGCGGCCCAATGATGTTCGTGCCGATACCACTCAAAGTGCCTGCAATTGAAGACTCGGGACTTCTGGCACGTTATCCTTTCCTTCCTCAAGGAAGTGCTTACATCAAGGAGTTACTTGAGGAAAACGGAATATCAGTGGAGGATCTGATTGAGGCTCCATGGTTGGAGGATGTTCGGGTTAGAGGAAGAGTTCGATTGATCGACTCTGTCCTTCAGGAAGATGGAGTGAGTTCTTCAACGAACATTGATATTTCCACTGATGCAGGTAGAATGACCGAGGCCCTTTCTTTTCTGCATGCAATGTTAGTCGTGTGCGCTTCTTTCGATGAACGTCTTCTTTCAAGATGGATAGAAGGAGAGTGTGGCAGGGCTGATCGGCTCTTGGGCATGGATGCGCAGAACTTCGAGGTCATTTGCTCTTCGATATTGTCAGGACTGGATATTCGCAGAGGAGAGGATGGTTCAGAGGAGTATTGGATTCCCATGATGGATTTCATTGAGCTCTGCCCAAGAATCTCAGGCAAGTACTGGAGATTGGTAAACAGGCCTGTTAAGGACGGTTGGGTTTGCATGGACGCAGGAGCAGGCGAGACGAGCAGAGAAAGAGCATCGAGGCTGATCAAGGAGAGGATTAGGGAGACGTTGACAGAGAGCTGTCAAGAGAGAATGGAGAGGATGGATGACGAATTCGCAGCGAGATTCTCGGATTCGGTTGAGAGGATTACTGGTCTGCTCTCCGAGAGGGTTCAGGAAGAGATGCCAATGAGCGCTGCCATAAGGGAGGACTGGCCGCCCTGTTTCGAGTCGGCCGCATCCGAGTTAAACCAAGGGGTCAACGTTAACCATGTGGGAAGGGTGTTCCTTGCAGCATTCTCCAGGTCTATCGGTTTGAGCAGGGAGCAGACGTGTAACTTCTTCGCGAACGCACCTGACTATGACGCAGATACTACTGCGTACCAAGTCAACCAGATATTCGAGAGAGAGTACACCCCTCATGGCTGTGCTGCGCTGAAGACTAACGCTAGATGCCCTGTAAGCCTAGGTGAAGACCAATTATGCGACAGGGAGTGGTTGACTCATCCTTTGAAGTACATCAGGGCTAAGCAGCGGAGGAGGTTCATGGAACCTGGTCCTGAAGGCAGTTCGCAAGCTAAACCGCGGGTCGCGGATGGTCCTGAGGGACCTCGCACTTAGGCGAGGCCCGCTCAGTCCTTGCGTCGTCCTGCGAACAGTATCGCAGCACCGAGTATGGATGCAATGCCAGCGAACGCACCGAATCCTGGTAGGATTCCTCCGCCTCCGCCTCCATCGGCATCCTCGATATCGGCGTTGTCTCCGATTCCGTCCCCATCGGAGTCGCTCTGTTCCGTCTCGTCGTTAGGGAAGGCGTCCTCGTTATCACCAACTCCGTCCCCGTCTGAATCCTTGGACTCGTCAGGGTTGAGTGGGAAGACGTCAGCATTGTCGCCGACTCCGTCCCCGTCGGAGTCAGAAATCTCCGTCGGATCGTTGACGAAAGCGTCGGTGTTGTCTCCCACTCCATCATTGTCGGAGTCGAATTGCTCGCGTGGGTCGGTAGGGAACTTGTCCGCGTTGTCGCCAACCTGATCACCATCTGCGTCGGACCACTCTGATGGGTCGTTCACGAATACGTCGGTGTTGTCTCCCACGCCGTCGCTATCGGTATCTGCATCCTCCGATGGGTCTGTCGGGAATGGGTCGTTGACGTCTAGGGTTCCGTCGTTGTCGTCATCCGTGTCGGCATTGTTGCCGATTCCGTCTCCGTCGGAGTCCAATTGCTCGTTGGGGTTGTTCGGGAACGCGTCCTCGGAGTCTCCGACGCCGTCTCCGTCTGAGTCGGAGGACTCCCCGCTGTTAAGTGGGAAGGCGTCAAGTCCGTTGTCCACGCCGTCTCCGTCGACGTCTGGGTCGGAGTTGTCCCCGATTCCGTCTCCGTCGGTGTCCGTGGTCTCGTTCGCATCGTCGGGGAAGGCGTCTGAGTTGTCCCCTACCCCGTCTCCGTCTGAGTCGTACTGCTCACTCGGATCGAATGGGAAGGCATCGTCCGCGTCTGAAACCCCGTCTCCGTCGCTGTCGTCCGAGTCATCGTCCACACCGTCACCGTCGGCATCTGGATCTGCGTTGTCTCCGATTCCGTCGTAGTCGTAGTCGCTCCACTCCGACGCATCCGTCGGGAAGGCGTCCGAGTTGTCGCCATAGCCATCTCCGTCACTGTCAACCGACTCGTTCGCGTCCCATGGGAAGGCGTCTGAGTTGTCACCCACGCCATCTCCGTCGAAGTCGTTCCAGTCCATCGGATCCATTGGGAAGGCGTCTGAGTTGTCACCAACGCCATCGTCATCGGTGTCGTTCCACTCACTGGAGTCGTCTGGGAACTTGTCGAACCAATCCAGAACACCGTCCAGGTCCGTATCCTGCACGCACTCTCCTACAAGGTCGGCGGTGACAGATATCGCCTCCATCCAGACGTCCTCATCCGAGCTTCCTGAACCAGATGATGGGTCATTGTAGTCATGCTCCCAGAGAGTAGCCGTGACATTGATGTTGCATACCTCGATGTTAGATTGTATGTAGAATCCTGCGATGGTTTCATTGTCCCACCAGTCGTACGAGGTCGGTTGCCCCGAAGAATTCTGTAGAACGCCATCGAATGAGTACTCGTACGTGATCGACCAATTTCTCATGTAGCTCAGGTTGCTCGCCACAGCTTGGAAGTCGATCCAGTAGTCGTACATGCCGTAGGAGTAGCCGATGGCATCTGAAGGTTCGCCCCACTCCCACATCACGTAGCTATACTCATCCTCGCCGTCAGAGCAGTCCGCGTTCCCATCATTGACCACGTCCATGTTCACACCATCGCCGTCATGGCAGTCGAACCAGCTATCGTGGTCGTTGGTGAAGTTCCCGTCTCCGTCCGTATCAGTGGAGAGGTCCATGTCGAACGGCTCGTCAGAGCCGTCGCCGCAGTCCTGATTCCCATCATTCACTAGGCTGAAGTTGATGTACTGCACTGGGCTTGTTGGGTCTCCTGCCACCTCGTGACAGACATATTCTGGGCTCTGGTAGCCTGGGTAGAGCTGCTCGAGGCTCATCTCTGGCTGGGCGCAGAGACCATCCATCCAAACTAGGGACACATTGACTATGTCTCCGTTCCTGTCCTCCACGGTGGCGTTAATGTCCACATAGCAGGCGAATCTGTCGATGTACATGCCGAAGCTGCTCTGCCACTCGGCAAGATCTGCATCGACGGAGTCAATAATTGACATGGTCTGAATCATGTAGAAAGAGTCATCCCAGATCATGTAGTTGACTGTTAGGGTGTATTCCTGGTCCGCTAGATCGCCTAGTGAAGCATGGAACTCGTAGTAACCCTCTCCGACGGTTGGTGATGGCTCAAGATACTCTCCTGAATCCATGTCGTACTGCTCGATGACTAGTGTTGGGTTTGGCACATCTGCCAGCGTGAACAGCATGAGCATTCCAATCGAGGTGTTCGTGTACGTCATCTGGAATGACACAGTGCCGTTATCCGCGGTGTAGTTCGTCGTGCTCCCATCTTGCTCTTCGATGTGCACGGACTCCAGCAGGATCTCCGAATTGCTTTCGAAGTGCATGTTCCAAGGGACTTCGTCCTCATCGAACTCGATTGGAGCCTGCATCGCTAGGTCCACTCCAATGACGTCGTGGAACTCCAGAACCCAAATCGCGTGGAACACAGGCTCAGTGCCGATATCAGAGATGCCCAAGATTTCCAACGATCCCGAGTCGGCGAGTTGGCTGTTCAACTCGAACGGAGGTAGTTCAATGTCGTCTTCATCGTCGGGGCTCTCGTTGTATGCCTCCGAGACCATTGCAGCCTCGCTCTCGTTCAGGATGCCGTTTCCGTCTCCCCACTGCATGTCCGCGAACAGCCAGAACTGATCGTTGAGTTCCCATGAGATTGGAATCAACAGCTTGTAGTCCCTGTCATCCATCCTCTCTAGTTCCCAACCGACGTTGAACTCGTCTGAGAAGTCGCCGCCTGCGTCGTTTTGGCATGGTCCCTCTTCATGATAGTGTCTGTTCATCACTTCGTATTCTGAGCCATCGTGCTCGAAGGACAGCCTCGTCTCGAGCTCCAGGTTGCAGAACCAGTGTGGGACTACGATAGTGAAGTCCATGGTTGCGTTCTCGCTAGACGCGTTCCCTGATACGATCTCTCGCATGATCTCGTGCCCGAAGGCGAAGGCGCCTATCTCCATCGTGTAGGCCACTCCCTCGGTTAGGTCGGTCGCGTTGATCCTCATCTCGTAGACTCCCTCCTCGTGGATCATGTGGTTCCAGCCCTCGTTGAGGTCCACCCATCCTCCATCATGGTCCATCTGGAGCTCGTACCATCCTCCGGGCATCTCCTCGCAAGGAGGGTAAAGGTAGAACCCGTATGATCTGACGTTTATCCATCCGTCAGAGGAGTTGACCCGCAGGTCGGCATGGGAGTAGATGTTGCAGTGGAAGTCGTTAGCTGTCACGTTCCATGGGATCTCGATAGTCTCCTCATCGCCATGAGTCCATGTGAAGGAGTTCACGACCTGGTTGTTCCAGTCCCAGTCGAACAGATAGTACCACTCCAGTTCGAACTCTTGTCCAGAGGGTAAGTCGTCCTCGTTGAACCCGATCTGCCATAGAAGCTCGGTGACTCCCGAGTCTATGTCTTGATATGCGATGTAGTCACCGTTGTCATCCGTTGGTTCCATCCAGACTTCGTAGCAATCTGGGTTGTGGAAGTTGTCGTAGAATCCGTAGACTCGATCGTTATTTCCATCAGTGACGTTGTAGATGTCGGCGTTGACGTTCACGTTGCAGTCCCAGTCGGTGACATTCACGGAAAAGTCGACATTCTCCGTACCGTTGAAGGTGAAATCGTGGTAGAACCATCCGTACCATCCAGTCGTCATCGAGTAGTAGTACTGCAGCGTGTAGTTGCTTCCAACGTCTAGGTTGTCGAGCACCCATGTCATCTCGTTCGTTCCGGTGTAGACCTCTTGGTCGTGATCTGACTCCAGATCGATAGGTAGCAGGCATGGGCCGTCGATGTTCAGGTCGAACGAGCCCATATGGTTGTTCATCCCGTCGGTGTAATTTCGCAGTGAGACGTAGATGTGCGCGTTGCAGTCCATCGACTCCATGGTGATGTTCCACAATAGTCCGGAAATATCGCTGGAGTGGTTCACGTCGATTTGGTCGTAGTACCAACCGTTCCAGCTGCTGTCAGTGCTCCAGTACCACTCTAGGTAGTAGGAGGAGCCATTGTCCATCCCGCTGAAGTCGAACAGCATCTCAGTCGTTCCGACACCCAGTGAGAAGTCCTCGCCGGAGAACCCTAGGGCGTCTACGGTGAAGTTGCCCTCATCATCTTGGGCCATCAGATCGAATGGAGGCTTGCACGGCTCATCTGGGTGGAAGGAGAAGCTTGCAACCTGCTCGTAGTTGCCTGTGTACTCGGACATCGGCCTGAGGTAGGCGTAGAAGTAGACGTTGCACTCGTAAACATCGATCGTAAGGTCGAAGTCGAAGCTCGCGGTTCCAGTCGAGTCGGCGGTGAAGTACTCGTAGTGCGAGTTGTAGTCGCTGCCGCCCTGGTACCAGTAGAGCTCGTACTCGTATCCCTCGAGCATGCCCGTTAGGTTCCACGATAGCTCCGTGGTCCCGGGTACCAGCTCGTAGTACTGATGGGACTCGTAGGTGGTCCAGCTTCCATCCTCACCCTGTATGTCCAAGTGGATCTCGCCTGCGTCCTCCAAGCAGTCCGTCTCAG
>PBGH01000025.1 GCA_002720055.1 Methanobacteriota archaeon | reverse complement strand
GAATCAGGTGGGAGCAACAGGGGGTTCCGCACATGGGGGAGCTTCCCCCCCTGTTAACTCCGCAGGGTCCGGGTGTCCCCCGGGCCCGAAGGCCCGGGATTCCCCGGGTTAGATGACTCCGGAACTTCATGCTCTTCCTTTGTCATTTTCCGACTCTTGAGAGATCTCCCTCTCTTTCGCCGCATCCGTATCTGGTACTTCGTCTCCGATTTTCCTTTTACGTCTCGATACTGGCTTCTCCACGAGTCTCCTCGCTCTTGTTGCCCAGTGTTTCCCTAAGTTTCCGTCCCTTTCGTTGCCTCCAGTTTTCTCCACTTATTTTCCCACTAATGTGACCCAGGATTGTTTTCCTCACCCTACGCACATGTATCTCTTCAGCTCATTACTCGCTCTCCCCTTCGTTTCCTCCGGTTTGTCCGATTAAATCGCCGCAGCCTTCACGCCCACAGACGTTCCAGCTTTTTCCCGATTTCTTTTCAGATATCGGTTCAACCGCCTCGGTTTTGAGGCTAGGTTATTGTGGCCCGCGAGTCGCGCCGAAGCGCCCTCACACCACTCCCCCGGAGCGGCAAGAAATACAGGGTCATGCACGGCTCATAAACATTTCGTCAATTTAGCCGCAGTTCACTGGAAATAAGGGTCCAAAAGAGTATTTTTCCACTGCAAATTAACCTCCTCGCAGCCTTCGTATTTTCTTTCTAAGATTTCGAGTCTCCTGATCTTCTCCCGATCCTTCCGAATACTCGATAATTCTACGCCGAAGAACATCTTTTTCGATTAAGTAAACCATTCCTGAGCTATCTCCTATGCAAAGGTGATCCATTGAGCCAAATGAAGCTCCTACTACAGAGTCATGAAGAATCTCAATTTTTTTGGTACCATCTAACTGATCTAAGAGTCGGATTACCGATTTTCCATTACAAGAGAACGTCCAAATTCCACTTTCTCCTTCTATAGCCGGGCCAAAGCATAACGACTGGAAAGAATTTCCAGTTTCGATAGACCAAGAACCTAACTTATCCCCGACAGCCAATAGTCCGGACTCAAGTGCGACAACCCACTCATTAAGATAGTCAATAGATACAACCGATGACTTATGAATTTCATAATTCTGAACTCTCTGTTCGGAAATTACTGAGAGCGCGCCATTACTATGACCAAGAACTACTACCCCATCTCCGTCACCCTTTCCAACGGTGACAGGTGAATCCACCTGATCAGATGAGAAATATTCTACGGCTCCATCATTGTTGACAGTCCCGTAACCACAAATTGGTCTACTTAGTCCAAACAAAGAACCATGTTGGAAACCATCCAAAGACCAAGCCCTACCCTTTATCGGAATCCTCAACACTATTTCTCCCGAGTTATTTATTCTCCAAATACATCCTTCAGAATAATCTTGTATTTCGAAGTTGTATACTGAACTAGAGGCCCAAACTCCTTCTTCATCATAGAAAACAAAATCACTTGATCCTTCTAGATCAACACTCCACAATAATTCTCCAGAATCAATTTCGACTGAATGAATCTTATTCGATTCACTGAATACTATTTTTCCTTCCGAAAAGTCATACTTCGAACAAGGACCTTCAAATTTGACTTTCCACTTTTGTAAACCGCTAGAAACACTCCAACACAACAATTCTCCCGCCTTCGATCCTGCTACAAGAAAACCCTCGGCAACACCAACAAAGACACAACTCGAATCTACTTCTCTGACAAAGGAAGATAATTGCTCGAGACTTGAAAACTGTCTAGACATGATTTGCCACCTTCTCGAGCTAATACTTTCTCAAGCAACAACTCCATACAGTCTTTCCACTTTAGAACTAAGATATTCAATAAATGCTCTTGGAGAAGGAGCGGAACCCGTCGCTTCTTCAATTAGTTCCGCTGGTTCAAGTACGCTTCCTCTTGTGTGTATATTTGTTCTCATCCAACTCAATAGCTTAGAGAAATCTCCTGTTTTAATGTCTCCATCGTAATCGGGAAGATCATTTTTCGCAGCTTCTAGAAGTTGAGCTGCATACAGATTTCCAAGAGTATATGTAGGAAAATATCCTATTGCACCCATGGACCAATGGATATCTTGAAGGACTCCAAGAGAACGATTAGTGGGCTTAATTCCTAAGAATTGATCGTACATATGGTCCCAAGCATCCGGTAACTCATCTACTTCCAGGTTTCCAGAAATCATCTCTTTTTCGATTTCATACCTTATCATAATGTGCATATTATATGTCGCTTCATCAGCATCTACTCTGATTAGTCCAGGTTTAACAAGATTAACTGCCTGCCAGAGATCTTCCGCCTCAACCCCTTCCATATTCTCTGGAAAGAACTTATTCCATAGTGGGAGTGACCACTGACAGAACTCCAAAGATCTACCTACTTGATTCTCCCAAAGACGACTCTGGCTTTCATGAATACCTAGACCGTTTGCCTTTCCGGCAGGCTGGAAATCTAGATTCCTCGGCCTCCCTTGCTCATAAGTTCCATGACCTGTTTCGTGCATCGATCCGAAAAGAGAACCAAATGGATCTTCGAGATTATATCGTGTAGTCCACCGGACATCATCAGGATTCGGACCTCCACAGAAAGGATGTGTCGATTTATCTCTTCTTCCTGAATCGAAATCAAAACCTATTGCTTCAGAAATACTCTGGCTTAGCTGTTCCTGAGCTCCTATGTCCCAAGAACTTTGAACTAACCATGACAAATCTGGCTCATTTCCTTCTTCCACCACCGCTTTAATTAGAGGGGCAACATTATCTCTGAGGCCAGAGAAAAGAGGGTCCAATCTTTTCACACTAAGGCCACTCTCATACAGATCTAGAAGAGCATCATATCTTTCCTCTTCATATCCATAAAATTCAGACCTCATCCGGGCATGCTCAATTGATTTAGCTAGATCGTCTCGAAAAATTGAGAAATCATCCTTCGCCCGAGCTTCAGTCCAAGAAACCAATGACTCAGATCGATGTTTTGCCATTTCCTCAACAAAATCAATAGGCAATTTTGTCGCTCTGTCATAAGCTTGTCTAGTCAATCTCAGATTAGCTAGCTGGACATCATCCAAATCTCCATTGCATTCCAACTCTTCTAGTATGGAACCAATTTTCGAATCAGTAATTCTTTCATGGCCAGTTTTTGAGACCCATGCGAGTTGCTCAGCTCTAATCGGTGCTCCACTAGGCGGCATCATTACCTCTTGATCCCAACTAAGCAAGCTACCAATCTGGCCTATAATTTCAATATCCTTCAGTCTCCTAAGTAACTCTTCGTAAGCATTCACACCCCTCGCACACGGGACCTAGACACATATGTATCGGATGACAAAGAATAAACAATACAAAGCGAGCGTTCAAAGCACTCGCCTTTGTTCAAAATATTGATGGATAGTATCGCAAACGAGAATTTGGTTGAAGCACTGAACAAAGCACTAGCATGGGAGTTACGTGCAATCGCTATGTATGCACATTATTCTGCTTATGTCTCGGGAATTCACAGACTTCATCTTGCTAACCATTTCAGTAACGAGGTCAGTGAGTCCGTGATGCATGCTTCCACTGTTCGTTCTGCTATCGTTAAACTTGATGGAGTTGCGATAACAAAGAGGGACAAAACAGAAATCGTTCATACCTCAAGTTTCAAAGAAATGCTCTCAGAGGCATTTGAGACAGAAAAGAAGGCTGCCGAAACTTATGCCGAAATATTACCTCTGGTAAAGGTAATTGGAGATACTGAGCTTTTTGATGCATTAGAAGTTGTATATTTCGATGAACAGAGGTCTGTAGAGGAACTGAGAATGATGCTTAAGGAATAATTTCATCCGTTCGTGAACAATCAGTGATACGAACCATTGATTCAATAATCCTCTGTCGTACGTTACGTGCCACGCAATGACATAGGTCCAAGTGTACCGGTCTCAGACCGTATACTCCTACATCTTTGGGAGCAAGACCACCAGGCGGATCATTACATAGTATCCGGACATGTTACTCGATCAGGTATAGCCGAATCTTGTGCAATGCACCCTCCAAACGTATCTAGAGCAATGAGGAAACTATCATCAGATGGATTGATTTCGCAGCATACTAGGACGGTTAGAGGAGATAATCGTAGACAGAAAACATGGCAGTTAACCGATGATGGCAGAGATGCTATTCTGGAAAGAATTTCCGAATTAAGGTCTATCCAAGTATTGATTAGATCAAAGGAAGGAAAAATACTCGAAATTAGAGCAGATGAGGCTGCAGACAAACTCAGAGCGGGACTCAGTCTTTTGCAAGTACTAATGCATGCTCAACATGAAGGGGCACTTAACTTCGGAGATATCCGCTTTGGAGCACTCGTTAGTAAGGAAGAGCAAGACCCTCCTCCGGGATCTCTTTCCATCCTTTCAGGAGCTCACTCAACTTATCACACCAAGCCGCCAAAAACTAGAATCGTTCACGGAAGAAAGAAAGAGAAGGATATAATCAAAAATTGGTATGAATCCAATATCCCACTATTCTCTCTTTCTGGAATAGCTGGTTGTGGAAAGACTACTCTAGTTTCAGATTGTATTGAGGACCTGTTGAAGTCTGACATCAGCCTCGAAGCGATGTATTACCCATGTCAGCCCTGGGACTCTCAATTGGGAATCGCAACCAGTCTTCTACATAGGATTGGGATTACCGAGGAATCGGGAGACCCGTACAACGTGCTCGCAACTTTACCATACAAACCAGCCGCTCGATTGGATATCGACTCCTTCAGGAGAAGACTCTGCGCTCATTTGCTCGATGAAAAATCAATACTTGACTCTCCTAATTCCAGTGATGATAATTCTAAATTATTAGTAATTCTAGATGATGTTCACAATATTGGGAGCACGGGAGACCATTTTTTCGGCGCACTTCTACAAGTCTCAGAGGCAACTCAGTTGAGACTACTTCTGATTTCTAGAGCCACTCTAGCCTTCTACGATAGAAGAGATGTCCATACAAGAAAAAGAGTCCAGGAACTAGTCCTATCCGGCTTGTCAGTAGAAGAAATAGGAAAATGGCTAGAGGGGATGGAAATTTCTGAATACGCCCAAGCAGAGGAAATCCACAGAGTTACAGGCGGGCACCCTCTAGCCATGGAGCTAATGGAGATATATGGCAAAACCATCCACGAAGACTGGCTACGCTTCCTGGATCAAGAGATCCTCCAGGTTCTTCCGGAAGACCATCGAGAGATTCTTTCGACTCTTGCTGTATCAGACAGGCCTGTACCCTGGGCAGATCTAGCTAAAGCATCTGGAGTCGGTGGCCCCCCACCAGATTTACTAATCGAGAGAGGACTAATGCTGGAAATAGAAGAAGGAATGTGGTTACATGAGGCTCTCAGATCTCGACTTCTAAGAGAGGTGGGGAATCCACGAGAAGAAAGATTGAATAAATTAAGGAAATCTAAATCTTAGCTCATATGTCTATCTAACCAGGAATCCATAGACTGCTTGGGCATGGCCCCAGTCATTCTGTCTACTACCTCACCGTCTCTAAAAAGAATCAATGCAGGAATACCACGAATACCAAATCTCCCAGAGGTTAGTGGATTGACATCAGTGTTTACCTTTGCAATCGTAATCTCTCTTTCTTCAGCTATCTGTGAGAGTACAGGGGCAACCATTCTGCATGGGCCACACCAGGGTGCCCAGAAATCTGCTAACACCCATTCGCTACTCTTTGTTGTCATATCGAAGTCCGAATCCGCTACGTCTACAACCTTTCCCATCGAAACCAACGATAGCCCTCTACCCTATCAACTATTGTGTATTATACGACATCACTACCATAGGAGGAATTGAGAACCTAAACCCCCGCCGTGACAACGAGGGAGTGTATGGAGATAACGCCGAGCATACTTACCGCAGACTTCTGTAGACTAGGAGAAACAATCGAGGAGGCAGTAGATGCTGGCATAAAATGGCTGCATATGGATGTAATGGATGGTAACTGGGTCACCAATCGCACCATCACCTTTGGACCAGCTTTAGTTAGATCTGTCAGAGAAAGAGTAGGCAATGACATAATCATAGATTGTCATCTCATGATCACTAACGCGGAAGAAACTTGGCATCAATTCGTAGACGCAGGAGCTGATATGGTAATTGCGCATTTCGAAGCTGTTCAAGACTTTCCAAGTCTAATTACTAGTATAAGAGAATCAGGTACTAAGGTGGGCTGTGTGCTTAATCCTGATACTCCCGCAGAACTAGTTTTCGATTTGCTACCTGAACTTGATTTGGTACTAGTGATGTCAGTAGTACCCGGTAAGGGTGGCCAATCATTCATGCCAGAAGTAGAAGGAAAAGTTAGACTATTTAGATCAGAGATAAACAAGCAGATTCAGACAGGAGGAAGAGAAACAAAACTAATGATTGATGGAGGGGTAAAGGATTACAATGCTAAACTAGTTGCAGACTGGGGTGTAGATATTGCGGTAGTGGGTTCAGGACTTATCAATAATCAAGCATCGATCAGAGAAAATCTGGAATCAATTACAAGGGCCCTCTAACTGTAGTTTATATCTGTCAGATTACTCCAACATATATGGTAACTGCGGATTGGATGGAGCAGGAGGTACTCAAAGTAGTCCCCGATGCGATTGTGGAGGTTTCCGATTTGCACGGTTCAGGGGACCATTTCCATGTCAGAGTAATTTCACAGAGCTACGATGGGGTAATGCCTCTACAACGGCAGAAACCAATCCTCAATCACTTCAAGAAGCATATAGAGGAAAATACAGTTCATGCATTAGATTTGAAGTGTATGACTCCAAAGCAAGCTGAAGACTCTACAAATACCGCTTTTGACCCACACGGTCAAGAGCAGGAGTTCTATGGGGTACATATTCGCAGACAAGTGAGGGATTAAGAAAAATGAGTTTTGATTGGACACCAGAAGAGCTTCAAGAAGTAGTAGAAGAGAACCAGATTGTAATTTTCATGAAGGGGACTCCGGATCAACCGCAATGCGGATTTTCAGCTAGGGGTGCTCAGGTGATCAGTATGGTAGCCAATGAACTTGGAATGGAAACATTTGCGAGCGTCAACGTCCTTTCCGATCCAAGAGCTAGACCTGCGTTGAAAGAATGGTCGGACTTCCCTACAATTCCCCAGATCTTTGTCAAAGGAGAATTAATTGGCGGTTCCGACATCGCTCTCGAGATGTATCAATCCGGTGATCTTCAGCGGATTCTTTCGGAAGACAATGGCGAGTGAGGCATTTTGATGTCGGCTAAAGCCGACGATCGTCAAACTATGGCAATAGCTCTGGTCGGAGCGACACTGCTGTCATTTGCTCCCCTTTTGTACATTCAGTCGGATACTAGCCCTCTAACCGGGGCCTTCTTCAGGATGATATATGCTCTCCCAATCCTAATATTGCTGATTCTGATTCTTAAACAAAATGACCCTAGGGACAGACACTTTCGATTCCTCGCATTTGTTGCTGGAATTCTCCTAGCAATCGATTTCGTGGGCTATCATAGTGCTATAGATTACATTGGAAGTGGAATAGCAACATTGATCGGAAACTCCCAAGTTATCATAGTCACTATTTGTAGTTGGATTCTATTTGGTGAACGTCCGAATAGATTTATTCTACTTTCTCTCCCAGTAGTGATTCTCGGTCTATTGCTTATCTCTGGTATTTGGGATAATGACCCATATGGTTCAGATCCGGTTAAGGGTGTAATCGGGGGAATAGTTGCGGCAATTTTCTACTCCTCCTTCCTGATATTATTCAGATTTTCAAATAGAATTCAAGCCCCCTCAGTCAATCTTCAGATGGATGCAACGGCTGGAGCTGCTTTCGGCTTGCTTGTAGTCGGCATCATGCCCCTTTCGAGTCTTGGGATAGAAAAAATAGACTTCTCTATTTCATGGCCAGAACACGGCTGGCTGGTCATGCTATCACTGTCGTGCCAAGTTATTGGCTGGATCTCCATAGCATATGCACTTCCTCGCCTGCCGGCAGCCCATACATCATTCGCTTTACTTCTTCAGCCAGTTTTGACCATTCTATGGAGCATCATTATTTTATCAGAGACTCCGTCAACTCAGCAAGTTACAGGAATGGCTCTGATTTTTTCCGCAATCATAGCTGTAACTCTATTTGGTAGAACGGAAAGATCCGATTAAGAACAATGTCTGTCCTCAGCCAACAGCCTACCGACCAACCTTCTGATAGGTGTACAGGAGAGAGATAATTGCGAGGGGATGGGATGCACTCTGCGAGAACCTTCGTCCTGTACGGTCAGAGCAGAGGGGCGGCAATAGTTAATCATTTTGAGAAAAGCAATTTTCTAAAATTGATAGTTTCCAACTCAATTATTCAACAGTTAGAACCTCTGGACCCCCTTCAGAGATGTAAGCTGTATGTTCAAACTGCCCCACTACACCGTTATCTACGTCTTTGAGAGCACTGTAAACCTCAAGGAACCTTATCGATGTTAGCTTCTTTATCATCGCCTTCCACTTCCTTCTCAATGACTCCTCGCTTTCCTCTGGGAATGGCTTCCCCAAGAGTGGGTAAGCCCACCTCTCGGCAAATGGAAGTGTGCTATATCTCTCTTCGATATATCTGGCCATGGTCGCACCTAGTGGTTTCAGCTTCCCTTTAGATAGGGCCTTTCTGATCTGCACATTTCCCGTAACTCTGAGAATATTTGAAGATCCCGAGGGCGGAATATTCTCAATCATTCCACTTTTTCCCGTAGTATTGAATGGTTCTACGGCGTAAACTCCGCCAACCTCGACTTCGCCCTTGTAATTGGGATTATTTGGTCCGCATGTGTACATTGGAATAGAAACTCCTGAATGTAGATTCCACCTTTCCATCTTATGCCCGCTAAGATTCCTAATTGGCGCAAAACCAGCATCCACCGATACTTGCTCTGCAGCTTCTCCCACAACATGCCAAGGAGTTCCCGGATGCATTTTTTCTATTGCCGCATCTCTAGCCTCCTTTGCCGCCCTAATTTGATCCGTGTGCTCTCCACCGTTCCCAACCTCGATCGTCATTGCATTATCTCCCAGAGCTCCTTTGATGTGAACTCCCACATCGAGTTTGACCAAATCTCCTTTCTGAAAGACCATTTCACCTTCGAACCCTTCTGGGGGGACCAGTTCTGTGTTCGACGTGTAGTGAGCTGCGATCTCATTAACTGAAATTGTAACGGGAAATGCAGCTTGGCCACCATGCCTTCTGATGAATCTCTCCGCTGACTCTATCACATCTGACCAGGGTTTTCCAGCTACAATCTCTCCTTTTATTCCCTCTAAGGTTCTTCTAGCAACATGACCTGCATCTCGCCATTGCTTCAAGTCATCTTCTTCCACCATGCTAGCACTTCCTCCGAACTGATCTTACCTTCTCTGATAACCTCTATCCGCATTGACTCAGGTGAATCCCAGACCGTGTGCCATGCTATCAAAGTACTGGGCGCTCCGCCTTCGCAAACCCCTCCAATCCCTAACACAGGTACTTGTGGAGAAGACAATTGTTTTGCTGCCAAGATACAATTCAGCAACGGCTCTTCTCCAGAGACATTCGCACTGGTGGCAGTGAGTGGACCGGTACTTTCTATGAGTTCCCTAGCTTTAGTATCGGAAACGACCCTTATTGCAACCTTCTCTCCTCCAAGACGGGAATCCATCTTTCGGTGAGGTTTTAGCATAATTGTAAGAGATCCATCGGGAAAAGAATTCAGGATCAACCCCACATCTTCTGGAATCTCTACAATTTCACTAGCTTGGTCTAGACTAGAAACTCCGAGACTTACAGGATTTTCACTTGATCTACCTTTGATCTTGAATAACATGTCCAACGCATTAGTTGTTGGAATACATCCTAAGGCGGGAAGAGTTGATGTTGGATAAACAATACAACCCTCTGAAAGAACAAAATCAATCACTCTATCCATTTTCCAGCCTACCGAACGTGCCTTCTACTAGCCGGAGGAAGAGAATTTGCATGAGCTACTATTGTTCCATTTCTGAGATCAAGATTTGATTGATGCGTGTGCCTTTGAGAAATTCTGGCAATCTCATAAAGTACGATATACCAACCAATAATTGGTATTAGATATAGCAACTTTCCCGCTGATCGCTTATCCCACATCTTACTTGTGACCTCAGAACCATCTTCACTTACTATTGCTATTCCGAACATCTTCTGGCCCAGGGATCTGGAAAATGTTAATCCAGTTACCCTCCAATATAACCAGAGGGTTGTAATCAAGATTAGTGCATAAGCAGCAGCGTAATGGAAATCTCTTGAAGCCCAAAGTGAAAGATTCAGGAAATTCTGGATCATCCCATTTGTAGCGAGAGAAAGTATCGAGTAGACAATAATTACATCAACCACGAAAGCAACAACTCTTCTTGTCCAAGACGATAATATCGCCCCATCTGGAACAGACCAATGATCTTGACTTTGAGAAACAATTGCCTTTGCAAGAGTCCCTCCTCCATGGATGGAAATCGGAGAGTCATGATCTTCCATCATACGACCTCATGCTGTACCGAGAAGATGCCATGCCTCAAGCTTCCTATTCCGAATATGTTCTATCCAGGACGCCCAGCTCTCATCATTCCTCAACGTTTCTGGATCACCTACAACCACCAAACCTCTCCTTGACCTAGTTAATGCTACATTTAGCCGCCTAGGATCAGATAGAAATCCTACATTTCCTTGCTTATTGGATCTAACACAAGAGAAGATAATCACATCTTTCTCTCTTCCCTGATATCCATCAACAGTTCTAACCTCCACACTCTGTAGAGATTCAGGCATCATGTCCCTTATCGCTCTGACCTGTCCAGCATATGGTGTGACAATTCCGATATCCGAAAGATCAACTTCTCCACCATCTACCAATCCAATTAGAATCTTCACAGTCCAAGATGCTTCTGCAGGGTTTTCCTTTGATGCCCCATCAGGGGAGATAACCTCGTCTCCATCTACAGGAACGAAAGCCATTGGAGACTCCCAATCCGGCCATAGCATTCCCACAGGTGCCTCCCTCTCTTCAGCACTTACTCCGTCTTCTAACATCCCTTGATAGAAATGAGCATTTGGAAATTCAGATATTGATGGATGCATTCTGTATTGAGTATTAAGTAGTTTAGGCTCAATCCCCATGTCTATCAAACGTTCGAAAAGAGATTTGCTTAGACCCCCATCCTCGGCTCTTTTTGAAATAACGGTCGGTGGAAGCTGCTTGTGGTCCCCGATAAGCACAATCTGCCTAGAACCTCTTACTAGAGGGACGAGTGATGCAGGCTCTGTTGCCTGTGTAGCCTCGTCAATAAGCACCCTTGAGAATCTCCTGCCATCGAGTAAATCGTGACCTGAGCCTATGCAAGTACAACAAAGAACTTGACATCTATCTAGGATATCGTCCCTGATTTCTCTCTCAATTCTTCGTACCTGCTTCCACCCCCTACTAAGATCCCTGTGAGCTAGACCTTTTTCTTTGCCTCCCCTCATACCTTTTATCCTCCTAGCCAATTTTTCATTTCTTTCGATTTCTTCAACTAATTCTCTATTTAACTCATGTATTTCCATTTGAGCATCCATTGTAGCCTTCCTCAAATTTTCTCGAACCTTGACAGGTTGACCTAATCTAACTGCCCTGACTCCAAGCTCTAGCAATCCCTCCAATAAGTTGTCAACAGCTACGTTGGAGTCGGCCACAGCTAATATTGTGCCATAGTCTTGCTTGGCCCATGCCTCCAGAACTCTGACAGCTGTGTAGGTCTTACCAGTACCCGGTGGACCCTGGATTAAAGTCAACCTACTATGGATTGCATGTTCGGAAGCCTCTCTCTGCGCTCTATTCAAACCACTTGCTAGAGTTGTATTTTGGGACCTAACTCCTCCCATTTCAGGGATTAGTGACGCAGTCCCGGATGGATCATGCACCATTCCCAACAACAGGTCTCTAAGTGGGACACCGCCATCTTCCTCGAAAATCATGTTCAGGGCATCTCTCATCCTATCAAATGCAACTCTATTTGCACCTCTATCCATCCTCCAAGTTCCACCTCTAAGCCCCGAGGGAGCTTCAGGAAGTACTACCCTAATCGCCCCTCGAGACCTGTCGCTGACAATCGCCTCTATCGGCTTCTCCTTCAGAGGGGTGGATCTACTCAGCATTACTATATCTCCCTGCCTAAATCTGTGACTTCCAAAGCTCCCTCCAGATTTTGGCCTAAGCTTGACAATTCTCTGGCCAAATAACCATCCATCGGTCTTTGCAACGAGTCCAAACAGAGCAATACCATTAGCTTCTAGCTTCTTATCTGGCCAGTCTTTCAATCTTTTCTCAGTCATAGCTAACTCATCTTCAAGCTCCCATCTGATTAGTTTCAGATAGGCCTCATGATAATCCTGGCTTCTCTTGAATCGACTGGATACCGTTACCCGCGACTTGGCCACAGAGGGCCCGTCACACCCAGCCTCTATCACGATTACTTGAGAGAGCTCAGGAACAACCCTCTAACTTATTCCAGTGAGGATTAAACGCTTGTGTACCTCGAGGAGGCTGTCCGAGGGGGATGCGGATGGTATTTGATAAATTCAAATCATGGAGAAACGCTACTCCTAAGGGAGAAATTTGTCCTTCTTGCCAGCATGTGAACCAAGAAGGAACCAAAGTATGTACAAGATGCTATTATCAGATTGACAGAGCAGCCTTCCAACAGGATTCAGATATCGGAGACACTGAGTCTTCCGATCTACTAGATGAGTTAATGAGCTCATTAGAGAAAGAGGAGATATCGGAAGAACCAGCTCCACCTTCATTTGCTATGGACGATCTAACTGTCGAGGTAGCCCAGTATGAAGATGGGGAGGAGATTTTACTGAATAGCCAACCAGACCTAGCTTCAATGATTAAACCAACAGAAGCCGTTGAAGAGGAAGATTACGAATTGACTTCAGAGGATATTCCACTTTACGTAAAAAAATTCGAGGTTCCTGAGAATCAGGAAGAGGTTGAAGATGAAATTGAGATACAAAAGATAGAGCTAATCCATCCAAATGCCGAGACTCCCGAATTCGTGAATCAGGTTCCAGCTAGTGAAATACCAGAAGTAAGCAGCGTGTCCAATGAGGAATTAGATACGCAATCCTTGACACCTGGTGACTTTGACGGAGATGGAAAAGTTGACGAGTTTGAGGCCGCATTTGCGAATGAAAGAAAGGAACCTGCTAGACCCATTACGCAGATTCCATCTGCCCCATCTTTAGACATTCCAAATATAGAAGCGAAACCGACCCCGTCACATGAAAAAAAGGAAGACGGAGAAGGAGATGTAGAGCAGCGGATTCCTTCTGCACCAGTATTCCATTCTGAGGGATACAGCGAGAATGGTTTAGATGTCAATGAAGTAAAAACGTCTTTCTGGCCATGGCACCAAGAGGATGAATGGGCTGCACCAGAAATAATCAAACAACTTCAAGCTGCTATAACATCAGCTAAGGAGCATAATATAGCACAGGCAACAGTACTTCTCGATGAAGTTGGCCCTCATCTCGGCAATCGCACCTCTTTGATTTATTCGGTTGGCAGATTGTTAATGTCGATTGGTAGAGATAGGGAGGCAAAAAGGATGGTCGAATCCGCAAATGATTCCTTCCCAGATAACGAAGACGTCCAAAGAGCAATGGAGAAACTCATTTCTTAACCCCGGGTCTACACGCAATACTATGCGTAGGACCACCGTGGCACGTCCAATGCAACGGAGGGCAACTTCTTCAATTAGAGTCGACGAAGGCCTCGTTCTTCGACCGGCGTCCAAGAGATACATACCTGAAATCATAGAGGCCTTTAATGAGACTTGGCCTGATGTCATGAGGGCAATGCCATGGATAAACCCCGATAGGGATACAAAATCACAGATAGAGAATTTTATTCTTGATACTGAGAGAAAGGGAAGGGCCGGCCTACTCCATCATTGGTGCATGATCCGACCTTGGGATGGATATGTGGTAGGATTGTTGGGCTTTGACAGAGTTACCAGATCAGAAAGAGCGGTTTGGAATCTTGGTTATTGGGTCAGAAGCTCAGAACAGAGGCATGGATACGCTAGAAGGAGTATTGAAGCTTCACTCCATTGGCTCGCCCAGACTGGAAAAATATTGGTGGAAGTCAAGGTAGATCCAAACAATAACCCCGGACTAAAGACTGTGGAGATGATTCTTAAAAAATGGGGGGGTGAAAGATGTGTGTCTGGCGACTCTGCAATTACTGTTGCTGGAGTACGAACTTTACACCATTGTCATCTGATCGAAATAGGTGCCTAATGTCATTGGCACCTCATGCATGCAAGACGACCCATTCAAAAAACACCCCTCTTCTGGAAAATTGTCCTACGGGACTGTGATACCATGTCTTCCCCAGAGCCTCGACAGACATTACCTGATCCAGATACGGAGGAGACCGATGAATGGCTCGAGGCACTCAGGACTCTAACATCCACTCAGGGAGCGTCAAGAGCTCGCTTGCTCCTGCAAGAACTAATGTCAGAGGCAAAGGCTCTCGGAATACCTATAGCACCTCCATCAAGAACACCATATCTGAACTCTATTTCGGTAGACCAGCAGCCACCATATCCTGGCAATATTAGCTTAGAAAAAGAAATCCAGAATCACGTTCTTTGGAACGCTGCAGTAATGGTTTCAGACGCCAATAGGAGGATAGATGGGATCGGAGGCCATATTTCGACATATTCTTCCATCTCAACACTCTACGAAGTAGGCTTCAACCATTTTTTCAGAGGAAAAGAATTCAATGGAATTGGTGATGCACTTTTCATCCAAGGTCACGCAAGTCCGGGCATATACTCCAGAGCATTTCTTGAAGGAAGAATCTCAAGAGACCAACTTTCCAATTTTAGACAGGAGGCATTTGAGAATGGTCTTTCTTCGTATCCACATCCAAGATTGATGCCGGATTTCTGGGAGTATCCAACTGTTTCAATGGGATTAGGTCCCCTGGGTGCAGTAATGCAGGCCAGATTCTGGAAGTATCTCAATCAGAGAGGTCTTGCAGATACATCAGAAAGCCGGGTTTTCGCATTCTTGGGCGATGGAGAGATGGATGAACCCGAGTCAATCGCATCCATCGCCGTAGCTGGTCGTGAAAGATTAGACAACTTGGTAGTAGTAGTAAACTGCAATCTTCAGAGACTAGACGGCCCAGTAAGAGGTAATTCTAACATTATTCAGGAATTAGAAGGGCTATACAGAGGAGCAGGATGGAAGGTAATCAAACTGATATGGGGATCCGGATGGGATGGCATCTTGAGATCAGATTTGGACGGTGAAATTCTAAAGAAGATGGAAAGCATTACTGATGGAGATTGGCAACGTCTCAGTACACTAAATCCATCCAAGTTTAGAGAGGAATTTTTCTCTGGAAATAAGTCCTTAGAGGAAATCGGTAAATCGTTGAGTGATGAGGAAATTGACGCACTCACCAGAGGTGGTCACGATCCAATCAAGATTTATGCGGCATACAAATCGGCTCTCTCAGCAGACGTCCCAGCTGTGATTCTAGCACACACCGTGAAGGGGTGGGGTATAGATTCATTCGAGGGAAGAAACTCAAGTCACCAGAAAAAGAAGATGGAAATGTCCGATCTTATCGCTTACAGAGATGAATTGAATCTTTCCATCGATGAAACTAACTTAGAGAATGATCCTTTTGTTCTTTTGGAGGAGGAATCCGAGGAGCTTGAATATCTAATGCAAAGAAGAAAAACTCTAGGTGGCTATCTACCCTCCAGAAATCCGATAGAAGTAAAATTCCAACTTCCTGGAATTGAAACATATTCAGATTTCGATAAAGGTACCCCTCAGGGCCAAGAAGTCTCCACTACCATGGCGTTTGTTAGATTGCTCAGGAACCTATTAAAATCTCAGATAGGAGAACATATCGTTCCAATCATTCCAGATGAGGGAAGGACCTTCGGAATGGACCCACTGTTCAGTGAGTTCGCAATATTCGCACCTCATGGTCAGAAATATACTCCTGTCGATCACTCAATGCTGTTGAATTACAAGGAATCTGAATCTGGACAGGTTCTACAGGAAGGTATTTCCGAAGCAGGAGCAATTGCCTCCTGGATAGCTAGTGCCACCTCCTATTCTAATGCGAAAGTACCAACTTTACCATTCTATACTTTTTACTCTATGTTTGGCTTTCAGAGAGTTGGAGATCAGATTTGGAGTGCAGCAGATGCTAGATCTAGAGGTTTCCTAATGGGTGCTACTGCTGGCCGGACAACCCTGAATGGAGAGGGCCTACAACATCAGGATGGACACAGTTTGCTGATGTCATCCGCTGTTCCTAGTTGTCGTTCGTGGGATCCTGCTTATGCCTTCGAGTTAGCAATAATTATCAGACATGGTATTGATGAGATGTGGGACAAGAATCTCGATGTTTTCCACTATATTATGCTCTATAATGAGAATCAGCAACAGATGCCCAAGCCAGAAGGTTCTGAAGAGGGAATAGTGAGAGGCGCCTATTTGTTCGAAGAAATACCTGGAGACGGTCCAAAGGTGAGGTTGTTGGGCTCGGGATCGATCCTAAAATATGTTAGAGAAGCCGCGCAGAAGCTCTCTAGTGATTACAAAGTTACCTCAGAAGTATGGTCTGTAACTTCTTATGGAGAACTAAGGAGAATCGGACTAGAATCGGAGAGAGCGAAGAGACTCAAACCGGACTACTCTGATATTCCGTACGTGTCAGAGTGTTTTGGAGATGGAATGACTACAATTGCCACATCTGACTATATTGCCGCTGTTCCGGAAATGATTCAGAGATGGGTAAGGGGGAGATACGTAGTATTGGGTACGGATGGATTTGGTCGTTCTGACTCTAGAGATGCCCTTCGTTCCTTTTTTGAGATAGACACCAATAGCATAGTTGTAGCAGCTCTTTCAGCACTGGAGAAGGACGGTGAAATGCCATTTGGGACAGTACAAAAGGCATTGAACGAACTTGGAATTACCTCTGAAAAAACGGATAAGACTGTGTGATTACATGGGGAGAGTAAGAAACTTACTCAGATTTTCAACCCGATGGATTCTATGGATTGCCACTGGTGCTGCAGCAAATTACAAACGCCTTCCAGAAAACTCTCAGAATGAGATCAAAGAGGTCGCAAAGGAGCCAGGAAAATGGGGCAAATCATTGGAAAGTGCCTGGGATTCATCAAAGATTGGGGCTGAACATTTTAAGATTACATCAGGAATTCTAGCCAACATACTCATTGGAAGAAGGATTAGTAAAAAGGAGAAAATCCAGGCCAAAGAGGATTTAGCAGCATTGAGTATCATCGTTCCACCACTGCGGGTTTTCATGATACCAGGAAGTCAGGTTCTACTAGGCATAATGGCCAGGGTAACTCCTTGGCGACTTATCCCAGATGACTGGATCCCAATCGATGCGCTGAAGAGTGTTAGAGACGGGGGCTCAGTATCACTGGAAAAAGAGAGCTCAGTTGTGAGTAAGCTTCTAGGTAGGAAAAAGAGTAATAATGCTAACTAATAGAATATGTTAGTTTATTCAGCAAACTACTTCATTCATCCTTAGGGATGGTGATATTCGCAAGAAAATAGTTGTATTTCAGGACCTCACCAATACTAATCCAATCAGGAATCCCTCCATTATATTCGTCATATCTGTGACCAGGAATCAATCTCCAGTCTGCGGGAAGGTCACTAAGAATCTTCTTCGCTGTAATTAGACTTCTTTGCTGCGCTCGTGGATCTCCTCCCGGGAGATCAACTCTTCCAGCACTCCTTACAAAGAGTAAATCTCCAGCATGATAAACACCATGTCCATGTATAGTCACATGACCTGGAGCATGTCCTGGAGAATGAGTGATTGATAGTGAAATAGAACCTGCAGACCACTCGATAGTCTCTCCCGGCTCACAAAACCATGAATTAGTAAAGTCAACTTCTGTGAAAACTATGTGTTCAACAAAATCTGGAACTCTAGCATCTTCATGCCCCCATACTTCAAGATTAGGATATCTCTCCATCATACCAGGATATCCAGCAGCATGATCTCTATGGGTATGAGTGTACAATAAATGAGTGGGAGTCAAACCTTCTTCTGAGAGTTTTGACTCCCATAAATCTGAATCAAATGGATCGATAATAGCTACTACACCATTAGTTCTGTCCACAAATGCTGTATTCATATTCATTAGAGAGCCCATTTGTGTTACCCAGATTTCAATTCCATCTTCCCAAATAGAGATATGAAACTCCCCGTCTGATAGCATATTACGTCCGAAGAGGACTACAGCCAAAGTCGTAATGCATATACAAGCCCTACTCAGCGGTCGGATTGGGTAAATGACATACGACGCACAGGAATTGGAACCTCGATGGCAGCAAGCATGGTCAGAAGCCAGAGCCTTCGAGGCTGAAATCGACAGAGATAAGGAGAAATTCTACTGCCTTGAGATGTTTCCTTATCCTTCTGGAAATATGCATATGGGTCACGTTAGAAACTATTCAATAGGGGACGCAATGGCACGTTTTCAGAGACTGATGGGAAAGAATGTACTTTATCCAATGGGATACGACTCCTTTGGGATGCCAGCAGAGAACGCTGCTAAGAAGGAAGGAGGGCACCCTCATGAGGTTACTCACAAAAATATCTCCAGCATCCGTTCCGACCAAGAAAGAATGGGTTATTCATACGATTGGCGGCGCTTCCTTGCTACTTCCGATGTTGAATACTACAAGTGGAATCAGGAGATGTTCCTAATGTTGAATGAGAACGGGCTAGTTGAGAGAAGAATGGCACCAGTAAATTGGTGTGTGGATTGCGATACAGTGCTAGCAAACGAGCAGGTGAAGAATAATCGTTGCTGGAGATGCGGTCTGGAGGTCGTTCAGAGAGACATGGCCCAGTGGTTCCTCAAGATGACTCAATATTCAGATGAGTTGTTAGATGAACTTGATAATATTTCATTCCCCGAGAATGTCAAGACAATGCAGAGGAACTGGATAGGACGGTCATATGGGGCACACATCAATTTCCCGGTCGTGGACTCAGATTCTATAATCGGAGCATTCACCACTCGCCCGGATACAATATTTGGGGCAACCTTCGTCACTCTTTCCCCCGAGCACCTTCTCTGCGAGAAGTTGACTTCCGGAACCGAATGGGAAGAAGCTTGGAGAGAACTAAGAGATGAATGCTCAAGAATGTCAGAATTTGAGAGAATAAATATGCTCAAGGAGAAGAAAGGAGTTTTTCTTGGAAAGAATGCAATTAATCCAATTAGTGGAGAAGAAATACCGATTTACGCAGGCAATTTCGTAGTAGCTTCCTATGGAACAGGTGCAGTGATGGGGGTCCCAGGACATGATCAGAGAGACTTCGATTTCGCAAAGAAATACAGTTTGGAAATTAAGAGAGTCATTTTGAAAGAACCAGAGCAGGACCCTGACTATCCTCTTAGTAAGGCATTTGAGGGATACGGCCCAATGACCAACTCATCAATAGAAGGCTTCGATGGACTCTCCGGTCAAGAAGCTAAGGAGGCTGTGATCACTACCCTTGAAGACACAGGATCAGGCCATGGAACAGTCCAGTACCGTCTCAAGGACTGGCTACTGAGTAGGCAGAGATTCTGGGGTACTCCTATTCCAATGATTCACTGCTCCTCATGTGGAATTGTTCCAGTACCCAGAGAAAGCCTTCCCGTCGAACTTCCTCTAGAAGTTATTTTCACTGAAGATCAAAGTGGTAACCCCCTAGCAACTCAGAGTTCCTTCGTAAAGACAAAATGTCCAAATTGTGGAGGAGAGGCAAACAGAGAAACAGATACCATGGATACATTCTATGATTCATCTTGGTATTTCATGAGATTTTGTGATGCAAACAACCACTCCTCTCCTTTCGATAAAGAGGCTGTCGATTATTGGATGGAGAATGGGGTAGATCTCTACATTGGTGGGATTGAACATGCAGTGATGCACCTACTTTACGCTCGCTTCTTTACGAAGTTCACTAGAGATGCTGGGATGAATAAAGTTGGAGAACCTTTTGGAAGACTTGTTTGCCAAGGCATGCTCAATGCTCCGGCTCCATTCTGTAATGAGTGTAATGCTGAGTATCACATTGAAAATTTTGATTCTCAATGCCCATCTTGTAGTAATACTCTGACAAGTCGATCTGCCAAGATGAGTAAATCCCTCGGTAACACCGTCAGTCCAGAGGAGATGATCTCGAAATATGGAGCTGATACTGTAAGGTTGTTTATCCTATTCGGGGCAAATCCTGAGGCTGGAATGGATTGGTCCGACAACGCATTAGAAGCGAATAATAGGCAAATTCTCTCGATTTTTGACTCTGTCGACTTCGCTCTTTCATTTTCAGATTCTCCAACTGCAGTAGACGAATGGCTATTAGCTAAAATGCGAGAGAATCAACGGACATGGGTGAATGCAATGTCGGATGTCAGTCTTAGAGAAGGCGTAATGATTAGCCATTTCGAGATGTTGTCTGACTGGAATTGGTACATCAGAAGGGGTGGAAGCGATAGGAAAACCGCGTTGGAGTTCTTGGAAGGTTGGATACCGATGATGGCACCAGCAACCCCTCATATCGCAGAAGAATTCTGGAAGAAGCTAGGCAAGCAAAATTTACTGGCAGTTTATGAAAACCCCCCAATAGACAATAATATCGACGACTTAGCTGCTATATCAGTAGAGAACTACATCAAGGAAATAATTTCCAGTGGAAGGAACCTCAAGACTCTGGCGGAACGACACTCGGAGAGTGAGATTACAAAAGTAATTTTCCAGACTTCACCAGACTGGAAGAAGAAACTTGCAATTGAAGCATTGAAATTGCACTCAGGGAAATTCGATTTCAAGAAAAAAGGACAGGACTACGTCAAGTCGCTTGAAATTTTCACTGATCAGACAATAAGAGGAGAAATTTTTCAGACTTGGACATCTATAACAATTGGATCAAAAAAGAGGAGAGGAAGGGTCCATAGTTGGTCTGATTGGGAGAGGGAATTGATTACTAGCGATAAGACCGAGAAAGATCTGATCGCTGAAAACTTACAATTCATCGCAGAATCCCTAGGCGTAGAGTCTATTGAAGTCTATCCTGTGGGAGAAGGTAAGGACATTGGTGGTAAGGCAAAGATTTCCTTCCCTCTAGAACCGGGGATAGCATTTCTGTAGGTGTAATATGAGCTCGAACATCGTACTTTTCGATGATGATTGTGGAAAGTGCAGCCGATGGGCATCTTTCATACAGAAAAGAGATCCATACTCACGAGTCAAATTAATTGGTCAGAATTCCTCAGAAGGAATTGAGACTCTCAAATCAATGCCTGAGACAATGAAAGGAATAGATTCAGTTTTTCTAATTTCATCTGAAGGAAATTGGTATGCAAAGAGCTCAGCAATATGGAGAATATGTCGATTACTGAAATTTCCATGGCCTTTCGCATCTGCGATGTTCTTGATTCCTTGGCCCATTAGAGACATTTTGTATGATATCTACGCTTCGTTGAGAAAATAATATTCACACGGTGGGTTCATGGAGCTCCGCTCTCTGGCATAGTTATTGAGTGAAGACCGGAGTACTAAGCGTCGTCGTGGGAGACGAAGGCGTCGTCGTAGACCCGGAGGAGAAAAAAACTCCTCTGGAAGCGAGGGTAAACAGCGTAGATCAGCTGAGGTAGAAAGGGCGCTATCGAGATTCAAGGTAGAGCCAAGGCCAATGGGAATTCCAAGAACTATAGATCCCCCTCCAAAAAAGGTAGAGATCAAGTGGAAAACTAATGCTGTACCTAGGCAGGTTCAGAATGTAGCAGGGAAGATTGCATGCATTCCAGGAGAGTTTGGGTTTCTCCCAGACGAACGAGTCCAGGAGATTGCAGACCAATTGGACGGCTTATCCATTTCATTGGAGCAAGCTCTTTCATTAAGAGCTGCACTAAATCAAGAGAAGAGCGTCTACTCGCACTCGAAGTTGATGAGACGATCAAATGAGATCAGTCGTAGATATGATTCTGGAGAAAGCGTTATTTCATTATCCAAGCGATTCGATGCTCCGCCAGTCAATACCTTTAGAGCTGTATTGACGGGAAGAGGGTGGACCAAGACCAGAATTAAAGATACACTAAACAAGAATCCTTCAAAGCTGAATAAGAGGGATAGAGAGCAGTTTGAATTAGCTGAATCAGTGGATAGGGTAAGTTCAGTGAACCAAACTGAGACTCAGAATGCGGCAGAAGTTTTTGAAGAAATACTTTGTGAGTATTTCTCCTCATTGGGAATTAGATTCAGGAAGCAAGAAGAGCTACTTAGTGAGCAGAAAAAAGAGGAGGGTAGAGCGATAATAACTCCAGATTTACTGCTTCTGGATGATGTCAGAATAAATGGAATTCCATGTGCTTGGATAGATGCGAAGCATTTCTTTGGAGCCGATCTCAAGTTCCCAAAGAAAAAAACTCAGAAGCAGGTGGATAGGTATGTTACTGAATACGGGCAAGGTGCTATAGTCTACCGACATGGATTCTGTGACGGCCTAAGACTTAGAGGTGCAATAAAGCTAGACTCCAGTCCTCTAGATCTCAAACCCCTTGAAGACTTTCATGAAAACTCAAAGAAGTGACTCTAAACCAGATTACTAACTCTACTGGCAAAAATACACAGGCCTTCCTCTTCAAGATTCGGAATCAATAGAGATAACCAATCTTCTTCATTTTGTGGATTTCTAGGGACAATAACCACACTTTCTCCAAGCATACACAATAATGGTGTTACGACTTCAGAAAGTCCTTCTTTCACTATGACATCATTGATGATATCCAATAAATCCGATCTGAAAGAATCTTTTGTCAATCCGCTATTTGAGGAGAACGTTTTGGATTCTTCAATCAGTTCGGACCACCTTTTAATGTTCCAATCTCCAGAACCTAAGGAATTCATTGCTGCTTCTCCTGCCTTGCTAATGTTGTTCTTCCAATCAGGTTGATCTATGTATCCAGACGTATGCGTTCCAGTTTGCTCTTTCCAGGAAAGAAGAACAGGAAAACTCGCTCCCCAACTTTCTGCCTTTCCAGGGCCATGATCCAGTAGCTCTCCAGAAAAAGGAGAACCAGGCGCAATTCTCCTTTCCACGCCACCTGAAGATAAAGCAGTGGTGTCTCCAAGGCCACTAGATCTTTTCCTTTCAACTAAATGGGCTAGCATAAAAGACCTCCTTTGACACTCTTCATGGGGAATTCCAATTGCTCTTTGGACTGAGATTGCTGAGGCAATTGCTCCTGAGGCAGACATACCAAAACCTTGAGATGGAGGTAATGACATTCTTATCGAGAGCTCCCAGTCATAATCACGAATTTCTGGAATTTCTTTACTTAGTTCTTCCAGAATATCTTGGTACAATTCGTCATCGAAATCAGAATTGATTCCATTTACGATCAATTTTCCTACTCCATCTTCCCCTCTTGCGATCGACTCTATCCCATCGACTAGACATATCCCTGCTCCTCTACTTCCTTGGAAATAAGGATCTTCGTGCGAATACTCTACTGTGAAAATTAGTGTTAGATGTCCTCCGCATTGACCTCTACCCAGTACAGTAGTCATGGCAACTCATCCGATGAAGCGATAATGAATTATTGTGTAAGCTAAAGAGTATCAGATAAATCTGATTCCAGAGCACTAAATTTCTTTGCTAGCTCTTCAGATGCCTTCTCGAATGCGGTCCTGGGGTTCATTGAACCATCAGTTTCAAACTCAAAAATGAACTCTCCAGGAACTTCTTCTAACGTTATTGCATCATTGAAATCCCTAGCTTCTTCGGTCCCCTCTCCTACATGATTCAAGTCTAATGCTAGTGTGGAGACCTTGTCTACATCTTCCAATTTACCACTCTTGTCGAAGTCCTTTGCGGTAATTTCCAATTCCATATCCCATAGAATTTTTGCCTTGGTCTTATTGTTAATTACACCTATCTTTCTCGGTTGAAATGCTACTCCACAAACCGGAGACCACTTAGTATGATCCTTACCTCTTCCCATTATTGCTGTAGCATAGAACTCAATCATCTGTCCCTTGAGAAGCTTAGTTAATGGTATACTCTTGTAATGTTCCGGAATCTCCAGTGACTCCTCTCCTAAATATTTCATATCCCCTGCGGTGACCCACTTGCCTTCTTCAGATCCGAAAACAACGCACGTGTATATCATCTGACACTCTAGACAACCTCTATCCGCCTCTACAAGATCTTTGCAATTGGGACACTCATGTTGGAAGTAGAATTTATCATGCATTGTCGGTATGGGAACCATCGCTAGTCTCTGAGCTACCATTTCATCAGGAATAGGGCCAGTAGTTTCCCAAACCTCCCCATCCTGCTCTTTGGTTCCAAGTTGGAATCTTACGCTGTCGATAGCCATCTTTGGTGTATCAGATATCAAAGTCCTCCTCAGCGCATTTGCCAAACTCCTATCTGTCTCTGAGAGCAGCAGTTGCATTTTCTCTTCCGTCTCTTTCAATACCTTGATCTTAACCATAATTCCACCTCTATCAAACTCTTCTTCCTCTTCGGCCACCCTTAGCCTTGGTCCCATCTGTGGGCATTGGAGTAACGTCTTCGATCCTAGTTATCCTTACTCCAGCTCTAGTCAATGCCCTTATGGCAGCTGTAGCTCCTGGAGCGCTATTAGATCTATTCCCACCTGCCCCTCTGTACTTCACAATCACTTGATCAAATTCCTTCTCAGCCAGCATCTCAGCTATTTTTTCAGCAGCCCGGGTTGCAGCAAACTGACCTCCCGAGTCACTTCCACCTTTCGTAACCATTCCTCCAGATACCTTGCAGATGGTCTCAGCACCAGTTAGATCTGTAGCAGTGATAAGCACATTGTTGAAGGTGCTGTAGATGTGAAGAATCGCTTTATGCCCCATTAATTTGCCTCCTCTTCACTTGTTTTAGAGACTTCTTCCGGGTTGTTTGACTCTGCTTCTTCTTCGGATTCAGACTCTTTCTCAGACTCTTCTTCTTCCCTATATCTCAGTGTTTCCAAATCCTTTCTGAATGGGTGTTCAGCATCAGCATAGGGGGAGTTCGGACTGTAATTCAACGAATCTTCTTCTTCCTTTAGAACATGATATCCTGGGACCGTCATTCGCTGCTCGCCCACGAGAATATGTCCATGGACAATCAGATTCCTTGCAGATCTCATCGAAGGAGCGAGCCCCTTGTAATAGACGACTGACTGCAATCTTCTTGATAGCATGTGTTCTACAGTTATCTCCAGTACATCACCCACATCTGCTCCCGTTAGAAGGAGCCCCTTTCTGGATAGAGAGTCAAGTAACTGCTCTTTCTCCTTAGCATAGTGTCCTTCGGAAGAATCCACTCGTCCAATTAACTTCATTGCTTGATTCCTGTGTCTTCGTAAGGCTGACTTCTCTCTCCAAATTTCTCTCATCCCACCAATCTTCTTTAGCCCGAATCTTTCTTTCAGATCATGCTCTTCGTCAATCCTAGCTTGCTTCCAAGGATGAGTTGGAGTCTGAGTACGGGGTCTGGAGAATTTCGGCTCACCCATAATTCACACCTCACTTCTTCCTCTGTACACCGAGCGCTGACCCTCTTCTTCCATTTGATCTCAGTCTTTGTCCTCTTACTTTATGCCCACTTCTGTGTCTAATTCCTCGATAAGTCTTGATTTCAGCTAGTCTGGCAATATCATCATCATTTGTCATGCTAACCTCATTAGCGATGATATGGGCATCCTCGTTAGTCTCAAGATCTCTTTGCCTGTTTACCATCCACCAAGGAACATTTGTAGCATACTCATCTATTGCATTTCTGAGAATATCCTGCTCTTCTGGAGTCATATGGCCCCCAAGCCTACTCCCATCTATTCCGGAAAGACGACAAATCATCATTGAAGTTCTAATCCCAACTCCTTTCACAGAGGTCAGCCCGTATGTAATGGGCTTCAAGCCATCAATATCTGTGTCAGCAATTCTGACGATATAAGAGAAGTCCTCACCAAGCTCTGCTTCGTTCACTTTTGTCATTACGGTTCCCCCGTGTTCACCTTTCGGTGGCCTTTTGGGCGTCTCGGCGAACTACAGTCCCTATTTGAATAGATTGGAACCTTTTTTCCAGGAAAAAACCTACTCTTTACACACCAAAAACAGTTTCTGATCGCCCGAGGGTCTCTGTACATCCATGTCTACCATGAAGCCCTTACCGCCATCAGATCCCTTCAGCTCCTTGGTAATCCTCCTCTGTAAAGTGGGATGGATTTTTGGATCCAGACTACATCGAAGCGTAATCTTGGAAATCCCCTTCTTCGCAATCGATGAAGCAACTTGGTCGATAGTGTGCAGCTCTGGAGGAGAAAGTCGGTGTTGTACAATCTTCCCTGTAGAGACTACGAATCCCCTAACATCATCATCATTGGAGATTTCATCTGTGTGGATAAGAAGGGGCCTCCTACCCTCCAACCTAATCCATGAAGAGCCTGTACCACTTTTGACCGCCTTCTCTTTCCAGATATCCTGCAGACCACTCTCAATAAGTGCCGGATCAACTATCGTCAAGAATGCTCCTCTGGGTACTTCCATTACACTATTGAATTGAGAGATATTCGCACCCGCGGGACTCCCTTCAATACTCGCAATCAGATTCTTCCTACCCACTCTGATACACCTATGTATTTTTTCAGAAGAAAGAGAACCGATCCAGACAGAGAGCCTGTCAACTCTGCCTCCTCCCCTACTAAGCCACTCCCAAGTCCAGGAATTTCCGGGGAATGTTGTTTCCAGTATCCCATCTACCATGGCCCTCTGAACAGAATCCAATCTTGGTGATAGATCCAGTAATACCGCGGGCCCCCTGGGACCGTTCTGTAGATGAGAACTCCAAGATTTCAGAACAGATTTTAGTTCGGGCTTCATCTCCTCCAATTCATGATTTTGTGCATCCCTAGGCCTGGCAGGATCCAGATGAAGCATTGCAATAGGCGGATGAGCTCTTGTCCCAGAATCCCTTAGACTGGACCAGTATTGTGAGATAGCAGAATCTGCATGACTCCCGTCCCCGATTAGAACTCTATCAAGAGAACGCTGGATTTCGCCATCAGAATTAATTTGCATATTCGCAGCACATAATGTGGCAATCTGTTCATCAAGCTCAATCCCTAACGCAGGCCTCTTAAGTAACTTCGAAAATGCAATTAGTTGTACTCCTGATCCGGCTGCAGCGTCTAGAATCACCCCTGCTGGTAGTGACATGGGATCAATCTGTCCAGCTCTGATGGTTGCGACTGACCATGGAGTTGAAAGTCTGCGCATCCCATCGTTCATGATGAACGCAGGCTCTCCCTTCCGGTTAGACTCCGGTTTGGATACCTTCTTGGCCTTCGAAAGGACCCTCTCCGAGGGAACAATAGCCACATGCTGCTGCTCTGCCACAGTCCTTCCCAGTGGAACTTAGTCAAGTCACTTTCGCGATAATCATTCTGAAATTGGTGCTCTGACTAGCTTCAACTCGAACCTGAGCCAGGAATCCTTCAACTCGCTGTCCTGATTATCCCCATAAGCAATATCGGGAGGCAAAAGAGTGGTATGGGTGGTCCCAGTATCGATTATTCCTCCTACAAGTCCTCTGTCGCTATCAATGTCTAGTCCTACAGCAGACCAGCAAAATCCGATAATAGAAAAGTTACACTCGATGGCACCATCCCCTCCTGCGGTATCGCCCCAATTGCCATCATCGAGTTGCACCTTTGAATCAGCATCCCATACAGTGTATTCCACCTCAAACGGATCGCCTTCTTCTATGTGGACGTCTCTTTCTTCGGATCCTCCAATTATGTTCAAGTCCATCCTCACCTTAGCTTGAATAACAGTTACATGGGTAGCAGTGATACTAATCTCCCTTTCTATAACATTCTCTGTCAAGTCTATCTGGAAGAATTTACTCGCACCCGGCTCCAGATCATTGATGATCTGATAGGGCTGTTCACTAGATGAGAAAATTACTCCCCCTCCGCTAATTTCTACCACTAAGTCAAGACTCTGATTTCCTCTGTTATAGATTACTATACTAGCCGAATCACCTTCTCCCTGATGATTCCAATCGCACCGAACCTCTCCAGGTAATAGGAATGAATCATCTTGATCAGAAAGTGATTCAGGCCAGATCCAATCGTCTTCTCTTGAAGAGCAAGAATCCAGAAGAAAACCTACTTCCCATACCCAACGATCATCCTCTTTCAGAATTTCAACGTCTGTAGACCCAAATGACGCATCCATTTCATCTAGGAAACTCATTGCAGAAATTCCGACCCATATCGATGAGAGAATTAACGCTAATCCAGTTATTACTGAGAGAACAATCGCCGCCCTAGGAACAGTCATTCTGTTGAGCCCAAGAGGTATTGGAGGATGCTCAACCTCATCCGGAGTATCAGATATCCACGACCTCGTCACAACACTGTAGGATTGACCGTCTGTCATCAAGGTTGGCCTTAATGGCTAGTCTCTACTCAATTCCTCTTGATTTGCTATTCCAAGCCACGCTACAATCCCAAGCTCTAACGCAAGTATCGTCATCCCGAGTAGCACCTCTTGTTGGCCGATTTCGCTTGATGCGAACACAATCGCGAAAAGAAGTGCTGCAATCATGTCGGCTAGCCCCCATATCCTTAGCACCTTCCTTAGTTGTAGAATTCCTATCACCCAAATTACCGTAGACATAAGAACCAGTGTAATTGGAAACCACAGCCCATCATTGGGACCTATTAGTAAAGCACCGAATACCACTAGTATATGACCATCTACAGCCAAAGTCGTTGTCCATCTCTCTAACTCTAGTGGCACTGTTAGAGCGCAGAAAACTATCAGAATTATTCCTATCGCCATCACAAACCTGTCCAGAGATTCACTGACTAAGATACTCCATTCTGCCAAAGAAATGAAAGACATGACTATTCCAAGTATTGCTATGCCGAGACCTGAAGATCGCTTGAGCCTCACACTACTGTAAGAAGATGTGATTGCTGCCAGCAACCCCGCAGGTCCAAATGACATCAGTACAATAGAAATCGTTCTTCTTCCGAGAGATATCCCACTAGACCCCTCTCTCCCAACTTGTTCACGCTTTTGTTCGATCCAGAATCCTAGTATCACACACAAAATGAGTAATGATTCCACTAACATCCACGGGCCAACCCAATTGAGAGTGCTACCATCCATTGGATTGACCATAAACGGGAAAGGTAGACTTCCTAGGATCACTGCACCAATTATTCTAGCAATTAGTAGAGGGAAAACAAACCAGTCAATTGCAATATCAATCCTGTCCAGAAGGTTACTATGGTGTAATAAGGAAATAGTGCAGAGAACCAAGGATAGTACTGACACTACAGCAAGATCCAGTAGCTCATTGGGACTACTTCCAGCTGGAATTATGTGCCCAGTTACTAATGCAAGACACATACCGAAAATTACTGTCGCGATTGGCATTTCAATCCCTAAGATATGTGGTAACTCTAGCTCTAGACCTCTTGTTCTGTTTCTTATCAGTAAAACGATGATACAACAAAAGGCTCCTGAAGTAAATAATACAAATGGCTGAGGAGAAATTGCAGAAAATAGTACAGTTACTGTTATTACGATAAATAATACTGCCAGTCCGACTACCGGGGTATGTGTTAATCTGGAGGTTAGCAGTTCCGCAGGATCATTCGATTCCCGCTTCTCTCTTTTCCTCTTTCTGAGTTCTACCATCTCTGCTAACCTTGGTCTGTAACTGGAGAAGCTACCATCATAGGAAATAGACTCAGAACTACCTGCTAAACTAACCAATGTCTCTTTTTTCGCCACCGAACGAAGCTCAGTTCTTATTTCACCCCTAGAGATAAGCCAAATCGAAGCCCCTACAAAAATTGATCCGGAGATAATCTGATGTGTAATTTGTCCAGAACCAAAAGAAATCACGTTCGTGATCACTAGTAATATCAGTGCTGAAGTAGCAGGTTTGAGAATATCCACCATTTTCTCAGCCCTGGGTAAATAAACTGCCAACAGAATAGAAGTACATAAAATCGCTATTACTTCTGTATCTAGAGAGGAATCAACGTCTGACCACTGTATAAAATCAGAGACCAATGCTGATGATTCGAGAGTTCGGCTTGGCTCTCTCCCAGAAATATGGACCAACATCGGCAAAGACATCAACCCGATTCCAATGCCAAACAAACTATCAGTTTCGAAATACAGAATTAAAGCAATTGTCAAACATACAAGGATCATGAGAGGATTTTCTAATCCGTGATTCCATTGAATAATTATCGTTGAAAAAGTCAAAACTAGCAAAATTCCAATTGCTCCACCAACCCTGAATCCAGCTAGGTGTGAAAAGACGTGTAAGGCCACAATTATAGCGAGCAAAGAAACAAGAGAAAAATCTGTGAATGCATCAAATTGAGCCATGAAAATTATTGTAAACATAGGGAGCCAAAGTCCTATACTCCACAGATTGAGTATACCTGAGTCCTTAATGGAAGCAGAAAGTTCGGAGGTTCCAAGGAATCCAGAAGCCAAATTAACTCCGTTTTCTCCAATCTTTGAATTAACCACGAACATTAGAACAGACGAGATACTCAAGTAGAAAAATAAGGGTGTGGGATCAAAAACAAAGATTGTTATTGTTTCCGAAACATCGTTAGCAAGCATTACAGTACGAACAACCTCCTCACAGATTTTACCTATTAGAATCCATGTCCAAGGTAGAAGAACCGTGACACCCGAAAGTGAGGGGGACCTTCTAGAAACAGCAAGAAAACCAGTTCCAAGGTGAAGAACCGAAAGCATTGATAGCAGCACCATACCATCTCTTCCCTCCGAAGAAGAGTCTGTTGGAACTAGTAGGATCAAAATGCTCAGAATAGCAACAGATCCGACCCACAGTACTCTATCTGTAACGCTACTTTGGTCTCTCAATATTATGAAAATCGTAGTAATCGCCCCGATGACTGTGAAAATTTCATAAGAAGAAATTCCGACTAGATTTTCAACGGCTTCGTCACTGAGCAGAACTACAGTAAGCACTATTCCAGAAGTGAGAAGAGGAGTCCACACCCTTCTCGAATCAACACCTCTGACAACAAGATAGGAGCCTCCAAAAGCACCGCCTAGGAAAGTTACCATACCCAACGCATAACCCAACTCTTCCCTGTTTGAGGCGACTGCTAGCATAGCACCTATCATTCCTAGTGAGATCGAAACCCCCCAGAGACCAGGCCTACCCAGCCCAAGAGTCTCGAAACCCTTGGAGAACCAATTTTCTTCTCTGGCGAACTTTGCTGCCATCAACGCATTTAATGATGTAACCGACATCAGTAACAGGAAAAGAAGCAGATCACCCTCTATTGGAATTACTTCCAGTGGACCAATCTCAAATTTTGCTGTAATTGCATGCATTCCGATCCAAAGATTCGAGCTAGCGATCCCTAGAGACGCAAGGTTCCCCGAGCTCCTATTTATTGCGATGAGGTGTAATAAAATTGTTGCAATCAGAATCATTACTGCTACTCCTAACTCTCCAAATTCAGTTCCTGCAGCGGAACCAATAGCCAATAGGACAAGCGTAGATTGAGCCGCAATCGCATCATGGTCATGCCTATACGCTATCCAGATGTTGAGGCCCACAAGCAATAGGAGTAAGATCCCCAATGCTAAGTCATCGTCAATAATGCCCCAGCTTCTTAGCTCTATAGCCAGACCGTAAAGAACTTTCATTGAGATTATTATCCAGGTTACTCCAAGCAAAGCCATACCCTTTTTTGGTATCCAGATCTCTCCTAAACCAAAGCCGATAAATGCCAGAATTAGTAATGAAAATGCTCCTGGAAGAGGATTGAAGGTTCTTCCAATTTGAATGCTAATTGCGCTGTATAGAACTACCATAGAAACTAGAATTATCCAATTAATCCTCTTCTCTCCTTGGATTGACAAATTGGAAATCGCGTCCCTACCCGAGGGGGAGTCTACAGATCCATCTTCGTTGATTGAACCAGGGGCGTCAGCCCCAGAAAAAGAATCAATAATTTCACCAAAGTCTCCTCCTTCTTCCCTATCATGATTTTTCTTCTCTGCTCCCTCTGAGATATCCATATCTAAAATATCAAGTCCTGAAGAACGTCGGAACTCTCGTTCACGAATGATCCTGTCATCCTCCTCATCACCAGCCATCAACCCCCAACAGGGCATGTATTGCATAATCGCATCCCCTACAGGACTAATTTTGAAGATAAATCGGGACTAGGAATTGTCAAGCCAAGCCGTAATACTTGAAGCCTAAATCCCTCTCGGCCAGTCGGGGGAGATTAGATGCAGAGCTCCTCTCAGAATGTGGCAGTTAAATTGTCCCACTATGGCCTCGATCCCTCTGGGAGAATTCATTGGAATCTGAGCTGGGAGGATTTACATTCTTCTGCAGTGGAACTTGGAGAGGCTAAACTTACGTCTGATGGAGTTCTATTAGCGGTTACTGGAGAGAGGACAGGGAGATCCCCTAATGACAGATTCATTGTAGATGAAGAGGGAATGGCCGAGGAGGTTTGGTGGGGCGAGGTGAATCGACCTACAGCACCTGCGGTATTTGAAAGACTACTTGTGAAGCTGAAAGACCATCTAAACAATGCTCAGAACATCTTCGTTAAGGATGCATTCTGTGGAGCTGATCCTGAACATAGAATGCCAGTGAGACTTGTAACAGAGAAAGCCTGGCATGCAGCATTCATGCACAATATGTTTGTTAGAGCAACTGAAGAGGAGATTTCTAATCACGAACCCGAATATACAATTCTTCATGCTCCAGAACTAAAATCTAGTATGAGTGATGGCGTCAATTCAGACGTTTTCGTGATCATCGCTCTCGATAGAAAAATGGTAATTATCGGCGGTACTCACTATGCTGGAGAGATTAAGAAGGCTATTTTCACTATTATGAATCACATTCTACCAACCAAGGGACTTCTCCCAATGCATTGTTCGGCCAATACCGATGGCGAACAATCGGCATTATTTTTCGGATTGTCCGGAACCGGAAAAACTACTCTCTCGGCAGATCCCAACAGAGCTTTAGTCGGAGATGATGAGCATGGGTGGTCTGAAAATGGAGTGTTTAACTTTGAGGGAGGGTGCTATGCCAAGCTCATTCGTCTTTCACAGGAGGATGAGCCAGCAATTTATGCGACCACCAAAATACCAGGCTCTATTTTGGAGAACGTCATCCTCAATGCAGATGGGACACCAGATTTCGATAATGACTCTCTAACTCAGAACACCAGAGGGTCGTACCCAATCGAATTCATAGATAATCGAACTCCAGATTCTATGGCTGGAAATCCTAGAAATATTGTCTTCCTCACCTGTGATGCTTTTGGAGTGTTACCCCCACTTTCTAGACTCAATCCGGATCAGGCAGCATATCACTTCATGTCGGGCTACACCGCCAAGGTCGCAGGTACGGAGATAGGAGTCACAGAGCCTCAAGCTACATTTTCAACGTGTTTTGGAGCACCTTTCATGCCAAGACACCCCAGTGTTTACGCAGATCTTCTTTCTAAGAAGATCCAAGAAAACGACGCGCAGTGCTGGTTAATAAATACGGGATGGATTGCAGGAGGAGCAGATGCTAGTAGTAGAATCAAAATTAGTTGGACTAGAAATCTTCTGAACGCTGCTCTGAATGGAGATTTGGATAATGTCGTTTTTGTCAAGGACGAGAGATTCGGATTTGAAGTCCCGACAACCTGTGCTGGCGTGCCCGACTCAATTCTTTCACCAAGAGAAACCTGGGAAGACAAGACAAGATTCGACAATGTAGCCAATCTTCTAGCTCAGATGTTCATCGAGAACTTCGAACAGTATGCTTCTGGGTGCTCAAAGCAAGTAAGAGACTCCGGACCAAAGCAGATCTAGTCCATCAATCTCTGTTTTGAGGCTCTCTGTGCATCTACGGCACATATTGCTGCCATGTGGACAACATCTCTTACACTGTCCCTTCTTTGGAGAACGTGCGCAGGCCTAGAAAGTCCTTCCAGTATGGGACCAGTCATCTCAGCTCCCGCCACTCTCTGAAGTAGTTTGTACGCAATATTAGCTGAAGCGAGATTAGGACAGATTAGTACATTGGCAGGACCATTGAAAGACATGAACGGGTAATCCTCCTGAATCTCAGATATCAATGCTGTATCCGCCTGCATAGGCCCATCAATCACTAGTTCAGGCTCAATTTCCCTAACTATCTCTATTGCCTCCTCTATTCTGTCAGTCCTCATCTCTGCAGAAGTTCCAAAGTTAGAGAATGATAGCATTGCGACCTTTGGCTTTACCCCGAATCTCTTGGCTACCTTTGCCGTCTGAATCGCGATTTCTGCTAAAGTTCTTGCATCTGGATAGATATTTATCGTCGCGTCTCCAATGAACATCAACTGTCCGTTCACAGTCATCATGTACATCCCCACAATCCTGTGAGAGTCCGGATCTGGTCCAATTACCTGTAAGCAAGGCTTCACAATATCTGGATATTGGTGAGAAACTCCTCCTAGGTAACCATCCGCATCACCCACCCTTACCATCATTGGTGCGAAGAAAGTTTCAGACTTCAGTTGCCTAATTGCATCTTCCTTAGTCAAACCCCTCCTACCTCTAAGTCGATGTAATTCGTCTGCATACCCTTCTCTCCTCCTGGAATCGTATCTGACGTCAATAGTCTCGCAATCAAAATCCAAACCCAAATCTTCCTTGACTGCGGCGATCCTCTTATTCTGTCCAAGAAGAATTGGAGTGCAAATCCCCTCAGAAATACATTGTGACGCGGCCTTGATTATAGTCGGGTCCTCTCCCTCGCAGAATACAATCTTCTTGACATCCCTCTTTGCTTGGTTAATCACTCTCCTCATCACTGATCTTGTAAGGCCTAGACGAGACTCTAGTGCTTCTTTGTAAGCGTCGAAGTCGAAATCTTCTGTTGATACTCTAGCTACACCTTCCATGACTGCAGCTTCTGCAACAGCACTCGCCTCCCAAATCAGAACTCTTGCGTCGAAAGGTTTCGGAATAATATAATCAGGCCCGAAAGACATCTGTTCTCCTCCGTATGCCGTAGAAACATCATCCGGAACTGGCTCTTTAGCCAACTCCGCAATAGCCTTAGTCGCTGCCATCTTCATACCCTCTGTGATTTCAGTCGCTCTAACGTCAAGAGCTCCTCTGAAGATATACGGAAAACCAAGAACATTGTTGATTTGGTTGGGATAGTCAGATCTGCCTGTCGCCACTATTGCATCATCACGTACTGTCGAAACCTGCTCTGGAGTAATCTCAGGATCGGGGTTGGCCAAAGCGAAAATCAACGGCCTTGAACTCATTTTGCTTATCTGTTCTGGAGAGACTAAACCTCCTTTCGAAAGACCGAGAAATACATCTGCACCCTCAAGAGCATCTCCTATATCGCCATCATCAACATTTCTTACAAATTCAGATTTGTATTCATTGAGTTCGCCCATCTCTTTCCGACTATTAGTCAAAATTCCCTTTGAGTCTAGCATCAGAAGGTTCTCTTCCGCGACTCCTAGTCTCAGGTAGTGCTTACCACAGGAAATTGCTGATGCACCAGCACCAAGAATCACAACCTTAACCTCACTGATTTTCTTTTCCACAACCTCAAGTCCGTTAATTAGCGCAGCCCCTGAAATTATCGCCGTTCCATGTTGATCGTCATGCATTACCGGAATATCCAACTCTGATACTAATCTTCGCTCAATATCGAAACATTCTGGAGCGCTAATATCTTCCAAATTGATCCCTCCAAAGGTTGGAGCAATCGCCTTAACAGCCTCGACGAACTCATCGACATCAGTCCTATCAACTTCTATATCGAACACATCAATATCAGCGAACGCCTTGAAGAGGAGTCCCTTACCCTCCATCACCGGCTTACTTGCCAGAGGACCGATATCTCCAAGCCCCAAAACAGCAGTACCATTACTAATCACAGCTACTAGATTCCCTTTCGAGGTGTATTTGTATACGTTTTCAGGATTATCTTTTATTTCTTCACAAGGATATGCTACCCCTGGAGAATATGCCAATGAAAGCTCTCTCTGGGTTCCATGAGGTTTTGTGGGGACAACCGTAACCTTTCCCGGTGGATTAGAGGAATGATACTCTAACGCATCCTCGCGAAGTCTCTTACTGCTCACAGGACCATCTCGGTATCCTCGGGCAAACCATCTCGTATCATGCTATCCTATTGATTATTGTTGAATTATCGGCCAATAGGCCACCGATTAGCGGCTTTTTCCTATCCTAGATTCACCCTCAGTATGAGCAAGTCGCAGTCGACAACCCCTACCCTTCATAAATTGCACATCGAGGGACTATACTCATCACATGTATGGCAGTCGATTGACTTCAGGAAGTAAGCAAAGGGCAATTTTCCTTGTCTCACTGATGTTTTTGCTTCCTTGGTCAGTATATTTCACATCAACCTCCCATTATGAAGAAGGTCTTGAAGACACCCAAAAAACCTCCATGGCGTCAAGTAAAACTTGGGGAGTAAATGGAACAAATGATTCAGGATGGATTGTTCTGGAGGCCGAAGGAGCTGATCCAGAGAACGGTACTCCAGCAATTGCAGATCTAATGCTGGAATTCGCACCAGGTTCCCAGATCGATAACCTTTCTTTGGAGATAGCAGTGAACGGAAGCGATGGATTCTGGATTAACCAGCCCCAGTTGACTGTAATGGATACTCAGACCAGCATCCTTGATTGGACTGGAATGGGCGACCTAGGAAGACAGAATAGCTTCTCTAATAACCCCCCAACTGTTACTGGAGGGATTTTGGACTCTTCCTTGAAGCCCAACACAATAAGCGATGCATCTTGGAATATTCCAACTGGCATAGAGATAACAGATTTGGCTATCGAGGCACTTCGTCCAGTAGATCCAAAACTATCCTTCAGCCCACTGAATGTATCTATTCATGGGAGTGCATATAATCCAATAGATGGAAGACTGTATGTTTTGGTCAATGACGATCTTCTGCATCTAGACGACAACTCCAATAAGAAAATAATCGATATCTTTCCAGAAATTGCTGGCCGGTCGATCATCACAGATTTCAACAGGGACAGGATGTATGTTGGGGACTCGGAAGGAAATATCACTGCTTTCAGACTTTCAAACTCTAGTATGATTGAAGACTTCCCAAAGGATACAAACTCATCGGAATCAAACTCCATACAATCCATGGGCATAGATATGTTCGGAGTAATTTGGTCTGCATCTTCAGAATGTAGATTAGAGTATCTGATGCCCTCAAAGAACGCTATTTGGCGATCAATCGACTTCTGCAATGGAACAGAGGCAGAGATGCCTGTGGATATCGCCATCGAATCGAGAAGAATCTTTTTGTCCACCCAGGACAATGGAATTAGAGTCATTAATTACACAGTTTCCAACAGCGATCCGACTGTATTGGAGATAGACAAAAACAACGTCTGGAACGATGAAAATCAACTCTCCTCTAACTCGATTTCTGATTTCGCTATATCTGATGACGTCCTATACATATCAACAACTGACTCTGGAATAGATAGGTTCGATACAGATTCAAACTCTTGGCTTCCATCGTGGACTTCTTCAAACTGGCTTCCAAGTAATAGCATAGAAGGTCTAGCAGCAACTCCTGAATTCTTGTATATCCTGACCGAAGAGTCAATTCAGCCATATGACACTCAAGTACTCTTGTTCGCTTCAGAAATAGAACTTTCTGACTTAGAGCTCTCAGGCTCTGGGTCCTCTATCTTACCATGGCCCGGCGGACTACAGAGATCTCCGGCTTCTTCTATGGCCCTAGTAGGCGACTCATCAGGTAAGATGGGTAGAATCCTAGCAGACTCTCCTTATGGATCAATGACTCTTGTTAGTAGCCCCTCAATAGAAGACCCCCAAGTCACAGCTATAATCGATGATGGGGAATATGGAGAAATATGGATCGCTTCGGGGAGCATAATCGATATCCTCGACAAGGGGGAAAACCTATGGAGAGCTCCGATAAATCTTGAAGACAGTCTCAATTTTCAGTTAGAACCCGGCGACATCACCTCGATCATACAAGATGAGGACGGATGGGTCTGGGTGGGGACCACAGAAAGCGGAGTTCACAGGCTAAGCAGTGCTGATGGTTCCTACTTCGAAACAATCCAGGGACTTAACTCAGCACACATCACCAGCCTTGCTCATGACTCGAACACGGATACTCTGGTGGTAGGACATCTCGAATCAGGAATCAACCTGTACTCAACCAGCTCAAACACAGTGGTTGAGTCCTACTCTGAATCTATGGGCCTAGACTCCGATATGATAAGAGAAATCGCAACTAGATTCGGAGTTGCCTACATAGCTACGGAGGAGGCTGGAGTGATGAGAATAGATCTAAACACTCGATCGATAATCGGATCTTGGCAATCGTTGGGTGTGGACAATCTAGAAACTACTCCAGTAGCAGTTGACGGTGACCTAATTTACCTCGGTCTTCAAGGTCTTGGAATACTCATCATCGACAGACTAACCTCCGATGTTGTGGATCTCTGGACTCCCGATGATCCAAACGGAATCCCGGACGAAGACGTCAACACTCTCTCCATCGACTTCTATGGCGGCCTTCTAGTGGGTTCAGAAGTTCAGAACACCGGAGCTGATGGAAATGGGGGTTTGGCTCGTTGGGATGGCTCTAGCTGGGAATTCCTTCCTACGAGTATTCCGGGCTGGAACAACGATCCATTCGAGTTCTACGATGTCACGAGTGACGCAGACGGAGTTTATGCGGGAACGAATAGAGGGGCATGCATGTGGAACTGGCCTGACTTGAACTCTCCACAGCCTCAGTTTTCTTTGGAGGATTGCTGGACAACTGGTGGGGGTGGAGGGGGAGACGGAATGCCTTCCAGATTCGTGATATCAGTGGAGACTATTGGCCCAGATTTCCTTTATGCAGGAACAACAGAAGGAGCAGCGGTAATCAATAAGTCAAACGGTACGGTGGTAGAGGTTTGGACTGCTGGAGACGACACAGAGAGAGCCAGAGTCGTTAAAATTGGAGACATAGCATATCTGGGATTTGAGAACCTTGGAATTGCCAGGTACAACCTAACCTCCTCCTCGTGGATTAGCCCATGGGACGGGACACAGGGGATTATTGACGACGACGACGTAACTGTCCTGATAGAGGGAAGTCAGGAAGGGACAATCTGGGCAGGTGGGGACTTCGGCCTCACCCTGATTGATGTTAACAACGAAACAGTACTCATTCAATGGGACAGAGGTTTGAACCAAGACGGTCCGACCCTGCCTAACTACTCTCCTGCAGAGATTCTTATCATGGACGAAATCATGTACTACTCCCCTCAGCGGGCTAATCCTTGGAACGAGAGAGACGAAATTCATCGAATCAACCTTACAAATAACTCATCCCTCCCTGTGATTGATGCAGGTGAAAGATTAGGATTCGATGGAGTAATTCACGGAATCAACCAAGTCGGTAGCGAAGTCTGGATCAGCGTGGTAGGTACTTCTGGATGGGGTGGATTGAGTGATACAGGCACTATAGTTAGGTGGAACGCTACCTCTGAGAGTTGGGAGGATGATCTCCAGACACTGGGTAATGTTGGAAGGGTCAACGCCCAATACCTAGGAGACTGCTTCCCACTGACTGTATCTTGCGAACTTTGGGTAGCCTATGGGGAAAATATCCTTAGAAGATTCTCCGCATACAACATGACTCTTAAGGATCAATGGGATGACGTAGAAGGCAGAATTAGAGGTATGGTGGAGTACCAAGGAGAGTATCTGTTCGCTAGTATGAATGGAATCCTCAGATGGAACACATCCAACGAATCTTGGATGCCTTCCTGGCTCCCAGGGGATGGTTTACCATCTGAGTCAGAGGTTGACTTCTATTCAATGAAGGTAGTAGGTGACGATCTCTGGGCAGCCTCTGGTTATGGGAATGACGGACACATAATGAGGCTTTCAGGAAACACAAGTAACTGGACGATTTGGGAAGTTGATGCTGGTGAGATTCCAGATGGATATGGTGCAGACATAGTCTTGTGTCATGATATTGTGAATATCGCTATCGGATTTTCTGCATGGCAATGGTGGGCAGTTGGAGGGGGGGTCGCGCGCTTCGATCTAGCTGATCACGATGGAGACGGAGTCTCTGAAGAATGGATATCCCCAATAACCACTGATAACTCAAATCTTGCGGAAAGGGACGTCAGGGCACTCGCTTGCGATTCTGAAAATGAGATCATGTACCTCGGTTTCGATACGGAAGGAGTAGGCATAGATCGCTTCAGCTACGATTCCAATAACTTCCTGGATACCCTTACTCCAGATCTTGGAGTCTCAGAGAACCCAGTCTTTCCTGGAGGGATGCTGTTCGATGAAGACTTACTCCTAGTATCTCATTACGATGGTGATGGCGGAATCTCCAGAGTCATTACTTCAGACGGTTCGGTATCATCGGCTCAAGTGATTGGAAGGGGCATGGATGCAGGATCAATAGTCCGAGCCCCTCCTGAGAATGTAAGAGTCTATGCTATCGGTAGGTCTGGTGACCTATCCGGAATCAATCGTGTCGACAGACTAGACACCACCGGTCTAATCGAAGGAGGTTTCGACGAGTTGGTCGGACTACCCTCTGGAATTGTACATGAGATGATTTCCAACGAAACACATGTTTGGGTGACGGTAGGTTCGTCAGAATACTCATACGTTGGTTCGACAGTTCTTCAAGGTGAGTTACTTGAAAATGGTTCAGTGAACTGGCAATTTGGAATGAACTCCCTATTCGAGAACATCAACGAAATTTTACTGGACGATCAAACGATCTGGGCCACAACGGTCGGAGAGGGGCTAATCTCATTCAATATTACCCAAAGGTCGCTAGAGCGAACATCACCAGCTCTCCATAATCAGATGGATGGAGCAATAATTGAGGGTGATGAGATGTACGTAGGACTCATGGGGTGGTTCGGCAGCTCAGCCGGTTTACAGAAGTTCGATTTGTCCAGCAGAGCATGGAGATCAGGGAGCCTCATAGCCGGACTTCCTAGCAACATAGTCACCGATTTCGCTGAGTTCGAAAATTTCGTCATGGTTTCGACACATGGAGGTATTGGGCTCTGGAATCTGTCGAAGTCAGGTTGGGATGACGCGGTTACCACAGTTGATGGACTCCCGACACCCATTTCCAACCATCTTTTCGTGCCTCCTTCACCAATACTCGGAAACGGGAGTGTACTTGTAGGAGGACCTAATGGAATTATTGCTCTCGACCAGAACTTAGGATATGTGGGCTCGATCAGTCGGGACGATGGTCTAGTCGGGGACTTCGTATCGGGGATCGTTTACGCCGATGCAGTCTCCAGGACGGTCAACGATTCGGTAACTGGGACTACTTTGACCTTGCATCATGACGCTGCAATATTCATTTCTCACAATGGTCAGGGAGTCACTAGGCCGGGAGTATCGGCTTGGGACCTAGCAACAGATAGCAGCAATGGTACATACAATATCGATATGATCCCAAGCAACGACGTCTACTCTGTAGCAACTGATCAGTGGGGGGTCCATATATCCACATCGAATCAGCCTCTAGTACATTGGAATGGAACATCAAGAGCAATGGAATCCGGAGTCGGAGCTTTGGACCTACAGGCTTGGCCAATAACTGACCTCACCTCTGATGGCACAAATGTAGCCGCTATTTCTCCTGGAAAGATCAGCATTTTCAGAGCCACTGGTAATCACGAGGTAATCACTATCCGAGACCTAATAGGGGCAAAATCTGGACACGCAGTTTCATGGATGGGCCTAGCAGTTATTGCTGAGGACGGACTTCATATCTACAATCCGATGGAGACGCTCGTCGAATCGCCGAGAGAGAATCAGAGGAGGGCGACCCCTCTCACTGCAATCTTCGTAGACAGATCTCTTGATATCACCGATAGTACAATGCCAGGAATGTCAACTATACTGGTTGATCCAGAGGCGCCGATCTCTATCCCACTCGATGAGAATCAGGCTAACTCCTCTGAGTTGCTGATGTATCCCGGTGCTATTACTTTCTCCTCGCCTCAAAGCGGGGCATGGGTCTGGGCCAGATCAACTCAACTGAATTACTCAGGCTCTTGGGATTTGGCAGCTCTTAACCCAAGTCTACAAGGGGCGTTCCAGACTTCGATATTCAACACTCCACCCGGATCCTACTCGTCAATAGTGCATCTTCAGCTACAGTCACCATCGGATGGAAAAATAAAGATCAGGATATCTTATGACTGGGAGAGGCTCGAAGCACCCACAGAAATTACCAGCCTATACGATAGACCAAATGATGGAGGAGGCGTACTTCAGGCCAGTTGGTTGCCAGCTCAGGACTCCGCATGGTCAGCATACAGGGTTTACATTTGGGACTCAACGGACAACCAGGATTGGACCCCCACAAAAGATGACCTTGGAGGCCTACCATCCTTCCAGAGGATTCCGTTCTGGTCTCAAACGACCACATTATTCACTTTAGGGAACAGAAATGGATCCGAGGTGACACTTTCAGAGAATAGGCAGTATCGAGCTGCAGTAGCAATTGAGTACCCTGACGGAACAGTTGGAGAGCCAATTTCTTGGGAAGGGAACGCAACTCCCACCGACGAGACACCCTCCCCTCCCGAATGGCTAGAGGTAGAGGCCATTTCAGGGGGAATCCCCGGCACTATCTCAGCTGAGTGGTCTGCGTGTAAGGAATTAGACCCGCAGTTCACTAGAATATGGGCGGTCCAGCAAGAGATTTCCAGCGCAATCGCCCTATCGGATCACATGGACTTCGCCTTTGCTGCCGGCAATTCTACAATCCTCGAGTTGGAAGGGAACGTTCCCTACTGGTTCGCAATTGTCTGTGTCGACGAGGCAGGACAGTACGATCCATCAAATGCCACAGTTGTAGGTCCAATAGTTACTGCAGGCGGACTAAATGACGGCATAGCCCCGGCACCAATAACCGGGACAACTGTTAGCGACGCGCCCAATGATGAAGGGGGCAGGATAATCGTCAGCTGGGAGCCAAACCAGGAGGAAGACTGCGCGCTCCATGTCATACATATTCTCCCCGCATCAGGGTCATCACCACCATCCTCGGTAGATGGATGGCCAGAAGCAACTTTCGTACCAGATTGTACCACCGATGAGGTGATCATCGACTCTATTGGTAACGCTTCTTTGGAAAGCGATCTGGTTTATTGGATCGGTGTCGTTGCAGTAGATGATTGGGGAAATCAGAACCTGGATGAGGTCCTCGTAGTCCAGACAGCAACTTACTCTGAGCTAGACTCTTCTGAGTGGATGCCTCCTGATGCAGTTATGGGACTTCAGGCATGGGATCATCCAGAGGATGACGGGACATCGATAGATATCAGTTGGGACCGTACCTTGGTCAATGACTTCAGTCACTACACTGTATGGGTATCGGATTTCCCTCTTGACGACCTTTCAGAAGTCAGCTCGGCTTGTGAATCTAGCAACCAGTGCGAACTAATCACCATCGATCAAAGACAAATAGGGAACTCCCCCAGGTTAGACATAACCGTATCCAGGGCCCTGTATGGAACAGATGCATCCTCACTCTCCCCTTCTGATATTATCTCAGGAATCCCGCTATACGTTACAGTTACTATCCATGACATTGCAGGCAATGTGAGACTGACAGACTTAGGTGATCACCTTGCTTTGGTAACTCCAATAGATAACCGGGGCGACTCTTTCCCACCTGACAGAGTTCCAGCACCGACTCTGGAGGATCGCTCGCCGGATTCGGGTGATGGTGTTTACGTCTCATTCTCTGAGAGTGAAGATGAAGATATAGGTGAATACAGAATATTCGCTGTAGCAGGAGCACCCTTCGACAGTTCAGATGGTCTCGAGCCGATAATTAGCGTGAATAGAGAGGAATGGGGCCCGATCCTCATAGAGAATCTTTCAGGAGGCGAGAGAATCCAGCCAGACATTCCAATCTGGGTAGCTGTGGTCTCGGTGGATTCATCCGGGAACGCTTGGACTTCCGACTTGGAGACCTCAATGATTAGTCCAGTGGACGAGAATTCCCAAGATCCGGGAATCCATCTTCCTGAGGTGGGTGAGATAATGGCATATTGGGACTCTTCTGGATCAAGAATAGAGGTGATATGGGCACCATCTGACGACCCCCAGGTCCTCTCGTACTCGATTTTCTCCAGTACAATGCAATTCTCAGATACAAGGGATGCCATACTTGTGGGCTCTGAGATAACCTCACAGAACGCCTCATTCAGCTCCCTAGGTCCAACAGCTATCAGCTCTTCAGACACTTACTGGCTTGCAGTAGTCGCGCATGATGGCGAGGTGCATAGGCTCTCAGTCGACTCTGTCAGGGTGTACTCGCTATCCGAGCTCTCTCCGGGAGGTTCGCCAAATAATCAGAATCTTGGTGGGGAATCGTGGTATGACCAGCTAGTAGATGGAGATCTGAACATGATAATAGCACTCATATCTGCCATTATGATAATCATGGGTGCTGCGTTGATCATCAGGCCTAGGGAGAGGGCTGCACCTCAGCCCTGGGAGATGGGAACAATGGAGGTCGAGATGGAAGAGGAGCTGACCAGAGAGGCCATGGGAATCACCGAAGAAGAGGAATTAGTTACGGCATCCCTTCCATCATCAATTTCCGATGCCCAAGACGAAATCTCCAAATCAACAGAGCAGGACTTGATTGAGAGTATCGATGAATTGACTTGGGAACCAGACATTTCTGTGGGAGAGATACTCAGCTCAAAGTCAGAGGAAATAGACCTTGAAGGTCTTAACATGCTAGCAGATGGGTTGGAAGATGACGAGCTAGAGGACGAAGAAATCGATACGTCCTTTATTGACGATCTCTGAGAGGCCGGATATCCGACTTTCAGCTGATGGTAAGACCGTAGCCTTGAAGGAGAGGCGACATCTGGTAGTATTGAGATTCATGCCCGCATGCAGGATGTGTAAGCAAAACTATCCACAGAGCCAGTTCATCACAGGCAATGGTCCTAGATACCAGGTATGTGCAAGGTGTGGCATTGAACACGGTTTGGCAGACCCCGAGGAAACTCCCCAGTATTTCTCAGATGATATTCTGAATGCCAGACTTTCGCTCTATACTCGAAGACACCTGCCTTGGTTTGCCGTATTTATGGGCTGGATACTATACCTATCCATTGGCAGGGGAATAGAGCTATGGTCAGGACTTTTTTTCGGGGTTCTCGCACTCTCCACATTGGCTGTACCAGTTCTACATTTCCTTGGGACGCCCAGGTTCCTAGCCCAGCTATCTAGGATAACTCCCTGAAACCTTCACGGGAACCCTTGAAATATGCAACATGCCTCTCCAATATTAGAGGGAACGGAGGGTTCCCTGAGAAAGCCTGTGAGATTGGATGAATAGAAAAGGAGGAGCTAAGACAGATTTACACGAGTTCGTAGATACCACCGATAACGCGCAGTACTGCGATATTGAGGTCTCGAACGAGTCTCTTGGCTCGCTCCAAGCAATCACCCAATCCCCAGTATTATTGAATTTAGAAAGTGATTAATTTATGCAAAATAAGAATCAGAATAAGAATCAGAAGAATGCCAGCGTGATAACAGCTTTGCTGTTGGTGCTGATGGCCGGTTCCACAGGAGTCGGTGCTGACGGATCGGACCCATTGGACCCCTCAGATGGAGGTGCGGATTGGGATGGAGACGGATTGACCAATGCAGAGGAGCAGAGCGCTGGGACGGATATGAATAACCCAGATACAGATAATGACGGCATGCCAGATGGTTGGGAGGTCAACTACGGATTGAATCCCAACTCTGCTAGCGATGGAAGCGCAGACCCAGATGGTGACGGACTGACCAACCTAGAGGAATATGAAGCCGGAACCAACCCGAACTCCGCCGATACAGACGGAGATGGAACTTCAGACGCAAACGATCCTTACCCAAACGACCCCAATGATGGGGCTGCTTCAGACTCAGACGGAGATGGCATACCTGACGCTTACGATCCAGACTTCCAAGGAGATGGAACCGGAGACGGCGGAACTGAGGGAGGTGGAGAAGGTGAAGACGGACAGGGCCAGGGACAAGGACAAGGACAGGGCCAGGGACAAGGACAGGGCCAGGGACAAGGACAGGGCCAGGGACAAGGACAGGGCCAGGGACAAGG
>PBGH01000024.1 GCA_002720055.1 Methanobacteriota archaeon | reverse complement strand
TTCTTCGAAATCACCATCTTCGTAGAATTCGTCTTCTTCAACTTGGACGTCTTCTTCATCTTGGACGTCTTCTTCATCTTGGACGTCTTCTTCATCTTGGACGTCTTCCTCGTCTTGAACTGCTACTTCCTTTGTGGGACTTGCTCGGACTTCGGAGTCATCGGCTCCTTCGTGTATTGCTTCATTGGAGTCTGCGTCGTTCAATCTAGCTATCAGATCCGCCTTCTTTCCAGAAACTGGTAGGCCTCTTACTCTGAGTAAATCCTTCAATTCGGGTACTGTATTGTCTTCATATGCCATTTCTATACCCCCTTGGATGTGATGTATATTCCATCTTGGAAAACTCTTGGATCTCTCTTCTTTACCTTGCAAGCCCTCTCAATGTTTGCAGCGGTCTGTCCTACCTTCTCCCTATCTGCACCAGTGACGATGACGTCGGTCTTATTCTGTATCTTGACATCTACTTCCGAAGGCGACCACGGTAGCTTGGCGACCCTCGGTACCTTCTCACCAAGCATATTTGTGATTGTGAATTTGTTTCCTTCTACCTTAAGCGTCATCGGGAAGTGGCTGAAGACGGCTTTTAATCTGTATTCGAACCCATCTTCCATCCCCCTTACCATATTTCTCAGATGTGCGGCCCATGTTCCAGCAATTGCCTTCTCGGACCTTCTAGGCAGATTGCAGTGTACCTCTAATCCGTCACTTGACTCTCGCACTGAGACTCTGTTGTGTTTGAATTCCCTGGAAAGTGAGTTCCCATCCTTGGAGAGTGTGACTACGCTTCCCTCTAGATTCACAGCCAGACCGTCTGGTAATGAAATCTCATGTGAAATTTTTGCTACTCTTGGCATCCTTAATCCCCCTCAGAAAACATATGCGAGCAGCCTTCCGCCGACTCTCTCCTTTTTCGCCTCGAAGTGATCCATCACTCCTTGATTAGTTGTTAAAATTAGTAGACCGAAGTCCCTAGCTGGAAGGTATCTTGATTCCCACTTATCGAAATCTGACCTTTTTACTGAGTGTCTTGGTTTGATTACTCCGCACTTGTTGATTGCACCGATCAGAGAAACTCTGTAACATCCACCCCTACCATCTTCCATCTTCTCGAACTCTCCCAAGTATCCTGAGCTTTTCATTATCGAAAGCATGCTTCCGAGAAGTTTGCTAGCAGGTCGGACAGTTACCTCGTACTTTCCTGCGCTCTCTGCGTTATATATCGTCGTAAATGCGTCGTTTATTGGGTCAAACTGCATCTTTTATCACCTCATGAGTATTTCTTGAATCCTATATCTGGAGCAACGTCCCTGAAGCACTGCCTACAGAGTCTGAGGCCATGTCTGCGAATCATTCCCCTCTTTCGTCCGCATCTTCTGCAGCCTAGACTTCTTCCTATTCTTTCTCCGTGATCGCGTGCCAATTCTACTCCTCCACTATGTTTAATTCAAACTTGTTAGCGAACCAATCTCTTGATTCCTCTCTTCCGACCCGATGAGTGAGGGAAATCTTGGATTTCCTCCTTCTTCGCCTAGATACTCGATGACCTGGCCTCTCTAGGACTACGTTAACGTCCATCCCGAAAATTCCTATGTCTGGATCGTATTTCTGGTCGGGGAAGTCTGTGTAGTCAGATATTCCGAAAGAAAGGTTACCCTGAGAGTCGAAGTTGTATGAAGGAAGCGTGTGGTCTCTAACCCAGAAGGCATCCTTGAGGAAAGATTCGGCCTTTTCTCTGTCTCTGATTGTAACCTTGCAACCTATTGGCGCCCCCTTCCTTGTTCCTAAGTCTCTATTTGTCTTGGTGGATATTGTTCGTGAAGGCGTCATTCCCGTCAATACCTCAAGAACTTTCTCTGCTAGTTGTAGTCTACGGCCACCCTCTCCTACTCCGATATTTACCGTTACCTTAGTGATAGCCGGGGAAAGCATTGGGTTGGAATTCTCGGTCATGACTCTGCCTCCAATGGGATATCAGTTTCCTTACTGATGATGAAAACGTAATTTGTAATAGTGCCGAAATCCCGGAAAGTTGTCTCGTTAGGCTTGGATGATCTCTTAATTTCTTGGGACTCGATTGTAGCTGTCTCGCCAATGTGGCTTCCCCCGGTTAGATAAGCTAGAGCTCCCTTCTTCATCTCTATGTGGGAGGAAATCTTCTGATCGGGAAGAGAGATGACTAGGGAGTCCCCAGTTTTGTAGGTGGAAGCGTCTTCGAGCAAGATATTCCTACCATCATGCAGGTGAATCTGGGTGGTGCCACCCTTGATCGTGGATTTGCCAACTACTCTGCAAATCTTGCTTGATGCCGCTTTCTTTGCTATTGACCTATATCTTAGCTTTCCATTAGTGTCGAGGATGCAACGGAAGTTTTCATCCCCTATGCTCAGTACATCCATGAGACCTACTGCCCTGGCCCTATCTGTCTCTATCTCGCCGTCGACCATTACTTGTCTCGAGTGCAGGATTCTCTTTGCCTCCCTCATGTTGTGGGCAACACCAAGAACGTCCCGCAGGATGATTCCCAGAGGCATGCACATCTCCAGTGGATGCCCACTTGGATTGGGTTTCTGGGCCCAAATATCGGTCTTCCTAGTAAGGGGCCAAGTTCTCGGCATAACTAGCCTTTTGTGATGACTACGGCTCATTTGTTGTCACCTCCCGATGACCTGTCGACAATTTTCTTAATTCTTACTGGATCGCCTTCGTACAATTTTGTCACTACGACATTTGATGGATCGACGGGAACTGCTTCCTCCTTACCGTCAGCAGTAGTCTGCGAAAGACCGTCTACGAAAATATGCCCGCCCTTCGTATCGATCGAAGAAACCTTGGCCTTAACCCCCGATCTGCCCCGAGGTTGTCCTAGTCTCTTTCCTCTTGTGTCGGCTTTGATACTGTTGGGGTGACTGAAGTCGCCCCTAGTAACCTCAATTTCGTCTCCGACCCTTATTGTGACTGATCGAACATTTCTTAGATCGGGGTCATCGGATAAGAGTCGGGCTCGCATTCTCTTTCTCTTAATGTGAATCGGTGCTTCTCTCTGGGAGGTTCTCTGTTTTCCTGCTTTCTTACTTGCCATATATGTCACCTCAAACTATTTGTTTAGCCGTAGCGACTATCCTTGGCCACCTCTCGGCTGCCTCTCTGCTAACTGGGCCCTTGATATCAGAACCTTGCACATCCCCTCTTTCATTTGTGATGACGCAAGCGTTATCTTCGAATTGGACCCAAGTACCGTCGACCCTCCTAAAGGGTCTTGATTGCCGAACGATTATCGCATTGTATATCTGGCGTCTTGTCTCTGGGGTTCCCCTCCTCACGGTGACTCTAATCATGTCCCCAACACCAGCAGAGGGGTATCTCCTTGCAACTCCCCCCTTATTTAGGACGGTGATTAGCTGCACGATCTTCGCGCCCGTGTTGTCGACACAGTCCAGCCTAGCCTGGGTGGGAAGTCCGGACGTGACTCTTCCGGGGATTCCCTTCAATTTGCTCCCCCCTTCTCTATGACACAGAATTTTACCGTCTTAGATAGAGGTCTGCACTCCATGATTCGAACGCTATCGCCGAGAGAAATCTCTCCGATACAACTTGGCAGATGGGCCGAATATCGTCTGGTTCTCTTTTCATATCTCTCGAACTTTTTCATATATCTTGTGGCCTGTCTTTCTACCACAATGGTATCTTTCATACCACTAGATGCTACTGTACCGCTGATTATTTGCCCTCTAACTCTGAGAGATCCGTAGAACGGGCAGGTTTCGCTGCCATCCCATTCTCCTTCTGGCTTGATTACATCGACCCCGATATCCCTCATCTCATTGCCCCCTGTATCTCTTTCCAATTCTATCTTGAGCTCTTTGACCGACGAGTGAGCCGTTGATTACCTCGTTTTCGATTCTGAAAATTATCGTATTCTTAGCTAGCGTTTTTTCTCCGCTGATAGTTTCAAGCTTGATTGTCCTCTTAGTTTCGTCCAACACTATTCCAGTTAGTCCGACGAGAGAAGGATCTGTCGAATCAATGATATCGATCGTCCTAGAAAGCCAAGGGAGATTGATTAGATCTGTCATTTACCGAACCTCCACTTGATACCCATTCTGCTCTAGAACTTTAGCTGCCTTCTTCTTGTGATCTCCTTGGAGTTCTATTGTTCTGCCCTTCACTGTGCCCCCACTAGCACATGCGCCCTTCAGAATCTTGGCCAACTGGCCGATATCTATGGCAGTATCTTCAATTCCTTCAACCATTGTGACCATCTTACCATATCTCCTTCTTACCACCTAAATTACTGCCTTTTGTTGCTCCTTGGCTATCTCCTGACAAATACATAGCTCATCTGGCAGTCCACATAGGTTGCAAATCCCCGCCAAATCACTCCTCCTTTTCCTGGTTCATCTTAGTTAGAAGTCTAGCAATACTTCTTCGAGTCTGCTTGTACGCTCCTGAGTTTGATGCAGAGCCACCAAGTGCCTGTTGGGATCTGAGCTGAAGCATCTCATCCCTGAGTTCTTCTAAAGTTAGCTCGCGCTGTTCTTGGCTCATCTCATCGATTTCCTTGGAGCTGACGTGCGACATCTCACTCCTCCTCCTTTGAGGCCTTCTCTAATGCCTCTTCAAGATCTAGGGGGACAAAACCTGATGCCTGAACAAGCTCAGGAAGTCCTGATTCACTTCTTTCCTGTATTGAAATTTCATGAGGGAGCTTGGTTCCTGGCCTCATTATTCTAACTGTACATCCTATGGTCCCAAGTTTCTTAACAGCGGTAGAGAATCCTACGTCCATAAGCTGTAGTGCAGTCTCTCCACAGTACTTGATATGGCCCTTCTGAAATTTCTCCACACGGTGTCTTGCTCCTGTGATTTTACCACTTAGGATGACAATGCAACCTCTTGCACCAGCATCCATGATGTTCTGAACAGTACTATGTCCTGCTCTACGGAAGAACCAGCCCCTCTCAAGTGAGCTCGCAAGTCTACTTGCCATCACCTGAGCATTTGTTCTTGATTCTTCTATTTCCTCTACCTCGAGTTGTGGATTAGTGAGGTTAAAGTCTTCCTGAAGTCTCCTTTGTAAGTCATGAATGACCTTTCCCCTTCTACCTATGACTCTTCCAACCTGTTCTGCCTTGAGAGTAACCTTTGTTCCCTCGGGTGTTCTGTTGAAAGTTAGACCCCCAAAGCCAGCCCTCTCAGTCTCTTTTAGGAGATATTCCCTTACCAACTGTCTCTCGACATTCCGGTTAATCATCTTTTGAATGGTATTCTCCTTCATATCTACACCTCAGAACTCCTCGTCATCGATTTCCAACTCTGATTCTTCGTCAAAGTACTCGAGAAAAATCTCCAAGTTAACCTGGTAGTGATTGCTGGGCGTTGCCCTACCCTGTGCCCTCGGCCTCCAGTTTGTTGCAACTTGCCCCCTATGGGCAGCTACGTGAGTAATCACCATATCCTCGGCGTCAATATCGTCGAATCTCTGCCTCGCATTATCCATAGCACTGTTGATGAGTTTGATGAATTCTGATGAAGCTTTGTTGGGGAACTTGCCTGGACCCATCTTGCCCTTTCTATGGCCTGCCATGGTATTTCCACCCCTCCCTTTCCTTGATCTTCGCTGATAGGGTATAGCACTCTTCTTTTCCAAAACTTCTTGCAGGTATTCCCGTGCATCCTCTGCATTCATTCCTCGGATTGCCTTAGCGATGTGATAGCAGTGCTTGTGGTGACAGTCCAAGTTAACTGCTCTAGCTGTGACCAGGTTTGATCCTTCTAAGAGCTGGCTATATCCGCTCTGTGCCTTTCCTTGTCTCCTGCTCATTTTATTCACCTCACTTTAGTGCCACGTGTTGGGAAGATCTTGTAGCACCTACACCTGGGCCGGTGTGTGTAACAGACTTCCTAGTCTTTGCAAACTCGCCCAATGAATGTCCGATCATTGGCGGTACAATCTCAAGATTAACGAACTTCTGACCGTCATGGACACCTATTGTTGAACCGACCATCTCAGGAAGAATATACATCCCCCTACAATGTGTTCTGATGGTCTTTCCGTTACTGGTCCTAATCCTATCGAGAAGTTTTTCGCATTCTTGGTCTAGTCCTCTTGCCAGAGATCGCTTAACACGGGAAGGCATCAAAGTGGCGATTGAGACAGCATCGGGATCTTCCTCTGGGGGATATAGCGGAATTTCTGATAGTTCCTCCATTGAGTATCCCCTCCATTTGAATTCCTTCTTCCGCCTCTCGGAGATTTTTGATCTCCTCTTTCTGGCCTGCCTTCTGGCCATCTTGGCCGATCTAAACATTTTCTTCTTCCTAGCCATGTAATCTACTCCTTCTTCGACCTTCCTCGTCCGGTCCTACTGGGTGCGATGTTACCGACCTTCTTACCCGGTGGAGCATTTCTGCTTACCGAGTTTGGACCATGAACTGCTTGGTGGTTTCCACCCCCATGGGGATGATCTACTGGATTCATCGCAACACCGCTCACAGTTGGATATAGCTTCCCTCTAGCTTTAGCCCTATGATGCGCTGCTCCTGCCTTCAGGAGTGGTTTTTCGGTCCGGCCGTGTCCCCCTAAAACACCGATTGTAGCTCTACATTTTGCGGGCAAGTCCTTTGTTCGCCCGCTAGGAAGTTGGATACGAACGTACTCTCCCATCCTAGTGTCTATCATTGCTGAGTTTCCGCCAGAACGAGCTATCTTACCGCCGTCACCGGGCCGTAGTTCCACATTGCAAATCTGAGTGCCCTCTGCAATCTGATCGAGTGTGGTTACGTTTCCTGGCCTGAGAGAGACCTTATCGCCGAAGGCTATAGTCTGACCCACAGCAATCCCCTCTGGTGCACCTAGGTGGGCAGTTGATCCATCTTCGAACTTGACCTTGGCAAGCGGGGCAGTATGGGCTGCACTATGGATCAAGTCAACCACCTCTGCTATCTCACCTTTAACGCGCGGCAAGCGATTTGCTGCAGGGAATCTATGGCTTGAAACCCTATTTTTGGGGCTTGAACCCCTGCGCTGTGAACGTGTCCTCTTGCCCATAATAAAACCCCTCAGAATGCTCCCAACTTGAGAGCTGCCTCCTCAGCATCATAACCCTCGTCCAAACGAATGCTAGCGTGCTTGCCTGTCCTGTTAATCTTGACATTAACCTTGGCGACCTTGACTTCTAAAAGTGTCTCTATCGCCGCTTTTATGTCCTTCTTAGTAGCCTCCCTACGGACAATAAATTCTATTCTATTGTTATTCTCCATATGCCCGCCTTCTGGGTCAGAAATTCTCCTGGCCTCGAGAGTTTTCTCAGTAATCCAAGGCATTATGATGACATCGTATGGATCCATGATTATCACTCCAAAGCCTCTATTGCGGACTTGGTCCATACTGTTAGTCTGCCCAAATCCCCCCCGGGAGCTAAATCTTCTGCACAAAGGTCCTTTGTAGTAACAACATCAACGCCGGGGATATTTCTTGCTGCCCTATCGAGTCCACCCTTCTGGGCAACTACAAGCAACACGCTCTTTGGTGTACGATATTTTCTTCCTCTCATTGTACCCTTTCCGGCCCTGATTGTTCTACCTTTTCTAGATCTTTCTAGATCTGCTGATAAGCCCAATCCCTCCATCATTGCTACAAATTTTCTTGTTGAGTTCTGAAGTGGTAGATTCTCTATTTCGTACTTCTCATCTGAATCGGAGCGAGACTCTACGTAGTCGTCGATTATAATTGGAAATCTTAGTCCTTCTTCGAACCTGTGACCTCTTGAGGAGACTGTGTCTGAATCACAAGAGGCGGCTATTGCTGAATCGCGAGCGGCCCTCCTCTGTCTGGAATTTATCTTCTGAGACCAGTCCTTGTCTACCTTTGGCCCATGCGCCCTCCTACCGCCGCGCGTATGGGGATTCTGGGCTCCAGTTCTCTGACCGGTTTTCCTCATTATTCTTGAGACACCGCGTCCCTTGCCCCACCATTCTACTGAGTGCTTCATTCCAGGTTGGGGGGCTTTCTTGCCATCGTGCTCTCTGTGACCATATGACTGTCGGCGATTTGCTCGTGAAGCATGTACTGCTGATCGGACGATATCCTCTCGGATTTCTGATGAGAAGGGTTCAGGCAGAGTTACTGACTTTCCATCATTTACCTCCACAGTGTACGTTTCTGCTAGAAGTCCGGCATCCATCTCTTCCTGAATAACTGAATTCACTAGATTGTAGGGTTTTGTCTTCAAATCATCACACTCCCTGCTTACTTGACGTACTGACATATGTTACTTCAACATCGCCGACTATCTTTCTAGGCCTAGTAGCGTCTCTGAACCTTAGAAGTCTCTTTGATGGCCCAGGCAGACTGCCCTGGATTATCATGTAGGGGTTCTTAACCTCACCATAATTTAGGAAGCCTCCTGCAGGAGTGATTTCCGATTCTTCGGGGTTAGAAATTCTCAAGATCTTCTTATTTAGTTCAGTCCTTTTATGATATCCAACCTGACCAGCCTGTCTGATTGTCTTCCTGACATAACCTGTCCCGAAGTCACCCATATTCCCTCCCTGTCGCCTTCTCTTGCTATTTTTATGACTAAGCAATTTCAGTCCGAATCGCTTTATCGATCCCTGCCATCCCTTGCCTTTTGTAATGCCTACCACATCTACTTCCTGGCCTACATCATATACGTCCTCAAGGTCAATCTCTTTTCCGAGCCTGTCAATAGCCCAATCTAGTTTTGAGTTGATATCGCCGCCTACTAGGGCAACCTCCATAATCTCGGGAGTCTTTGAGGGTACGCTCCTGACCCTTTCCGGCTGGGTGCACACGATTAGCCTAATATCGGCCAAGTCCTGTTCCTTCAGAGATTTTGCAGCTTCTTCGACCGAGTTTGAACCTCTCTTGGGTATCCTTCCACCTCTAGTTGCTGGCTTCCTACCCTCTTCAACGTCCCTCTCTCCACGAGTTTGGTTCGCATAACGAGAGAATAAGTTCTGCGGGGGATTCTCAGAAATGTCAGCCCAGACCTCTCCAGCAGTCTGCTTCCCATAGGGAGTCATCCTGTATCCCCTGACTGCTAAGACATTCATTGGAGGAGTCTCAACTATTGTGACTGCTTTCCTAACTTCCTGGCCCGCAGAGGTGGATTTGGGATTGGTGTCTCTAACTAGGATGTGCGTCATGCCTGCCTTCCACCCAGCAAATCCTTGAACTCGGATTTCTGAAGAATCTGTATCTGGCCATGAAGTGATTCTCGGAAACTTTCTGACTGCTCGCTTGCGTGGGCCATAGCCCATGCTACCTCGACGGGGTCTATGTCGGTCTGCCATTGCAATTCCTCCGTTTTTACCGGACTCCACCGCATGCGGCGAATCCCGGGCTAACAGCGCTATGGAAGTACCGTGACACGGGGCCGGATTCACGAAAGCGAATCTGGTTTATGGGGTGCTGTGCATAGCCCTTTGTGTCTGGTACCTCACGCTGTGAGCGGCCTTGCGACTAACATACCCTATTTGAACGAATCGGGGTGCTTCGGCACACCCCTACGGGGTGGTTTGTTTATTTTGGGATGCAACTATTTTGAACCCCGGCCATTAGGTAGCCCCCTGTGTCACTGTTCGTTGTGCATCCGGGTTTGGCTCCAGAAACAGTTCAGGCAAGGGCATATCAGCTTCAGGCAGTGGATGAGGCAATGTCTGGTTCCATGTTGCTTGTCTTGCCAACAGCGGCTGGAAAGACTGCCGTAGCATGGATGACGATCGTAGAGAGGTTGGAGAAGGAGGGTGGTTGGGCATTGGTGATATCTCCTACGGTGGCTCTTTCGAATCAGCATTTGGAAAATACTAGTTCAGTGATTTCAAATATTGAAAAAATTAATCCAATTTGTCTGAGTGGACATAATCCCTCGTCCAAGAGAAAAACTCTCTGGGGTACTTCAAAACTTATCTTCGCTACACCACAGGTCGTTAGAAATGATTGTGTGAGTGGTATACTTACATTAAGGGATTGTAGTTTGCTAGTTGTTGACGAGGCCCACCACTGTACTGGTGGTCACGCAATGGCAGATGTTGTGGATTCATATTCCTCCCAGTCTGAAAAACCACTTATCCTTGCTACCACCGCAAGTCCTGGATCCAGAAAAATTCAGATCGAAGAGGTTTGCAGGAGGCTTAGAGTTGAACGAATCCATCTTAGAACTCAGGATGACCCCCTTCTTTCCGATTATCTAGCTGAATTGGATATCGATGAGATAAGCGTGGAGGTTCCCGTACAGATTAGAGATTTAGCTGAACCTCTGAGGATCTGGCAGGAAGGGATAGTGGCTAGAGAGAGGATGATTGGTAGCTATGTTATGCCGGGCCCTATTAGCCAAGCAGGTCTTTCTAATGCGATGGAAAGGGCACAATCAGCGATCCGCGATGGGAATCCTAGCGGGTATGGCTCATCCTCACAGATTGCAATTGCAATGAGGTTGCATCACCTGATTAATCACTTACTTTGTCAAGGGGTTGCTGCATCTTGTCACTTCCTGAAAAGGATGGAATCTGAGGATAGCAAAAGTAGATCATCGACTATTTTCCTTCAGGATTTGAGAATCAAAAAATTATTCAAGCAGTTGGTTGAAATGGGTGAGATTCACTCAAAGGTTGGCGCTGTTAGGAGGCTTGTTAGGGAAAGAATCAGGAGAGACGCGGATTCTAGGGTGATTGTTTTTGCTAACTTCAGAGATACAGTTGACGCACTCGAAGACGCTCTTTCCGGTCTCGATGGAATTAGGGCTGCCCAGTTCATAGGGCAATCGAGTAGATCTGGCTCTGGGGGGCTGACAGCTAAAGAACAGGTTTCCAGATTAGCTGATTTTAGAGATGGAAGATCGAATGTCTTGGTTGCTACATCTGTTGGAGAAGAGGGCTTGGATATACCGAGTGCTGATCTAGTGGTTTTCTATGAGCCAGTGTCAAGTGAGATAAGGACAATCCAGAGGAGAGGTCGTACTGGAAGGAAAAGGGCGGGGGAGGTCGTGGTACTAATTGCCGAGGGGACTCGAGACGAAGGAGCCAAGGAGTCGGCGAGGAGGAAGGAAGAATTCATGCATAAGATTCTCAGAAGAGTTTCAAGGGAGTTGAATGGTCCACGACATGGCGATCTCAAGAATATGGGGAGCTTTCAAGTGAAGACTCCGGAGGGGGTGCTCTCTGCGTACGAGTACATTATAGGAGAGCGTGAGAGAGCCAGGGGAGAGTTAGCGAAGGAGGATTTGACTCCGAAGGAAGCGAGGGAGAAATCGGGTAGCTCAATTCCTATTAGTAACTTCAGACCATCTGGGCAGACGGGGCTAGAAGAATTCTAATCGCCTATCACTGCGATTCTTGTCCTTAGTTGAGCAAGCCTGTTGTTGTGGTGTCCAAAGGCAAATGCCAATAGCTCTGTGAGGTGGATAACCGGAATATTAGTAGAAATGCCAGTTTGCCTGCTTGCCTTGCCCTGGTAGATATCGAGTACAGTATGTGATAGTGTGCAGGCACTAGCGATTAGGGATGCTCCTTCTGTCTTCGCATCAGAAATTACAGAAGCGACTTGTTTCAGCACCGTTGGTTCCTCGGAGTAAAGCCCTGGAACGCCTACACTCTGGGTCCTGCTCTCCCAATCAATTGGAATTCCACCGAGTGTATCGATTAGCAGTTCCATGTAGCACGGATCAAAAACATCGTCCCCTCCACAAGCACCCTCCTGTTGGATATTAGGGCCATAGTAGCCGGCGATGGCAAATCTAAGCGGATTCCTTAGCTTACTCCCCACCTTGTCCAAACCGATTTCATCTACCAGAACGTGAAGCAAGTGGTGAATTTTCAAATCTCCCTTGAAAGTTAGTCCGGAGGTCCTCTGAAGAATTTCATTTGTTTTTGCAAGAAGTAGTGGGTCCTCTTTCAGACTAGTCAAATCTTCGTGGAGATTCCCGGCTGTGGCTGCACACGGAGTTATGATGTCCAAACCCATTGACTCGGCTATGGCAAAGTTTCTCGCATTGAGGGTGATTTGGAGATTCTCGTTGGCTTGTCTGATTATTCCTGCTCCGCAACTAGTTGCACCCTCCATAGGGACGAGAGTGATTCCCAATGATCTTGAGGCTGGAGCCATGGTCTGAGCCACTTCAGTAGCGCTACTATGAGCTACGTTACCTGGATGATAAGCAAACTTTGTTGCCATCAAAATCTACCATCCATCTCGTTGAAAATGGCAATCACCTCATGATGATTATCAACAGATGAGTTGAATTGTTTTGGCATCTTACCAATTCCTGCTGGGGGTGCTACCATCCCAAGTTGGCCATTGAACATATTTCCTCCAGTCCTAGTGAAGCCAAGCACCATCCTAGCAGTAACGCCTGAAAATAGATTCGCAAGGAGGGCGAATGGCCCTAGCGCCTGACGATAGATTACAGTATCATTTACCATTCCACTGCTCTTCACCGTCCAGGCATACCAGTATACGTGCTTTCCATGCTTGCCATTGAATCCATCCCCAGTGAGAACTGAGTTCTTCGCTTCAAGGAGAGCTCGGCAGGACTCTCTTGGAACTGCCTCCTGACGTCTGATCGGTGCGAAGTCGGTCTCTGCTTTGATGCCGTTTGATGATGAAAGTAGTTCGTCTATCTCATCCATTTTGGATCGCGATATTCGAGGATCATTTCTTCTTGCCCAAGATGAGACTATCAGGCACGGACCAAGGTATCCATTGGCATGGGGTACTGCATCGGAGCTTGCATGCATGATCATGTGGCTCTGGAAATCAGTAATAGTATGGATATGGGAAGCTGTTGCAGGATCCATAGTCCCAATAGCGCCCTGCGGAGTATGGGCGCCCTCACGGGTGGCAGCAACCATCCAAGGTTTACTCTCCTCTCTCTTCCTTTCAAGGGACCATGGATCGACTGCGAGATCCCGTATTACATCGAAACCTGGTAGTGGGGAGATTCTGAGGGATACTGAGTCGTCCCGAATTGGTGCGACTGAGTCCAGACGAGTCAATCCAGGGATTACTAGCCTTCCATTTACTGAAATTGCAGTATTGGGGTCATCGACCGAACCCTCTCTGAAAGTAAGGGAGCCGTCTTGGGACTTCTTCAAAGCCATGAGAGCATCAAGTACTGAGATATTCCTGGGAAATGAGCAGAGCCAGGTATCTGTTCCGGTCGTAGAAGTTTCCGGATCGTATCTGAACACATCAATTTCTACCTGGATAGGTTCTGATCTTAGGTCGGGAATTGAGAATCCATCCTCGCCCTCAGCACCTGAGGAAGAACCGTCGACATACGATTTGATTACATCCACCATTTCCTCGTGAAACTGTCCAGTACTGTCAACGGCAGCTAGAGCCGGGAGTACCTCCAAAGTCCATTCGGCCGCCGGAGAATCATAGTCTACATCACAATCTAATCTTTCGAGAATCCTGTTGGCTCCCAATTCTTCCAAGCGACCATCCCAGTCTTTTCCAGACTGGCAGAAGAATTCGTAGCTGGTATCGCCAAGAGCGCAAACTGCGAAGTGGAGCCCATCCAGCTTCGATGCGGACTCTGAGACGGCGAATTGCCACAATTCCTCAGCATTATCTGGCATCTCCCCTTCACCCCATGTTGAGCAAACTATCAGTACTCTCTTTTTCGAAGAGAGGGAGTTGAAATCGAAGCCGTCCATATCATGAATTTCTCCTTCCAAACCATATTCCTTTGCTTGCTTGGAAATTTTTGCAACTAGACCTTCTGAATTACCCGACTGAGAGCCGTAGAGAAGAACTAGCGATCGGTCTCCGGAAGATAGGAGGCTCTCCAAGCCGACATCAGCAGCCTCACCATTGAGGAGTGACTGCGTGTCATCCGTATTTTCAGAGGGCTCAGGTATGTCATATGCCACTGAATCGGATTCATCAACACTGGCGACTCCGCCACTCAACTCGGAGAATATGGATAGAGCCTGATTAGTGAATTCTGCAGCTGGTTCATCATACTCAACATCACAATCAACCCTATCCAGAATTCTGTTCGCACCTTGCTTCTCGAACCAACCGTCCCAATCCTTCCCAGATTGGCAGAAGAACTCGTAGCTTGTGTCCCCAAGGGCACAAACTGCGAAATTGCAGCCATCTAGTTTAGGGGGTGAATCTCCCACGGCTGAATCCCAGAGATCCACAGCGTTGTCAGGCATCTCCCCTTCTCCCCAGGTGCTGCAAAAAATTAGGACGTTCTTAGCGCTGGAAAGATCACCTATCTGAATCTCGTCCATCCCCTTTAATTTTGGAGACAAACCCATTGATTTCGCTTGATTCTCGGCGATAGAAGCCAGTTCTTCCGAATTACCAGACTCCGAGCCGAATAGTATGAGTAGGGGTTCACCAGTCAATGTCATCACCAATCCAGCTTATCTGGATATCACTTACGAGAATAATCCGACTATTGAATATGTGCATTCGAAGATGTGTTTCTTGGGACTAATTTTATCCTACTTACATATCCATGCCATCGAAGTCCTCGGGTGTTGGACCTGCTCCCTTACTAGAGATCACATCATCAATTCTTAGAATCATCACAGCGGTCTCGGAAGCACTCTGGATGGCCTGCTCCACAACCCTGCTAGGCTCGAAGACATTAGCCTTTGCCATGTCAACCACCCCCCCCTTGTAGACATTTACTCCATGGGTGGACTTGCCTTCAGAATGTGCCTTTCTTAGGTCAATGATTGTATTCACTGGATCTAATCCGGCATTTTCTGCAAGAGTTCTAGGAATGACTTCCAATGCGCTGGAAAAGGCCTCTATTGCCATCTGCTCTCTACCTCCAATCCCTTCTGCATATGATCTGAGTTCTCTACTAAGTGCTGCAATAACCGATCCCCCCCCCGTCAACACAGAGCCATCTTCATGTGCCACGGCTACCACTCCGATTGCATCTTCAAAGGCTCTCTTGACCTCGTCAACAACATGTTCAGTGCCACCCCTCAATAGAACTGAGACGCTCTTTGCTTCCGGGCAACCTTCTACGAAGACCATGTCAGAGTCTCCGATTTTCTTCTCTTCGACTCTAGCTGCAGAGCCAAGATCGACATCGGCAAGGTCATCCAGATTATTCACTATCCTCCCCCCTGTTGCTTTAGATAGAGCTTCCATATCGCTCTTTTTGGCCCTTCTAATGGCAAAAATACCTGACTTGGCCATGTAATGTTGAGCTAGGTCATCTATTCCTTTTTGACAGATAACTGTGTTCGCCCCGCTATCCAGAATTCTATCCACTAATGACTTGAGGAACTGCTCCTCCTCATCCAAAAACTGGGAGAGCATGTTTGGGTCGGTAATCTGTATCTTGGCATCAACCTCCGTCTTCTTGACCTCAATTGCAGAGTTAATTAGAGCAATTTTTGCATCTGATACTGATCTCGGCATTCCGCTGTGGACTCGTTCCTTATCCAATATTATTCCATCTACTAGGGTGCTGTCCCTAATGGATCCACCCTGCTTCTTCTGGACCTTGATGTCATCCAAATCAACTAATATTTCTTCTCCGTTTTTCTGGGCTACGGATAGAACTGCCCTCACACTGATATCGGATAGGAACTCCTTTACTGCCCCGGTACTCTTACCGGTTAGGGCCGTCTTTGCAACCTCGGAAAGCATCTTCTCGTCTACTCCAGTGCCGTGAGAATCGATTAGATCGACCGCCTTATCTGATGCCAGCCTAAATCCCTCACAGATTACTGTTGGGTGTACGTTCTGTTCTACTAGGTCTTCGCTTCTCTTCAGAAGCTCGCCTGCAATTACAACCGCACTAGTGGTCCCATCGAAGCAGTGTTGTTCCTGGGTCTTGGCGATCTCGATGATCATTTTTGCCGCTGGATGCTCAATCTCCATCTCCTTCAGTATAGTGGCACCATCGTTTGTAATCACCACATCACCCATTGAGTCCACTAGCATCTTGTCCATACCCTTAGGCCCTAGAGTGGATCTTACTGCGTCAGCAACCGCCTTTGCTGCAGCAATATTGTTACTCTGGGCACCCTTTCCGCTAGTCCTAGTAGTTCCTTCTTTCAGAATGAAGATTGGTTGCTGTCCGTTGTACAAATTATCACATTCCTTGATTCGACGACCGGGGCATTGGAGGGGGGGTCATAAGGCCTCCCAATTGAAAATATAGCATTTTAAACCGCTCTAATCCTCTTGCGAATCTAGCCATTTCTGTCCGTAGAAATGCCACTGCTCCATTGTCCAACCTTCTGGAAGGCCATCTTCTGGGAGTGGAGGGCCTAGATTTTCCAAATCTACTCCGGCCGCATCCGAAGTGATAGCTTCTGTGGAAGGCAGAATAGAGCTTTCTGAATCTAGGAGCGGAGATATAGATGGGGCCTCAGCTGAAGCAGGGGGCTGTTGAAAGATTTCCTGGGACCCCCCAAACATTGAGTTAGCAATTTCATCTGCAGAAGGTAGGTCTTTAGCACCTAATTTTTCACCATCCCATCCATCCACAGTCATACTGTAGTCGCCTATTGATGAGTATTCTTCTAAGGGGGCGCTTGCATCTCTTAGCACCCTGAAGGATGCTAGAAGAACGGCCCCTATTATCGCAATACCCACCGCCACAATAGCAAAGTTTGCTGCGAGCCATCCGACCTCCTTTACATCTGTACCCTCTGGAATCGGATCAGGCTTTAACAACGTAATTTCAGCCGTTCTGGAGGTTGTGTCGAGATCGCTAATGACTACCAGAGTCACATTGAAATCCACAATATTGGCTGCTAGATTTTCCAAGTTCTCGTCCCTAATGTCAAGTTGAATTGTCACATCTCGGCTTTCTCCAGCTGCGAGAACAAAGTTTCTATCCTCATCAGATACTCTGGCATCGTAGATTGTCCACTGATTATCTAATTCTACGTCTGCCCTGATTTGCTGGTCAAGTTCTTTATGAGCACTTCTGATTGTGAAAACCAGAAAGTAATCATCCCCTGGTTGTGAAATCTCTCCTGCATTGGACTGGGAAGAGGGAGGGAGAACCAGAAGGAATCCCACGGTTCCGACTTCAAATCTCGCCTCACCCTCTGAAACGGTTCCTGAAGAAACGCTGATTGCTCTGAGCTTTATTGTTCTGGGTCCCTCCACACCAGAATCAAATGAGTAGCTCACACTTAGGTTGAATGAGGTCCCGGGAGCTATGTAGGGAGTCCTTCCCTGGTTTATCCCAGCGACTGTCGCAGAAACATCGGAAGGGAAAATCAACTCAATATCAAAGGCGTCATCGACATTGCCTGTATTCCAAACTTCCCATTTCAAAGTTCTTGGATCGGTGCCTGCAGCGAATACCTCTTCGGATAAATCTCTATTCTCAACATCTACAAGATTAGTTTCAGGTACTGTGAGGTAGAAGTTGGTAAGGGATTGGTAGGCAGGATTAGATTGACTAGTTCCGATAATTGAAATTCTGTAAGAGCCATTGTCAATCACGTCTTCTTCTGTTTCTCCCTTGGGCATCGGAAGTATCAATGAAAGAGTTACCTGCCCCCCGTTGGGCTCAAGAGTAACTTCTTCAGAACTAATCTCTGCTTTCAGTTTCCAATTGTCGGTATCGACCCTGATGTCGAAGGTATCCTCGGTGTTACCATAATTGAATAAGAAAACTTGGACGACCTGTTGTTCTCCATTTGCTGGGGCGAGCATAGCCTGTTTAACTGGGGCAATTGCTAAGTCGTGATAGACTGGAACTTCTATGTAGAGATTGGATGATGCCTGGAAGGTATTTGGTTGCCTGGGGTTTGCTAGTAGCATGAGTTCGTAAGTACCGGGAACCATCCCCTCTGGAATGGTGACTTCAACGTTGAGAGTCATTTCTTGGACCGGCGTCATGTTGATTATACTTGCCTCACTTCCTCCATTTTCAGTTTCGAACCATTTCAGATTGTCGGAAGTAAGTACTGGATCCAAGAACACGCCACCTAGGCTCCATGATGAGTATTGATTGCCTGTATTCTTCAACTCCATCGTAATATTTGCCTTAGATCCGGGCATTATTGATGCGGCCGGATTTGCTAGTGTCTCTTGTTTTAGAGTCATTCGATATGTCGGTCTGACACTGACCGGTAGATCGATGAAGTACTTTGTATCTTGGAATCCAAGGATACCGTCATTTATCCAGGTGTGCCATTCCAAATCCTGAACAGATGCCCCATCAGGAATTGAAAGATTGAACCAAACATTAGTGTAAGTTCTAGCCTTAACCGTATTCGACTTCACCTCATTGTCGTTATCATTGAAGTTGTTTGAATCTATCCTGAGTGGATAATGGACATCCATCCAAGTTTCATTAGTGACCTCTGTGTAGAATCTGAGAGTAGTGTCGATGTATCCCTTGTTGAAAATCCTACATTGGATAGAGGGGGGGTTGGGGTCCGCTGATTCTACCAAAATGGTATTGCCACCCTCGGACTCTGGGTCGTAAATCATTGGTGAGCCATCTGGTCCGGGGAAAGTACATTCTGAGTCTAATGTGTACTCATCGCCTCTTTCAATGGCAAAAATTATGAATGAATCGATATGGATTCCTTCATCGGAAAATGATGAGTTAGATCGGAAGAGCAAGGAAACTGTGAATCCCTCATTCTGATGCATTCCAGATGCATTCCAGACTATCCTAGTCCAATTCCCCTCTTCAGAAGATAGATTCCGAGATGAGTAGTTTAGGTACTCTGTCCCCCCACCTGCTCCAGAATCCGTCTCCAGCATTATCGAATCACCTGCACCCATCGTACCCCATGCGTCCGTTGCTATCTGTATTGAATACAGTAAAGGACTGTTAATCTTCACTAAGCATAGATTTGCCCCGTGAATTGATGATACAATTGGGTCATGCTCACCGTATCCAAGTCCATGACTTGGGTCATATACCTGATCTGAACATCCATCATTAGAATTGAATCTCTGCCAAGCCCACCTAAGCCTATCGAATCTGTTGGATGCATAGTTATCATTCTCTCCTGAAACTTTCCAATGCCACTCGCCTGTAGCGCTGGACTCGTTCTCCATCCTCCATGTTCCAGTGGGAAAATTACTGTTGTCAGGCTGATATCCGTCCGTGTATCCTGCAGCAAACCATGATGGTTCACCGAAAGGTACAGCATTGTTGGTACAATATTTTCCTTCATTGGCCTCATCATTGCAGAATCCGTTCTCCATTGGGTCGAACCAAAATGCTACAGGGACTTCCCTGTCAAGTAGATCGTTATTGCTATCGCCGTCTATTCCTATATCTGGCAGAACTAAGCCTCTGAGGGTGACTCCCCCCGATAACCATCCATCGTCACTTAGGCTGCTGTGAGAGATTGAAGGAGTCCAGATGAATGGCACTCTTATCGACTGACCTGCTGCTAATGTGATGTTGAAGTTCCACTCAAAAATCACCACTCCAATGGGGTGCCAGATCTCCAATTTTGCATCGGTAGTAACGGGGGAAGGATCCACCCCCATCTGTTGGAATGTCACATTAATTTGCATAGTCTCCCCCTTGGTCATGTACTCCAGATCAGTTGAATCGGGTTGAGTCCAAACCCTGGGTGATTCCGAGGCATTTCCTAATTCTATCCCAGTAACTTCGAAGTCTACGGGATTGTTTCTAGCACCGACATGAGACTTGGCGGAAACTGAATCCAAGGACAAAATGTGAGAATTAGATAAGCTCATTGCTAATAGCAAAGAGGAAAGCAAGATGGCCCTGACCGAACTCATTGACATTGAATTGCGAAATTCACCTGTGTAAGAAGGTTGGGGAATGCAGTTCGCCCCGGAAGGTTCTCCGAGATTCTAGATATTGTCCACAAATGGTTGGTGTGAGTGTTTGACGAATGAAGTGCTTATGGTAGCATCAATGCGCGTAGGAACATTATGGTCGAGCGCGGAGTAGTGCTGAAGCAGTTACTACTTGCTCTGCTAGTGATTTTACAAATTACCATGGCACCAATAATTCTTTTCTCTCTCACTTATCTCGTAGAGGTAGATTACGAAGCTGCGCAAATAGGAATAAGGACAGAGCTGATCCACTGGGTTGTTATCGCTGGACTCTCATATGGAGCATTTTCAATAGCTCTAGCTCTAATTTTTGGCGGATTCATGCCATATTTTGTTGTCAATAGAGGAGGTTGGCTATCATTTCTCCACCTGTCTCGGAGAAGCGGAGATCCAGAATTAGTCGATAGGTCGAGGCTCCATCTACAAGGAACCCCATATGGTAGGATGGCGCGGCTTGTAAATTCGAAAACTGAGGGCGGTGGTTTCGATCTGATGGCCATACATGGGGGGCTACAACTACTAGCAGTGCCCATGCAGGTAATTCTAATTGCAGTACCACTAGCAATCATGGAAGGAGTGCCGGAATCTTGGGTAAGACCAAGCAGAGCCTTTGATTTAGGCATGGCTGGGTACATTATCGCACTATGGATGGCATTCAGATTCCATCCAAGTGTATCATGGCATTTAGTTGGTATAGCGGCGATGTTCCGGAATGTAGTATGGAGGGTATCAAGGCTTTCTTGGGTATTACCAATTTTTCTCTATTGGCTAGTTGCAAGACTTGTCCTTTTTATTTCACTGGACATCCTTAATGTAAATTATGAACAGTGGCATGAGATGCAATTGGAGAAAGTTGTACTACAAATGGTCGCTCCCGAAGCAATAATTCCTGAAACTGCTATTCTTGACTTTATTGTTGCTATTTCGGTACTACCAATGGCGACCTTCACAACAATTTCTGTCCTAGGTGGATCTCAGAAAATGCCAGATTGGATGTTCGGACAGGAGTCCACAATAGAGTCCCTAGGGGCGAAGCAACTGGAGGAAAATCCAGGTACTCCTGAGGAAGAAGATGAGGTTTCAGAGTCATTCAATGATGAAACCAATGAAAAAATCTCTGAAGATGAGGTTACTAGGATGATTGATACTCCTTTAGATATATTCAGGGATAACAGCGAAAACTGACAAAACATGGAGTCAATCTTTTCTGAGATCATTGAGGACTCGCTCGACCCTATCCATCCCCTTGGAAATATCTTCCCTACCTATTGTGTATGCGAATCTAAGATGTCCTTCCCCTGCTTGTCCGAAGGCTGTTCCTGGAGAACAAAGGACACCCGCCTCTAGGAGCTTCAAAGCGATTTCTTCGCTATTCATTCCAGGTACTTCGACCTTGGGAAATACGTAGAATGCACCGGTGGGTGTGTGGCAAGAGACTCCTGGCATAGCATTCAGACGTTCGCAAATTAGATCTCTACGGGACTTGAACTCCGAGCACATTTTCTCGGGGTAATTAGGAGCCTTCTGTAATGCTTCGAGTACGGCGTATTGCATGGCATCATTGGAGCAAGCTGTTACGTAGTATTGCATTTTTTTGAGTTCTCTCATGAAATCTTGGTCGGGAGAAAGGAGATATCCAATCCTCCAACCAGTCATTGCGAAGGTTTTCGAGAATGACTGGACCATGACCATTTTATCGTAGCCTGAGCCGAGAAATGAGACATGGGCGGAATCGTAAACAATCCTATCATATACTTCATCAGATATCAGCCAAAGGTCATTCTTTCTGGCGAACTCAACAAGCTCATCCCTCTGATGCTCGTCCACATTCCCCCCAGTAGGATTGCTTGGAAAATTATACAGAATTGCTACTGTATCTTCATCGACTATTGCCTCCAGATCCGAAATCTTGGGTACGAAACCATTTTCAAATTTGCAAGGATAAAATGACGGGGAGCCCCCGCAGATTACAATATCGGGAGGGTATAGTGGGAAGTATGGCTCTGGGATCATGACTTTATCTCCCGGATTAACAATGGCCAAGAATATATCCAGAAGAGCATTAGTTCCACTCATTGTGATGCAAACATTAGACTCATCCAATTCGGGTGATAGATGGTGCCACATCTGGGAGATATGCTTCCTCAGCTCGGGAAGTCCGGCTGTTGTGGTGTACTTATTCCTACCTTCTTTCATAGCCCTGGTGAATGCTTCAATTGCTATCTCTGGTGGTTGAAAATCTGGCTCTCCCAGGCCAAATTGGACTGCATCATCACCCGCCATATCGAACATTCTCCTCACCCCTGTCGGACTAATGCTTCTCGAACGGTCGGAGAATCTCACCATGACTTCGGACTAGTGTTCTATGATTTTAACGGGGTGGGTTGAAGGGCTCAATCGACAGTAGGAGTAGTTTTTTCGATTAACTCACTATTTCAGCGTCCAATACTCCTGAATCAGACTTTTCTATTGGTTTCCCAATCTGTATTCTCGCCAGAACCATCGTTGCGGTGATAGTGAAAACGACCAAGACCAAAACCCCAATAGACGATGCGGAGAGGGAGAATCCGGAGTTTTCTCCGCCGGAACCCAGGACTTGATAGAAGACAGGTAGAGAATGCATTTCTCCATTCCTAGAGTGTATTTCTACCGTATTGTTCCCGGGCGGGAGTGTTTCAGGATCGAGCATTACATGCCATGTAAATGGCGTAAGGGCCTCGACTTCGCCGGGTTCTGATGAGTAAGTTGCTTCGGACCACTCGCCGTCATTTATTCTGAATTCCACCGCCTCTACTGACCCTGATTGCCCCCATGCATGTCCTGTGATGTTGATAATATCATTTTGAGAAAAGTTTAGTCCGTGACTTTGAAGTGTGGGGTCGATCGATTGTGATTGTTTTGATTCATCTAAGAAAATCGCTAGATCCACAGCTGCATACGCATCAACCATTCCGAAGCCGAACTCCCTATTCCAATAGGGATCCACCTCGGGTGCGCTAGGACTCCCCCTTAGCTCAGCAGTGTGCTTTAGAATCTCCTTAATTTGGAGAGGAGTTAGGTTCTGATTGGCCTCCATAATCAGAGCGATAATGCCACTAACTGAAGGGGTGGCGTAAGATGTACCACTTCCCCTTCCTGTATATGTATTGCCCGACGCGTCGCCTCCGAGGAAGTTGTTACAACTTCCACTAGACACGCATCCTTCGGCTTGGATGATATTTGTTCCAGGGGCACTAATCTCTGGTATGAGCTCATTCAGAGGGTTTCCATCTCCGTTATCCTTCCTTGGACCCCTAGAAGAGTAGCCTGCGATAGTATCATCTGAACGGTCGACTGTATTCTTGTCATCGGTGGCGGCGACTGTGATTGAAAGAGACGATGCGCTCATTCCCGATAGCCCATCATTGTCCTCTCCATCATTCCCAGCAGCATTCGAGACTACGATACCTGCTTCCATAGCCTCATCCAAAATTCGGCTATGCATATCAGAACCATCGGAACCACCATTTTCATGACTGGTAATTCCCCATGATAATGAGATGATATCGATACCATAATTTTCCTCGGAAACGCCAGGCCAAGCGTCATCTTTGTGATCTATTATCCACTGAAGCCCATTCAGAGCGGATTCATAAAACTCCTGCTCGATCAGATAGTTCTCAAAGGGTCCGGCACCAACATCAGTACCAATTCTAACATCCACCAAACCTGCTTCGGGCGCTGATCCGTAGAACATAGTCTGAGAACCGTCTGCTTCTAGACCGGATGCGCTAGCCATTCCCATACAAGCAGTGCCATGTTGATTCCCGTCATCTGGATCAAATGATCCATCGTCCTCTCGGCCACCTGCAAGAATACATTGGGGATCAGAATGAACATAGCAAACGGCGTCATAGCCAGCAACGAATTTGCCGACGAGGCCTGGATGCTCGTTATCCACGCCCGTGTCTACCATTGCGATATTGACCCCGGATCCAGATACGCCCAAATCCCATGCCCCTAAGGGGTACTCAGTAGAACTACTGGCCCTGACAGCAGGGGTCTGGATATCTCCATAGAATTCTAATGACCCATATCCTTCTACCATTACAACTCCATCCAATTCTGCCAGATCCCAAATCTGGTTGGATTCTATGGGCCCCAGTAGCAAGGCATCGACAACAGGTAGCTCGACACGGATGGTGAATCCCATGGAAGATAGTGCTTTCCTGTCTTCATCTGATACGTCTCTTGAGAAGGAGAGCCCTACATTTACTGGGCCTGATGAATCTTGCAGAGAATCGTGAACACCATTACGATCATTATCCAATGAGGATACTACCCACCAATCTAAATTTTTATCCCACCAGATATCTTCTTGGAGGGGAATCTCCACAGTCTGCCCGGATCCAATTATCTGGGAGTCGTGCAGACTGACTCCATGAGGAGACGAAGAGTCGCTTGCTGCCATACTCCCCGCCACCGGAGACATAATGAGAAAAAGGATAGCTAAAGCAACTCTCCACCTTTCCATGTTCATCGCGACTAATGTTTAGACTTGAATCCAACCTGTAAATGATTTGAGCTAGTTCATTTTGGGTGTTTTTTTGGTGGGGGCACTGGGATTTGAACCCAGATCAGCGGGTTTCTTCCGCTTAGCGTGCACCCGGCTCGCGCACGCTCTCGGTTTGCGACAGGTCGGTGCTCCAGTTGGTCATCAAATCCATCAGAATACCTCCTCGTCGTCATT
>PBGH01000022.1 GCA_002720055.1 Methanobacteriota archaeon | reverse complement strand
TTGTTATTTTTGTTCTGGTCCATCTTGAATTATATCAGACTGCTCAATTCTCTAATCACGATAGCTATGCAAATTATGCTGATTATAATCCCAATCGGTCCTCTCTTGATTTTCGAAGAAGGTCTGAATCCTAGAATCGGTTCAGCCCTACTTGCCAAATTTTCTTCTATCTCACCTATTGGCTTCATGCTGATGTGGAGATATTGTAACTTTATGAAATTCCCTACATGATGAGTGGCTAGCGGATTTGAATTTTCGAGAATGTGCTGCTAGGTCACGTCAATTTGCGAATGTTCCGTTTTGATAGTCCGAGAATGCTTGATGGATCTCTTCTCTGGTGTTCATCACGAATGGTCCGTACCGCTCTACGGGCTCGTTCAATTCGGGTCCAGCCAGAATTAGGAACTCGGAAGATGAAGTGCTTTGGATGGCAATTTCCTCCCCTACCGAGAGAAGGGCGAGCTCTCCATCCTGAATCTGTTGCTTGGTGCCAAGACCGAAGGGAAGGGGGCGGGTTTTAACCCTCATCTGATTTTCGATAAGAATTCCACCTCCGAATACATATATCATTCCATTCAAATCTGGTTCAATCTGTTGGATTAATCTGGCACCTTTCTCCATCTTGACATGGATTAGTGTGATTGGGATTTTTGTGTCAATATTGGAGGATATTCCCAAACATTCGCCTGCGATGACTCTCGCCCATACGCCATCTTTTTCGACCATCGGTGATTCGGATGAGGGAACCTCTTGATACCGTGGCTTCATCATCTTGTTTGCAGCGGGAAGATTCACCCAGATCTGGAATCCATGGGTCTTTCCGCCCGTCCTGAGGAATTCCTCATGCGGTTCTTCACAATGGATGATGCCGCGTCCAGCAGTCATCCATTGGACATCCCCTGGATTCAACTCTCCGCTATTTCCCTCGCTGTCCTCGTGCCTCATCCTACCATCTAGGAGGTAAGTGACCGTCTCGAACCCCCTATGCGGGTGCCATGGGGCTCCGACTGCCTCNCCGGGCCCATAGTCTACTGGACCCATCTCGTCAATTAGCAGAAACGGACTCAATACCTTTCCCATACTGAAGGGTCGACGAACCTTGAATCCGCCTCCTTCGCGGACTACATGGGTAGGGACGATTTCTACAACACTGCGCATATTATCACCATCTGTAAATCGGATATAATCACTAGTTTTTGGTCTTATACTGGNATAAAGATTGCATCAAAGTTGTTCAGATTCGAATTCCCACCAATTTGAGCCATCATCGACCTTCTCTTGTAATCTGCCCTCCTGATCAGATGAAGTTTGTTGAGGAGGTATTTCGTCATCATTAGATGATTCGTTACTTAATGCAGGGGTGCTGGTGATAAACAAGATCAGTCCGAACATGGCAGCCATAGCGGGGTATTTCCATAATTCTCGAAAGAAGTCCACTTCTTCATGGCGGGGGTTGTCTAAAAGTCGGAATATTCCAAAAATACAAAAAATGGTCCAGAATGAAATCAAGAAGAATCCGAATAATCTCCTAAAACGAGGGTAGACAAAGAGCATTTCCAGCATATCATATGCTTATTGGTGTGACTTACAATCTTTCTGGGATTGCCAGATATTCTCAAGCTCGGATTACTGTATTTGCTATGACGAGGGTTCGCGACCTAGTTCCTTCGAGCGGTCCATCGCTGCTAGGATGGCTTCGACTACTAGGTGTGTGTAATCGTGTTCCTCGAGATGTGAAATTGCGGCATCGGTTGTCCCGCCCCGGGATGTTACCGCCTCTCGGAGGGCTGTTGGGTCGAGATCGGAGTCAATTGCGAGCCGAGCAGCGCCAAAGACAGTCTGCAATACGAGTCGTTTGGCTACCTCTGAGGACATACCCATCTCTATCCCGCTGCGAATCATAGCCTCCATAGTGTGGAAAACGTACGCGGGCCCTGTTCCGCTGAGGGCTGTGACCGGGTCCATCAGCTCCTCATTCACCTCGAAGCATAGTCCTACCGCCCTCAGTACCGCTTCCACTCTCTCAAAGTCCAAATCGGATGTATGTGAGCCGGCACAGAATACGCTTACTGCCTCCCCGACTAGGGCCGGGAGGTTCGGCATCACACGAATCACAGATGATTTGCTTCCGAGTCTCTCTTCTATCGATTTGGTGGTTACTCCTGCCGCGATACTCATAATGGTCTGATCGGCATTGACTGAAGTAGAGATTTCATCTAGCAGTTTTGGTAGGTTCTGAGGCTTGGCGGCTAGGACGACAAGGTCAGCAGATGCAGCGACGTGGATTGCACTTTCTCCATCCACCACTCCTAGGTCGTCACGCAGACGGTCTACTAGAATCTGATCAAGATCGCAGACGACTATCGAATTAGCCGGCTCTGTCTTCTTATCGATAATGCCACGCACTAGAGCGGCACCCATGTTACCCACGCCGATCACACCAACTGCAAATTGCAAATCTTGAGTCACGGGCTGCAACATACGGGCATCTTATTTCACACTGACTAACTCTTGGGGCGATAATTACTCATCGGCAGATAGATATTGCAATTGAGACCAAGAAGGAAAACAACAAGGAATCAAAAATTAACCTCAATAAGGGCCCTTTCTTTTTGACTTATCTTACCTCTGGAGCCTTCCAAAGAGGAAGGGTTTCGCCATCTTATGCCATGACTTTGATAGAAGTAACATGCTCAAGGCTNAATCGTGCTCTTCAATGCATTGAATGCGGTATTGACATGAATGGCAGTACCAAGAGATAGGGCAGCCTCATCAACTTTGAACTTAGGGTGATGTACACCATATGCTTCTGTTTCAGGGTTCCCGACACCAATAAAAGAAAAGCATCCTGGAATCACTTGAGTATAGTAGGAAAAATCCTCACCCCCCATTATAGGCCCCATTTCTGCGACTCTCCCCTCTCCAAGAATTTCTTCTGCTGCAGACCTACTAAGCTTCCAGCAATCGGCATCATTTACAGTGGGGGGGAAATCATTACCAGGAAACGTCACTTCTACTTCGCATCGATTTGCCAATGCTATAGATTCTGATACCTCTTTGACTCTTTTCTGTAATTCAGAAATGCCCTCGCTGGTTAGGGATCTTATCGTGCCTTGTAACTCCATTGTCGGAGGNATCACATTCGTTGCTGTACCCGCATTTGCCATGGTGATACTGATGACTCCGGATTCTAATGGATCTAGCTCACGGGAAATTAAGGTTTGAAGTTCGACTACTATCTTTGACCCTGTGACTATCGGATCTACAGTAAGGTGAGGCATAGCTGCGTGACCTCCATTTCCTTTAACTATAATTTTGATTGATGAAGTAGCCGCTAGTAATGTGCCTTCTCTGGATGCCAGAGCTCCAACAGGCAATTTATCAGTGACATGCAAACCGAAAATTTGTTTCACATCGGGATCTTCCAAAACGCCTTGTTCTCTCATCAATTTCCCTCCAGCTCCGCCTTCTTCTGCAGGTTGGAAAACAAGTTTGACCGTGCCGTCTATCGTGTGCTCGTTCTCTTTCAGGACTTTTGCTGCTCCNAGAAGCATTGCAGTATGACAATCATGGCCGCATGCATGCATTTTGCCATCTATCTCACTTCTAAAGTCTACATCTGCTTCTTCGTGAATCGGTAGGGCGTCCATATCTGCCCTTAATGCGATACACGGACCATTGCCATTTCCAATGAAGCCTACAACACCAGTTATGGCTATGTCTTTTTCATATGAAATTTCTAGCTCTTTCAATGTATTTTGAACNAGTCTGCTTGTCTCGAACTCCTCATACATCAATTCAGGGTGACGATGGATCGTCCTTCTTTTTTCTACTATCCATTCATGAATTTCTTTGGATTGTGAAAGTATCTCACTGATTTTCATGTATCTCAAGATGATGTACTAATATTAGAATCTTCAACTCCTATCGAGCACATGACCACTTAGGTANTGTATTTGCTTCCCAGGGACCTGTCCACATTCGGCATGCACAACTTCAATTGGTCCATGATGTACACGGCTTTGTGGCACAGAGGTCATTGGGCTCATTGTTATGGAAGAGTCAGTTCCTCGATGAGACTCCTGGTGACGGATTGGTCGGGGGGAGTCCTAGGCAAGTACCCGGCGCGTGCTGGTCTAGGGTTCGTCCTGAGCCGATGCCTGAACCTATACTGAGGATGTGGTCGTATGAGATGGCTGACATGCTAGGCCTCGAGATAGCGGAGGAAGGTCTTCTTGGTGGAAATGGTCTAGTTAAAGGAATGGATCCATATGCCCAGAGGTACGGTGGGCACCAGTTCGGAAACTGGGCAGGACAACTAGGAGATGGTAGGGCGATCACCCTCGGTGAGGTGGATACCGATAACGGGCCANTGGAGCTACAGCTTAAGGGATCGGGGAAGACNCCATATTCCCGTTTCGCCGATGGCAGGGCTGTACTTCGCTCGTCTATACGAGAGTTCCTGTGCAGCGAGGCGATGCATCATCTTGGGGTACCCACTACGCGAGCACTCTCTCTAGTCACTACGGGAGAGGAGGTTATTCGGGACGTGATGTACGACGGGAGGCTAGCACCCGAGCCAGGAGCGATAGTATGCAGAGTAGCTGAGAGCTTCATCCGGTTTGGCAGCTTCGAGATCCACGCCATGTCAGGGGATGTCCAGACCCTGCGGATACTGGTAGGAAATACGGTGAGGCAGCATTTCCCTGGACACTCGTCTAATACCGACGAGGGACTTGTTGAGTGGCTGAGTGAGGTTGCAGAGAGAACGGCAGAGACCATCGCCCACTGGATGCGGGTTGGATTCGTGCACGGTGTCATGAATACCGACAATATGTCCATCCATGGTCTTACCATAGACTACGGTCCTTACGGCTGGATAGAGGGATTTGATCCAGGCTGGACTCCAAACACGACCGATGCCAGAACGAGGAGGTACAGGTACGGACAACAGGCACAGATTGGTGCTTGGAACATCTCCCGCCTACTGGAATCCATCTCGTCGCTGATGGAGAATCCGAAGGCCCTTAACGGAGTATTAGAATCCTATTACAACTCCTACAGGGGGCACAGCAGCAGGATGTGGGCGGAGAAGCTCGGGCTCGGCGAGTTTGAGGAGGCGGACGTTGGACTGGTCTCTGATCTTACATCGAAGCTCCAGATGACTGAGACTGACATGACTATACTCTTCAGGCTACTATCGAGTACTGATGGGCCTGATGTAGAAAACCTGCGTCATGCCTTCTACGAAGAAGGGGATATCCAGTCGGACGAATGGAATACCTGGCTAACTAGCTGGTGGGACAGAGTAGATGGAAGACCTGACAGGAGTGCCATGCTTCGGGCCAATCCTAAGTATGTACTAAGGAACTGGATGGCCCAACTAGCCATAGATGCTGCAGAGAAGGGAGACTACTCAGTTGCCATTGACCTTTACGAGATGCTAAAGAATCCATACGATGAACAGCCCGAGCATGATAAGAACTGGTTTAGAAAGCGACCTGAGTGGGCAAGGAATCGAGTCGGCTGTTCGATGTTATCTTGTTCCAGCTGAGTTTGAGTGGGTTATACTAGTCAAAAAGGCCCAAATTATAGCTAATATTCCTGAAATTTATTGAGTGTCTCGCTTATCTTGATGTAAGTTTTAGAACCAAACTTTTTGATTAGAAACGTAAGTATCATAGAAATCTTGATCGCTTTTAGTCAGATAGATTATCCCTTCTGAAACAGCAGTTATGGCGGTAGCAAAGATGGGAGATACCAGTAGAGAACCGAACGTAACCAACAAAAGCATCGTCACACGCTGTTTGGTGTATCCCAAGTAGAATTTGTGAATACCGAATCCACCTAGGAGAATAGCAAGGATCCCTGCAGTTAACCTATCTTTCTCTGAAGGTCTACCATCCACGGTAACGATATTCGTTGATACGGGAGTTGGAGTTGTCTGCACAACATTATCACTGTCCATCTTCTCATCAATCTTCCACCATTGGTCAGATGCCTGTTTTTCCAAATGGAAGACATTAGACTTATGTACAAAAAATCAATCATTCATTATTCGCCCGACAGCAATCATCGCCTCGTGTCGGAGGAGTTACCCGTAATGTACTCACAGTCAGAGGTTTCCTGAGCAGTACAGGTATTGCCAGGGGGGGTATGTGTTCACTGCCCCCAAGCAACTTGCTGGCCTAAAAGGGAAATCTGTCAAGGAGGGTGACCACCGCAAATTGAGCGTATGGTATAACCTTCGTCATTATGTATTTTTTCATAAATTACCGTAAGTACGTATACATTATCAAAGTGCGTTTCAAATCTGGAATTGTACATTATGAAGGCATGTTTCTAGATCTGAATTATACAATATGAAGGCATGTTTCTATGCAAGTTTTTTGCGCATATATCAAAGATACAAGACCCCACCCAAATGCATGAAGAAGGTCTTGCTGATGACACTGTTGATGATTCTCGCCCCTCTCTCGGGTTGCACAGAAGTAGGTTCTGGTCCGACGAAGGGTATTGATATTGAACAGCCCGAGCAGGAGCCGGAAGAGCCCGAGCAGGAGCCTGAAGAGCCCGAGCAGGAGCCAGAAGAGCCCGAGCAGGAGCCAGAAGAGCCCGAGCAGGAGCCAGAAGAGCCCGAGCAGGAATCTGAAGAGGAAACGCTTCTCATCGAATTTGACTGGTCAGCAGATAGCTTTCAACCTCAAAGGGTAGGAGATTGTGATTCGAGTAAAATTAGTGAAATAGGGATTCAGCAAGCCTCCTCACTTTCCTCGGGAAAGCTCCAGATTGAGCCATCGATAGTTTTCCTTGATGAGACATTCACCGTCACCTACAGGTCTATGTTCGGAGAAGGGCCTTGGGGCGTGGAAAACACCGGCATACCTGAATGGCTTGGTTTCCTAATCGAGAATGAGAGTGGTCCGCATGATCTTTTCGACGATGGTACCAACGGTGATGCTGTAGCAGGCGATGGGGTATTTTCCAGATCATGTCTGCATCTTCGCGAAGACTTCCTTTCCCCGGGGGAATTTGCGAGAGAATGGATGGGAATGGGGATTCTGAACGCATCGCTCAGAGGAACAGTGGGCTTCCAGCAGGTCTCTGAGAGTGTCAGGACCACAGAAGGAGGATACTTCGTGACAATGGGAGATTCTTATGGAGAGAGGTGGGTAAATGGTTGGGAGCACGTCAGTCCTTCACTTTGCACGGCATGCTACGACGCATGGAACGTCTCAGGACACGTGTTCGACTTTATCGCGATCCAGACTAGGGACTCTGTGGGGGGGGCGGGTTACGTTCGCTTCCATGATCCAGTAGGGAACATCGGAATGACTCCGCCCTGTGAGCATAATTCGCATTGCTATTCTCCGTTAGATGGGAAAGAGCACCCAGAACTAAGGGGCATTCTACACATGCAGTACATCACTTCGTTCGGTCTGAGCCACGAGATGGGTCATGGCCTACTGGGACTGGACACTAGGGGTTTCCCTGAACAAGGAGAGGGTTCTTGGAACCACGGAGATGGTATGCATCTCGATAGCGACACAACAGTAAGAGGGGACATCTCAGGACCATTCTGGGATCCAAACAGGGGGTGGCCGCATGCAGTACAGATTGAGGATGAGAACGGCGATAGAACGGAAGTCAGGCTGATTCACGACAACGGTTCGTTCAGGATTGTTCCAGATGGACAGGAGCGCATGGTCTGGTCAGACATCTTCCTCTACATGGCAGGCTTCCTTCCTGCTGAAGAAGCGACGGAGGTCAATTATAAGCTCATCAACGAGAGCATAGAGTCATGTGTTACTGAGGAGCAAGCTCTCTTCTGTACAGGAACTAATGTGACTGCAGAGCGTGTAATTGAATTCGATACGCAGGACTTCATAGATATGTATGGAGAAAGAATTCCCCCTCACGATGGCGACGAGAGCCAGATTAATCTCGGCGTCATTCATATCAGCGATAGGAACCATACCGAGGCAGAGATAGTATGGTTCACTGAATCTTACCAGGAGTGGGCGTACTCCAATCAAACCAGTGGATGGAAGTTTCTCACTCAGAACGATCCTTGGCCTGTTGTTACTAGAGGTCTGAGTTCGGTGAACATAGACCCAAATCAGATGACTGAGAGACCTCTGGCAAATCCTAGCCTTCTAGTCCCAGAGGGAGGTCCAGATGAGATATCCGGATGTGGCTACGCAAGCAGCCAGTACGGTGACCTCATTGCACCGGACAGTCCGTACGGAAATCAGACAATATTCTTCTCGGATGACTCAATGGAGGGGCTCTGCTTCCTAAATGAGCTCTACTATTGGATGGGGGACGAGGGTGGTCCAAACGGACCTCCTACGAATTCGGCCTACTTCTTGGGACACTTCGAGAGAACTCCTGTCGAGAACACATGGCACAATGTCACTGTTTTCGAGGATGAGGAGGGGAGGATATGGTGGGAGAACGAGGCCGGTGCCATTTGGGAATTGATATGGATTAGCGATACGTGATCTACCGTAATTGTCCATACTTACTCATAGGACTAATGGTCTATTTCCATTTACCAATCTGATAGGGAGGATTGCACAGGCCTACGATTAAACTCTGGGTCCAGAATAGATAAATGCATATTGGATACTGCTCTCGCGGCAGAATCTAGAGCTGCCCCTGCGAATCCTATATCCTTCCCAAACGCATCACCAATGAATGATACGCCGTGTCTAGAAATCACAGAGCCTGGGCCTGAAGATGCTCTGCTGTATCTCCATTTATGTGATTTCCACCCCTCGTCGGAAAGACCTATCCTTTCAGTGATTATTTTCGTCAATAGCGCCTTATCCTGGTCAATTAGCTGATGGCTGATTTCGGGAGAAAGCTCTACGAGGGTTGTCTTTTCGTCCACCTTGTAGATACTGAAACCCTCTGGAGGGTTCTCCAGGAGTGTTTCACAAGGCCCCCATGCGACTATGCAAGGAGAGCTTTTTCCTACGATCTCTAAATCTATTTCACTTGCAATGTCAGCGGCCTGCTCTACTGGAACTGCCACCAGTACTCTATCAAATCTGGAAGATTTCCTTTCGCCTTTGAACTCTGAATCCACTCTAACCCCATCCACCAACAGTTCCAAATTACATACCATATGTCCATGATTAACCTCTGACCCTTCAGATAGGAGATTCAGCAACTCTGGTAGAGGCAAAATTGGGACGAGGGAGTCCCCATCGCGCTTGACCAGTCCGAGAGTCTCCCATTCAGTCGTAAATCTACTCATCCATTTCGGGATTGAGTCCAGAGATCGTGCTCCCAAATGTAATATCGCTCTTCTGCCGGTCTGCCAGCTAGTTAGTCTTCCACCTAAATTAGATCCCTTGTCCCAAATGGTGACATTGTGCCCGAGATCGGAAAGGAGTCTTGCGGCAAACGTTCCCGATAGCCCTCCGCCAATAATTCCTATTTCCATTTCTCCTCCTGCTGTAGCCCTGTTTGTGATTTCGATGTATGATTGCATGTCAATTCGATTCGCATGATTCTCCGTAGGCCTTTTTCGGATTTTCCCCATCACTGGATCAGCAGGACCGAAAGCTCGGTCGAATAGTCCGAAGCACCATTGGACCCCAGCAATGGAGCTGGGGTCTCTGCCATCTAGAGCGAATCTGTTATTCATCTCCAATGCTAAATGCATTGCATCCTCAGCGTCCTTTCTCCAACCAGCGAATGCCTTCCCCCACGTCATTCTCACGTTATTGTGCATCGAGCCGTGTCTGAGAAGTCCTGTCTGGGCACAGTCCCAGAGAAGGTCTCCGGAGCGTGCTCTCTCGAGCTGTAGAGGAGACTTCTCTGAGATGTGTACACTTCTCTGATTCCATGATGAGATCGCCCAACCAGGAATATTGGACCAGTCCTCGGGATTCCTTACCGCATGAGCATGGTGATGCGCGTGCTCTCTGAAAACGAGCATCTCATCGAGGAACTTCTCAGCTCCCTTTCCACCTATAGATGCAGCGTCCCTAACTATCCTCATTACAGATATCATCCCATAGTGTATCCATGGCGACATACCACTCACACCATCAATTATTGCTGCATTATTCCTCTTGGTATGATAGCTCCTAATCCCTGATTTACACCAATTTTCCCAGTGTTCTATCGCATGTGAGGATCCCCCTCTAACTTCAGTTACAGCTACTACAGTGGGATCAATATCACACTTGGAGAGTAGCTCTAATCCGCCATCCTTTGACAATTCGACTCGTATATCTACAGGATCGAATGGAGGTTTCCATGACTCTGGCATTCTCAGAGGCTTGTTCCTAATGAGGGGCCAATTTCTAGACACGCGCGCCCGCATCTCGTCCTTTGTCGCATCTCTGAATCTGAACGGCCTATCTTTCGATTTGCCAAAAACAGGCCTCGGCAGAACGCAGTGAGAATCAACCTCCACAAGGCAGCAATGGTCGCTAACTTTTTCCGCCCAATTATTCCATGGATTGAGATCGACCATGTCTGTGATGACTAGTCCTGACTGTTTCGCAAGCTCGAGAAGATATGGCCCCCTGAAACCCTCTCTTGAAACGTGTACAATATGGTCAACTCCGATGGATTCAGCCATATCTGCAACATCTGCTGCACCCTCGAGTAGGAATCTATGGTGTCTGTATGATGCGTACTGGTACCTCTCATCTATACCGTGGTATACGAGTAACGGTACTCCCAGAGAGCTCGCCAGATGCCGTGCAGTATCGAACGTAGGGCTCTCTTCTAACCTGATTGCAGTACGCATCCAGTGAATAACGAAGGTGGGAGTATCGGTAATCTGGGAACGAAAGATACACCTCTCTGCTAGATGCAGTGGCAGGTCTGATGTATCTATCATGAGCATAGCATCTCAGTCCATCATTTCAACTGTCGTTATTTTCCCACATTGGAGAAAGACACCGACATCAATAGAGGATTATTAGAGGGGGGCGCCATGCCATTCGCATGGATATAAGACCGATAGTGAACACTGTAAGGATTGTTTTCTTCTTTTTGATCATCCTATTTGTGATCTTCAGCAGGACATCTATGCTCAGGGACAACCCCCTCAGTGGAATATTGGGATGAGCGATGTGTGCTCACTGACCCATCCAATCAAGGCAGTTCTGATGAGTGCATGCCGGAGGGTCGAATAGAATCTTATCCTCCGATTGGATAATGTCGATAAGTAGATTCGAATTGGAGCCTTCGGAAATCTGAACTATAGAGCTCGTTGAAGCTGGTAGGTAATCCTCACCAGTACTTGCTAGAGATAACCTCAGTATGTGTCCAGCCTCGATCTGAGCATCCATAGCGAAGAATTCCAATTTCGCGTTGATACTCTCGAAGACCGGTAGCCAGGTTTGCTCTTCTTCCCCTCCCTCATGATACCGGAGATCCATGATGGCATGACCAATGTGGATACAGTTGCCATCCTCTGAACAATCTTCCATTAGTGCATAAATTTGGCCACCTAATGTCGCAGTTGTCACGTCTATATGCAACCTTGGAAGTCCTGAAATCCATATGTCCTCATCCAAAGGATTGCTCTCGTAAATAGGTCCAAAATTTCCATTGGGAAATATTGTGGTTGAGCCTGCTACATTCATCATCTCCCCTCCCAGTTCGAATGATATTGTTTCCATATTTTGTGGAGGATACCTGTCTTCAATCCTCCATTGTCCTTGGTTGGACTGTATCTCAACAAATAATCCAGGTTTTTCACCAACTCCCTTGAGGTACCAATCAAACCATTCGAGCAGATCCTGCATCCAGTCAAATCTAACCATCTCGGGGTATGCTTCTCTGCCTCTACCCTCTCCTGAGCGATTGAAGTGGTAATCGGGCCTATCGGGGTAATCATGATCCCATTGCCCGAACAAGCCCTTGGACTCAATACCTGCATCAATCAGCTGATTGATAACTGGAATAGCCATATGGGGATCTACATTCCAATCGTGCATCCCCTGAATGAGGTAAACAGAGCCACCATAATTCTGTAGGACCCTGTCTAAGAAGTATCTCTCCTCCCAGTAAGTCCCAGCAACCTCTCCACCCCACATGTATGCAGCAACTCCAGTCCCGGGACCAATGATATAGTCAGGGCATACGTTTCCGATATCTTCCTGGTCACCGTCAATACCATACGAGCCGTAGACACCATTATGCATGATTGGGGCTCTGGCTTCGCTACTTCCATTCTTCCACATTAGCTCCATCACTCCTATTAGTCCTGAAATTGGAACTATAGTCTTCAGGTACTCATTCCCGAACGTCGCAGCCTGCCATGGGGTGGATCCGTCATATGACTTCCCAATCATCGAAACCGCACCGTTGCTCCAATCCTGAGAGCCCAACCAAGTAACAGCCGCATCAACTCCAAGCTGCTCGGCATTTCCCATCAGGTCCATGCAGTGATTTGATCGTCCCGTTCCCATAACAGACACTTGGGCGAAAGCATATACATGAGGTAAAATCTGATCGATGATCATCTGGCCCAGCCAAGTACCTGGTACTTCTATTGAGGGAGTATCAACGCTCGTCTCATCGAAATAAGGCCCAAATTCTGCAATCACTGGGACGGTCACCCCTTCAGGAACATCAGGAAGCCAGACAGCGAGGCTTACAATGCCGTTGGGCGCAGAACCTCCCTCACTAAGGGGGAGATCGAAATTAACAAAATGATGTGTTGAGTTCCAATCGTTATCAGTCTCCAAAATCGTGTATCCCCCCAACTCCATAACATAGCTGTAACTTTGGTTTGTGATGTATGGCCAATCTGATCTTTCCCATACTGGAACTCTATCGTAAGTTTCCTGGTCATCCTTAATCCCATCCACGACCTCACCGAAAATCCAACCCTGCAAGGATACAAAAAGCATGACTGCAGCCATTGAAAATGCGATTGCCACAATCCTAACTTTGGAGGTAGAGGCTAAAAATTTCCGAGGAATCTGAGTCTTTACGCCATCTTCAACGGGAGTTCCTTCGATCATATCGATACCTCGAATCAGGAGAAATTACCCCCTCCTGTGTGCTAGTGATTATAGTTCCCTGTATCGGTTGGGCCTAGTTAGCGGTTACTTCACAGAAAGGGTAAGGATCCTGCATTGGTGGCAAGAATAGGTCCGAGCAGTCCCTATTCACCGTAGATAGTGCCAAGACACTCATGGAGTCCAGAGAGATTGATACCGGTTGAGTTGATACTGGACTGGGGATGTAATCCTCCCCAGTCTGGGTAATGAGGAGCGTTACTCCGTCTCCTGCTGGAACCACGACGTCCATGCCGAAGAACTCCATCTTGGCTATCACTGTGCTTCCAGGAATTAGCGTCTGCCCCTCCCTTCCACCAGCATGGAAACGCAGGTCCATCACCGCATGTCCGAGATGCATCTCCTCGTCTGAACTGAGTACCATCTCGACGAAAAGATGTCCTGAAGTCGAGAGGAGGCCTATCTGAGCCTCAACATGGAAGGTTGGGGTTCCCACGATTCTAGTCTCCTGCTCGAACGCAGGGCACTGGATTGTGCTTTGGCTACTAGAGGTGACTGTTGACCCGCCGAGCAGTACATCGCACTCGTCCATCGAAATCATCATCCATTCGAGATCTTCGGGTGGATAGGTGTTCTCGACTCTCCAGCCACCCATATTGTCCTGTATCTCGGCGATAAGCCGAGGTTGCGGACCAGTATCGCGCAGGTAGTAGTCAAACCACTCGAGGAGATCGTCCGCCCAATCCCACCTGAGGGTATAGGGATATGCCTCCGCTCCCCTTCCGCTTGAAAGTCCAGAATGGCCGCTAACTCGATCTGGATAGTCGTGGCCCCACTGGCCGTAAAGACCCTTGACCTCAAAGCCTGCATCAATTGACATCTGATGAACAGGGAAAGCCATGTGAGGGTCCACGTTCCAGTCTTGCATCCCATGGATGATGTAAATCGAGCCATTATAGACATCGAGAGCCCCGGTAAGAAAGTGCCTCTCCTCCCAGTAGTCTGAGCCAAGCCAAGCTAGGTTATCGCCGGTCATATAGGCTGCAGGTCCAGCGTAATAACCCTCCAGATATCCCTCACAGATGTTCTCTATGTCCCCTGAATCACCATCAAGTCCGAAGCTACCATAAACACCGTTGTGCATTATTGCCCCTCGGAACTCCATGCTTCCGTTTCTCCACATTAGGTCATGGACCCCTATCAGGCCCGACATGGGGACAATAGTAGCTAGATACTCTGAACCAGCTGCGGCAGCATTCCACGGCGTGCTGCCATCGTACGATTTTCCAATGGCTCCGACTCTGCCGTTGGACCAGGGCTGAGACCCAAGCCAATCCACTGCTGCCTTAATCCCGGCCTGCTCGTCATGCCCCATCAGATCCATGCAGTGGTTAGACTCACCGGTCCCAAAGACCGAGACCTGGGCCACCCCATAGCCATGGGGGACGTAGTTCTCAATCAGGAATCGCCCGAGACGGTCCGCGGGGGTCAATGCGTCAACGTCACCATCGTCGTAGTATGGTCCGATCTCGGCTAGGACCGGGACTCTACACTCTTCTGGTACCTCGGTAGACTCCCAGTCACATCCCTCGATTAATGGCAACCATAATCCGAGATGGACCTCAGCGCCTCCGGTAGCGCCAGCACCACCGTCAGATGCGTCGATATTGGGTACAGGGACGTACACAGAGCGTACCTCGTCAATTATGTATGAGCCGTTCCATGATACCCAAGAGAAGACATCGTCGGATCTGTAGAGCTTGCCGGATCTGTCCTCGACTTCAGGTAGCCAATGAGTTTCCTCGGGATTTGACTCTACGTTACCCCCTTGGAGGCATCCGGATAGTGGAGTCAGAAAGAACATTATGGCAAGGAGTATAACGTCAGGCCTTTTTACCATGGACTATCGAGGACGCCCCCATGTTTCAATTATTCACTGCCTGTCGGATGAAAAGAACAAGAAGGAGCTTGAAGTAATGATGGCTAAGACACACACATTTTCGGCCAAGACTCTCCATTGGGGGTTCATCATCCTGTATTCATACGGGATATTCAAGCAAATTGACGACATTTCGGAACTAGACGACTCAGGATTGCTGGTCTTCGAAGTGGTCTTTGCGAGCTTATTCCTGATTATTGTCTTGATGAGATACTTCTACATGAGGAGATTTGAAACGTTTCTTGGAGCCAGTGAATCGATACCTGTGGCTCATAAATTTCTAGCCAAATCAATCCACACTATCATGTACCTGTGCCTAGTTACGCTACCCCTTTCGGGATTATTGATTGCTGGCCTATACGCACAAGGAATCGAGGATGGGCCTATGCAGGACTTGGCAATCACCTCGCACGAGTTCTCAGCAGATCTGAGTTACATTCTGATAGCTATCCATATTGGAGCGGCCCTTTACTCGCGCATTAAGGGAGAGGGCGTGTGGACATCCATGGTTCCTATATGGAAGGAGGATGGTCCGAGCACAAACAGTGCCATAACGAAACTAGCTGCAGTGGAAAACGAAGTCTTCAATAGAGTGGGGGACCTATTAAAATGGTCGAAGTAGTACTAATCAGTTAACCAGGAGTCTACCAGATCTGGGAGTAATTCGCCCGCCTTCCCGATATGTATCTCATCGAAGTCGTGTCCATTTACAGGAACCTCGAAGTTAACGAGAATTGAGCGGGCTCCGAATGAATTTGCCAAATTAACAAGCCCTGCAGCAGGGTAAACATGGCCTGAGCTTCCAATAACGATGAAAACATCACAGCTTTCTACTGATCTGTATATCTCGTCCATTTTCATTGGAATCTCACCGAACCAGACAATGTCTGGCCTCATTCGAGACGCTTTCGCGCAGCAGTTGCAGTACACAAAATCCTCATCTAAATCTGAATCCTCCATTCTTACTTCTATTTTACTTGTTTTCTCGCATCTGAGGGACCGCAAGCTTCCATGCATATGAACTACAGACGAGCTGCCCCCCCTCTCATGTAGGTCATCGACGTTTTGAGTTATCAATGTGAATGACTCGACATCAGACTCTAATCGAGCTAATGCGAAGTGGGCTGGATTAGGCCCAACTAAGAGCAATTGATTCCGCCTTGCCTGATAGAACTTCCAAACCAGGAAGGGGTCACTGCTCCATGCTTCTGGAGTTGCAACGTCCTCAATTCGATGGTTCTCCCATAGACCGTCATTATCTCGGAAGGTTCTTACCCCAGACTCTGCACTAATTCCGGCACCGGTCAGTACTACGATCCTACTATTCCTCATTACTGGTGGCCCTCGGAAATTCTAGATTTATCTTTTCCCAGATAAAATGAAATCAGAATGGCACAGCTATCTATCAGTCCCTCCTTCGAATGACTTGATCGACCATAGTCCGAGGACAGCGGCTGCAAACCATGCTACTTCGAGGATGAAGAATGCCCATTCTTCGATGAGGAACGCTCTGATTGCGAGAAGACCGGCCCCAAATGCCATTAGACAAAGATACGGGAATGCCTTGCTGTGCAAGATATCACGAGTTTCCAAGAAGAATGCGCTCAGGATTAGAACCATACCGATGTAGGCGACTCCCTCATGGTGAGCTAGGTCGCTTAAAGAGTCGGACACGGGAGACTGCGATTTTTCTAATTGTATAAATCAATATCATGGAATACAGATGTTTAGGCGGCTTTACCCTGATTATTTCGTTAAGCAAGAGCTACATGCAGGTCGACGCAACGTACTAGGAACTAATGATGGTGGATCAAACAAGGGATTAGTTAGTAGGCAATGATGTGTCCGCGGGTGTATGAATAATGCTGCAAAATGGACTATGATCGTAGGAGGCTTGTTAATTGGGTTAGGAATACTATTCACTACTATGTTCGGGAGCAGACTATCTGGATTAGAAGCTGATGAGAACTGGGTTCCTGAAGAGAGCTCTTGGAATGGTCAAACAGGAGTATTCGAAGCTCTAGAAGAGCGGGATAGAGGAGAGGGCGAGCAGGTTAGCTACCTAGTGTACGTCAAGGACAGATCTAATTCAATTGGTGACCAGTGCCAAGACTTCTCATTGACCGTCAACAATACAAATGAAGAAAGTAGAAACCCAGAGTGGGTCCATGATTGGTGCGATGAGAGCGGAGATAGGCCATGGGGGTGGGAGGATGATCCACCAGGATACTGGCACCTAGGAAAAATCTCGGCCATTAACGTGGGTGAGTCGTACGAAATCTCAGCTAGCGAGGAAATCTATCTTATCCACGAGGACCTCATTGGTGAGATAATTGGAGACGCAATAGGAGGAGTGTTTGGGATAGTTGGCTCTTCCGGGTGCGCCTGTTGTGGTGTTTTGGTACTGTTAATCGGAATTGTAATGGCTCTAACGATGGAGGATGAAACAGGCCCGACTGAGTTCCAAGTGGACGAGCAGGGCAGGATAATTCTCAACCAAGATACGGTATTTGAGACATCTGAGACTCCAGCGAATACGGAAATATCCGATCCGGGGGAAGGAGCTTTGGACGATACTGAAGCCTGGTATAAAGAGAATTAACGGTATTGTTCTAGCAAATATCACTCCAGAACTATCAAGCTGCTCTGCTACGATATTAATCGGGGAGAGGCGTGACTACTCCTCCTCTTCGGAATTACGGGAATTACCAGAGAGGTAGTCGAAAGCAATTGGAGTTGCCAGTACCAGAATTATTGCGATTGAGAGGTTGCTCCATGTCTTTGGCGTGACAGATTGCGCCGTACCGGTGGTAAGTAGCTTGATCGAACCTATCCAGGGTATCTCGGAGGATGCTACACCTACGATCCACTCCTCTCTCACCGGCTGAACCGGATCACCATTAGCATCCGTTAGCCCCCTGCCCTGTCCCTGCGAATTCGCAGATGGTTGATCGATCATGCATCCTCCGAAATTATTATCCCCGGAAGTCAGGTATCCTGCGTGCTCTGGAACCCAATCCCTGATTTCGAGATTGTAGGTACCACCGTGGTAGGAGCACTGGTAATCTAGAGTCCATGATATGCTATCCACATTCCTCAGAGAGGTGCCAGGTACATCCCAGCCAGTAACGTTCCTAACCACCTCTAGAAGTGCCCGGTGTATCACTGGAGTATCGCTCCCATCGTTCTTCCTGTAGATAATCACATCCCCAGCCCTTCCATGGGACTCGTAGCCGAAGTTATCGTTCCCTTCTTGGGTGGCCTCCGCATAGGTGATGATCTCAACCCTATATCTATCCATAACCATGACAAGATCTCCTGGGTCTATTGCCCCGTATGATCCCTCTTCATCATGCATCATCGAAGTCGACTCGACCACGACCATTGGTGGGAACGTACCAGTGGAGACCCACATAGAACCCAATAGTAGAACAACTAGGCCTCCAGCCAGAAGAGATTCCCTCAGTATAGTCGACTGAATCGAGTCATTAGTCTCCGGGAGGATGGTTCATTCCTCCTCTGAAATTCCCCTCGAGCCTTGCTCGTCTGAAGAGGAGATGTTGACATATCTCTTAGGAATGCTGATTCCAAGCCTCTCGTAGAGACTCTTGAGTCTAGATTGGAATGGCTTTCCCAGTAAATCTGCGGCGATCTCTGCCTCCTTTCTCCTCCTCATCACCTCGGCTCTGGAGTCAAGAGTTAGAATCTCGGATAGAGTCTGCCTCTTACCGAAGAAGTAAAAGAACTCCGGAGCAACGAAGAAAAGAGCAAGTGCCCCTCCCAAGAGTCCTACCCATGCCAGAGAGACCATGCTCTGACTCGCTTCCTGAGCAAATTCCGTGAAGAAGAATAGTATGAATGAGTACAGCATTATGGCGAATGCCAATAGCGTCATTCCTGTGTATGCCTGGTAGTGATACTCGTGCTTCGAAAGCCACCACTTCTTGATCGGCCCGGATGCCTTGGTCTTCCGCCTCGCCATACTAACGCCCCTCACGCCGCGCTCATATTGTTAGTGCCTTTCCCCGATTAGCCTCTAAATTCGAGGGCAACGAATATTCACGGCCTCTCACTGGGAGCTGCATGCTGATTGGACTTACCGGGAGAAATGCATGTGGAAAGTCGACTCTTGTGAATTGGTTTTCGAACAAGGGTCTCCGTAGTTTTTCTTGTTCTGATTCAATCAGGACTTGGCTTTCTGAGCAGGGGATCGATCCTACGAGAGAAGCTCTGATAGAAGGAGGAAGAGAGCTAAGGAGGAAGGGGGGGCCTGGTGTACTTGCAGAAATGCTTCTGGAGCTTATTGATGGTGATGATGCGGTTATAGACTCGATCAGAACCCCAGCGGAGGTCGAAGCACTGAGGATCAGGGGGGATTTCGTCCTGATTGAGGTGAGAGCTGAGGAAGGGTCTCGATGGAATCGGATGATGGATAGGAGTAGGCCTGGTGATCCTACTGAGAAGGGAGCCTTCCTAGCCCAGGAAGCTGCTGAAGCGAGAGCTGAAGACGAGGCAGGACAGGCTCTTGATGCGACTGCTGCTATGGCTGACTTAGTAGTACTAAACGACGGGACCATCGAAGAATTAGAGGAAAATCTCCAGTCTTTATGGGACACTCTCTAGGCCGAACGAACAGAGATTCCAGCCTCTTCCATCATATTCATTGACATTGCAAAGTCCTTCTTCCACCGCTCTGGGATCTCAATATCCTTTGGAAAAACGACCTCCACTATTCCTGCCTGAATTAGCGATCGCGTACATCTGGTACATGGTGGCCAAGTCACATATGCTACGCACCCCTTGAGGGAGACTCCTATCCTGGCAGCATGCATTATTGCATTCTCCTCGGCATGACAAATTAGGGGGTACTTCTGCTCCCTATCCTCGAGTCTGCCCGAATCGTCCTCTATCCCTCTGGGGAACCCGTTGAATCCTGTTGATCTGATTTCTCTATCCTCACCTACTACCACGCAACCGACTTTAGTCGATGGGTCCTTGCTCCAACCTGAGATGTGTGTGGCTAGCTCGATGAACCTGCCATCCCACTTGCCGCCCATATCATCTGTGTCGAGGGACATGGTAATCATACTTCGGTAGTCACTCTGGATGGGTGGATGGTCAGATAATCCCAGATGTCCCCATCGGTACGGTACAGTAATTCCTTAATCAGCTTGCCAACCAGATAGACGCTGCCCGTCACATATACCCGGCAACCGATCTCTCTCGCAATATCGGTGGCTAGGTCCATCGCCCTAATTGGATCAGAAATTACCTCCGTCTTATTATCGCTATTGGAGGAAATCGCAGATGCCAGAATCTCTGGTTTTACACTTGGGTTTCTCCCACCGCTTACCTCCGTGACAATACAGAGAGCTCTCCCCGAGTTGTCTGCCAGTAGAGAGACAATATCCGAGATGTCTCCCTTCTGGGTCATACCCAGTACCATCACGTGCTCCCTTCCAGAGATTCGTGCTAGATCATGTGAAATGCTCTCGGAGTTGTGGGCTGCACTCAGGTAGCACTCCACACCAGACCATATTATTGGCTCATTTGTTCTACCTGACCAGTTAATAGAAGCTTTTCTGAAATCCCAGCCAATCATCCTCCCGATTTCCAGTGACATCTCAAAAGCAACCTCCTGAGCGTCTTTAGCATGAGTTTGGAACCAGATCACGTCGGAGCCTGCAACCGCCTCTATCGATTCCCTAACTGACTTATCATCGCTATTTAGGCAGATGAGAGGGATGCCGGGCTTGTGTATCCCCGCCTTCTCGGCGGCTATCTCTGCTAGTGTACCTCCCAATATCTCGGAATGATCCATGGAGATGGTTGTGATGGCGCAAACATCGGGCTCCACGAGGCTGGTAGAGTCCAGCCTTCCCCCCAGTCCGGTTTCTATGATGGCTCTATCCACCCTAGCTCTGGAGAATGCCAGCATCGAGGCTAGGAAAGTGACCTCGAAGTAAGTCGGCTCAATCCTGGGCTCTGACTCGCACGCCAGCCTGATTTCCTCCAGAAGGGTGTCGAGGTCGTCGGAATCGATCGGCCTACCGTCTATCCTCGTCCTCTCCTCCTCGGTGATCAAGTGAGGAGAGGTGAGTAGACCAACCAAATCCCCATTGCTGGCACCTAGGGAAGAGAGGTGGGCGCATAGTGATCCCTTGCCGTTCGTTCCGGCCACGTGAACACTAGGGAAGTCCCTTTGTGGGTTGCCTAGCCTTTCGAGCATCGACGAGCAGGTGCTGAGTCCTAGCCTCATGCCAGCGCCTATCCTTCCATGTAGCCACTCCCTGATTTGGAGTGAGTCCCGTGCGGCCATGTGTGGGTCAAGGTGAAATGTGTCTTGAAGGTCGTGGAGCTATGACGGATTCGGGTTTCGACGACATCATCGCTGCGGTTCGGGACCAATGGGCCTCAATGACAGGAATGGGGGCCATGTTCACTGCATCCATACTGTTCGGGGTTTTCATCCAACCGTTCTACAACTTCGAGGAGATGAGAGCATTCGGTGAGGAGGGGACCACCGAGGCTGGAAACATCTTGTTTGAGCTTTTCATGATTTTCCTGTTCACGATTTTCATAATCTGGCTCGCTAGGAGAGGTCGGGAAGTAGTGATCAAGGCAGTGGTCTTCCTTGCCTTAGGATACAGCCTCCTATTGGCCATCTTCCCGATACTGGCTCTTGTTCTATGGATTCTTGGAATAAACGATCCGCATTGGCTCTCATACAACCTAGTCGCTCTGGGTTCCACTACTGGGATGATGTATGCCCTTCACAAGTTTCCTGAATGGTACGTGGTGAACACGGTCGGTTTGCTCGTGGGATCCGGCGTGATAGTGATGCTTGGGATAGCCTTCGTACCAGTCCTGATAATCCTCTTCATGGTCCTAGCTGCGATCTACGACCACTGGGCGGTAAACGGTAGCAAGCACATGCTCGAGTTAGCTGATACGATGATCGACCTTAAGCTCCCAGTACTATTGGTCGCTCCGAAAAGCACGGACTACACCTTTCTGGACCAAGAGGGGGATATTATGAGGAAGGAGCGCTCTAAGGAACCAAACACAGTCAAGGTCCCGAATGCCAAGACGAGGACAAAGGGTAGGGATGCACTATTCATGGGCCTAGGTGACGTTATCTTCCCTGGAATGTTGGTCATCTCTTCGATCACCTTCTTACCCGACTACGGTCCTGTTGTCTTCGATTTCTGGGGTGAACCAAGTAAGCCAATCCACCTAGGTGCGATGCTGGTGGGCTTGGGAACCCTGCTCGGTGGGCTTGTCGGATATGCAGCTCTGATGACTCAGGTGGCTAGGGGGAAACCCCAAGCGGGTCTGCCGCTCCTGAATGGAGGTAGTATACTCGGTTATCTCATCTCAGGAGCAATATTCATTGGTATCAACGAGCTTTGGCAGGATATCACCTTCCTCTAATCAGGGAATACTTCTAGACTCACTAAGAGCACTCCGCACCACCCTCAGGGACCGATTTGCTCAAGTGAGCGTCAGCCTGCCAACGCCTGATAACAATGCTGGACATGTCGATATTCAGGGATAATTCGGAGGTCATCAGGGCCGATCACGACAAAAGGGGAATATCCCAAGATCCAATCGATGAAGTAATCCGGCTGGACGAGGAGTGGAGAAAGGCCCAGTACGATGTGGATCAGCTCAGGAGGAAGAGGAATGAGGCGGCAAGAGGTATTGCGGAGGCGAAGAAGTCCGGTGACATCGAGACTGCTGATAGGATATTGAATGAGGTAGCTAACATAGGGTCGCAGATCGACGAGCTAACAGTTCACTCTGACGAGTGTCTCGTACAGAGGGACTCAATAAGGATGGGGATTCCGAACATCCTTCACCCAGAAGTACCCGTTGGAGAGGACGACCAGAAGAACACTCTGCACAGTCTGCATGGGGAGAAATTGAATTTAGGATTCGAACCTAGGAATCACAACGAGCTGATCGAAATGAACGGCTGGGTTGACCAGTCAAGGGGAGCCAAGGTCGCAGGTAGCCGATTCTACTTCCTACAAGGGGACCTTGCAAGAATGGAGATGGCTCTTCAGCAGTACGGCGCGGACTTCCTGATGAAGCGTGGATACACGCTAGTCCAACCGCCATTGATGATGAACAGGGAGGCTTATGAGGGCGTAACTGATCTAAGCGATTTCGAGACTGTGATGTACGGCATCGATCCTGACAAGTACTACCTAATCGCTACTAGTGAGCACCCTCTAACAGCTATGAGGATGGACGAGGTGATTGAGCCTTCCGAGCTGCCCATAAGGATGGTAGGAGTATCTCCCTGCTTCAGAAGAGAGGTGGGGGCCCACGGACTCTCCGATAGGGGTATCTGGAGGGTTCATCAATTCACAAAGGTGGAGCAGATTATTATCTCCGATCCGGAGGACTCTTGGGAACACCACGAGGACCTACTAGCCAACGCCATGGATATGTGGAATAGCCTAGGTCTGCACTTCAGGGTTGTAAATATCTGTACGGGAGATATGGGGACTGTCGCAGCTAGGAAGTACGACCTTGAGGCATGGCTCCCTGGGGCTGGCTCCTACAAGGAGGTTGTTTCCTGCTCTAACTGCACTGACTACCAGGCGAATAGACTCAGGATAAGATACAGGACTGCAGACGGGAATTCATCAGTCCACACTCTGAACTCTACGGCCATTGCTACAAGTAGAGCCTTGGTGGCGATAATGGAACAAAATCAATTGGAGGACGGGGGAGTATCAATACCCGAGATTCTCAGGCCCTATATGGGTGGTAAAGAGGCTTTAGCCCCAGTGTGATTCCATCCACTTGCTTTCGAGATTCGTATGATAGCTAGACCGATGACTCCGCTCAGTGCGAATAGTACCATTGAAGAAAGTCCGGTGGAGGATATGGCGACTCTGATTATCACCGTGGATAGGATGAAACCGGTGTTCCTAGCCAGATTGCCGAAATCTGTATAGAACCAGTATGAGATGAGTAGAATTAGAATATCAGCTAGAATCAGGAATGTGAAGAAATCTAGGAAGAATATTTCCCTGTTTACTCCGCCTTCCCCTTGTTGGGCGGAGGATATCCACCCTAGCAAGGATATCGAAGCGATCAGGAGGAAGACGGGCAGCATCAGGATGGCTATCGTCTTCTTGGATTGGATGAAAGAGTAAACATGGGTCGGAATATCTTCTTCATTTTCGTTATTAACGGTTATATTGTGATAGCTCAAGGATGTGTAGAATAGTGCTAGGAAGGCAGCGCATTCCGCGAGTAACAGTCGAAGGTCATTATCGATTGTAAAATCTTCAGAGAATTTAATTTCTGAGAGTCTCTTTAAGATCTCCCTTACCACTAGAAGCGTAGCAATCTCGAACTGCTTCCCCACCGCTGAAGAAAACGAGTCCGGGATAGTCCTGATTAGCTGGTACACCTCGTAAGTCAGGAGTATCGAGAACGGCGTGTAGAGAGTAGATAGGGGGGATGCTACCAGTTCAGATGACTTGCCGCTAATCTGTATTACTTCGGTATAATCTAGAGCCCATATCACAATATGGGAGATGAAACCTATTATTGCCGCGCCTATCGCTATCTTTCTGACTAGCTCGTCGGTTTGTCTTCCCAACAGAGCATCGTACAGGTAGTCAGACCTGCTAATCTCAGGCTCCATGGTAAAATTACGTTTTTTTCAACTGTTTAATGATATGTATTGTCACCCGGGCGGTGAGCGATGATCTGCTCTTTCCACCCGGGTGGTCTACGTATTTCCTTAGGAGAGGTCACTCAGAAGAGAGTAAACCAGTCCAGTCTGGAGCTGGTCTTAATCTTCTTAAGAGGTAGATTTCTCATCTAAATTCTACTTCCTTCTGTAGGTTATGACAGCGGAGACCAGTGCTAGGGCCACGGCAAGTGCAGTGAATCCTGGAGTATTGTTTTCTTCTACGTCTGGCTCATCTGGTTCTGCTACTTCAGCAGCAGTTACTCCTGAACCAACAGTCACCTTACCAACCATTCCCATTGTGGAATGTGGCTCGCATATGTAGAGGAAAGTCTCATCTTCATCGAAGGTTATCCTGTAATCGAGAGTAGTCAACGACTCACCACTGTATTGACCGCCGATCATCCTAGTCGTATCTCCTTCGTTTTCTATCTCTGCAACGTTGTGTGCCATGGACTCATCCTGCCAAATCCAGCAGACTGTCTGACCTACTTCGATGGATAGGTCGGTATTATCATATGCCAATCCAGTGCTATCTATACCAATGACGTAGTCACATCCAGCGGGGATGACTGGTTCGTCCGCAGGTGGCAGCAGGACCTTGTCAATGACGTGTATGACCCCGTTGGCAGCCATCACGTCTGCCTGGGTCACGGTCGCCTCGCCGATCTTGACGGTTCCATAAGAAACTGTTAGTGTCGCCTCATCGCCGTTCAGCATCGTTACCGTCATACCGTCGGTCACGGCAGATGACTGGACTGATCCCGAGTACACGTGATAGGTGAGGATGTCGGCCAGAGTGGCGTTCTCCTCGTCCGTATCGAA
>PBGH01000021.1 GCA_002720055.1 Methanobacteriota archaeon | reverse complement strand
ACTCGGTGGTCTACACGGGCACGGTTTGGCGAACAGAGGCCCTAGCCAGCACCGGAGACGTGACCTTAGGCAACCCTGACACCTCGTTGAGCTTCGTGGATGAAACGATGCATATGACCTACATCAACGCCACCAGCGGGATGCTGGAGCACATTACACAGAGCCCAGCGGGGGCTGCTGTCTCGCTTGTCGATGGGGATGGTTTCTCAGTTGGCCTCTACACCTCGATCGCCCTGGACGGATTCGGGCAACAGCACGTCGCCTACTACAATGCCAGCGCTACCAGCCTAGTGTATGCCAGGCAAGTAGGAACTTCGTGGAGCGTGGAGGAAATCGATAACACTGCCAGCGTCGGATACTACCCCTCGATCGCCCTCGATAACGACGGGCGTCCGCACATTTCCTATGTCGATTCGAGCTCTGATTACCTCAAGTACGCACACTACAACGGTTCCGGATGGGAAATCTCCACCATAGATGACCTAACCAACGACGTATTCGACACCTCGATCGCAGTAAACGACACTGGGCACCCACAAATAGCATACTCCATCAGGAACTACTCCTCAAGCACATGGGAATACGCAGTAAGGTACGCATCGTACGACGGAGCGAACTGGAGCATCGAGACTCCAATGACGCGAGCCTCCTCACTCTCATATTCTTCCCTGGACCTAGCGCTGAACGGCAGTGGCGCCCCGCACATAGTTTACTTTGATGACAACGACGATGACCTGTACATAGCAATCAAGTCAGGAGGAGTCTGGTCGACCTCGAAGATCAGGGACAATGCCGGTTTCTACACAACGGGGAGGCAGTCCTCGGCAATCGCCATCGATGACAGCGACGGGTTGCACGTATCCTACTACGACAGGAGCGGTCGTGACCTAGAGTACGCCTACATGGCCATCGGTGACTCTTCCTGGACGGTAACGACGGACATCGACACCAGCTCGAACTATATGGCTTGGAGCAATTCGATTGCAGTAGACGCGGAAGGAAACCCACACATCGCATACTTCGACTACAACTACGGGGATCTAGAATACACCTACTGCACCACTACGTGCAGCTCTGCATCGTCTTGGATAAAGCAGACACTGGACAGTTCGGGAGTCGTTGGCGAGTACGCCGACATAGCTCTGGATCAATATGGGCAGGTACACGTCTCATACTACAACGACAGTTCAGATGACGCCCAATCCTTAATTGTCCACGATGGTATTGCGCGCTCCTCGGAAATAGTCCAGGTTGGTTCACACAACTACCAGACGGGATACGCAGTGGACTCATCTGGAAGCATTCACCTAAGCTTCTACAACGGCTCAGATACCGCGGGCTCCCTCCATTATGCGGTCCTGAGCGGAACAACTTGGGCTGTCACTGAGGTGGACGATAGCTCCGCGAAGGTAGGCGCGTACTCCGCTCTCACGCTAGATGGCAGCGAGAGGCCGCACATCTCGTACCTCGATTCAGCCAACGGGAACCTACGCTATGCTCACTACGACGGTACCAGCTGGGTCATCACCACTGTGGACTCCAGTGGCTCGGTTGGTGGCTTTACATCCATCGCGAACGACGCGAACGACAGGCCGCGAATCGCCTACCACGACTCGGGGGCGAATATCCTTAGGCTGGCAGTCTGGGACGGTTCATCGTGGACGCTCACCACGCAGGATTCCGATTCCTCCGGCCAGGGCACACAGGTCACTGTCGACGCGGATGGGAAGACTAGGATCGCCTACTTCGACGAGGAAAACGACGACCTATCCTTCTCCCTAGCCGGGCACCAGGCCCCTGTCGTCATGGGCAACTCGCAGTTCCACCCCACAGGAACATCGATGGGCTCGGGCACCACAGACCTCACTTCCTTCGACGTGGGGGAGACGCATGGTTGCGCCATCTCATCCAACAGCGTGATCTGCTGGGGGGTGGCTACGGACGGGCAGCTCGGAAACGGAGTAGGAGCAGTCACCTCCGAGGACCCCGTCAGCGTCACCACCGTAGCCGGATGGACCCCTCTGGAGGTCTCCGTATCCACAAGCTCCGGCTCTGGGGGCGGGACCTCCTGCGCACTATACTCAAGCGACTCCACTGGGGACCGTCGAGTCATGTGCTGGGGTGATGGCTCATCGGGACAGATGGGGGATGGTGGGACGTCTTCACTGGCATCTCCCGCCTCCACCGACCTAGTGATGCTGGACTCAACTACTCCACTCGGGGCATCGGACGGCACCGATTCCCTATCCTCGAGCCCATACGACGTCGAGGAGGTCTCCCTGAGCGAGATCGGGAAGTTCGGCTGCGCCAGATCCTCGCAGGGGCACGTGAAGTGCTGGGGCTACAACGGGTACGGACAGCTCGGGCATGGCAACGCCTCCACTGCCTCCGACGGGGAGAACGAGATGGGCGAGGACCTCGCCTTCGTGCCACTGGGGGCCAACAGAACCGCGACTAGCCTATCAGTGGGCGAGAACCACGCCTGCGCTCTGCTCGACGACGGTAGCGTGAAGTGCTGGGGCAGGAACAACTACGGACAGCTCGGGATGGGGAACACCACCCAGATAGGAGACGCACCCGACGAGATGGGCGACTTCCTCGCTCCTGTGGACCTCGGCACCAGCAGGACCGCGACCGAGATAGCGACCGGCCAGCACCACTCGTGCGCCCTCCTCGACGACGGAAGCGTCAAGTGCTGGGGACTCAACAACTACGGACAGCTCGGAATAGGCAACACTTCCACCAGGGGGAACGGCGCCAACGAGATGGGTGACGACCTCGTGGCTGCCGATCTGGGGACCGGGAGGACCGCCATAGCCATCGAGGCGGGTGCCACCTTCACTTGCGCCATACTAGACAGCAGCGTTCTGAAGTGCTGGGGCCAGAACAACAACGGGCAACTGGGCCAGGAGCACAACGAAAACATCGGACATGGCCCAGACCTCGACTCCAACGGCATCTCATGCCACCCTACCCTCAACACGGTACTAAACACAAGGGAGTGCAACGCTCGGATGGGTGACGGTCTGCCAGCGGTGGACCTGGGGGATGGCAGGACTGCAGTCTCGGTATCTGCAGGCTACTCGTCGACATGCGCGATCCTGGACAACGGCAGCGTTCGCTGCTGGGGGGCGAATTCGGACGGAAGGACTGGCCTGGGGACGACCTCTGGCTACACTGGCGACGCAGACGGCGAGATGGGCGACGACCTGCCGACAGTGGAGCTCGGCATCGGGCGAACGGCCTCCTCCATCAGCGTCGGTTACAGCCATGCTTGCGCACTTCTGGACAACCTCAGCATAGCATGCTGGGGGGACAACGGGCAGGGGCAGATCGGAATAGGCACGAACAACGATGTCGATACCCCAGTCGAGATGGGATCTGGGCTTCAGACGACCGACCTACCCACGCCGAGATCCTCCTCGATAGCATCCGGATACTATCACTCATGCGCGATAATCCAAGACGGGACGGTCAGATGCTGGGGGGAGGACAATGACGGCAGGCTCGGAGTCCACTACGGCGACGGGAACGACAACGTGGGGGACGAGACAGGGGAAATGGGGGGCGAACTGCAGATCACCAACCTGTACATGATCCCCCCCGACCACGACGGCGACGGTTGGATCGACCTGTGGGACTCGGACGACGACAACGACGGTTTCGTGGACACGGAGGACGACCTACCGTTCGATGAGAGGGACTGGTTCGACCACGACGGGGACGGACTCGGCGTCAACGTGGATACGGACGACGACGACCCCGCGGTTAGTAAAGCGGAGGAGGACACCGCCGAGAAGTGGTCAGACGCCGAGGAGGCGGCCTGCGGCACCCTGCCATGGAGCAGCCTATCGGATCCGAGTGATTACGACGGAGACGGGATTTGCGACGAGATTGACGATGACGTCGACGGGAACGGCTGGAACGACAGCTACCAGTGCGAGTGCTCGGGGCTCGAGGGCTCGGATGACTGGAACAGAGAATCCCTCTTCGGATCCGGAGGACTGACTGCTTTCTCATATGACCAAGGACAGCATGGATACGACTTCGAACTCTCATGGCACGGTCTGAGGCACTATTCCGCATACAACAACGATGCAGCTTACATATGGCTACAGAGGCATGATTCTTCCACATACGGGGCTCAGAGTCTTTCGGATAGTGACGACTTCAATTTCTGGGACATCGAGAGCCAGAACGGATTCACCTACCTAGCATATCAGAGGGGCGTCTGGAGGTTCTCCGACACCAATGGCTCGGTGTCAACATCGGGGACTGGGATTAGCCACTCCCAGACCACCTCCTCGGACATTGCCATCTCAATGGAAGGTGACATGGTGGTCAGGTGGCAAGAGTCCGACAGCGGCGGAACTATCAGAGGCGCCTACCTGAACGGCACCACATTCCAAGCGAACGCTCCAGGTGGCTTGGCCCCCCCCGACACTGGGGGCAACAACCAGCATGGCCAGATCGCCTTCGGACCGGATGGGAGGCTGCACGTCCTGATGGTGAACAACTCATCTGGGGCCATAGGATTCTACCACTTCTACGCGGACCTGGGGGGCGATCTCTCGGGCGACGTCAGCCTGTCCTGGAGCACCCCTGAGCTCCTACTGGAGAGGAACCAGAGCACTGGATGGTCCTCGGGAGAGGCCCACTCTGCCACGGAAGACCACTCGGCAGAGCTGCACTACTCGAGCGACGGGAAGATGTACGCGGGAATGTACAACACCACCGACCTATGGCTCTCGACCCATGACGGGACATCATGGACCACCGAGGTTGTCGCCGAGTCGACGGGTAAGAACGAGGGTGTCGAGATAGCCACCAACTCCACCGGAGTTGTCCATGTCGCATGGATCAACCACTCCTCGGGGCAGCTCATGCTGTCCCACAAGTCCTCCGGGTCCTGGACGCACGAGGAGGTCTGGCTCAGCGATGGCTGGCCCACGTCTACATCTACCCAGACCCTCAACTGGGCCCGTCTGACCCTAAAGTTCGACAGGCTGGACGACCCCTACATCCTCTCACTGGACGCAAACGACTCATCCTCCGCCTCCGCACTGCTGCACTACAAGGGTTCTCTGCTAGATCCCTCGTACACGTTCCAACCCGCTGACGCTAATGGGGACGGAGTGTGCGACACCCTTCAGTACGCGGTGATGGAGTACGACACCACCGAGCTGATCGTCACCAGCGGGGAGTCCATCTCCATGACTCCTACATTCTCGGGACAGGAACTTGTGGAGGTATGGGCGCCATCACTGCCAGACGGGCTCTCCGTCAACAACACGACGGGAGTGATCTCCGGGGCTCCAACCACGGTCGACACGGCAGGGACCGCCTACGTGATCTACTCCAACAGCAGCAGCGCATCCTACCCGTTCACCATCACATTCACCGTCAGGACGCCCGCGCCTATGCACGCAGGATACGGGTCGTGGATTGACCACCAGTACGCGAGCAGTTTTGTCGACGGCAGGGGCTACACCCTGCACGATTACGACGCCAGCGGGAACCTGTACTACTACGGAAGGATCGGAAGCACCTCAGCGTGGGCAGAAGACGGGCTGAGCGTGAGCACATCGGGAATGGAGCTCTACGTAGCCAAGAGGTGGGCTAACGGAACCTGGGCATGGGTGGTCCCGTTAGATACTGATTACTCCCTACCAGGGGCACTCTCGGTCGACGATTCAGGGAACTCGTACCTGACTGGAGAGAGGACAACCGCACTCGACCTGCCTGGCACCGAGCACGACCTCCCCTCCAGGGAGGCCGCCTTCTTCTTCTCCCTGGATACGAATGGCACCACGAGGTGGTCGCAGGACGCCTACATATCCGGTTCCAGCGCCGCGGATTGGCACGTCTCGACGATTGCCAGCATAGACGGCTACGGCTTCACTAGGATGAGCTACGACGAGAGCAAAGGGGAGTTGACGATAGCAGCGCAGGTCTCAACCAGCTCTATCAGCGACAGAACCGTTACCCTGGGCAATCTGACCATGGAGATACCGAGTTCCAACTACAACTACTACAGGCCCTTCGTGACGAGGATCGATGTCTCAACTGGCGAGTTCCTATGGGCCGCGACCCTCACTCCCACCTCCCTTTACCACAGGGCCCTCCAGGGGATGGGCGTGCATGCAGACGGTAGCGTGGACATCCTGATGAAAACCCACGGCGAGACCCAGCTCGGCGCACTCACGGCCGGGAACGAGAGTCGACACTACCTCATCGGCAGGCTAAACGATACGGGCTCTTGGGTGGAGGCTGCCGAAATCACAGAGCCGACAATTGGCAGCGGAACTGGATTCACTGCGGGTTGGGACTCTGCGATGATGGATATTACCCCCTCTGGGAATCTGATAGTGGCGATTTGGTCAGAGCAAGACATCAGCAACATGACCGTGAACGGGGCGTCATCCTGGTTCAACGAAACCTGCTATGACAGCCTAGTCGTGATCTCACTTGGCGGATCGGATTGGAACGTGGAGGCCTCCCGGGAATTCTGTATGGCCGATAACGCCGCCTATTATGCAGAGTACTACAGCATACTGGAAATCGACAACCAGGGTCGCCCGGTCCTCTTCTTAGGCCAGATGTATAACTCTCAATCCAATCATCACAGGATCATGAGGTTCGACTCGAACATGAACCCGGACTTCGACGAGTTGATCACTTACAACAACAACCCCGGGAACGACTTCAAGTTGGACTGGGAGGACGTCGCATTCGACCCTCTCGGGAACATGTTGGTGAACTTCTACACGAACCAATGCTCCCTCTACTGGAACGGGAGCTACATGGGCAGACCATCTAGCAGTTGCCAATACAACAGCCAGTTCTTCATGGAGACCGTGGGGCACACCATCGGCGGCTCGTCCCTGGTGGCGGGCGAGCCAAGCACCCTCTGGGGAGTCATGGGCCTGAGCGCGATGGGCGCGACCTGCAGCCAGGGCACCAACTACTGCGACGAGTACCTCGACTCGTGGGCGTCATCGCCCCTACCGGGGGGCCTCAGCATCGACTCGGACACCGGGATGATCTCTGGCGAGGCGACGTCCAACATGTCCGAGTCATCGTTCACGCTCTGGATGAATGACACAGTCCTGGGAAGCAACCAGCTGAACGTGTCCTTCTCCATACTCAATGGTAGGCCGACCATATCCTACAACGAGACCTCGTTCGTCTTAGAGCGGGGTACGGAGATAGAGCCCATATCGCCCTACGAGGTCAACGGCACCATCCTCAACTGGACCTTCGTCCCAGACCTGCCTTCAGGGCTTCAACTCGGGGCGAGCAACGGGACGGTTTGGGGTACGCCGATTGTGAACCTGACGCAGCAGACGTTCCAGCTCCGAGTGACCAGCGAAGGAGGGACAACACGGGTAAACTTCGACTTTACCATCAACGAGCCCATAGCAAACATCTCGTACGGCAACGGGACCTACATCATTCCCAGGGACGCACTGGTCGACATATCCCCCACCATAGTCGGTGGCGCGGTCGCAAGCTTCGAGATCAACTCGACCTCCTTCCCGCTTGGACTCTCCTTCAACACCACTAACGGTCACTTCGAGGGGATTCCGCTGCTGGTCACCAACCAGACCACCTACACGGTATGGGCAAATAACTCCGGAGGGAGTTCCAGCACCGAGGTTACAATCTGGATAGTCGGGAACGGCATCTTCCTTAGCTTCCCAACCACCGATCTAATGCTGACCGAGGGAGTTGCCATGCAGCCCATCGCAGGACAGACCTCCGGCTCGACGCCCGAGAGTTGGGACATAGCCCCGGATCTGCCCTCTGGGTTACTCTTCGGAGAAGATAACGGCAGCATATGGGGTATGCCAGCAAACATACAGAACCAGACCAACTACACCATCTGGGCAAATGCCTCGGGAGCGCAGACCAGCTCGGTAGTCATCACGATCACCGTGCTGGTGGACACGGATGGGGATTCGATAGCGGACCTCTATGACGATGACGATGACGATGACGGATGGAATGACACGGCGGAGTTGGATTGCGGCACAGATCCTCTGAACGGGACAAGCACGCCCGACGACACTGACAGCGATGGGATATGCGATTCGCTAGATGATTCTGACGATCGAGCGATAGCACTCGCCTACCCGGTCAATAGCCTCGACCTTGTAGTCAATCTCTCGGTGGTGGACCTAGTCCCCATCACATCAGGAGGTACCATCTCGTCATGGGAGTCGGGCTCCGACATGCCATCCGGGATGAGTCTAGACAACAGCACAGGAGTCATCTCGGGAACGCCTACGGAGGTCTTCAACTCCACGGCCTACGTAATATGGGCCAACAATAGCGCCTTCTCGGCATCCTTCAGCCTCAACATCTCCTCATCCCTACTTGACACCGATGGGGACGGGATCCCCGATGAGACCGATCCGGACGACGACAACGACGGTTGGGAAGACGCGAACGAGACGGCTTGCGCGACAGACCCCCTAGGAGAGGACGACTACCCGGATGACGAGGACGGGGATGGGATCTGCGACGCAAATGACCCAGTAGACGACTCGCCCGTGCTCCTAGCATACCCCGACCCCCTGCTGAACCTGACGACTAACTTGTCAATCGTCCAAATCTATCCGATAGTCTTCGGCGGAGACATCAGCACGTGGGAAGTGTCGCCCGAGCTTCCTCCAGGGCTTGCCATGGACAACTCCACTGGAGTTTTCATCGGAACCCCTAGTACCGAGTTCGCCCTGACCAACTACACAGTCTGGGCCAACAACAGCCAGCATGGCTCGCAATTCACCATAGGGATTTCATCGTGGCTGCTTGACTCCGATGGGGACGGAGACCCCGATGAGACCGATCCGGACGACGACAACGACGGGTGGGGGGATACTGACGAGGACGAATGCCTCACGGGTACTCTAGATCCCACTTCATTCCCAGAGGATGGGGACGGAGACGGCCTGTGCGACGGTCTCGACCAGATAGACGACTCCGAGATATTCCTCGTCTACAGCGTGACCTCCCAACTGCTGTTCGTCAATGAGCCGATAGCTCCGATCGTCGGCATCACCTACGGCGGAGACGTGCGTACCTGGGAGGTCTGGCCAGAGTTACCCGAGGGCCTCTCCCTCAATGGGGCACTTTCCAGAACAACGCCTGTGAACGGGACCATCTCGGGAGCCCCGATAGGGGAGTTCGAGATACAAATCTTCACAGTATGGGCGAACAACTCCCAATACCACAGCTCTGTGGAGATAACCCTCCAATCCGTCACCCCTGACCCCGACGATGACGACATCGAGCTGATCTACCTGGACGAGTTCCTCAATCTAACCACCAATGTGGATGAGGTATACTTGGAGCCCCAGATTTTCGGAGGCAACGTGACGTCTTGGTCCATCTCCCCGTCCGCACCCGACGGACTAGACTTCAACAACACCAACGGCCTTCTAACAGGGACCATAGCAGTCGAGCAGAACGAGACCGTCTACACCATCACTGGGAGCAACTCACTATTCTTGGATACCTTCCAAATCACAATAGTGGCCAGATACCTCGACACGGATGAGGACGGGGTTCCCGACCTGTTTGATCCGGATGACGACGGGGACGGTTGGAACGACACATTCGAGATAGCCTGCGGAACAGACCCCCTGTACATCGTCGAGAGTCCCGAAGATCAAGACGAGGACTGGATATGCGACCCACTGGACGAGTTCGACGACTCCCCTATCGTCTTCTTCTACCCCAATGACAAGATTACGCTAACCGTTGGGGAGGAGATGGAACCACTGGAGCCACTAATCGCCCCCAACAGCGGAGGTATACTCCTGTTCACAGTGATTCCCGACCTACCGAAGGGACTGGTCCTGGACAACAGCACGGGAGTCATCTCGGGGATTCCAGAGGAGGCATTCAGACACTTGCTGATAGAGTACTCACACCGATTCATGGCTCAGAACTCTCAGTGGGACTTCTCATACAGAGTGGACTTCGACGTATTCTGGCCAGAGGACAACACCACCGACGAGGACGGTGATGGCTGGCCGGACCTTATCGAGCTAGAATGCAACACGGATCCGACCAACTCCTCCTCGTTCCCGGAGGACATAGACCTCGACGGAGTATGCAGCTACATCGACGAGGACGATGATGGGGACAACATAGGAGACATGATTGACAAGTTCCCGAAGGACTCGACGGCATGGGATGACACCGACAACGACACCATGCCTGACGAGTTGACCTGCAAGTATCTCACAGACTCGGCCAACTGCACATTCGAGCTGGTAGAGGACCTAGATGACGACAACGACGGTTGGCCCGATCTCAACGAGACCAGTTGCGGGACGAATCCGAAGGACAACCTGTCCGTCCCGGAAGACGATGATGGGGACGGGGTCTGCAACCTATTGGAGGTGTACGTACCAGATGCCGTGAGGATACTCTGGATATGCTGCTTCCCGATTCTCCTACTGCTACTCCTGCTCCTCTGGGTAATCAACCCCTTCGCCGTCAAAGAGGAGGAGATCCTAGGCCCCGAGCCAGAGTACACGACCACAGAGTTCGGATGGGAAGGAGGTACAGGCGAATATGATGACCCGTACATCCTGAAGCCCGTGAAGGGGATTAGAAAGGGCTCCTTCGCCAGAAGCCACGAGATTATTCAGATCTCAAACATCACACCCAGACTGGATTGCGACTTCACGGACATGTCATCGGAGGAGAACGGTACTAGGTTCAGCATGAAATCTAAGATATCTAACTCAAGGGGCAATCTGGAGTTCAGACTAGAGTTCAGCGATAGCGAGGAAACCGTAGAGACCACAGAATACGTAGGCCTCATCAGATTGGGCAAGGCCACAGTATACTTCCAGTGGTCCGTGGAGGTAGAGGTCCATCGAGACACTCCCGAAGAGGAACTCGCCAAGAAGAGGGCGAGGATGATCGAGAGGGAGGCCAAGAAGAAGGCCGCAGAGATGCAGAAGGAGGCAGATGAGAGAATCGCAAAGGCGGAGATCGATGCTAAGAAGGAGGCAGCAGAGATGCAGAAAGACCTGAGGGACAAGGTCGCAGAGGTCGAAAAGGAGGCGGAGGAGAGGGCCGCTGCAGCTGAGGAGAAGGTAGAGGAGGCGGAGGAGGCCGTTAGGAAGGCAGAGGAGGCCCGTAGAGAGGCAGAGAGGAAGCAGACCGAGATCGAGATCGAAGCCAGGAGGGAGGAGAACGAGCGCCTGGAAAGGAAAAGTCGTGAGAAGAGGCTCGAGGAAGAGGAGAGGGCCCGCATAGACGCCGAGGAGGCTGCAGAGGAAGAGAGGAAGGCCGAGGAAGAGGCTGCCGAGCTCAGAGCGATACTCAGAAAGAAGGCAGAAGAGAGGAAGGCCGAGGAAGAGGCTCGTAAGGAAGAGGAGGAGGCCGCTAAGAGGGCCGCAGAGGAAGAGGCAGAGAGAATCGAGAGAGAGGCCCAGGAGAGGGCCGCTCGGCTCCAGAGAGAGGCCCAGGAGAGGGCTGCGATGGTAGAGAGGGATGCAGCAAGGAAGGCTGCTGAAGTCGAGCGAGAAGCCGAGATTAAGGCCATGGAGGCCAAGGAGAAGCTGAGGAAGAGAGCGATAGAGAGGAAGCGCCAGATGGACCTGGAGGAAAAGGAGAACCAGGTCGCTCGAGATAAGGCTGCGGAGAGGTTCGCCGCCATGGAAAAGGAGCTCGAGGACAGGAAGTCCAAGATCGAAAAGTTGGATGCCGAGACCAGGAAGAAGGAATCGGCCCTACTCAGGGTTGCAGAGAGGTCCAAGGACATTGACTTCGGGATACTAGGATTCGCAACCGCAGACCAGAAGGACCAACTCCAGGAAATCAACGGCGTTGGTCCGTTTATCGAAGATAAGTTGAACGCACTTGGCATTTACACATTCGCACAGATTTCCCGAATGAATTCAGACCTAGAGGATAAGGTAAACGAGGCGATAGAGTTCTTCCCAGGTCGGATAAAGAGGGACGAATGGGCAAAGCAGGCAAGGGCAATGGTGGATCGAGAAGATACAGATGACGAAACGACCTCAGCAGAGCCAGATAGCGCAGCCATTGCTCAGAAGGACCTTATCGAACGGGCTAGGGAGGAAGTCAGGATAAAGGAGGAAGAGGAAGAGAAGAGGAGAGAGGTCGAAAGGAGGAAGGAGAAGGCAGCAGAGCTCCTGAGCAGTATCACCTCCGAGACGGCACCTGTGAGGGAGAAAGAAGATGATCCTGGAATCGACTTCGCAGTAATCGGATTCGGATCGGAGGACGATCGAGACAACCTCCAGAAGATAGACGGGATAGGGAGATTCGTAGAGAAGAAGTTGAATGACATCGGGATTTACAAGATCTCCCAAATATCGAGTATGACGCAGGAAATCTCTGAAGAGGTTAACCGGGCGATAGGCCTAGGTCCTGGAAGGATAGACAGGGACGAGTGGGTCCTTCAGGCAAAGAGATTGATACGATAAGCATTTGATACATGGACGATTGGAGGTAAATGGATGGCTGACCCTATTACAGATGGATTTTCCGAACTGGCCGAGTTACTCGACGAAATAGAGGAGATAGGAATAATCGCTCAGATTGGAGTCTCACTGGGGATTACGCTGTTCGCCCTGATTTTCACCAGATACATTCTACTGAAGGCAGCATGGAGGGTGGTGAGGAAAACAGAGGCCGAGTGGGACAACGAAATCCTTGACCCCCTATTCAACCGAGTCTACATATTCGTTCTGATATCAGGAGTGGAGTTGACAATGATGTGGACGTTAGGGAGGAATGACGGGCTATACACTGCCGTAGCTCCGTACTTCTCAGCGATATACATACTACTCTCGGCATCCATAATCAGCATTGCTATCAAATTCATAGTACCCTCTGCAATGGAGAGGTACAACACCAATAAGAGCGTTACAGTGACTGGTGGAAACCCACTTCTCACCTTTGCCTCGAGGGGCATTGTCGGATTCATGGGGATATACCTGGCTCTACAAGAGGTTGGGATAGAGTTACTGGGGATTATAGCTTCACTCGCAGTTTTCTCACTAATCATAGGATTGGCGGTCCAGCAGACTCTTGGAAACATGCTGAACTCATTCATGCTTGCAGTTGACCAGCCATTCGAAGTAGGAGATAGGATCCTGGTGGACGGAGTCACTGGAACCGTGATGTCAGTTGGAATCCTGTCAACAAAGATACTGACCCTCACTGAGGAGCTGGTCGTGATTCCGAACAACAGACTCGTAGACTCCACGATCACCAACTATGCAAGGGGTGGTGGCGACGGTTTGGGATCTAGAGTAACACTGACGCTTGATATCGGAGTAGACTATGAGGAGCGCTCGGCTCACGTAAAGCAAGTCATAATGGACGTGGCGAAGAAGTGCCCCCTTGTGGAGGAAGATCCTCCGCCAAGAGTCCTACTGAGGGAGTTAGCGGACTTCTCCAAGAACTACCGACTATATGCTTGGATCAGCGACTACAGCGAAGAGTTCCTGGCAATCGATTGGTTACTTCGTGAAGTGGACATTGCATTCGGTAGAGAAGGAATAAGCATCCCATACCCAGTAGGAGTGGAGCTGAAGAACAAGCCAAGCCCATTCCCAGAAGGCGAGGCAGGAGAGAGGATGAAGAGGATGAAGGCCACCAGACAGCACGTTTCAAGGATCAAGATGCTAAAGGACGAGGCAGACCTGGAAGAGGAGAGGGACTCTGCTAGAACAGAGTTAGAGGTACTACAGGCTAGGCTTGCAGAGGGCGACTTGAGGAAAGTCGAGAAGGAAACCCTCGAGAACGACATCAGAGCACTAGAAACCTTGCTAGCACAGTTCACTGAGTGAGCATCGAAACCTCTTCAAGCCTGTTGCCTGATTGAGTTACATGAAAACTGAGGACTCTGGAGCGTCTGCTAAAGGAGCAGGTCTGGAATTGAGCGATAGGGAAAGGCCTGGAATGACCAGAAAGAAGATCGAGATACCAGCAGATAAGAAGGGCGACAAGCCAACTTTCTCATGGGACTACTTCCAGCCAAATGGAAAGAAACTGAGCGACAAAGACAGGATAGAGTTCCTCAACTCGCTTGCAGTCCCTCCAGCTTGGACCGACGTATGGTTCTGCTCAAACGAGAAAGGCCATATCCAGGCCACTGGAAAGGATGGAAATGGAAGACTACAGTACAGATACCACCCAAAGTGGATCGAGTACAAATCGATTCTGAAGTACCAGAATATAGATGAGTTCGCTACCGAATTGAATAGCCTAAGACTGGAGATCGAGGCTGATCTGGACACCAAGGGCATGAACAGGGACAAGGTCGTCGCACTAGTCATCTGGCTTATCGACAGATACCACATCAGAGTAGGATCTGACCAGTATGCCCAAGAGAACGAGTCCTATGGCCTAACTACACTCAAGGAGAGCCATATTGCCTACAGAAGGGGCGAGAAGGCCATCGTAGAGGGATTGAGGGTACTGAAGCACAATAAGGACCCCTTGCCGAAAATAAACGCCATGATGAAATTCACCGGAAAGTCAGGAAAGGACTGGAAGCTGTACATCCGGCATCCCGAGATTGCAAAATTAATCGAAGACTCCGCCAAGGTTGGTGGAAAGGACAAGGAACAAGACATATTCAGGTACGTTGACGAGCACGGAAATGACTACGACATCAAGGCTGAACATATCAACGACTACCTAAATGATAAGATGGATAATAGGTACACCGCCAAGGACTTCAGAACATGGGCGGCATCATGGAAGACCGCTGCCAGACTGGCAATGGTTTCTGATGCTAGCAAGAAGGATATAACCGAGTTGCCGAAGCTACACCAAGAGGCAATTGAGAGGTCTGAGAAAGATGGCTTCCCACCATACGTGGAATGGTGTGGCAGGTATCTGAAGGGGACCGAGGGGCTAGCAAAGTTGGCCGAGTCGGGGAAGCTCCCTGGAGATTCCGAGAATGACAGGATGGCCACGATGCTAGCAGTGATAGATACCGTAGCAGCCGACCTAGGAAATACCAGGGCAGTCTGCAGATCATCATACATCAGACCTATGTTCATGGATGATTGGGAAGATGAGGTATTCTTGGAGAGGTGGAATGATGCCAAGAATGGACCCATAAGAGGGAGGCAAATGCTCCCGGACGAGACTGCTGCTATCAATTACATGAAGGCGTGGGAAGATCAAGAGTTCAAGTTCTCCAAGAACTAGGATGGTTGAAGGGTAACGCCGCGATGGAGATGGTATGGAAAAAAAGG
>PBGH01000020.1 GCA_002720055.1 Methanobacteriota archaeon | reverse complement strand
TGGATACATCCAAGAGAGTTCTACATGACTAGTGAGGATCGATTCAACAAAGCTGTTGAAGATATAGAGAAAGAGTTGGAAAAGAGAGTTGAGTGGTTTGAATCAAAGGATGGTGGATTAGAGGCCCATCGTCTAGAGCAGCGAACAAGATTTGATTTGGAAATGCTAGATGAAGTGGGTTCTTGCAAGGGGGTAGAAAACTACTCTATGCACTTCGATGGAAGAAAAAGAGGGGAGCGGTCATATTGTCTTCTAGACTTCTTTGCGAAAAATGCTGAACAGTTCCGAGGAGGTTCTGAGAGATATCTTGTCATTATGGATGAGTCACATGTGACTCTTCCACAAGTAGGTGGGATGTATGGGGGGGATTTTTCCAGAAAAAAGAATCTTGTAGATCATGGGTTTCGTTTACCTTCTGCTTACGATAATCGCCCATTAAGGATTGATGAGTTCCAAGAGTTAGTTCCTCAGATGCTATACGTCAGTGCCACACCTGGTGAAAGAGAGCTTAGACATTTAGCAGAGGTAACAGGTCAGAAAATTCCCGAAGGGCTGATGCATGTTGACGGTGGCGGAGGGGCTAAGAAGTCTGAATATAGCAAATCAAAGACAAAAAATAGCTTAGAAGAGATACTTGGAGAAATTAACGGCATTTCTAAGATGGAAATTAGACCGACAGGGTTACTGGATCCGAAAATTGAAGTTAGAAGTACTGAGGGTCAGGTCCAAGATCTCCTAAGCGAGATTAGCAATAGAGTGGAACTAGGGGAGAGAGTTCTAGTTACTGTTATGACAATTAAATTCGCTGAAGAAGTGTCAGAATATCTCGAACGGATGGGGGTAAAGGCTCACTATCTGCATAGTGAGATTGACACATTGGAAAGGACCGAAATAATCAAAGCTCTCAGATTAGGATTTATTGACGTAATAGTAGGCATCAATCTTCTAAGAGAAGGTCTTGATATTCCAGAGGTATCATTAGTAGCTATTTTCGACGCAGACAAACAGGGATTTCTCAGGAACGAAAGGTCTCTTCTTCAGACCATAGGAAGAGCCTCCAGGAATTCTAACGGATCAGTGATTCTCTATGGCGACTCTGTCTCTCCATCTATGGAAGCCGCAATTAGCCAAACAGTACGAAGAAGGAAGATGCAAGAGGAATATAATGATGGGAATAGAATAGTGCCCAAGACAATTGAAAAGGCACTTCCAGTAATGGGTGCAGAAATTGAAGAGCTTTTGTCTGGGGTGGCGGGAACTGGAGAAAGTGGTGGAAAAAGAATGGTTGCCAAGCCACCAGGAAAGAGGGGTCTCGATAGCTTAGCTCAGAAATTTGGATTAGGTGCAGGAGTATGGAATACCTCAGATTCGGTTCTGGAGAACATCAGTCAACCCGATTGGGTAGAAGAACTTGACGAACCCAATAAAGATAGAGAGAGTGAGTTGATTGAAAGATTGGAGCTAGAAATGAGACAGGCTGCGGATAGGCTTGACTTCGAAAGAGCAGCTAGACTAAGAGATAGAATCTTCAGACTGCATAATGCTACTAATTGAAGCCGAGATTGTAGTGCGGAGTATGTGGGCAGATACTCTCGCGATGACTTTGATTTTCCAGTAGAGGACTACGATTTCTCTAAAATTACTGATTCGAGATCCCTAATTGATCAGATGGGGAGAGCTGGTGGTTTCACTGCGACAAAACTCGCTCGAGGAAGGAATATTTTGAGAGAAGCGATTTCCAGAATTGGAGAAGATGGGGTACTAAATTGGCTTTCTTTTCCGGCTTGCCTTTGTGCTACTGGAACTAGAGGATTCTTTGTCGAGGCACTAAAGAGCAGGGCTTACAATGTAATTGTTACAACATGCGGTACTCTTGACCATGACATTGCTAGAACATATAGTGACTACTTCCATGGAGATTTCTCTCTTGACGATGTAGCACTTGGCGAAGAGGGTTTGAACAGACTAGGGAACGTAGTAGTACCAAACGAATGCTACGGTGAAATCCTAGAGAAGATTGTTCTTCCTTGGCTTAGCGAAATTGAGGTTGAGAGGAGATCTAAAGACAATGAGAAGCCATGGATTGGGTTTGGATCAGTGGAATTGTGCTGGGCTCTGGGAGATAGGATTGAAGACGAGAGTTCCCTACTTCACTGGGTTGCCAAACATAGAATTCCTATGGTCATTCCAGGATTAACGGATGGTTCTATTGGCTCACAGTTATTCATGCATCGACAGAAGAGTCCGGATTTCATTATTGATATCCTAGCTGATGAACAGATTTTATCTGATAAAATATGGACTGCAAAGGAAAGTCACGGACTAATGATTGGCGGTGGAATATCCAAACATCATGTGATTTGGTGGAATCAATTTAGAGAATCTTCCGGAATGGACTCTGCAGTTTCCATTACAACTGCTCCGGAGTTCGATGGATCATTATCTGGTGCCAGACTTAGAGAAGCAATTTCTTGGGGGAAGATTCGTCCTCAGGCTCCTCAGGTAGTAATTGAAGGAGAAGCAAGTCTTATTCTCCCTCTGCTGGGATCTGATCTTTTTACATAGAATGTAGTACTACCTTTAGTAACCGCTATTAGTCCAAAAAAATTGGATACTAACATGTCGGTAAAAAATATGATACAAGAGATGATTAACGAACTAACTGAAACTCTCGATGATGCAGAGAAGCATGATTATGGAAATGGGGCAGCTGGAACAAGGGTGAGGAAAGTCATGCAATCATGCAAAAATTTAGCCCAGGATATCAGAATCAAGGTCCAAGAGGATAAGAATTCAAGATAGTGTCTCTACACTTGCAATCATCTCCATCAGAGATATCCGCAGTGGAACTAGGGGTTGCCACCCTTTCCCTCCACATGTAATCAATATATCATGTATTGAATCTAGACCCGTTAAGCTTGATTCCTCTGACCCTATACCTCTAACTGGACTAGGAATACTAGATAGTGATTCGATTGTATGAGAATAATTTATTGAATTCGAATATCTCTCCCAAAGAACCCGAATCTCATCAATTACATGTTCATCCTTCCATCCTCTTCTACCACAGATTTTGACCTGGTCGTATAATCCTATTTCTCCCTCAAACATTGAAATCGTAGTAATTGCCTCAACTACATCTCGTATATTCACCCAATATCTTATTCTATCTTCTGTTATTGGATCATGACCTTTCTTTATACAATCTATCCAATCCAAGATTTTTCCATTTCCCCAATCCCTAGCTCCACTTGGAATGATTACATCTTCGATACCAATGGCTACATCAGAGAGTGTATTTTCCGAACCATGAGAGTCTAGTGAGAGATCACAATTCTCATTAATTCCAATACATATTTTGAAGTCTGCATGCTTATTTATGTCGACAAGCTCTGCCCCTGCTCTTTCCAGTCTTTCCTCTAGAAACTCTCTGAACCCATCCATTTGACCGAAAACGCTGATGGATCTTAACATAGAAACCTAACTGCTTACTTGGCCTCGATTATTTTCGGGGAGGTAAATGTTTGAAGTCCCTCTCTGAGAACATCAATTATCAGATCAATCTCAGCAGAAGTAATTCCAAAATGAGGGGTAAAACGAAGTGCATTCTGTCCACCATGAATAACCCCAAGACCATGTATTCTGCACCATTCCTCTACACAGCCAAAACCAATAACTGGCAGTTTTTCAGGATCGAGTTCGGCACACAAAAGAAGTCCAGTCCCTTGAACCTCAGTAATTGTTCCTGGGATTTCATTAGCTAATTCTTTCAGTTTGGAAACAAATTCTATCCCTCTCTCCTTAATATTGATTCGTAGCTCAGGAGTAACTCTATCGAGGACAGTTATGGCAGTCTCCAGAGCTCTTGGATTGGTCGTCATTGTATTTCCATATATTCCCACTACATAGTGGCCGGCCGCCCTATCAGAAAGTCCGACTACAGAAAGTGGATATTGCCCGGCATTGAGTGCCTTTGACCAAGTTTCCATATCTGGAACAGAACAATCCTGAAACCCTTCATAATCAACAATACTAAGACATCCCTGACCTCTTAAACCTGCTTGGATAGAGTCTACAATGAGCATACTTCCATGGCTATATGTTAACTCACGTGCTTTGTCATAAAACTCTCTTGTTACACATAGACCGGGGTTTCCCTCTCCCATTACCGGCTCCATTGCCATTAATTCAATGAAGAACCCTTCTCGATCAGCTCTATCGAATGCCGCGATAAGAGATTCTACGTCGTTACATGGAACAAAAATTACATTTTCACTATCTCTGAATGAAGCCAGGTTTTTCTCATATTTTCCTCTACATGAGTCTGAAATTTGGGCTGGCCTATGGGTTCTGCCGTGAAATGCCTCAACAAGTGCCAGCATTTTTGTTTCCTTTCCCTCATGTAGTCCTCCCTTCTTTGTCATCTGTAGAGTATTGGCATCAGCTATCCTCATTGAAATTGTTACGGATTCTGATCCACTGTTCAAACAAACAAACTTGGAAAATGGGCATTTTCCCCTTGTATGTCCAACTTCCTTCTTGAGTCGGTCTGCTAATCTCTTATGGCTGAATGAGGGAGTCATTACATTGGCCATAACCCAATTCTTCTGCATGGACTGAATAACATCTGTTGGGCCATGTCCCATTCCTAGCATTCCATATCCCCCATTATCATGAATAACTGCTCCATGGGAGGTGATAATCCAAGGACCACGTGCAGATATAGCTACGTATGGATTCACAGTTGCTGCAGAATAGAAGTTTACGTAGTCTCCCTGGAGAATACCTACAAGATCTTTCTCATCCATTTTGGTTGTTTCTGCACCCATGTCATTTACTAAACTGACAAAGTTTTCACATGCTTCCTCGATGGCTAAACTGAGGGAAGGATCTGTCTGAAGAAATTCAGAGATTACATGGTCATTGAGCCCCTTTGTTAGAGGCTTTCCAGTTTTGGAACGAATTTCAGCAAGACCTTCTATTCCCATAGTCATCAGATAGGGGAAAAAGTCCACCCACATCAATATTCTCTGAATACACTTTCAAAATTCACGAAATAAATCTGGAAAAGGGAAAAAACGTAAGTTCTGATAATCATCAATAAAATCAAATTAAATTTAGTTTTTCAATTGAAAAATTTAATTATAGTAAAAAATTTCAATTGAATTATCAGTCTTTATTTACGAATATTATAAGTGCTATCCCATTGTCTGCGGATTTGGAGAAGGCAAGGGGGTGCACTCCTAGCGGTGGCAGAGAAATGGTAGAAGACTACGAAATACAGGAAATGATACACAGAGACGTTTACGTTGGAGACAAACATGTCGGAGTAGTTGTTGGTGAGAGATTCCATCCAAGAGACGAATTTGTGAGATCTCTAAGGATTAAGGTAGAGGATGAAATCGCTAGTGAGTTCATGAGAAAACCGGCTGATCTGGCACCATTGGCTAAAGAACTTGTACACAGCATAAGACCTGATGGAGGGATAAAACTCTCTAAATCAATGCGAGAATTACAGAGAAGATGGAGGAACACGGTCAGAATAGAAGAGGATCTGTATGCACCAGACGAGCTACTAGACAGAGCCGTACTAGACAATGACGGGATGGATATTGGAAACGTAATCAGTCTTATTAAAATCAAAAGAACGTACAAAGGGTTATTGATTAAACCTCACTTTATGATTAGAGCGAGGCATGGACTACCAGAGACCATCGCTGTACCTTGCGGACAGCTGGCTAGAACAACTTCTAGGCTCGATGAAGTAATTCTAAAATGTACGTTCTCGAGACTAATGACTCTTCCAAGTTATCTTAAACTTAATGATGAAGGGTACGAAGAAGAATAGCTTCACTTGAGTAGCCTTAAAATTCCAATCCCGACTGGAAACGATTCTCAGGGCGCGTAGCTTAGTTTGGCTGGAGCACCCGGCTGATAACCGGGAGGTCACAGGTTCAAATCCTGTCGTGCCCACCAAAATCATCGATTAGGGATGTTCTGATTTAATAAGAAGCATCATGAAGGAGGTTCCCCTCCCTTGTATCAAATGCCTGTTCTGAGCGGGGCCTCAGGAGTAGAAGCAGCAAAATCTCTTGCTCCGCTTCTTGGGATGGAATATATTGCTCTTGAGAGTAGACGATTTCCTGATGGAGAAGCATATGTTAGAGTACCTGTAGAGTCGATAGAGTCAGTCAGATCAGAGGATGTGATTCTAGTCTCAAACACTTATCCAGATTCTGGAATAATGCAGACTATTCTCCTCCTTGGGGCAATTAGGGACGTTAGAAAAGGAAGAGTTTCGAGCCTGAAGGAAGAGTTTGGATCAGATCAAGAAGACGTGGGTCCAGGTATTTTCTTGGCAATACCCTACTATGGATACTCTCGTCAGGATAAAAGATTCTCAGCAGGCGAGTCAGTATCGGCTAGAGTCGTGGCAGAAGTATTGGCCGAATTTTGTGATGGAATAACGATTCTTGACTTGCACGCCCCAGATGTTTTGGAGGGTTTTTCGTTACCCGTGGAATTCGTCAGTTCGATGCAAGAAATAGCGGATTCTCTAAAGAAAGAGGTTTCACCAGATTTTATTCTCAGTCCGGACAAGGGAGCTATCTCCAGGGCTTCAGAGGTGGCAGAACTAATAGGCTGTGAATTCTCTTATTTAGAGAAGACTAGAATAGATGCGCACACGATTGAGCATTCACCAAAGGATCTTGATGTCTCTGGAAAGATTGTTGCTATAGTAGATGACATGATTAGTACAGGTGGAACAATTTGTAGGGCTAGTGACGCACTTAGGAGACAGGGTGCAAAAGAGGTACATGCTGCTTGTACACATGGATTATTCACTGGAGGTGCATTGTCAAGATTAGCTAATCACGTGGATGGCGTCTTTACCACAGACTCACTACCTAATCCGAGAGCAAGTGTTTCTTCGGCACCGGCACTATCCAGGGGGATAGTGAAACTGATGTCTAGGTAGTGGAACGTGCAACTGGGTCGAAATACGCTGCGTTTATATCGGTCATGCCGTGCGGCGGCTTACTAACACGAGGAGATGTTCCAATGAGTGTACATATTGTTTTCGAAACACCCCAAGACGTACAAGAGCAAGTTTATGAGATGGTCAAGAGCCTAGGCAAGGATGGAAAGGGCCGTCTCAAGAAAGGAGCCAATGAGGTAACTAAATCTGCAGAGAGAGGGACTGCTCAGATGATAGTTATGGCAGAAAACGTAAATCCAGGAGAGTTACTGGCACACATCCCTATGATTTGTCAGGAGAAGGATATTCCGTTCATATACGTTGAAGATCAAGCATACCTTGCAGAAGCAGCAGGAATGAGTAATGGTACTCGTACTGCAGCAATAGCAGTAATGCAGGTCGAGAAAGAAGGAATGGATAGATTCAATGAAGTTAAGTCCCACTATGAGACTCTCTCATCGAACTAGGAGGTTTGAGGTATGTCAACCGAGGCTTGGCCAGCAGAGGTAGTGGAGATTGTCGGTAGGACAGGTCTGACTGGGGAGGCGATGCAGGTAAAGGTTAGAGTTTTGGACTCCGATAACCCTCGAGACGTTGGTCGAATTATCACTAGGAACGTTCTAGGGCCAGTCAGAGGTCCTGATCCGGTCTCCGGAGAGGGTGGAGACATACTGATGCTCAGGGATACGGGAAGAGAAGCCCGAAGGATAGGCTCACGGTGATATAATGCCTGAGCAGAGGATTTGTAGTTTCACAAACGAGGAGATTGAGCCGGGCACTGGAATGATGTTCGTGAAGCGAGATGGGAGTGTGTACTGGTTCAAGGACAGCAAGTCCAGAAAGAACATGCTCAAATTGAAGAGGAATGCAAGGCGACTAAAGTGGACCCGCCGCTATGAGAAGGGCGGCATCAAGTAACCGTATCATTGAGCAGTAATTCTGTAATCGACTCTAGCTTCGTCGTCTTCATCGGAGGAGAATAATCCTCCTTGATCCGGAGGCTGGGCTTCGGGACAATCGGTGTTGTCAATCACCGTCACATAGGTCCCAGCATCGACGTTTGCCTGCAAGCTTGCCCCACCGGAGTTTGGAGCGCTCAGATCAGCAAAGTAAACGAAGCTCTCATCCTCTCCTTCAGCACATTGCTCGTACTTCTCATAATTTATTTCGGTCATTGTGTAGAAATCTAGATTTGGGCCTTCTTGCTTTTCAAACTCCATTCTAATTGTCGCTACAGAATCAACTGACCATGTCAGCTTGATGTGCTGATCCTCGTTTACGAATGTATTATCGTCGAATAGTTCCCTCTCTGGATTAACTGTATCATTTACACTATCTAAACATCCTGGAAGTAGCAAACAAAGCGGTATTAGCAATATGACGGCTTTTTCCATAACCTACCGTGATGATACGAGGCTCATCAAGCATTTGCTCTCGTGACTTCGTTGAAATAGGGGGGGTGTTTCGGCCGAACATGGGAGAAATGCAAACTACCTTCGTGATGATTAAACCTGACGGAGTACAGAGAGGCTTAGTTGCTGACATAATAGGTAGATTCGAGACCAAGGGTCTGCGGCTAGTCGGACTCAGGCAGTTGACCCCTTCGCTAGAGCTGGCAGAGTCTCATTATGAGGTTCATAGCGAGCGTCCATTCTATGCTGGCCTCATCGAGTTCATCACATCTGGTCCTGTAGTGGCTATGGCATGGACTGGAGTCGAGGCCATAAGCGTGGCTCGAAACATTATCGGACCAACGGACGGTCGAGCTGCCGCTCCAGGCACTATCAGGGGAGACCTAGCATTGGACATCGGTCACAATGTAATTCATGGATCTGACGGAGAGGAAACCGCAGCGTTCGAGTTGGGCCTGTGGTTCCCAGAAGGTCTGGTCGAATGGGTCCGTGACGCAGAGACGCACATATACGAGTGAATTTCAATTTTGAAGGGGAAGGAGCATGAGGTGGTTAAAATGTCAGAGCGTAGACAGCCCATCGTCGCGGTTCTAGGTCATGTTGATCATGGAAAAACTTCACTTCTAGATCATGTGAGGTCTCTAGGGGACCAAGGACGTTCTTCTGTAATGGATAGAGAGGCCGGTGGCATTACTCAACACATCGGTGCAACTGAGATTCCTTCTGAAATTCTTAACGAGCTTTGTGCACGACTCCTTGGAGGCAAAAAATTCGAATCACCGGGACTTCTATTCATCGATACCCCAGGTCATCACTCATTTTCCTCTCTTCGTGCCAGAGGTGGATCATTGGCAGATATTGCAATTTTGATAATAGATGTAATGGAAGGTTGCAGACCTCAGACTAGGGAATCACTTAGAATCCTAAAGCAATCAAAGACTCCGTTCGTAATTGCTGCTAACAAAGTAGACAGGATATATGGGTGGGAGTGTAAGGTTGGGCGTTCCATGGCCAACTCTCTCAAAGAGCAGACAAGAGAGGTATCAGAACTCTTTGAGAAGCGTTACTGGGATCTTGTTGGTCAGTTCGCTGAAGATGGTTTTAATTTGGAGAGATATGACAGAGTAAAAGACTTCACGAAAGATATTGCATTGGTTCCTATATCTGCAAAAGAAGGAGAGGGGATTCAGGACCTGCTAGCAGTAGTAATAGGTCTGGCAGAGCGTTATCTCTCTGAAAAATTAATGGATATTGAAGGAAGGGGAGAAGCGACTGTTCTCGAAATGAAAGAAGAGAGGGGTCTTGGAAAAACCTTGGATTTGATTCTTCACAGAGGATCCATCAGGAAAGGTGACGAAATAGTACTGGTAAGTCAAAGAGGAGCTACAAGCACTCATGTAAAGGGATTATTCTCTCCAAGAGGAATGAGTGAAATGAGGGATGCTGGAGATAGGTGGGATGACACAGAAGAGGTGTTTGCAGCGGCTGGAGTAAAGATTAGTGCACCATCTCTGGAAGACGTCCTTGTAGGAACGACTCTGAGGGTGGTAAAGAATGAAGAAGAGAAGATGGAAGCATTGAAAGAAGCAAATATCGAGGCGAAACTGTCAATCGATTTGGAAGAAGAAGGTGTGAGTATCAAATCGGATACTGTCGGTGGTCTCGAGGCCCTAGCCAAGGAGCTTAACGAAATTGGTGTCCCCATAAGGGATGCAAGCATAGGGAAGGTTAGTCGAAGAGATGTTCGTAGTGCTGAGGCTTCTGTTGATCCTCTTCACAGGACAATAATGGCATTCAGTACTGATATTCTTGAAGAAGCAGAGCAAGAAATTGGAAATTCGGATGCTGGTGTGAAACATATCGGATCGGATATTATCTACAGAATTCTCGAAGATTATGAGACCTGGATTGAGGAGAGAAAGATAGAGCTTGAAGAAGAGAGGAGGGAGATGGTAGTGTATCCTGGTAGGATAATGCTACTTCCGGACCATACTTTCAGAGTTTCCAAACCTGCTGTAGTGGGAGTTAGAGTAATAGCGGGAAGAGTACACATTGGTCAGGGCTTACTTAAGGATGGGGGGAGAATTGGGCGGATCAAATCTATTAGATCGGGACAAGAAAGTATGAAGGAAGCCAGGCAGGGGTCTGAGGTTGCAATTTCGATAGAAGGAGTCACGGTTGGAAGGCAAATCGATGAAGGAGATGTACTTCTAGTAGATATTCCTGAGTCTCATGCAAGAAAATTGAGGAAGATGGAGATGACGCAAGCAGAGATGGAAGTTTATGAGGAGCTTCTAAGCATTCATCGCAAAGAAGACCACTTCTGGGGAAGATAGTCGATTCAGGAGTTGTTCACATGCACCGAACACTCAAGTAGTCATGGAATGGGGCAATTAACATCGAGGGTTCATTATGGCGATTGCTCAGGGGGGTGGATCTAGCTCTAAAGACCTGATTAGGTCTGTTTCTGGGCATGCAAACAACCTAATGAGCGAGGTTGCCAAGGTCATTATCGGAAAGCCTGAAAACATAAGAAAAGTAGCAATCGGGATTCTGGCAAATGGTAACATTCTGATTGAAGATAATCCTGGTCTTGCAAAGACTCTGATGTCAAATACATTCGCAGAGGCTCTGGGATGTAAATTCAAGCGCGTTCAGTTTACTCCTGATTTACTTCCAGCGGATATCATAGGGACATACATGTACGATCAGAAGTCAGGAGAGTTCAGACCTAGATTTGGGCCGTTGTTCACAAATATTCTTCTTGCGGATGAGATTAATAGAGCCCCACCAAAGACTCAGGCTGCACTTCTAGAAGCAATGGAAGAGAAGCAGGTTACAATTGAGGGGATTACCCATAAACTTCCGGCCCCGTTCGTAACTATGGCGACTCAGAACCCCATAGAACAAGAAGGAACTTACCCTTTGCCTGAAGCTCAAATGGATAGGTTCCTCATGAAGATGAGCATGGGTTACCCCTCGATGGACGAAGAGAAGGCAATTCTCCAACGAAGGAAGCTTCGAGCTAAAGATGGATATGACGTGGAGCAAATCGTTGAGCCTCGTAAGGTTGTAGCTATGCAGAAGGCTCTGGAGACTGTGCATATTGACCCTGCAATTCTGGGCTATATTGTTCAGGTTGTACAGAGGACGAGAGCTGATCCAAGGATCGAGGCGGGTGCTTCTCCAAGGGCTAGCCAAGGTCTATTCAAAGCTTCAAGAGCATCTGCAGCAATAGATGGAAGGGATTACGTGATTCCTGATGATGTCAAGGGTGTAGCTCTTGATGTAGTGAGCCATAGGATTGTACTCAAGCCTGAGTCAAAAATCAGAGGTGTCACCGGAAGAAGGGTCGTGAACAAGATCTTGAGCGAAGTAAACGTTCCCGTGATACAATAGTTCGGGCAATCCCAATTAACCGTACGTCCAATTCGATTGTCGTGGCACTGGTCATATCATGCGTCAATCACAAAGGTGGTTGTGCCAGAACTACTACTGCAGTGAACCTGGCATCTGCTCTAGCTATAGGAAATGAAGAGTACGGTATTAGGAGCAGGAAGGTTTTGCTTGTAGACATGGATCCCAAAGGAAATATTTCCACTACTTTCGGCATAGATAAGAGGGAAATTGGACCTACGATGAACGAGTTGTTTGCAAGAGAGATTGGAGATTCGTCCCTAACACTAGAGGACTGCGTCCTAAGCTCAGCGATTCTTTCGAGATCAATGAAATCCGCGTGGAAAAAAAATAATCCTGGAAATATAAGAGGACCTCCAAAGCATATTACAGTCCAAAATCTATGGTTACTACCTGCCGATTTGGATCTATCAGGGATAGAGGTTGATTTAGCAACAAGAGTAGGGAGAGAAAATAGGCTGAAATTAGCACTTCAGGAAGCAATGGATGAGTTTGAAATAATTATTATCGATACCCCGGCATCTTTAGGTCTACTTACAGTAAATTCTCTTACAGCATCAGAGTTAGTTCTAATCCCTATTCAAGCGGAGTTCTACGCTCTGGAAGGGATGGGGCAACTAATCTCCGCAATAAGAGACGTTCAGAATTCCGTAAATCCCAAACTAGGACTATTTGGAATTCTGATGACGATGGTGCAAACAAGGAGTAAGTTATGTGAGACTGTTTCAGAACAGGCAAGAAAGCACTTTGGAGAACGTGTTTTTGAATCTCAAATTCCCAGATCGGTTGCTATAGCAGAGTCTCCTTTGGAAGGAGCTCCAATAGTTATTGCAAAGAAGCCTACGGAGTCAAATCCTGCAAGCAAGGCATACTGGGATTTTGCAAAAGAGGCAGACATGAGGATAGAGGGTTTAACCAAAAAGTGATCACTTATCTGTGTTGGATTTTTCCAAAATACTCTGTCTGGCATCTAAAAGAGCAGTTTCCATCTTTACCTTTATTTCGGACTCCATGGTCTTGAGCAGCTTAGAAACTTCTTTCTTTTCCATTTCTCCTCTCTTCGCTAGTTGCTTCTCTAAATTGGACATCATTTCTGACTCTCGATCTTTAACGAAATTAGATACTCTTTGTTCCATCTCAACCTCGCTCTCAAGAGCGAGTTCCTGTCTTCGTAGTGCTAACGCGGCCTCAGTACTCTCTCTTTCGGCCCTGAACCTCCTATCTAGCTCTGCTAGAGCAGCCCTCTCAGTTTCTTCTTGCAATGATTTTATTCTTACCTGAATATCCGAAAACATCTCTTTTTCTAAGGACTCTTTCTCATTTACAAGTTGCTTTTCTAGCTTTGATTCATGCTTTCTTCTCATCTTCGAGATATTTTCTCTCATCTTTATTTCTTGCTCTAATCTATATGAGTCAGCCTTTCTATGAACCTCTGATTCCATAGCTTCCCTGAGGTCCATCTCGACTCTCCTCTCCATTCTATCTATTGCCTGAGATGCCTCTAGTTCCAATCTTTCTTCCAAGAATGATCTCCTTCTGGAGTATTCGGTCTCCATTTCTTCTCTGAGTCGGTCTCTCACTCTCGAGGTATGAGCCTCGATCCTGCGATCTCTCTCCAAATCGAGTTGGTCTCTAAGTCTATTTTCCTCTCTTCTTAGTCTATGAAGCATCTCTTCCCTAAGTAGCCTTTCCTCTCTTTCCAAGGATTCCTTCTCTAATCTCTCAAGCTCATCTTCCAGTTCGTCTCTCAGATCCGCTTCAATCTGTTGAAGCTGTTCTTCGAAAAGGATTTCGTTAGCCTTTCTCATTGCGCCATGCATACCAGAGACTCGATCGGTCATTTCTGCTATTCTCATCCTTCTTTCTCGTCTAATTCCAGAACGTAGAGATGATTCCTCATCTAAGCGCTCTCTGGCTCTCACAGCAGCTGTAACTGCTGGTGAAGATAGAGCATGCTCTGCTCTAAGGGCATCTAGTTCGTCTATACCTTCAGAATCATCAGATTCTGTCGACTTGCTCTCACTCACTTGCCCATCCCCAATATCGGGCACTTTTCGGGGTATTTGAGACAAGAGGGTTGAATCGAGTATCAAAATGCGGTTTTTGGGGGTTCTTGTCAAATGGGCACTAGAATGTCACATTGAACGAATTCTGACATGCTGGGCATGTCAATTCTCTTTTCCCTGGGCGAGGTCGGATTCTCAGATTTGCCTCGCAGGAAGGGCATTGAATCTCAACCTTGGCGATCTTTTCCTTGAGTGTGAATATGCCCGAGCATGCCCCACACGTTAGATCGACCGGTCTTTGGTCCGTCCCTGCCTCTACTACAGTCATACAAATCGGACACTGAACCTTTTCGTTGAACAGAGCGTCGACTGTGGGCTGATGAGTTACCCTACACACAGCACCGCAAAGGAGACATTCAATTTCTCCTAGGCCTTGAGGAAGCATTCCCTCGCACTGAACACAATTGACCAATGGAGGAGCTATCTTTGACTCTACTTCCGGTGGTGCCATGAATATGGGAAATATCACCACTTAATCAAGCGGTCGACGATGTGTCTTGTGGTAAAAAATCTACAAATGTTCTCCAAATCTCTGAAATATCAGAAAATACATCAATCGCTAGAGCTTTCAGATTTGAAAACCTACTAGTTCCAGAACCAGATACCCACATTCCATTCAGGATAACGATAATTACGCTGATTTCGTGTAATGCTATCCCTAATGCAAGATTCATTTCGAACCCCATCAAAACAGTAGAAACTAAGAAGATTGTGACCATAACCGAGATAGCAATATTTGCAAAAACAATCCTTCTTGTCCTCTTTGCGAGATCTATCATTTTCGATAATGCTCTTGGATCTTCTCCGGGGATTAAAATATCTGCAGCATCTAGATTCACTTGATCACCACTTCCTACTGCTACTCCAATGTCTGCAGCAGCAAGGGCGCCTGCATCATTGAATCCATCACCAGCCATCATGGTTCTCTTCATAGCTGTTTTTTCAGTAACATATTGCGCCTTTTCTTCCGGATTGACACCCCCCATACACAATGCTCGATCTAATCCGATTGAACGAGCGAATTCTTCCACACTGGATTGCTCATCGCCACTGAGTATCTCTACATTTACTCCAAGGGATTCGAATTCACTAATCGCATCCTTAACACCTTTTCTAGCATCATCATGAGCGAATTCAAACATCGCAATAACCGAATTGTCCAATGACAGAAGGCTGACACCACTTCCCGATTTCCTAGATTTATTCAATGAATTATGAATTTCTTGAGGAATCATAATTCCTCTTGAAGTAAGCCAGTCAGCTCTGCCGAAGGTAACAGTTTTTTCTCTAATTTTTCCTTTAACCCCTGCTTCTCCATCCTTGATTTGGGTGACTTTAATTGGCACAAGAGACCTCTTCTCTACTTCATTGATAATTGTCTTTGCATATGGGTGATTTGAACGAGATTCTAGACCTGCTAGGATTCTTAGAGCTCTTTCTTCATTTTCCCCATTTACTACGAATATGTTGGAGATTGTAGGGTTTCCAGTGGTCAAAGTTCCTGTCTTGTCAAGTAAAGCTATTTCCACCTCTGCAGCTGACTCCAGAACGTCTCCACCTCTAGCAATTAGTCCGAATGAAGAAGCCGTAGTTAAGGCTGCAGCATGTGGTACTGGAGATGCTAAAAGAAGGGAGCAGGGGCATGAGACAACCCAAAGCAATAGTGTAGTAAGAATTGCCTGTTCAGGAGATCCGGGGTAGAATAGGAATCCGATGGCTGGAGAAGCGAAGACAACCAATGGTGTCCAGATAAGTGTAAATCTCTCGATAATACTCTGTGTCCTAGTAGGTTTGTCCTTGTAGTGTCTAACCAATTCGATTAGATTCGAGAGTCTAGTTCCGCTTCCTACTGCCTCTGATTTCACTACCACTGGACCTCTTGTGAGTGATAATCCAGCCTCAACTCTTTCTCCTTTCTTTACAGATATAGGAATAGGCTCTCCTGTCAAGGGTGCTCTATCTATAGCCCCTTCTCCTTCGATTATTACCCCATCTACAGGGATAATCTCTCCAGATCTGATCTCCACTAAGTCTCCTACTTCCAGTGCTTCTACGGGGATTAATTTGTCTTGACTAAAGTGAGAATGTGGATTCATTTCCTCAATAGGCATAATCACCATCAGATTCCTCTCATCAGACTTATTTTGATTACCTGCAAGTGATAGTCTTGCCATCCTAGGTAACCTATCTAATCCTCCTTGCATTGATTCTCTCGCTCTGATAAGTGCTCTATTTTCTAAGTGAGATGCGAAGGCGACCAATGAAACTACTAGAAGAGACTCAACTAATTCTCCTAAGCAGAATGCTCCGATAATGGCCATAGAAACTAGCACTTGAAATCCTACTAGACTATTCCTCAGACTAGCCAATGCCTCTTGAAATAGGAACTGTCCTGCTAAGATAATTCCTCCCAGAGATATAACCCACGCGATTACATCTGGAAAAAAATCTGTATTTTCTATAAATGAAACAAGGAAAATTAGTGGGATTACCATAATAGAAGAGATTAATTGGATTTGATCCTTTCTGAAACCTGAATTTCTAAATTTTTCCAGAGAATACCCAGTTCCGAGAATTTCATCCATTTTTTGTTCGAAAGATTTTCTAAGTTCTACTTGTTCCATCTGAACCAGTTGGATTTCTATCCTTCCATTACTAGTGCTTACGTTAAGCACTCCGGGAATATTTAGTAGCCAATCTCTCAATTCCTTTATTTTCATCCCATGTCTAGAAGAAGTTTTTTCTGGAACCTGTCCTACTACTCTAAACCATTCCACATCAGGCTCATGACCCAAGCTGGAAAGTACTGATGACGCTCTTGATATGGATCCGACAGAAATATCGAGTACTATTTCGACGGTCCCGTCAGAAACTGAGAAATTACTGGACTCGACACCTGGAAGTCTCTGCACAGCCCAGTTTGCTTTCATTGCACAATCTGGACAGTCCATCCCAGATATTGGCCATTGAAACTTGTGAGTTCCGTCTAGAGAAATCTGGAGACCATGATCATCAATTTGGTCTTCCATGGTTAAATGTTCATGATTCGAGCTCTTTGTAGAGTTGCCCAGAATACCAAATTTTGGTAGTTTGAATGGATCTTTCTTCCTCATATTTTCCGAATTCTTCTCTTCTTCTCCATCATCTAGGATGAGGAAGTCCTCGGAGTCCGCGAAGTCCTCTGGCACGATTACCCGAAAATTTACTGTCGCTTGAACGTATGTCTCTCTGTCGATGGAATCTTGTACGGACGATATTTCGGAATGCCATGGTAGAGATTCCCGATAGGGAAAATTGGGATATGATTGTATTTGATGTGGACGGAACTCTACTAGATTCAGATGGATTCCACAACGAATTAGTTGAGTTGGCCAGGAGAGTAGATAGAGAGGTCATGACAGTCTCTCTTGCATCAGGTAGAACTCTACCAAACGTTACCCCGATAATGCAAGCTATAGGGGCGAATGGGTTCATAGTTGCTGAAAACGGAGGGATGGTTTGGGATAGCATAGAGGGTCATGAAATTCATTCGCTTTCTGATGGTACTAGAGCTAGAGAGGCTGCAGAGTGGTTGGCGACAAAAATTCGAGGTTTGGATCCGAAGGGAATAGAGTCTAACAGATGGAGAGAAACCGAATGGTGCCTGAAAGAAACGGAAGAGTTCGAGATCATGAAGAGCCTGATCGAAAATAGCGAGTGGTCTGATTTGGAGGTTGTTCCGACAGGCTTCGCAGTTCACATAGTCAAACCGGGGATAAACAAAGCAAATGGTCTGAAGCTAGCATTACAGCAACGGGGGATTGATCCATCAAGAGTGATTGCATGCGGAGATGCTCCTAATGACATTCCAATGTTCGATTTAGTTGGTTTCTCCGTAGCAGTAAATGATGAGTTCCCAGAAGTTGTTGCTTCAGCGGATTGTATTACCCAGCATATGGGCTTAGATGGTGGAGTAGAGCTACTAATGGCTCTTCTGGATTAGTTTGCAGCACTTTGGTGCAGGCGGCAGGATTCGAACCTGCGAAGCGCTATGCAGAGGATCTTGAGCCCTCCCCCTTTGACCACTCGGGTACACCTGCATCTCTCGGAGAGTAATCGTAGATTTTATTTTCTCGGATGGCTAACTTTTGTTTTTTCTTAGGAATTGTTGATGTATCTCCTCTGTGGGAAGTCCCACTGGTTGTGAAGATGGTTTCCGGTTCGAGTCCTCGAAGGCTGTCAAAAGGTGAGCTTGAAGCTGTTCACAAATCATTGATTGAAGTTACTAGAAGACAGAAGAGTAGTGATAGCCCTGTTGAGGTAGCAATGCCCGATGGCATGAGCTTTTGGGATGCAGTTGGTCAGCTACTAAGAAACATGGAAACAGAACTCTCTGAGACGATAAGGGACGAGGGGATGACGGCTAAGGCTCAACTACTATCTAGAAGACTTGGGGTAGCAAGGACCTGTGTCAGGGATTTGACCAGAATGCGTTTGAACGCATTTACTCGTCATTCAGTTTCGTCAAGTCTGCTAGATTCGAAGAATACAGAAAGAAGTATGAACAGCTTCCAAACTCTAGATTGGAGCAAGTTTGATCCTTCAGAGAGAGTATTCTATAATGGCATTATGGAATTATCAGAGAAGTACAAGATTACGACTTCCTGGTCTTCGATGTTAGGATTCTCCGAATCGGATCTAGAGTCTTCAGTTCCAGAAATTTCTGATACCTTGAGTGATTTCACCGAAAATAAATTGGAAGAAACGAAGAAGAGCACTCTTCTTCCTAGTAACGAGGGAGAATGGAGGGAGCCAGATTTCGACGAAGAAGATCGAATCAGAGAGTTGGACGACTTTCCCGAACATGCGGCCTCCAGTGCCGAGTCCCGGAGTATCGGGAATGATATTATTGTCAAAAACAGTGATTTGTTACGGATTAAAGTTCTCAAAGATGTCGAAGATCCGATCCTAATGGCTGATGGTTCCGAGGTCAAGCTTACCGAAGGAGATATTGAATCGTGTCCTTCATTGATTGCGGAGATTCTGATTTCTGCAGGACTAGCTGAAGCTGCCCCTATCTGATTAGGACAATTACTAACTCTCTCCGACCTCCGATATCAAACTGGTGTGGTGGTATTTTGAATGAAGGAGTGACCGGTGAGGAGATTAAGAGATTTAGAGACGCTTTCGATTCTGATCCTTCTGCTAAAGTTGCTCAGAATGCGATAAGCAATACTGCTCTAACATCTATAGCTCTTAATAGGGAAGTTGTTCAGAATACTGACTTTTCATTCAGTACAAAATTAGATGAATGGAGTGCTACAAACCAAAGAAGAAGTGGCAGATGTTGGCTATTCGCAACATTGAATCTCTTCAGAGTTGGTGCAATGAAGAAGATGAATGTCAAGAATTTTGAATTTAGCCAATCACATATTCATTTTTGGGACAAACTAGAGAGGTCAAACCACTTCTTGGAAGCAATTCTGGAAACCTCTAATCTTCCTATCGATGATAGGACAATTCACTTTCTTCTTAGCGATCCTATCGGAGATGGAGGACAATGGAACATGGCGACAAACCTAATCAGAAAGCATGGATTAGTCCCAATGTCTGCTTATCCTGAGTCTCATAGCAGTAGTAATACCAGAGCAATGAACACGATTCTGAAAGATATACTCAGAACAACAGCCAGTGAAATTAGAGAGATTACAGAGAACAATGGATCGATTGATGTAGCTCGCTCTCATAAAGAGTCTAGAATGGAAGAAATTTGGAGAGTACTCTGCATCCATTTGGGAACCCCGCCAGAGAGGTTTGACTGGCAATGGCACGACAAGGATAAGAAATTCCATAGAAAGGGTGAGATGACTCCATTAGAGTTCGCCGAAGAGTATGTTGAGATCGATTGGGAAAACTACGTTTGCATAGTCAATGACCCCAGAAACGAATATTATCAGACATATACAGTGGATTACCTCCAGAATGTTGTAGGAGGGCCTCCAGTAGTATATCTGAACGTGCCATCTGAGGAGATGAAGGAAGTAACTCAACGGGTTCTAGAGGATGGTACACCAGTGTGGATGGGTTGTGATGTGGGTAAGCAGATGGAGAGAAAAAAGGGCCTATGGGACGCTAATTTGTACGAGTTTGAAGGTTTGTACGGAATTAGATTCGGAATGGATAAGGCTAATCGTTTACGCTTTGGACAAACAATGATGACACATGCAATGCTATTTACTGGAGTCGATGTGGTTGAAGGCGAACCAAGGAGATGGAGGGTTGAGAATTCATGGGGCTCCGATGAGAGTGGAGTAAAAGGATTCTATACCATGAACGATAATTGGTTTGATGAGTATATGTTTGAAATTGCTGCATCAAAGAAGTTCTTGAGTGACAAAATGAAACAGGGCCTGAAACAAGATCCTGTAGTGCTTCCTGCTTGGGATCCAATGGGATCACTTGCCAGAGCAGAGGCGTTGAACTAAAGTCAATTTAGATTCCTTAGAGATAGTTCTATGGTTACAGAATCTGGAATTGGTATTCTCAGAACCTTTCTCAGCGACTTCTCATCCTTCGCGGAATTTGTGACCAGTTCTAGTAGCCTCTTGTGGATTCTCATCTCCCAGTGGTCCCATGTTTCTGAACCCTCCCCATCCGGACTTTTCCTGCAAGGAACCACCAGCCTCCTAGTAGGTAGCGGAATAGGACCTCTTAGATCGACTCCAGTCTCATCCGAAATAGCCTTAATCTGCTGACAGACCAAGTCAACATCTTGATGATTTTCGCCAGTCAACTTGATTGTAGTGACGACTGGCATTAGTTTCACCAGTCGTCTACTTCTTCTCAATCTTCATGCAGACGCCGGCAGCTACTGTCTTACCCATATCGCGGATAGCGAAACGAGATAATTCTGGGAATGCATCCATCTGCTCGATTGCCATTGGCTTTGTGGGTGCGAATCTAACTAGAGCAGCATCTCCTGTCTTCAAGAAAGCTGGATTTGCCTCCTTGGTCTTGGAGTTCTCTAACAGTTCGACGAACCTAACTGCGACCTGTGAAGTGTGTGCGTGGAATACTGGAGTATATCCCGCTCCGATTGCTTTTGGGATATCCATCAACTGGATCTGTCCTACGAATGTCTCGTCGTGTCTGACAAAAGCTGGCTCGCTGTCAGAGTATCCAGCTACGTCTCCTCGGCGGATGTCCGTAGCAGCAAGACCACGAACGTTGAATCCGACGTTATCTCCTGGTTCAGCCTTCTCGTGGATAGTATGATGCATCTCTATGCTCTTGACTTCAGCGGACTTCTGACTGGGATTAAACACTACAGTCTTCCCTGAGTGTAGGATTCCAGTCTCAACCTTACCTACAGGGACTGTACCTATCCCGCTGATCTTGTATACATCTTGGATGGGAAGTCTAAGAGGCCTGTCCGTCGGCTTAGGTGGCATCTCAACACCATCGATTGCCTCGAATAGAGTTGGTCCACTGTACCATGGAGTGTTGTCGCTCTTGTTGAAGATGTTGTCTCCGGCTAGAGCACTGCATGGGATGAATGGGATATCGGCTGGGTTAAATCCAGCCATTCCCAGTAGATTGGAAACCTCCTCAACTGCGCTGTTGTACTTGTCCTGGGACCAGTCAACTCCGCTTATGTCCATCTTGTTGATGTTGACTATTAGCTCCTTTACTCCGAGAACCTTTGCAAGGAAGGCATGTTCCTTAGTCTGTGCGTTAACCCCGTCATTAGCAGCAACGTTCAGCACGGCTGCATCTGCTTGGCTAGTTCCGGTAATCATGTTCTTGACGAAGTCACGGTGCCCCGGAGCATCGATTACTGTAAAGTAGTATTTTGGTGTGAAGAACTCTTTGTGAGCTACGTCTATGGTAATTCCTCTTTCTCTTTCTTCCTTCAATCCATCCATCACGTAGGCGAATCCGAAACCGGACTTTCCTCTCTCAGATGCTTCCTGCTCGAACTTATCTATTACGTGCTGTTCTATATGGCCGCTGTCCAGAAGAAGTCTTCCGACGGTTGTCGACTTTCCATGGTCGACGTGTCCTACGAAAACGATATTCAGATGCGGCTTGCTCTTGTCTTCCCATTGTGAACTCATTGTTTACACCTCTAAGGTAGGCCCGCCGACCGGAGAGGCGTATATGAATCGTTCCCCAGTGTTTTCGCTACACTAGTGCTAGATTATGCAAAATGAGGAATTCGAGGTCTTTTGCTAAACTTACCTGTATTGAAGTTCTATTACCAACTGATTTACTTCGGTATTGTGAGTCTCAGCATTCTCTAAATCTAGCGTCCAATCTCCGGGAAGTTTACCCCTTACAGTAGATCCTCCGATTACCATCCAAACACAATACTCCTCCCCTCCACAGTCGCCAGCGTCTCTATTGTCGTTCTCTATTCCGGTCGTATTTGCAACCTCATCTTCAGTGCTGTTGAAGATATACAGATCTAGCCTGTTGTTAGTAGTGGTCCCCCCAACTCCTCCCAGAGGCTGGTCGTCATCTTCCTTAGGATACGAAAGCTTGGCCCTCATGTATCTGATTCTATCCTTTGATTCCTGGTCATAGGTTACCGGGTAGTCCCATGTCATGATTATCGGATTGTTAGGAGTAGCCCTGTCAATTACGAATTCCTTCCAGACCCCTCTGTAATTGACATATACCATCGCAGTTGTACTGTCCTCGAATCCGTTATTGTCTACTACTGTGAGCTTGACCTCCCATGCTCCTGTTGTCCTCTCCTCCCATGAGAACGTCTCCCCATTTGCATCTACATCGTTGTCAGTAATTCCATCCCCATCTGAGTCTGCATATGTATCGAGATCCCAACGCCACTCTACAAGGTATTCCTCTGCATAACAGTTAGAATCGTCTGGATCGCATCCAGCCCAAGACTCCGACGCATCTAGATTCACAGTGGTTGAAACTTCCACCTGCCTATCGTTTACATCATTATCCTCGTCACAGACCCAAACGATTACGATATCTCCGCTTGCCGTTGACTCCTCTCCATCGCAGTCATCGTCTTTGCTTGAGGTTATCTTCGCCTCAGGCTCTCTTGCAGACGAATCGACCACTGTTATTGACTTGCTAGTTGTTACCTCGTGAGTCCCGTCGCCAACAGCAAGCTCCGCGGTGTAATCGCCTGGCTGGGCGTAAGTGTGCTTCGTTGTAAGTCCAGTACCCGTGTTTCCATCTCCAAAATCCCATTCGAAGGTCAGCGTATCTCCATCTGGATCCGATGATCCGGCTGCGCTGAATGCAACTTCTTCTCCAGCTTTGACTGTACCACTAGGGGTTATCGACATTGTTGCAGAGGGGGGTCCGTTGCTACCAAGTAGGTCAGTGCATCCTGCAAACATCGGCAATAGAAACACCATCGCCATCATGAAAGCCGTGTCTCGGGGCCTGCCCATATTGCAAGGGGCAGAAGCGAGAAGAAATCAATCCTACGGCTCTTTGAACGTGCTAGAAATCGAAACCCCAGTCTTTGAGTCCACCCTGTCTATTTCCTTTCAGTAGATTCTTTTCATCCCATCCGAATGCTTCAGTTACCCTTCCCAGAGACTTTGCAAGCCTACCTGCGTAGTAATTTCTATCATACTCGGGGGGCTCTCCTCCGATTTCGTCGACCAACCATGCTCTAACTCCAAGTTTCTTTTCCCCCTCTTCTGGTTCCGTGACGATATATCCTACCTTCATGCCAGGTGTAAACTGTAGGCCCTCAGCTATTCTCTGCTTCGCAGCTCTGACATACGGAAGTCCATCCTCATTCTTGTAGACACTGAAGTCCCATTCTTCCTTCTTGCTATTCCACTTGCCTTTACAAGACCTGCTTATTACTAGTTGAGAGGGGTCAACTACACCGGCTCTAACTCGATCAATGACCGATTTCGTCATATCAACGGCACCGATTGTATTGTCATCCAGAATCATCTCGAACATCTGAGTCATCGTATCAGAAAGAAGTTGGAAAGAGTCCGTTCTTCTCACCTCATATCCTCTAATCAGCATCTCCTCTCTGGGCCAGACTACTCTTCCGACGTATCTTTTCTTAGCACCATGGCTGAAAAATGAAGAAAGAGCGGTCTCAAACTCAAGTTCAGCACCCTCTCTGGTGAATCTTTCTGCTAGAGCTTCTCCGAATTCAATTGTGGCAATCTTAACAGCCTCCCATCTCTCAAGTTCTTCAGTGCCCTGAGGTTTGTTTGTTGGTCCTCCCTCCACCGGGGCGATTACGAAGATTGAATCTGTATCAGAATAGACTACGTCATCACCATCATTTTCTACTTTGGAAATAATAGCCTTAATATTATGACGAGCCCATTCGGTGATGCTTGCTCCCAGACTCGGATGAGTGAATCGGTAAAAGTTAGATGCGAATACTCCATAGAATGAGTTCATCAGAATCTTTACGGCGTATTGTAGCTGATCTTGTAAGAAGGCCTCCGATTCGTCATCTTCCTCGATAGCCTTGGCGAGTGCAGACTTGTGTCTATCACGACTATCCATAAGTCCCTGGAGGAGCTGTGGAACTAAACCTAGTCTTTCCTTCTTTGAAATATACCTTGTATTCGTTACTGGAGATACGCTGTGAGAGGCATCTTCACTACCATCTCTTACGAGAGTAGTTGAGCAAATGTTGTTGGATATCATTATTGAGGGGTACATTGACTTGAAATCTAATACTACAACCCAAGGTTTGACTCCTGGATCTACCTCGTGCACGTATCCGCCAGCTATCTTATCCCTCTTTCTTGGACCCTGATTTGTATTAGGGACAGCGACCATACTTCTGTCGGCTAGTCTAATCACAAGAGAGTCAATCCAACGACTTGTTGTACTTGTAGCGGCAATGTCCACACTTGTTAGGGAGACGGAGGCAAGAGCTTCTTTCCTGGAAATAGATTTCATCTTTTCCAGTATGTCCAAGGGAAGAACTGTATCACGAACACAGTATTCCAGTACTTCTTCAGGCCTTTCTGCCCATTCCTGATCCATCTTGCTCGCGTCGATATCCATCTTCTGCATCTCCTCATCATCCGGCCATAGTAGACGCGAAACGTATCTCAGAGACTCTCTCTGAGGTCTGAGAGTCTGCCTAGCCTGCCACCAAGCATCTAGTGGGATCCTGCCCTTGATTGTCCAGACTCGATTTTGTTCCCTATTCGGAAAAATCCTACCCGGCTTTCTCCATCCTCTCTTTGTCTCCTTTTCGTTTATCGGCACCCTCCCCCATCCAAGAAAAGAAGCTCGAGAAATCTCAGAATCGGTATCGATTAATTCTGACCTCTCCTCCAACCTAGGTAAGTCGAAATTGTCTATATTGTAACCAGTAACAAAATCGGGATCTTCAGAGCGAACCACTTCTGTGAGTTTCTCAAGTATCTCAGTTTCCGTTCCAGTAATCGGATACTCGGTCCTCACTCCATCCCTATCAATCACTGCTGCAGCGCAAAGGATTGAGTTGTTTGCAATGCTTGTCTCAAGATCGAATGACATCGTCACAAAGGGTGTAGGAAATGGCTCTGCTCTCTTGAGACCATTAAGGTCACAAGAGACTATCATATCGAGAGGATATATCCCAGAGCCACCGATCTCGTGTATTTTCTTCTCGGCTATCACAGGATCTGTGCTTTCTATTGTTTTCGCATCTTCTGGGGCTCTCTCTCCAGCCCAAAGGATCTCGCCATTGATCTGAATATGTGGACCAAGATCAAGATCTAATAGAAGTCGCTGAACAAATAGTATATCTGCACTGGTAACAATCCATCCGGAGTCGGAAAGAGACTTCCTTACGCCTCTTACTTTGGTTGTATCATTCAAGTAAACCCTGTAGTGGGGCCTGACTATTCCGTCCCTAGTGGAGAGTTTCATACCAGTAGACTCTGGATCGCCATAAACGTCCTTTGTGTCAGATACCACATCGAGAGATAGTTTTGTCTCGATACTTCTCTCGTCTGTGGAGGGGTCTGATATCTCCACATAAGGCCTCATGCCGTTGACTATAACCAAGATAGAGTGCCCAACCTTAGATCTGCACCATAGTTCGATAGCAGTCCTAGAATTGTCACCATCCTGCCAAGCACGGTTGTCTCCTGATACTATACAGACATCCTCTTCCCAGCGCACTAATTCACCCTCCTGACATACCAAGGTCACTTCTTTTCCTTACGTCATCGTCAGGGGCCATAACAATGCCGGGGGGGTCTCCAGCGGAATCGTTGAAAGCGGAATCGTTTCCCTTCACAATAATCGGGGTGCGGGAGTTGAACAGAGATGATGGTCCGGGATTAGACTGGGACTCACTAACTTTCAGTTTTACTCAAACCGATCGGATGTACATGGCAACATGCAAGGAGGGTGAAGATTGGCAGTCAGGAGTCATGCAAGACTTCCAGAATCTAAGTCTGTCTCCTGCAGCGGGTGTAATCAACTACGGACAGGGGTTATTTGAGGGAATGAAGGCACAATATGCTGAGGATGGAAATGTGGTCCTATTTCGTCCGAGTGACAACGCCAGGAGGTCCCAGGAAGGAGCTAGGAGACTGGGGATGCCACCTGTACCCGAGGAAATGTTTCTCGATGCTATTAAGATGACAGTTAGGGAGAACATCAGGTGGGTCCCACCTATAGGGAAGGGTGCTCTATACGTCAGGCCTCTTCTATTCGGAAGCGGGGCAATACTAGGTGTTGCTCCAGCCCCAGAGTTCACATTCCTTGTTTACGTCTCCCCTGTAGGACCATACTTCAAAGGAGGAATCACTCCGACTTCGCTAAGAGTGTCTGATGAGTTTCATAGAGCTGCTCCAGGAGGTTCGGGAGGTGTCAAGGCAATCGGTAACTATGCGCCAGGAATGGTGCCCTCCAAAATGGCAAAGAAGGAGGGTTACTCTGAGATAATTTACCTCGATGCAGTAAATCACAGATACGTAGAGGAGGTCGGTGCTGCAAACTTCTTCTGCGTTAAGGACGGTATCATATCTACTCCTGAGCTGACAGGTACTATTCTACCGGGTGTGACTAGGGCCTCAGTAATGGAGCTCGCAAAATCCAAGGGCTATGAAGTAAGGGAGGAGAAGGTCGATGTGGACTACGCCCTTGGTGCAGACGAGTGCTTCTGCGTCGGAACAGCTGCTGTAATTTCTGCGATTGGAACTATAGAGCACGGAGATAGAGTGGTCGAGCACTGCGGAGGAGACGTTGGCCCAGTTGCCATGGAGATGTATGATTCTCTGACGGCGATTCAGCAGAGACGTGTTCCGGACCAGTTTGGATGGACTGTTGAAGTTTGATTTTGCCTATTCCCTCAATACCATGCCCCTTGAGTCAGGGAGCGATGGAACAAATCCCCATTTCTCATAGAATCCGTCTACATCTGCCATCAGATTGATGTAGGAATTTGGAGGAGCTTCCTTCCGCAGGTAATCCATAATTGAATTCATGATCATGGTCCCACCACCCAAATTCTGAAACTTCTCTAAAACTAGCATATCGCAGATTACGAAAATAGTTCCACCATCGCCTACAACCCGCCCCATACCCACGATTTCTTTCGATTCCTCTAGTCTAAGGATAACGGAGAATATCTCCTCTCCAAGCCCTTTTCTTGCCCCTTGCATAGATCTAGGACTCATTCCTGCTCCGTCTCTGAGACCGAGAAATGTCTCTGGATCGGGATTTCCCTCCTCGATGATGAACAAGATTTCACTTCCGACCGAGCTTCTTCCTCTTTCTTTGCGCACTCTTCCGATGCTTTGTTGTCTTTCGCTGGGCACGACGTCGTCTGTCACCCTTTGCAGGGCGTCTTACTGAGTCCTTCCCCTGCTCTTTTGCCTCTTTGGATCTCCTCCTCAGAATAGTGCCAATTTTCTGCATCACACCTTCCTTAGTGGATGCCCCCGTGACTTCGAAAACGTGACTTGGGGGCATGATTAGCCTTCCCTCCTTGGCATGGGGCCTTGCAGGATGGCTTACTTCTGGCTCTTGTCTCATCTTCCTAACTCCAGCACTACGAGCAGCCCAGACTATTGATTCCAGAGTTGGTTTTGGGATACTGGCTTCCTTAGGCACTCTACGTCCTTTAGATCGGGTGATTCTGGAGTCGAAGTATCCCGTCCAAAGAGTCATCTCCTCACGCTTTGCGGCCATTCTATCGACCTACCCTGAGAGATGGGTGACTTGAGGGCTTCGTGTATTATTCTTCTACGAGTACACCGCTAACTACACCGTGCATCCCTGGTCTGCTAGTAACTCTAACTAGTCCCTTATCAGTCTCTAATATTGCACCCTTGGTGACGATGTTCCTCCTAACGTAGTTAGAATCGGCATCATTTCCGACCACGTTCTTGACTGTAGCTCTTACAGTCTTTCCATCCTTTGAATTGACATTGATTTGGTTAACTGATAGCGTTCTTACTGTCTGTGATCCTGCCCTCTTACGATAGTTCTTACGAACATCCGAATCGCCGACATAAGCGAGCTGCTCCTCGCTTGCAACCTCTGTCCTTCTCTTACCTCTGTACCTGTTTGGACGCTTGAGACGCCCCCCTGTAGGCTTCCTTCGAGAAATGCCATGCCACTTCGCCATGCAACCCGCCGACTTGCCTGCCTTATTTCAAACGATTGGAGGTGGAGAGGTTACTTCCATAGCTCGCCAAGATCAGAAGCTGAGGACTCGATTACAGACGTCAGCTCTTCAAAGTCGTTGACAACTGGAAATTGTGGGAATTCTTCGATGACATTTTTCGGAGGCTTGAATAAGATTCCAGCGTTGGCATGCGAAAGCATGGAAGTATCGTTGTATGAGTCTCCAGCTGCTATGACTTTGAAATTCAACTGAGATAGTGCTTCCACAGTCTTTCTCTTATGGTCATCGCATCGTATATTCCAGTCTTCTATTCTTCCAGAATCATCTATGGCTAGAGTGTGACAAAGTAGAGTTGGGTTTCCGAGCTTGGACATCATAGGTTTCGCGAACTGAGAGAAAGTATCTGATAGAATCAATACTGGCCATTTTGATTCTAGAGCTTGAAGAAATTCTGTCGCACCCTCCACGGGTTCCATGGAGTCAATTACTGAAGTAATATCTTCAATCTTGATGTCATGCTTATCCAATATTCCCAGCCTATATCCCATTAGCAGGTCATAATCTGGCTCTTCTCTGGTAGTTCTTCGAAGTTCCTTGATTCCTGTAATCTCTGCGACATTTATCCAAATTTCAGGGATCAAGACCCCTTCAAGATCTAGGCAGACGACGAGCATAACTCATCGGTACAGTCGTTGCGCTTCAAGTGTACGCTCTCGGCATGTTCTTTCGCCCCCTTACGTTCGGGAAGGATGTGGTAGACAAGAGGCTGAGGAGAAGAACCCCGGTAAGACTCAAGCAGATTCGAGGAGTTGCGGAGGAGATAGGTGAGTGGTTAGGCGAGGAATTATCCCTGTCCGGTTTTCTTGAGCAAGCTCATTATCAAGAAACAGACCTGATCTTAGTGGATAGGGTCCCTTTAGCGATGCGAATAGATGTCAAAGGAAGCATGAGTTGGTACCCCACCCTCAGAGGAATAAGTTCCTGGGGAGTGGAGAAGTCTTGGGTGGCTGTAGACGATGGAGCGATCCCGTTTCTTAGGAACGGGGCCGACTGCATGGGAGCAGGCATCCACATAGCAGATCCTTCCCTGAACAGTGGTGACTTCGTGTGGATTAGGGACCAGGAAACGGGTGATCCTATTGCGACTGGAATCGCAATTGTGGATGGTGAAGAGATGATGTCGATGAGCAAAGGAAAGGCCATTTCAACCATTCACTGGGTAGGTGACGACCTCTGGAATCTTGAAGTCTGAATGGTTAGTATTCATTTGTGATGGGCATGACGCTTACTCATGCGAAGGATAGTGGCGATTCTTCTTGTCATGACGATTACGATATCGTTTAGTGCCATTGCAGAGAGTGGGATGAATGAGGAGCCGAACCTCTCAGGTACTGACTTGGAGAGAGTTTTTTTTCCGGATGAAGCCTCTGCGGGAGCTGAATTCATAATCTCAGTAAAACTAAACGAGGAGTCAACGAGCAATGTTACGTCTGCAAACTGGATAACCCAGATTTGTATCAACTCTGGAGTGTGTTATCCTCCTGAAACTTACTCATTAACTGATACTGGGGATGGATTCTGGGATGGCTCGATTGTCCCTGAAGAGGATTTGTCTTACATAAATTGGAGAATCGAACTTCATTACGAAAATGGGAATGAATCTAGTGTTCCTGCGGAGGGATTCGGTTGGAGGGTATGGTCAGACTGCTGGTATGACAATGGAACTTGGGGCGGCCCTTCATCAGATTGTCAAGATAAAGATAGTGTTCTTCCAGGTTTCTCGCTCTACACTGTTTCGGCCTCAATAGGGATGGCAGCCTTAATGGCTAGACGGAGCTGAGTGGACATATGGGCAATTTCGAAGAGGAAGATGGATTTATACTACTGGATTTTGAGATAATTCCTGAAAACGAGATGATAGAAAGAGCTAGGTCCTTCTTTAATAGAATGAGTAAGCGTAGAACGACTCGTCACTTCTCAAATAGAGAGGTTCCTAGGGAGATGATCGAGCTAGCCATTAGGACGGCAAGTACGGCCCCTTCTGGTGCTCATCTCCAACCATGGACATTTGTGGCAATTTCAGATGAAGAGTTGCGTACCAGAATTCGTGTTGAGGCTGAAAAAGAAGAAAAGAGATTCTACGATGAAAGAGTCCCTGAAGAGTGGGAAGAGGTTCTTGCACCTCTGGGAACTGATCATATCAAAGAACACATCACAGATGCGCCATGGGTCGTTGTACTGTTCAGGCACTCCAAGAGGGAAAGGAAGGGTGAACTGGCCCCCACCTACTACTCTCAGGAATCATGTGGTATTGCAGCTGGATTATTCATCACTGCTGTCCACAACATGGGTTTGGCTACCCTGCCTCACACACCTTCCCCCATGGGTTTTCTCAGAGAAATACTCGATAGACCTCCTCATGAGCATGCAATGCTTCTTCTTCCGGTCGGATTCCCCGCAGAGGGAGCCAGAGTTCCTGACTTAGATAGGAAAAGCTTGGAACAGGTATCTGAGTTCAAAGACTAAGATGTTATCTCTGAATACTCGCAATTAAGTATACCTGAATACTCGCGAAACCATGAATTCAGCCGGAGACAAAATACTGACTACCCTGATTGGCCTGCTAGTGACTGCTTCAATGTTGACGGGATGTCTCGGTTCCGAAGATGTCTCCGATGAGAGAGAAGATGAGTTGGAAGATTGGAATGTTTTCCTTGTGGGTTCCTCCATGGATCTTCCTTCTTGCGATGATTCGACCGATGGAAGGCTCTATTACGTGTCTGCTGAAAATGAATTCCAGGCCTGCTCGTTGGGAATATGGTCTGTAATTGACATTATTGGACCAGTTGGAGCTGATGGGGCAATGGGTCCTCAGGGTCCAGCCGGAGCAGATGGCGTAATGGGCCCCCAAGGTCCAGCCGGAGCAGACGGTTCAGATGGTGAAGACGGTTCAGATGGTGAAGACGGTCAGGATGGTGAGCAAGGAGCTCAGGGTCCAGCCGGAGCAGACGGTTCAGATGGGGAAGACGGTCAGGATGGGACTTCATTCAACATTGTTGGAATTGTAGAGAACTCTTCTGAACTTGGAGAGGTTTACATCGGAAATCCTGGTGATGCGTTTCTAGTAAACTCCACAACTCACATTCATGTTTGGAATGGTGATTCATGGATAGATCTCGGTAATATCTCCGGACCACAGGGTCCTGCTGGCATATCTGGCGAAGTAGGCCCTACAGGTGCCGAAGGGCCCATAGGAGCGAATGGGCTCAACGCTTTGATCCATTCAGAAGTACTCGCAAGTGGTGGTTTGAATTGCCCTATGGGAGGAAACGTTGTAAGAATAGGGATGGATGATGATAGTGATGGTTTCCTGTCTACTATGGAAGTTGATCAGACCTTGTACGTCTGTAATGGAGTAAACGGAATTGACGCGAATGATGGTGCCGATGGTGCCGATGGTGCCGATGGTGCCGATGGTGCCGATGGTGCCGATGGTGCCG
>PBGH01000019.1 GCA_002720055.1 Methanobacteriota archaeon | reverse complement strand
CCTCGAAGGCTCTGGCTTCTGACCATGCTTGCTGCCATCGAGGTTCCAATTCCTGTGCGTCGTATGTCATTTACCCAATCCGACCGCTGAGTAGGGCTTGTATATGCATTACGACTTTGGCTGTAGTCCTCTTCGGACGTAATATGCTATCAGACGGGGAGTTTCATATCTCTATTTGGGAAGATGGAATTGAAATCTGGGTAACACAAATGGGCTCTCTAATGAATATGAATACAGCATTTGTGGACAGGACTAATGGTGTAGTAGCTATTATCGATCCATTTGATTCAGATTTATGGGAGTCAAAACTCTCAGAAGAAGGTTTGACTCCCACTCATTTATTGTACACTCATACCCATAGAGATCATGCTGCTGGATATCCTGGTATGATGGAGAGATATCCTAATCTTGAAGTATGGGGGCATGAAGATGCTAGAGTTCCAGATTTTGTTGAACACATAGTTTTCACAGAAGTTGACTTTACTAATTCATGGTTTTGTGAGCCGGGAGAGACTATCGAGTGGTCTGCAGGTTCTATTTCACTATCAATCACTCATTCTCCAGGACATGCTCCAGGTCATGTGACTATACATGGACATGGTGTTTATCATGCTGGAGATTTACTCTTTGTAAGGAGTGCTGGAAGAGTTGATCTCCCGGGAGGAGATCCACGAGCGCAGCAAAGAAGTCTAATTACAGCGAAGAAGATTCTTAGTGACCTTCCCGCAGACTGGAGATTGATTCCTGGTCACAGATATGACGAATATAATGGAGGGATTCCTGATTGGATTAGTATTGGTGAGGTCCTGAAATACAACTATTTTCTTGCGAATATCACCATCCCTAAGGATGAATGAAGTAGTTTGCTGAATAAACTAACATATTCTATTAGTTAGCATTATTACTCTTTTTCCTACCTAGAAGCTTACTCACAACTGAGCTCTCTTTTTCCAGTGATACTGAGCCCCCGTCTCTAACACTCTTCAGCGCATCGATTGGGATCCAGTCATCTGGGATAAGTCGCCAAGGAGTTACCCTGGCCATTATGCCTAGTAGAACCTGACTTCCTGGTATCATGAAAACCCGCAGTGGTGGAACGATGATACTCAATGCTGCTAAATCCTCTTTGGCCTGGATTTTCTCCTTTTTACTAATCCTTCTTCCAATGAGTATGTTGGCTAGAATTCCTGATGTAATCTTAAAATGTTCAGCCCCAATCTTTGATGAATCCCAGGCACTTTCCAATGATTTGCCCCATTTTCCTGGCTCCTTTGCGACCTCTTTGATCTCATTCTGAGAGTTTTCTGGAAGGCGTTTGTAATTTGCTGCAGCACCAGTGGCAATCCATAGAATCCATCGGGTTGAAAATCTGAGTAAGTTTCTTACTCTCCCCATGTAATCACACAGTCTTATCCGTTTTTTCAGAGGTAATTCCAAGTTCGTTCAATGCCTTTTGTACTGTCCCAAATGGCATTTCACCGTCCTTCTCCAGTGCTGAAAGAGCTGCTACAACTATGCTATTGGTGTCTATCTCGAAAAAGGAACGAAGGGCATCTCTAGAGTCAGAACGACCAAATCCATCCGTACCCAATACTACGTATCTCCCCCTTACCCATCTCTGAATCATTTCCGGAACAGCGGCAATATAGTCAGATGTGGCAATTGTAGTCATTCCATCTCCAAAACACTCTGACACGTACGGAATATCAGAGTAGTCCGGTTTGAGTCTCTTCGCTCTCTCCGATTCTAGTCCGATTCTCCTTAGTTCTCCATAAGAAGTTACAGACCATACTTCTGAGGTAACTTTGTAATCACTAGAGAGCTTCTGCGCGGCTTCTCTAACATATTTTAGGATCGATCCCGAGCCCAACAACCTCACCTTTGGACCGTCTCCAGGTATTTCTTCGAACAAATAGGCGCCTCTCACTATTCCCTCTTCAGAACCTTCTGGCTTGGGCATCTGTTGCTGATTCTCATTATAGAGCATAATATAGTGGAAAACATCGAGATTCTTGTCCCACATCTCATCAATACCATGTCTGATAATTATTGCTAACTCGAAGGCATAAGCAGGATCCCACGAACGACAACTAGGAACAGCGGATGACATCAGCAAACTGTGTCCATCCTGATGTTGTAGGCCCTCTCCATTCAGGGTTGTCCGGCCAGCAGTAGCACCCATTAGGAAACCTCTAGATCTAGCATCTGCTGCACTCCAAATCTGATCTCCAACTCTCTGAAAGCCAAACATAGAGTAAAAAGTATAGAATGGTAAAGTTGGTACTTTCGCATTAGAATAGGAGGTGGCACTAGCTATCCAGGAGGCAATTGCTCCTGCTTCGGAAATTCCTTCCTGTAGAACCTGTCCAGATTCAGATTCCTTGTAATTCAACAGCATTGAGTGATCGACAGGAGTATATTTCTGACCATGAGGTGCGAATATTGCGAACTCACTGAACAGTGGGTCCATTCCGAAGGTCCTTCCCTCATCTGGAATGATTGGAACGATATGTTCTCCTATCTGAGATTTTAATAGGTTCCTGAGCAATCTAACAAACGCCATGGTAGTGGAGACTTCTTGGCCCTGAGGGGTACCTTTGTCGAAATCTGAATATGTTTCAATTCCAGGAAGTTGGAATTTTACTTCTATCGGATTTCTGGAGGGTAGATAGCCACCTAGAGTTTTTCTTCTTTGCATTAGATATTCAAGCTCCTCGGATTCCTCCTCCAAAAGAACAAAAGGATCATTCTCTAAGTTAGTTTCATCGATGGAAAGATTCAATTCATCTCTGTAAGCGATAAGATCGGACATTTCCATCTTCTTTTTCTGGTGGCTTGAGTTTCTTCCCTCGAATGAATCTATACCCCACCCCTTCACGGTGTGTGCTAGAATCACAGCTGGGACGTCTGCTGAGAGAGCCGATTTGTATGCCGCATAAATCTTGATTGGATCGTGACCACCTCTGGTGAGTGCGTCAATTTCCTCATCACTCAACGATTTACCGATTTCCTCTAAGGACTTATTTCCAGAGAAAAATTCCTCTCTAAACTTGGATGGATTTAGTGTACTGAGACGTTGCCAATCTCCATCAGTAATGCTTTCCATCTTCTTTAGAATTTCACCGTCCAAATCTGATCTCAAGATGCCATCCCATCCGGATCCCCATATCAGTTTGATTACCTTCCATCCTGCTCCTCTGTATAGCCCTTCTAATTCCTGAATAATGTTAGAATTACCTCTTACTGGGCCGTCTAGTCTCTGAAGATTGCAGTTTACTACTACTACCAAGTTGTCTAATCTTTCACGACCAGCTACGGCGATGGATGCGATTGACTCGGGTTCATCCATCTCTCCATCACCCAAGAATGCGAAAACCCGGCTTTCTGATGTATCTGCAAGACCTCTCTGATTGAGATACTTCCAGAATCTGGCCTGCATAACTGCACCCAGGGGACCTAATCCCATTGAAACAGTTGGATACTCCCAGAAATCCGGCATCAATCTTGGATGTGGATACGAAGAAAGACCATTCTCAAATGCCTCCTGTCTAAAATTGGAAAGTTGGTCTCTTGAGATTCTTCCTTCAAGAAATGCTCTGGAGTATATGCCCGGACTTGCGTGACCTTGGATGAAAAGTGCATCACCAATTCCATTGAATTCTTTTCCTCTGAAAAAATGGTTGAAGCCTACTTCGTAGAGTGTTGAGATGGAAGAATATGTCGAAATATGGCCTCCGATCCCATCTATCCTCCTATTGGCGTCTGAAACCATTACTGCAGCGTTCCAAAGAACGTGATTCTGGATTTCTTTTTCTAAGCTAATATTGCCAGGATATGGTGGCTGCTGGTCTACCGAAATAGAGTTCAGATATGGTGTTCTTGATGGAGGTGCTATAGGTATTCCGAGAGCCTTTGCCTCTGACATTAGTTCTTGCAGGAGCAAGCGAGCTCTTGACGCTCCCTGAGTGGATGTTAGAGTCCTGAGTGCCTCGAGCCATTCATCGGTCTCCTCCGTATCTGGATCAGGTAATGTCTGTCGAGGCTCTGGGGAAGACATGGTATCACAGCCCCGTAGGACAATTTTCCAGAAGAGGGGTGTTTTTTGAATGGGTCGTCTTGCATGCATGAGGTGCCAATGACATTAGGCACCTATTTCGATCAGATGACAATGGTGTAAAGTTCGTACTCCAGCAACAGTAATTGCAGAGTCGCCAGACACACACCTTTCACCCCCCCATTTTTTAAGAATCATCTCCACAGTCTTTAGTCCGGGGTTATTGTTTGGATCTACCTTGACTTCCACCAATATTTTTCCAGTCTGGGCGAGCCAATGGAGTGAAGCTTCAATACTCCTTCTAGCGTATCCATGCCTCTGTTCTGAGCTTCTGACCCAATAACCAAGATTCCAAACCGCTCTTTCTGATCTGGTAACTCTGTCAAAGCCCAACAATCCTACCACATATCCATCCCAAGGTCGGATCATGCACCAATGATGGAGTAGGCCGGCCCTTCCCTTTCTCTCAGTATCAAGAATAAAATTCTCTATCTGTGATTTTGTATCCCTATCGGGGTTTATCCATGGCATTGCCCTCATGACATCAGGCCAAGTCTCATTAAAGGCCTCTATGATTTCAGGTATGTATCTCTTGGACGCCGGTCGAAGAACGAGGCCTTCGTCGACTCTAATTGAAGAAGTTGCCCTCCGTTGCATTGGACGTGCCACGGTGGTCCTACGCATAGTATTGCGTGTAGACCCGGGGTTAAGAAATGAGTTTCTCCATTGCTCTTTGGACGTCTTCGTTATCTGGGAAGGAATCATTTGCGGATTCGACCATCCTTTTTGCCTCCCTATCTCTACCAATCGACATTAACAATCTGCCAACCGAATAAATCAAAGAGGTGCGATTGCCGAGATGAGGGCCAACTTCATCGAGAAGTACTGTTGCCTGTGCTATATTATGCTCCTTAGCTGATGTTATAGCAGCTTGAAGTTGTTTGATTATTTCTGGTGCAGCCCATTCATCCTCTTGGTGCCATGGCCAGAAAGACGTTTTTACTTCATTGACATCTAAACCATTCTCGCTGTATCCCTCAGAATGGAATACTGGTGCAGAAGGAATCCGCTGCTCTACATCTCCTTCTCCGTCTTCCTTTTTTTCATGTGACGGGGTCGGTTTCGCTTCTATATTTGGAATGTCTAAAGATGGGGCAGATGGAATCTGCGTAATGGGTCTAGCAGGTTCCTTTCTTTCATTCGCAAATGCGGCCTCAAACTCGTCAACTTTTCCATCTCCGTCAAAGTCACCAGGTGTCAAGGATTGCGTATCTAATTCCTCATTGGACACGCTGCTTACTTCTGGTATTTCACTAGCTGGAACCTGATTCACGAATTCGGGAGTCTCGGCATTTGGATGGATTAGCTCTATCTTTTGTATCTCAATTTCATCTTCAACCTCTTCCTGATTCTCCGGAACCTCGAATTTTTTTACGTAAAGTGGAATATCCTCTGAAGTCAATTCGTAATCTTCCTCTTCAACGGCTTCTGTTGGTTTAATCATTGAAGCTAGGTCTGGTTGGCTATTCAGTAAAATCTCCTCCCCATCTTCATACTGGGCTACCTCGACAGTTAGATCGTCCATAGCAAATGAAGGTGGAGCTGGTTCTTCCGATATCTCCTCTTTCTCTAATGAGCTCATTAACTCATCTAGTAGATCGGAAGACTCAGTGTCTCCGATATCTGAATCCTGTTGGAAGGCTGCTCTGTCAATCTGATAATAGCATCTTGTACATACTTTGGTTCCTTCTTGGTTCACATGCTGGCAAGAAGGACAAATTTCTCCCTTAGGAGTAGCGTTTCTCCATGATTTGAATTTATCAAATACCATCCGCATCCCCCTCGGACAGCCTCCTCGAGGTACACAAGCGTTTAATCCTCACTGGAATAAGTTAGAGGGTTGTTCCTGAGCTCTCTCAAGTAATCGTGATAGAGGCTGGGTGTGACGGGCCCTCTGTGGCCAAGTCGCGGGTAACGGTATCCAGTCGATTCAAGAGAAGCCAGGATTATCATGAGGCTTATCTGAGACTAATCAGATGGGAGCTTGAAGATGAGTTAGCTATGACTGAGAAAAGATTGAAAGACTGGCCAGATAAGAAGCTAGAAGCTAATGGTATTGCTCTGTTTGGACTCGTTGCAAAGACCGATGGATGGTTATTTGGCCAGAGAATTGTCAAGCTTAGGCCAAAATCTGGAGGGAGCTTTGGAAGTCACAGATTTAGGCAGGGAGATATAGTAATGCTGAGTAGATCCAACCCTCTGAAAGAGAAGCCGATAGAGGCGATTGTCAGCGACAGGTCTCGAGGGGCGATTAGGGTAGTACTTCCTGAAGCTCCCTCGGGGCTTAGAGGTGGAACTTGGAGGATGGATAGAGGTGCAAATAGAGTTGCATTTGATAGGATGAGAGATGCCCTGAACATGATTTTCGAGGAAGATGGCGGTGTCCCACTTAGAGACCTGTTGTTGGGAATGGTGCATGATCCATCCGGGACTGCGTCACTAATCCCTGAAATGGGAGGAGTTAGGTCCCAAAATACAACTCTAGCAAGTGGTTTGAATAGAGCGCAGAGAGAGGCTTCCGAACATGCAATCCATAGTAGGTTGACTTTAATCCAGGGTCCACCGGGTACTGGTAAGACCTACACAGCTGTCAGAGTTCTGGAGGCATGGGCCAAGCAAGACTATGGCACAATATTAGCTGTGGCCGACTCCAACGTAGCTGTTGACAACTTATTGGAGGGATTGCTAGAGCTTGGAGTCAGGGCAGTTAGATTAGGTCAACCTGTCAAGGTTCGAGAAAATTTGAGGAAGGCTACAATGGATGCTCAAATGGAAATACATGAGTTAAATAGAGAATTAGTTGAAGAAATCGAAAGAAATGAAAAATTGGCTAGGAGGATAAAAGGTATGAGGGGAGGCAAAGAAAAAGGTCTAGCTCACAGGGATCTTAGTAGGGGGTGGAAGCAGGTACGAAGAATTGAGAGAGAAATCAGGGACGATATCCTAGATAGATGTCAAGTTCTTTGTTGTACTTGCATAGGCTCAGGTCACGATTTACTCGATGGCAGGAGATTCTCAAGGGTGCTTATTGACGAGGCTACACAGGCAACAGAGCCTGCATCACTCGTCCCTCTAGTAAGAGGTTCTAGGCAGATTGTGCTTATCGGGGACCACAAGCAGCTTCCACCGACCGTTATTTCAAAAAGAGCCGAGGATGGGGGTCTAAGCAAATCTCTTTTCGAACGTTTGATAGACATGGGGATTGAGCCTAAACTACTTAATACTCAATACAGAATGCATCCATCAATATCTGAATTTCCAAATGCTCATTTCTATCAAGGGATGTTAGAAGACGGAGTAAGTGCTGAAGAGAGGGAGGCACCTGTGGGAATGCTATGGCCGGATTGGGAGTCTCCAATGGCTTTCGTTCCTGTAGATGGAGACGAGGTTATCTCCCCTGATGGGGCATCAAAGGAAAACCCTGCAGAAGCGTCTTGGACTGTGAAGATTCTAATTGGATTGGTAGATGGTGGAGAAGTTGATCTTTCGGATATCGGAATTGTCACACCATATGCTGGACAGGTCAGAGCGATAAGGGACATGATGCCTGAATCTCTACAGAGTGTGGAGGTTAGAACTGTTGATGGATATCAGGGAAGAGAGAAAGATGTGATTATCTTCTCTTGTGTTAGATCCAATAAGCAAGGAAATGTAGGATTTCTATCTGATCCTAGGCGGCTAAATGTAGCATTAACTAGGTCAAGGAGAGGTTTGGTGGTTGTAGGTGATCCAGAAACGTTGAGGAATGATGAGAGCTGGGCGTCCTGGATAGAACATATTCGGAATAGGAAGCTTGAGGCATGGCATCTTCTCGGTACAGCATGAGGTCGTATGATGGAAGATCATGACTCTCCGATTTCCATCCATGGAGGAGGGACTCTTGCAAAGGCAATTGTTTCTCAAAGTCAAGATCATTGGTCTGTTCCAGATGGGGCGATATTATCGTCTTGGACAAGAAGAGTTGTTGCTTTCGTGGTTGATGTAATTATTGTCTACTCGATACTTTCTCTCGCTACAAATGGGATGATCCAGAATTTCCTGAATCTTTCACTTTGGGCTTCAAGAGATTTCCATTACGCTGCTGCTTATGCACTAATCTTGATTACAACCCTCTGGTTATATTGGAGGGTAACTGGATTAACATTTTCCAGATCCCTGGGCCAGAAGATGTTCGGAATAGCAATAGTAAGTGAAGATGGTTCTGAGGTCACAAGTAAGATGTGGGATAAGCGATCAGCGGGAAAGTTGCTATATCTAATACCAATTATTGGTTGGTATATCGTACTTTATGAGATTGCCAGAATTTCTCAAAGGCACACGCATCAATCAAATCTTGATCTCAGAAATGGAACAATAGTAGCTCATGCAAATTCTCTTCCTCCGGCTAGTAGAAGGCACGTTCGGTAGGCTGGAAAATGGATAGAGCGATTGATTTTGTTCTTTCAGAGGGTTGTATTGTTTATCCAACATCAACTCTTCCCGCCTTAGGATGTATTCCAACAACTAATGCGTTGGACATGTTATTCAAGATCAAAGGTAGATCAAGTGAAAATCCTGTAAGTCTCGGAGTTTCTAGTCTAGACCAAGCTAGTGAAATTGTAGAGATTCCAGAAGATGTGGGGTTGATCCTGAATTCTTTTCCCGATGGATCTCTTACAATTATGCTAAAACCTCACCGAAAGATGGATTCCCGTCTTGGAGGAGAGAAGGTTGCAATAAGGGTCGTTTCCGATACTAAAGCTAGGGAACTCATAGAAAGTACCGGTCCACTCACTGCCACCAGTGCGAATGTCTCTGGAGAAGAGCCGTTGCTGAATTGTATCTTGGCAGCAAAACAATTGTCTTCTCCACAAGTACCTGTGTTAGGGATTGGAGGGGTTTGCGAAGGCGGAGCGCCCAGTACTTTGATAGCATGGCACACGGTCTGGGATTCACCTGAGTCAATGCGGATAGAGGTTATCAGAGAAGGTAAGATCAGTTCGGAGGAAGTGCTAGCATGGTGGAAGAAGATGACTTGAAGCAATGGCGAGATGCAGGTCATGTTGCTAGAAGAACCTTAGAGGGAATAAAAGGAGAGATTGTAGCTGGAAAACCCTGGTCAGATGTGATAGAGTCAGCGGAGAGATTCATCAGAAGGCATGGTGGCCAAGCTGCATTTCCCGTTACAATTTCAGTTAATGAGATCGCAGCTCACTACACGTCGAACACAGAACTGGTCCCCCCAGAAGGGTTCGAAGGTGAAATGGTCTTTCAGAAAGGAGATTTGGTCAAACTCGATGTGGGAGTTCACATCAAAGGAGCTCTGGGAGATAATGCAATGACGATCGAGGTTGGGAACGGTGGAGAGCACACGGATCAAATTAGGGCGGCAAAGGAGGCTAGAGATGCGGCAATAGAAAAAATGCATCCGGGAACTCCTTGGCATGTTGTGGGAGAAGCTGCAGAGCAAGTATCGGTGGATGCTGGTTTTGCGCCAATTAGGAATCTTAGCGGGCATAAGATGGAAAGGTGGAATCTACATTCAGGAGTTTCTATTCCAATGTACACATGCGGACCAAATAATCCCAATTACAAGGGCGAAGTCGAGGTTGGCGGAGTTTACGCCGTAGAACCATTCAATACTACGGGAAAAAGTGGAATGATTGAGAATATTCCGCCCTCGGGATCTTCAAATATTCTCAGAGTTACGGGAAATGTGCAGATCAGAAAGGCCCTATCTAAAGGGAAGCTGAAACCACTAGGTGCGACCATGGCCAGATATATCGAAGAGAGATATAGCACACTTCCATTTGCCGAGAGGTGGGCTTATCCACTCTTGGGGAAGCCATTCCCAGAGGAAAGCGAGGAGTCATTGAGAAGGAAGTGGAAGGCGATGATAAAGAAGCTAACATCGATAAGGTTCCTTGAGGTTTACAGTGCTCTCAAAGACGTAGATAACGGTGTAGTGGGGCAGTTTGAACATACAGCTTACATCTCTGAAGGGGGTCCAGAGGTTCTAACTGTTGAATAATTGAGTTGGAAACTATCAATTTTAGAAAATTGCTTTTCTCAAAATGATTAACTATTGCCGCCCCTCTGCTCCGACCGTACAGGACGAAGGTTCTCGCAGAGTGCATCCCATCCCCTCGCAATTATCTCTCTCCTGTACACCTATCAGAAGGTTGGTCGGTAGGCTGTTGGCTGAGGACAGACATTGTTCTTAATCGGATCTTTCCGTTCTACCAAATAGAGTTACAGCTATGATTGCGGAAAAAATCAGAGCCATTCCTGTAACTTGCTGAGTTGACGGAGTCTCTGATAAAATAATGATGCTCCATAGAATGGTCAAAACTGGCTGAAGAAGTAAAGCGAATGATGTATGGGCTGCCGGCAGGCGAGGAAGTGCATATGCTATGGAGATCCAGCCAATAACTTGGCACGACAGTGATAGCATGACCAGCCAGCCGTGTTCTGGCCATGAAATAGAGAAGTCTATTTTTTCTATCCCAAGACTCGAAAGGGGCATGATGCCGACTACAAGCAAGCCGAAAGCAGCTCCAGCCGTTGCATCCATCTGAAGATTGACTGAGGGGGCTTGAATTCTATTTGAAAATCTGAATAATATCAGGAAGGAGGAGTAGAAAATTGCCGCAACTATTCCCCCGATTACACCCTTAACCGGATCTGAACCATATGGGTCATTATCCCAAATACCAGAGATAAGCAATAGACCGAGAATCACTACTGGGAGAGAAAGTAGAATAAATCTATTCGGACGTTCACCAAATAGAATCCAACTACAAATAGTGACTATGATAACTTGGGAGTTTCCGATCAATGTTGCTATTCCACTTCCAATGTAATCTATAGCACTATGATAGCCCACGAAATCGATTGCTAGGAGAATTCCAGCAACAAATGCGAGGAATCGAAAGTGTCTGTCCCTAGGGTCATTTTGTTTAAGAATCAGAATCAGCAATATTAGGATTGGGAGAGCATATATCATCCTGAAGAAGGCCCCGGTTAGAGGGCTAGTATCCGACTGAATGTACAAAAGGGGAGCAAATGACAGCAGTGTCGCTCCGACCAGAGCTATTGCCATAGTTTGACGATCGTCGGCTTTAGCCGACATCAAAATGCCTCACTCGCCATTGTCTTCCGAAAGAATCCGCTGAAGATCACCGGATTGATACATCTCGAGAGCGATGTCGGAACCGCCAATTAATTCTCCTTTGACAAAGATCTGGGGAATTGTAGGGAAGTCCGACCATTCTTTCAACGCAGGTCTAGCTCTTGGATCGGAAAGGACGTTGACGCTCGCAAATGTTTCCATTCCAAGTTCATTGGCTACCATACTGATCACCTGAGCACCCCTAGCTGAAAATCCGCATTGCGGTTGATCCGGAGTCCCCTTCATGAAAATTACAATCTGGTTCTCTTCTACTACTTCTTGAAGCTCTTCTGGTGTCCAATCAAAACTCATTTTTCTTAATCCCTCACTTGTCTGCGAATATGTACCCCATAGAACTCCTGCTCTTGACCGTGTGGGTCAAAAGCGGTATTTGTAGAGTCTTCAGCTTGCTTTGGAGTCATACACTTCAAATCTAATGCATGAACTGTATTTTCCTCTATATGCTTCTTGAAGTGATTGAGGATTGGTTTCTGCCGTTGTAGAGGCATTACCCCATCGTAGCTCTGTGAAATTACTCTGACATGGAAATGGTCCCCTGAACCGTGCAAATCGGAAACCTCCACAATCGCATCGGGGACTACTTTGAGTACCTCCTGCTCCATCCAATCCGCAGTTACCATATATGTTGGAGTAATCTGATAGATATAAACTACAGTTAGAGGGCCCTTGTAATTGATTCCAGATTTTCTCTGATCGATGCTTGATTATTGATAAGTCCTGAACCCACTACCGCAATATCTACACCCCAGTCTGCAACTAGTTTAGCATTGTAATCCTTTACCCCTCCATCAATCATTAGTTTTGTTTCTCTTCCTCCTGTCTGAATCTGCTTGTTTATCTCTGATCTAAATAGTCTAACTTTTCCTTCTACTTCTGGCATGAATGATTGGCCACCCTTACCGGGTACTACTGACATCACTAGTACCAAATCAAGTTCAGGTAGCAAATCGAAAACTAGTTCTGCGGGAGTATCAGGATTAAGCACACAGCCCACCTTAGTACCTGATTCTCTTATACTAGTAATTAGACTTGGAAAGTCTTGAACAGCTTCGAAATGCGCAATTACCATATCAGCTCCTGCGTCTACGAATTGATGCCAAGTTTCTTCCGCGTTAGTGATCATGAGATGACAATCTATGATTATGTCATTGCCTACTCTTTCTCTGACAGATCTAACTAAAGCTGGTCCAAAGGTGATGGTGCGATTGGTGACCCAGTTACCATCCATTACATCCATATGCAGCCATTTTATGCCAGCATCTACTGCCTCCTCGATTGTTTCTCCTAGTCTACAGAAGTCTGCGGTAAGTATGCTCGGCGTTATCTCCATACACTCCCTCGTTGTCACGGCGGGGGGTTAGGTTCTCAATTCCTCCTATGGTAGTGATGTCGTATAATACACAATAGTTGATAGGGTAGAGGGCTATCGTTGGTTTCGATGGGAAAGGTTGTAGACGTAGCGGATTCGGACTTCGATATGACAACAAAGAGTAGCGAATGGGTGTTAGCAGATTTCTGGGCACCCTGGTGTGGCCCATGCAGAATGGTTGCCCCTGTACTCTCACAGATAGCTGAAGAAAGAGAGATTACGATTGCAAAGGTAAACACTGATGTCAATCCACTAACCTCTGGGAGATTTGGTATTCGTGGTATTCCTGCATTGATTCTTTTTAGAGACGGTGAGGTAGTAGACAGAATGACTGGGGCCATGCCCAAGCAGTCTATGGATTCCTGGTTAGATAGACATATGAGCTAAGATTTAGATTTCCTTAATTTATTCAATCTTTCTTCTCGTGGATTCCCCACCTCTCTTAGAAGTCGAGATCTGAGAGCCTCATGTAACCACATTCCTTCTTCTATTTCCAGCATTAGTCCTCTCTCGATTAGTAAATCTGGTGGGGGGCCACCGACTCCAGATGCTTTAGCTAGATCTGCCCAGGGTACAGGCCTGTCTGATACAGCAAGAGTCGAAAGAATCTCTCGATGGTCTTCCGGAAGAACCTGAAGGATCTCTTGATCCAGGAAGCGTAGCCAGTCTTCGTGGATGGTTTTGCCATATATCTCCATTAGCTCCATGGCTAGAGGGTGCCCGCCTGTAACTCTGTGGATTTCCTCTGCTTGGGCGTATTCAGAAATTTCCATCCCCTCTAGCCATTTTCCTATTTCTTCTACTGACAAGCCAGATAGGACTAGTTCCTGGACTCTTTTTCTTGTATGGACATCTCTTCTATCGTAGAAGGCTAGAGTGGCTCTAGAAATCAGAAGTAGTCTCAACTGAGTTGCCTCTGAGACTTGTAGAAGTGCGCCGAAAAAATGGTCTCCCGTGCTCCCAATATTGTGAACATCATCTAGAATTACTAATAATTTAGAATTATCATCACTGGAATTAGGAGAGTCAAGTATTGATTTTTCATCGAGCAAATGAGCGCAGAGTCTTCTCCTGAAGGAGTCGATATCCAATCGAGCGGCTGGTTTGTATGGTAAAGTTGCGAGCACGTTGTACGGGTCTCCCGATTCCTCGGTAATCCCAATCCTATGTAGAAGACTGGTTGCGATTCCCAATTGAGAGTCCCAGGGCTGACATGGGTAATACATCGCTTCGAGGCTGATGTCAGACTTCAACAGGTCCTCAATACAATCTGAAACTAGAGTAGTCTTTCCACAACCAGCTATTCCAGAAAGAGAGAATAGTGGGATATTGGATTCATACCAATTTTTGATTATATCCTTCTCTTTCTTTCTTCCGTGAACGATTCTAGTTTTTGGCGGCTTGGTGTGATAAGTTGAGTGAGCTCCTGAAAGGATGGAAAGAGATCCCGGAGGAGGGTCTTGCTCTTCCTTACTAACGAGTGCTCCAAAGCGGATATCTCCGAAGTTAAGTGCCCCTTCATGTTGAGCATGCATTAGTACTTGCAAAAGACTGAGTCCCGCTCTGAGTTTGTCTGCAGCCTCATCTGCTCTAATTTCGAGTATTTTTCCTTCCTTTGATCTAATCAATACTTGGATAGACCTTAATTCGGAAATTCTTTCCAGAATAGCATCTCTGCCATCATCGGTTAACTGCCATGTTTTCTGTCTACGATTATCTCCTCTAACCGTCCTAGTATGCTGCGAAATCAATCCATCTGATGATAGTTTCCTCATTGCTCTAGATACGTTTGGAGGGTGCATTGCACAAGATTCGGCTATACCTGATCGAGTAACATGTCCGGATACTATGTAATGATCCGCCTGGTGGTCTTGCTCCCAAAGATGTAGGAGTATACGGTCTGAGACCGGTACACTTGGACCTATGTCATTGCGTGGCACGTAACGTACGACAGAGGATTATTGAATCAATGGTTCGTATCACTGATTGTTCACGAACGGATGGAATTATTCCTTAAGCATCATTCTCAGTTCCTCTACAGACCTCTGTTCATCGAAATATACAACTTCTAATGCATCAAAAAGCTCAGTATCTCCAATTGCCTTTACCAGAGGTAATATTTCGGCATAAGTTTCGGCAGCCTTCTTTTCTGTCTCAAATGCCTCTGAGAGCATTTCTTTGAAACTTGAGGTATGAACGATTTCTGTTTTGTCCCTCTTTGTTATCGCAACTCCATCAAGTTTAACGATAGCAGAACGAACAGTGGAAGCATGCATCACGGACTCACTGACCTCGTTACTGAAATGGTTAGCAAGATGAAGTCTGTGAATTCCCGAGACATAAGCAGAATAATGTGCATACATAGCGATTGCACGTAACTCCCATGCTAGTGCTTTGTTCAGTGCTTCAACCAAATTCTCGTTTGCGATACTATCCATCAATATTTTGAACAAAGGCGAGTGCTTTGAACGCTCGCTTTGTATTGTTTATTCTTTGTCATCCGATACATATGTGTCTAGGTCCCGTGTGCGAGGGGTGTGAATGCTTACGAAGAGTTACTTAGGAGACTGAAGGATATTGAAATTATAGGCCAGATTGGTAGCTTGCTTAGTTGGGATCAAGAGGTAATGATGCCGCCTAGTGGAGCACCGATTAGAGCTGAGCAACTCGCATGGGTCTCAAAAACTGGCCATGAAAGAATTACTGATTCGAAAATTGGTTCCATACTAGAAGAGTTGGAATGCAATGGAGATTTGGATGATGTCCAGCTAGCTAATCTGAGATTGACTAGACAAGCTTATGACAGAGCGACAAAATTGCCTATTGATTTTGTTGAGGAAATGGCAAAACATCGATCTGAGTCATTGGTTTCTTGGACTGAAGCTCGGGCGAAGGATGATTTCTCAATTTTTCGAGACGATCTAGCTAAATCAATTGAGCATGCCCGGATGAGGTCTGAATTTTATGGATATGAAGAGGAAAGATATGATGCTCTTCTAGATCTGTATGAGAGTGGCCTTAGTGTGAAAAGATTGGACCCTCTTTTCTCTGGCCTCAGAGATAATGTTGCCCCTCTAATTAAAGCGGTGGTGGAAGAAGGAAATGAGCCAGATTTGTCATGGTTAGTTCAAAGTTCTTGGGACATAGGAGCTCAGGAACAGCTAAGCCAGAGTATTTCTGAAGCAATAGGTTTTGATTTCGATTCAGGAAGAAGAGATAAATCGACACATCCTTTCTGTGGAGGTCCGAATCCTGATGATGTCCGGTGGACTACACGATATAATCTCGAAGATCCATTTGGTTCTCTTTTCGGATCGATGCACGAAACAGGTCATGGAACTTATGAGCAAGGGAGGCCGAGGAATCTAGATTTCCAGCCTGCCGGAAAGGCAAACGGTCTAGGTATTCATGAAAGCCAGAGTCGTCTTTGGGAGAATCAAGTAGGTAGATCTTTGGAGTTCTGTCAGTGGTCACTCCCACTATGGAATAAGTTCTTTCCAGAGAATATGGAAGGGGTTGAGGCGGAAGATCTCTGGCAGGCAGTTAATCTTGTTAAACCTGGACTAATCAGAGTAGATGCTGATGAAGCGACATATAATATGCACATTATGATAAGGTATGAAATCGAAAAAGAGATGATTTCTGGAAACCTGGAAGTAGATGAGTTACCGGATGCTTGGGACCATATGTACGATCAATTCTTAGGAATTAAGCCCACTAATCGTTCTCTTGGAGTCCTTCAAGATATCCATTGGTCCATGGGTGCAATAGGATATTTTCCTACATATACTCTTGGAAATCTGTATGCAGCTCAACTTCTAGAAGCTGCGAAAAATGATCTTCCCGATTACGATGGAGACATTAAAACAGGAGATTTCTCTAAGCTATTGAGTTGGATGAGAACAAATATACACACAAGAGGAAGCGTACTTGAACCAGCGGAACTAATTGAAGAAGCGACGGGTTCCGCTCCTTCTCCAAGAGCATTTATTGAATATCTTAGTTCTAAAGTGGAAAGACTGTATGGAGTTGTTGCTTGAGAAAGTATTAGCTCGAGAAGGTGGCAAATCATGTCTAGACAGTTTTCAAGTCTCGAGCAATTATCTTCCTTTGTCAGAGAAGTAGATTCGAGTTGTGTCTTTGTTGGTGTTGCCGAGGGTTTTCTTGTAGCAGGATCGAAGGCGGGAGAATTGTTGTGTTGGAGTGTTTCTAGCGGTTTACAAAAGTGGAAAGTCAAATTTGAAGGTCCTTGTTCGAAGTATGACTTTTCGGAAGGAAAAATAGTATTCAGTGAATCGAATAAGATTCATTCAGTCGAAATTGATTCTGGAGAATTATTGTGGAGTGTTGATCTAGAAGGATCAAGTGATTTTGTTTTCTATGATGAAGAAGGAGTTTGGGCCTCTAGTTCAGTATACAACTTCGAAATACAAGATTATTCTGAAGGATGTATTTGGAGAATAAATAACTCGGGAGAAATAGTGTTGAGGATTCCGATAAAGGGTAGGGCTTGGTCTTTGGATGGTTTCCAACATGGTTCTTTGTTTGGACTAAGTAGACCAATTTGTGGTTACGGGACTGTCAACAATGATGGAGCCGTAGAATATTTCTCATCTGATCAGGTGGATTCACCTGTCACCGTTGGAAAGGGTGACGGAGATGGGGTAGTAGTTCTTGGTCATAGTAATGGCGCGCTCTCAGTAATTTCCGAACAGAGAGTTCAGAATTATGAAATTCATAAGTCATCGGTTGTATCTATTGACTATCTTAATGAGTGGGTTGTCGCACTTGAGTCCGGACTATTGGCTGTCGGGGATAAGTTAGGTTCTTGGTCTATCGAAACTGGAAATTCTTTCCAGTCGTTATGCTTTGGCCCGGCTATAGAAGGAGAAAGTGGAATTTGGACGTTCTCTTGTAATGGAAAATCGGTAATCCGACTCTTAGATCAGTTAGATGGTACCAAAAAAATTGAGATTCTTCATGACTCTGTAGTAGGAGCTTCATTTGGCTCAATGGATCACCTTTGCATAGGAGATAGCTCAGGAATGGTTTACTTAATCGAAAAAGATGTTCTTCGGCGTAGAATTATCGAGTATTCGGAAGGATCGGGAGAAGATCAGGAGACTCGAAATCTTAGAAAGAAAATACGAAGGCTGCGAGGAGGTTAATTTGCAGTGGAAAAATACTCTTTTGGACCCTTATTTCCAGTGAACTGCGGCTAAATTGACGAAATGTTTATGAGCCGTGCATGACCCTGTATTTCTTGCCGCTCCGGGGGAGTGGTGTGAGGGCGCTTCGGCGCGACTCGCGGGCCACAATAACCTAGCCTCAAAACCGAGGCGGTTGAACCGATATCTGAAAAGAAATCGGGAAAAAGCTGGAACGTCTGTGGGCGTGAAGGCTGCGGCGATTTAATCGGACAAACCGGAGGAAACGAAGGGGAGAGCGAGTAATTAGCTGAAGAGATACATGTGCGTAGGGTGAGGAAAACAATCCTGGGTCACATTAGTGGGAAAATAAGTGGAGAAAACTGGAGGCAACGAAAGGGACGGAAACTTAGGGAAACACTGGGCAACAAGAGCGAGGAGACTCGTGGAGAAGCCAGTATCGAGACGTAAAAGGAAAATCGGAGACGAAGTACCAGATACGGATGCGGCGAAAGAGAGGGAGATCTCTCAAGAGTCGGAAAATGACAAAGGAAGAGCATGAAGTTCCGGAGTCATCTAACCCGGGGAATCCCGGGCCTTCGGGCCCGGGAGAACCGGACCCTGCGGAGTTAACAGGGGGGGAAGCTCCCCCATGTGCGGAACCCCCTGTTGCTCCCACCTGAATTTCGGCCCTGTTTTTTCCCTTAGCTTAGCGTTGTAATTAATTTTTAGTCTCTATTAGCTCACCAAAGGTAGCTGACCTGTTATTTTGTCTACTTCGCTTCTTGGCCCTGGACCTATGCCAACGACAGTCTCGGTACCTGCAGGAATTTCTGTATGTCCTGCGTCTACAACTAAATAACAGATCAAACCGGCTTTCTTCGCTTGGGCCATTACCTTTCGAAGCGATACTGCATCTGCTACTTTACATACGATCTTTCTGGCCCCTTCTCTCCTATACCTATCTAGGTTGCGTGGAGCTTCCTTCTTCGCTCTAATCGTGCATTCCATTATAGCATGGCCACATTGAGCGGCTAATTTTCCCTTGGACAGATTTAGATCTGCACGAGTCACCAGGACCATGGTGATTTCATCAGTTGGCGGCAATTTCACCCACCGGATTGCCGCTAAGCTCTGTTCTATGGCGTGACATGAGTTCTCCTAAGGGGCTGGCAAGCCAGACCACGAATACAGCATTGCCTATAGCATGGTAGATGTCGAAAACAAGTCCATTTGCTAGATAAGGAATCAGCACAGATATATCGTTATTTAGCAGTATACTCGCTGATACTATCCAGTCAAAGACAAAAGCAGAAGCTACTGCAAAAAACATCAGTCTACTAACAGCTATTCGACCATCTACTAGCATCTTCTGAGAAAAAAACGAGCTGGCCATACCCAAGAATCCCCATCCAAATGCTTGGAAAATTGTCCAAGGACCATGGCCGAGAAAAAGTAGGTTTGTACTTAGCGCCACTATACCTGATATTGCTATTGCCCATGGAGCTCCGTAGAAGATTCCAACTAGGATTATTGTAACGGTCACTGGTTGGACATTAGGGATAGGCGCTAGTAAGATTCTCCCTGCAATACAGAAAGTTGTGATGATCGCAAGAATCGTTAATGGACGTGATTTTTCTAGGGATCTCTCTCCTTTGAGGATCGCAAGAATCAGCGAGGATAAAATCGCTATATTGAGAAATAAGTTCTGCATGGGGGTTAGAGCAAAGTTGTGAAAGTCGTACATATTTATCCCCAACAATGCTCACTTCATAGTCATTCTTGGAAATCAGTCCAGAATGAGCTAGGGCTCAATAGTCGCCAGCGGGTGTTAATATCCAACTGATATTGACGTCCGAGGTAATTGGGAATGTTGAGGCTCCAACCTCTGCCATTTCGCCTTCATCATAGAATCCCCAATATGTGGACCAATCATCAGCTCCTGATACACCATCTATAGTATGAACAAAGGCACCCATTCCTACGTAGTATGTCACGTCAATTGTAAAGTTCTCCCTGAGCTGTAATTCTTCCATAACCCTGTATGCAGTAACGTTTGGAGCGACGAAAACTGGGTCAAAGGTAATACTGTCATCAGTAAGTCTCTCTGCTAAATTTGCTGTCTGATTTCCTTGGTCTCTGAAATCTAACGTTACAACTACTGCTAAATCTCCAATCTCATTCTCTGTAAGCGGCTCTGTTTCGGAAGTACATCCAGCAAGGGATGAGGCTAAAACCAAAACCATAGTAAATATCACGCTAACTTTAGTCACGCTTAATCCAAAAAAGAATGGCCTATAAGATATCCTAATAATCAAGAAGATTGGAAGTAATAAATTAAATGATCTCGGAAATTTTTTCTCTGAGAATTTTGCTTACCGACTTTCCATCTGCTGAGCCAGCTAATTTATTCATAACTAAGCCCATCAATGGTCCAATAGCTCCCATTCCTTTCTCATTTACTAGCTCCATTTTCTCTGAAAGAATTTCATTTACTGTATCCTCTATTAGTGTTGAGTCTGCAGGGACAAAACCCCTAATTTCCGCTTCATTGGTCATCCACTCGACAATTTCTTGTATTTCTCTTTCAGAAGACTCGCCAAGAAGTTTCTTTACCCCCTCTCTACTTAACAGGCCCTTTTCTTTCAATGATATTGCAGCAGCAAGAGAATTTGGTTTTTCGATGCCATAATCCAATATAGCGCTGGCCCATGCCTTTGGAGGTAGTTCCAGCGGCCCCTCTATTCCCTCAAATAGAGCATCGTCCAACTCGCCATTCAATATCGACTCGATCTGATTTTGAGAAAGTCCTATACCTTGTATCCTTAATTCTCTCTCTTCGGTGGAAAGAGGGAGGTTTGAGAGAATCTTCTCCCAACGTTCTGATGATATTTCTAGTAAAGGAATATCTGTCTCCGGATACATTCTTGCTACTCCTGGTAGAGGTCTGAGCGCGGTAGTTGTTCCATCGACAGGCTTTCCTTTGTAGATAGTCACATTCCTTACCTCTCTTGGAATTCTATGGTATGCCTTCCTTGCTCTATTGACCACAGCCTCTAGTGCCAATTCTGCTTGCCATGCAGGTGCTAAACAAATAGCAAATGCATCTTTCTTGGAGAGCATGAGTTCCTCTCTAATAGACAAAACTTCCTTTTCTGATATTCCGTATGCTGGAAGCTCGTCAGAATGGAATATACCAGCAACCCCAGCTAGCTTCGCGGCACTGGCCAATTCTCTTCCTAATCGAGGCAACTGAGCACCATTGCTATCCAATGACTTGCTGCCCAGATGACCATGGAATCCAGGGAGAGCTACTGCGAGAATTGATTCCCCTCTCTCGAGTGAAGAACATACCATCTCAGATTCGCAAGATGATATCGTTTCTGTAAGATTTACGATTTTCAGCGGGATTCTCCTCGAGCAAGAAAGAGCGACTCTGTTTTCCACTGGTATGGAGTCATCTTTTCTGTTTGGAAGGAGGGGGGGCAGGGATGCTTCGCTTCGCAATTCATTAGCCAGACGGAAAAAATATAATTGGCGGGCCATTTCCAACCTGATAATCTTGGGAATCCAGTCTAAATCCTGACAACCCTTGATTTCTACCCTATCTCCACAAGAAATACTAACATTCAGATCCTGTCTTATTGATCCAAGCCCCCTTCTTACTCTGCGAGTATCTCTAAGAATCCTCCCTAGAGCGATTGCTGTTTCCTTTGCATGCTCAGGAGATCTGACCTCAGGAGAGGTTGCTATCTCAATCAGTGGCGTTCCTAATCTATCCAAATTGTATAATACTGTCTCACCATTCTCGTTTTTTGTTGTGCTGAGCTTTCTTGCCGAATCCTCTTCAATTGAAATCAGGTCTAAACCAACCTTGGCAGATCCTGCATCTATGCTACCTCCCGTAGCCACAATCGTGGTTCTCTGGAATCCGCTTGTATTCGATCCGTCTACTACTGTTTTCCTCATAGCTTGTAGGCTAGGAATCGGATTGGATTCTGTCATAGCTGAAACTGTCAGAACGACATCCACCGCGTCGGAATCGTGAATTTTTGGAGGAGATTCATCTAATTCAATTAGTCCTGCATTCGGGGATTGTACGTATTCGAATACTCTATTTCGCTTCTGCTCGAATCTAGCTGCAACATCAGTCCTACCGCCTTCTCCCTCTGAAGCTCTAAGTCTCCTGGAGGATCGGGGCCACTCATCCGGAATTTCTTCTGACTTGAAATCATAGAGTTCAGTTGGTAATCTAGAATGTAACTTACCGGTTGCAAGTTGCTGATGAATCTCAAGGCCGCACATGAATCCTAGTGCTACAGAGTCCAATGTATCCGATTTGGAGACGTCCCCTATCGGCTCCATAATCTTGCTCACGGGGGTCATACTCATAGGGTCAACGGGTGGGTTTGTATTTCTCTAGCCCTTCTTCATATAACTCGCCACTCCTGAGCATATTGCTTATTACTCGGTCTACTTCGATCTCAGAAATCTTTCTTGGTATGGCTAGATTGTATATCTGGGTCAACTCAGCGACTCCCTTCTCCTCAATTAGATCTCGAACCATATTCATAATTGCAGTATTTTTTGATCTGGCCCTAGCTGACACTCCCGAATGAAGTTCGGACTCGTCCTCTATACCGGACTCTTCCCTCCAGTGCTTGAAAACCGCTAGAGCGACTGCTGCGTCTTGGGAAGTTGCTACTTCCTTGAGGTGCATTCTGGCATGGGCCTCAGTTAGTCGGATTAGGGCCTCCAATGCTCTGGCAGTTATTGGAATAACGGACTCTCTATCTCTCTGATCCGATTGAAACTGGTCTTCTCTACCAAACGACTGTCTCTCCTCAGTGTAGTACTTCAGAATCTCGGCCTTTGCATCCTCGTCCAATTGTGGATGGATGGTTCTCTTGGCAAAAGCAATATATTTTCTAAGAAAATCTTGAGAAAGATGTTCTTGACCGTCATTGGCCATGGTTATGAATGAGTCAGCTTCTGATTCTGATGGCCCTAATTCTATTGAATCCTCCATTAATGTCTCACTTCTACCGGATGTTCGATTATCCAAAATATGTCTTGCAATTCTCTCATCATCATGTACTCTAATCTCGTCCCTAATCATCCAAATTATATCGAATCTTGAAGCTAAAGGAGGAGGTAGTCCCGTCTCCTGAAAAGACCTCATGACACTTTGATTGGGTCCTCTTTTACTGAATCGGCCGTCCTTAGGGTTTGCAGCTGCCAAAATCGCGCATCTCGAGTGTAGGGTTGCAGTAATTCCTCCCTTAGCTACATGAACCTGTTGTTGCTCCATTGCAGGGTGCATCATTCTCCTATCGTCTTCGGAGATTTTATCGAACTCATCAATTGCAGCCAACCCCCGATCGGATAATGGTAGAACTCCTGCCTCAAGGGCAAACCTTCCATCTCCGAATGCATCTCTTACTGCTGCTGCTGTTAGACCAGCTCCAGAGACGCCCCCGCCAGTAGCGAATCTTCCCCTAGGAGAGAGCTCAGAAATGAAAGAAAGTAGATGTGACTTCGCAACACCTGGATCCCCCATCAGTAAAATATGGATATCTCCCCTTGACCTGGTCCTATCGTTAAGTCTCCTGGAGACACCACCGAAAAGCTGCAGAGCTAGTGATCTCTTAACATGACCAAGGATTCCTGTTGCAAATACCGACGGTGCAATAGACCTCTGAATTAATGATATGAGATCGGACCTCTTAGATACCTCATGGATTCTATTGCTATCCTGCTCATCTATCATGATCTCTGTGAATGGAGTACTCTCATGCTCGGAGCTAATTAGATGAAATATAACGTCAAACATTGGAGTTTTCTTTCTATTCCTAACTTCGCTCCTAACCACTGGGATGACGTTGGCAGTGACTCTCTCGCCGGGTAGATGCTTGTTGACTTGATCCCCCTCGATAAGTACCATTCCTCTTCTAGGTTGAGCTCCACTAGGAACATTCTCAGGTTGTTCTTGGATCTCTATCCACTGATTATTCACCATTCTGGAGCTAATTAGTACTAAGTCGAATCTTGTCTTAGGCCTTGAACTCCCGCAGCCTCCCAGTGCTTGGGGGCAGGTCAGTGGCTCCTTTAGCTCTCTTTCGTTTTCCTGGTCTACTTCTATATCGTGTCCGCATGATTCGCACTTGAATACGGCTCTATGAATCCTGGGTTTGATTTCAGAAATTTTAGTAATTATTACATCGACACTTCGAAGTTTATCGATATCAGAACTACCAATTTCCCTCAGAGGTTTTCTGGTATCCCCCGGTAACTCCCCCACCCTTAGAAAGGCGTCAATTTCCTCACCTCTCTCCCTGCAAATCTCGATTAGTGTTTTGGAACCGGCAGAAAGTATTGTTTTTGGATGCTCTAAAATGTCCTCAGCAAACTCTGGATCGAAGGTCTGCAACTCGTGAAATGGAATTGATAAATAGGGAAAATTAGACTGTCTAGACAAAAGTGCCATGACTTCAGATTCCTTTGCCTCTTCTAAGAAAGTCCTCCATCTGGAAGAAGCATCATGAGCGGCCATTGTCATACTTCTCTACCTCGGGCTTTACGGAACTGAAGACAAGGCCTATCAATAGTACGGTTAGGAAATCCAACCCCCTTGTTTCCATTGGAAAATTTTCTTGTTAGCAAGCGTCTAATTTTAATTTTTGATACTTCTACTGGACTACATTCTTTGGGGGCGCCGCGTGAAGGTTCTGAATGGCATGGTTGAAGTCCCTAATCTCAATCCGCTAGCGTGGAGCATACTAGATCGGGGAGCGATCTGTTCGTCAGACTGGATCCAGGAGAGGATATTCACGAGACTCTACAGAATCTCGCAGATGAGGTTGGTTTTGACGCAGCGGCCATTACCAGTGGTATTGGAAGAACTCGAAATAATATATATGGATACATGAACGAAGAAGGAGTATACCAAAGGAGAGATCTAGAAAATCCATCGGAATTGGTAAGCTTATCTGGAAACATAGCCAGGACAGAAGAGGGTAGTGCATTCACACATATCCACTGTTGCTGGTCTGATGATGACAATAATGTTCATGCAGGACACATGTTTCAGTCTGTTGTCCACGTAGTGGCTGAGATACATATCAGAATCATGGCCGATGCAATCATGACTAGGTGTCCCCTTGCGGATGTCGAATTACTAGGTCTACAGTTTAAGGAATAAATATGTGGTGGATGGGCAATTTTGACACGAGTACTATTCGCACATGGATTTGAAGGAAGCCCCCATGGATCCAAACCTAGCTATATGAAGGAGGCTTTAGGATGGGAAGTAACCGCTCCAAAAATGTCAGAATTGGGTTGGAGTATCGCGAATCAAACTGAAGTTCTAACACGACTAATTGACGAAGACGAGTTTGACATAGTTATCGGTTCTTCTATGGGGGGTCTAGCTGCCGCGAATGCTTCTTCAATGAGGCCAGATGCAGATTTTGTCTTGATTCTGATGGCCCCAGCATTTGGTCTCGCGGAAAACTGGGAAGGTATGGAGGAAACGGGCAGGAATGCTTGGAAGACTACGGGAGAGAGGCGTTATACTGGATTCGAATTGGATATCATGCTTCCATGGGAATTCATGGAGGCAGCAGAGAAAATGTCCTGGCCGGTTCCATTGCATCCTACAGCAATAATGCATGGTAAAAACGATGAGGTGGTACCAATAAGCTTCTCGAGAAAGATCGAGAAAGAGTGCTCAAATGTGACTCTTCATGAATTTGATGACACGCATAGGATGAAAGACTCCTTACGTTTTATTTCTGATATCTCTGATTCACTAATGGAAGGAAAGGAGTTGAAAATCTCAGATGGGAGCACTGACACGGACAAAGATACGCACGACAATATGGATGAGTTTGATGTATCTGAACATGAAGGGAGCATAGTGGACGATACCGCTGAAGAGGATTTTGCCATTGGGGAGCAAGAGTCCGAAAATAGTGCTGATAGCGAAATAGAACAATTGGAAGCAGAGATGAAGAGTCTCGAAGCTAAGATGGCCAAGAAGAAAGAAGCCTTGGAAATCTCGAAGGAAGAGGCTAGGTTGGAACAGAAGATTCGAGAAGAGGAAGGGAGGCTAGCAAATAAAGAGGCTGAAAAGAAACAAGCCGGAAAGGAGGTAAAAGAGGCGATTAAAAAGGCCGAACAGCAAGTTATCGTTGCTAAGGCAGAAGTGGACGAGGCACTGAAGAAAGCGGAAAAAGAAAAATCAGAGGCTGAAGATGCGAGACTGATAGCAGACATTGAAGAGGAAGAGGCTAGGGAGGCCGAGGCTGACGCGGAAGCCGCTCAAAGGAAGTTGGACGAGGCTCTGAAGAAAGCCGAAGACATGGGGAAGAATGTGGAAAAAATCACTGAAGACTTGGAGAAGGATAAAAGGGAGGAGGAGATTCTCCAGAGAGTCAGTAGCAGAGTAGATCAGATAGATTGGCACCTAATTGGAAAGTCCCATATCGACGCTGATGACGATCTAACAATGATTAACGGGATTGATGATTTTATTCAGAGGAAGCTAAATGTTCTTGGAATAAGAACCTACGAACAAATCTCAAAGATGGACTCTGAGATTTCAAAGGTTGTGAATGATGCTTTGGAGTTCCTTCCAGATCGGGTTACTGAGATGGAATGGACCCAGCAAGCAATAACTATGCTTGATCTAAAAGATGTAGATGTAAGGGCTAGCGTAGAAGAAGACTCAGTAGTTGCAGATTTGAGTGCCTCGAAAATTAATTGGTCTCAGATAGGCGAAGCCGGAGACAGGAAGTCTGACAGAATGACGGAAATTAAAGGAGTAGATGCGGATATTGAGAAGAAGCTCAAGATTCTTGGCATTCGGACATTCGATCAAATTTCCAAGATGGACAAGGAGACGTCAGAGGCCGTTAACGGGGCACTTGGCTTTGCACCGGGGAGAGTCACTAAGATGATGTGGGCACAGCAAGCAAAGTCGCTATTAGAAGAATAAATTTTCAATCTCTTATCGAACCTAGGAAGTACTCACCGATCTCAGGATCTGTAAGGATATGATTAGCATCACCAGAATGTACTACCTTGCCATTTGACATAATATATCCACGATCTGATCTAGCTAGAGAGAGTCTGGCATTCTGTTCGACGATCAGAATGGTGATGCCAACTTCCCTAAGGGAGTCTATGCTCTCGATTATTTGCTGCTGGTATAATGGGGAGAGGGCAGCAGTAGGCTCATCCAGCAGGAGGAACTTAGGATCAGAAATCAATGCCCTAGAAATCGCCAACATCTGCCTTTCCCCTCCAGAGAGAGAAGCGGCCAAATCGTATTCCCTATTCCTCAGATCAGGGAACATCTCCAGAGAGCGTTCAATCCTCTCATTAAGCAAGACTCTGGGAATCGAGTTGCCACCCATTTGAAGGTTCTCTAGCACGGATAAAGATGGGAAGACGTTGTCTACTTGGGGGACGTAAGCAATTCCTAGATTTACCAGCCTATCGGTCCTCCATCCTGAGACATTCTCCCCGTGGTATTCGACGTCGCCACTGTAAAAGGTCGCAGAACCGAAAATAGTCTTGATCAGTGTTGACTTGCCGCAACCATTGGGGCCTATGATGGTCACGAACTCGCCTTCGTCGACGTGCATGTCGATCCCATACAGGATTTGGACTGATCCGTAACCCCCCTCCAGATTTTTAATTTCCAAGACCCTGGTCATTCTTCTTCGGCCCCCTTTTCTCCGGATGATCCGAGATAGGCCTCTATTACCTCTCTGTTCCCTTTGACCTCATCAGGAGTCCCTTGCATCATTATCCTTCCTTCATTCATCACGATTATTCGATCCACCCCTTGACGGAGGATGAAGTCCATATTATGCTCAATTATTAGGATCGAAATGCCGGTATCATCCACCATTTTCCTCAGACTATTGAATATCTTCATTGCCAATGGTCCTGCTACTCCGGCTACCGGCTCATCCAGTAGTAGGAGTCTGGGTTCTCCCATCATTGACCTCCCTATATCTACCAATTTGCTTTGCCCTCCAGAGAGTTCGCTAGTTAGATTGTGGGCCATATGGGGGACCTCGAGTTGATCAAGGACCGAATAGGCTCTATCCAGTCTGGTTTCCTCGTCCCTAGCCGAATCATATTGGAAAATACCTCTGATTTTTTCCTTGATGTTTGATCCCAATTGGTTCCTGGGTGGGACGAGTAGGTTCTCAATTACTGTCATCTGTCGCCATAGTCTGGTGTGCTGGAATGTCCTGGTCATGCCTATTTTCTGAATCTGTTCGGGCCTCATGGTAGTGATATCGGTCCCGAAGAGCTCGACACTTCCAGCGGTCTTGTCGAGGAGTCCGCTGATGCAGTTAAATGTAGTTGACTTGCCACAGCCGTTCGGCCCGATCAGGCCGACGAACTCACCAGCTCCTATCTCGAAGGATACCCCATTGACGGCTATTAGTCCGCCGAACTCTTTCCGGAGATGGTTTACCTTGAGAAATGGGTCAATCATACAGCATCCTCCGAAGGCCTTTCATGCCTACTGGGAACCTCTGGGAGCAATCCTTTGGGGTTTAGTATCAGTGAGACCAACATCAGTGTCCCTACTAGCATTAGTCTGACATAGGACATCCCTCCCCCGCTGATGGTGACCTCTCCAGTATAATCTGAGGCAGCCATCAAGGATCTATATCCTCCCATGAACATAGCTGTGAAGCAGAAGACTATGGATCCCCAGAAGCCATATTCTACTAGTCTGGACTTTCTGGTGATGATGCCCACAAACATTACAATTAGGAAAATTTCTGTTATTTCCCACTGATCGGTCACAATCCATTTGAACGTTTTATCGATAGTATCTGCAGTCTCATAGAGTGGTAGGTCCGGAGTAGATGCAACTGCTAAGACATTGAAAACGAAGCCGGTAAGTACGATAATCGACGCCCCGATGACCATCCCCCTATTGTTCGCAGACCCGCCTATGATGAATGCTGCCCAAACAAGGAAAGTGGATCCTGCGGGGCTCATGAATGTGGGGCTCAACCCTGTTAATTGCCAGGCCCAAATCGCACCTGCGAGACCGCATATTCCTGCTCCGAGGGCTAGGCTGGCTGCCTTGTGCTTGAGGACATCGTGACCATGGTGTTGTGCGACTTCCTCGTCCTCCCTGATGGCTTTGACTATCCTGCCCCATGGTGAAGTTAGTATTCGCTCGAGTATCCACCAGATAGTGATCACGAAGAATACGGATATTGTGGCCAGTAGGAGTGAGTAAGGTGCTGGTTCGCCTAATGAAAGAAGATCTGAGATGGAGTTAGCAGGGGAGTCCAGAGCGGGACTGGCCCACTTGCAGTAGTCAGGACTTAGGAATTCCTGCTCCAGACCGGTCTTCACTCCTCTTCCGCAGAACCACCACTCCTTGAGAGGGAGTGGATAGCTCCCTATCCCTATGGCAGATTTTACAGGGCCTGTGCGGAGTAATGGCTCTGCAGACAGCAGCATCCTGACTACTTCACCGAGTGATATGGTGACGATTGCGAAGTAGTCTGTTCTAAGCCTAGCAGTCGGAAATGCTAGAGCCCAGCCTATTACCGCTGCGAGTAATACTGCAAAAATGGTAGCTGGGACTACTCCCCAGCCATATCCATGGTATCTCTCTGGGGAGGAGAGTACACTTACAGTGATAGCCCCTACCCCTACGAAGAAGATGATGCCGAAATTCACCATACCGGTGTAGCCTGTGTGCAGGTTAAGTGAGAATGCCATCAGGATGAAGACGCACATCCCTATGGTTACGTTTGAGACTTGGAAGATCTTGTCCCACCGGAATTCTTCTGGACTTGAATTAACTGGAAGCCACCAAATAAGGTACAGTATTATGATCGCCAGGGCTGCGAAGGCAATCCAAGACCCTTTGCGTCCCTCCCTTCCATAGGGATCTCTTATTCTGTCCAGTCTTTCATCTGAGAATAGATTGATTGCTTTTTGGGATTTATGGGTTATCATGCTTCTCCACTTGAGAAGTAGATCTGAGACTCCTACCTCGATTTTTGTGATTAGAGCTGAGTGCGCTTTATTTGCTTCTGATATACTGATTGTGGCTTTCGAAATAGGCTCTTTGAGTGAGGAGTTGATGCGGTTTCTAACTCGAAGAAGCTGCACAGAAATGACATCGCCTCTATCCTCATTTTCATTGGTCCGTCCGTTCCTCAGAATTTGCAGGCCCTGCCTAATTGCGAATAACCATAGGGCAAGTGGAATCCATGGCCAAAGCCAATCCGAAATATCTGAGAGTGCGTTGACGGTCTGAATCTCGAGCTCCATCAATTCAAACCATTTTTGATCAAGATCGCTGGCATCGACATCGAAGTAGGGAGAGTCTTGAGTCGACAGGGAAGCGTCTGGGTTGCTGGTAATCAGCTCGATGTTCGAGGATCTTCCTTCTGCCTCGATGCAGGAGTCCGAGCAGGCCCCATCTGCAAATGAGTTCTTTCCAATGAATCCCATTACTTTGTGGGCCACATAAGACCCGAATGCGACGATTGAGAAGTTTTGTGCCTTGTCGGATCTCCCGCGCACCCAATGATGCAGCCCTAGGATTCCGGTTGGGAGCAGGGCAAGTGCTGCGACGATCCTTTTGTCGATCAGTGAGCGTGCCTCTTTGTTTGTATTCCTCTCCTTCTCTATGTTCCAACGCTCTATTGCGTCGCCCAGTCCCTTCGGGAGTACGATAAGGATGGCTACCAGGAAAATGTATGGCATAACCCCGCTTAGTGCTGAGTATCCGGATCTATCGAGGGGGAATCCGACTCCGGTCAGTATAGGCGTAGAGGATGCTCGTACGAATCCGACCATGAGGGAGGCGATTATCGCCCCGGATACCGACCCTATGGTTCCCAGCACTATAACTGCGAAGGCAGGCAGCAGGAGGGCGAAGCCCGTGGTGGGATTGAATAGTAGCGTGACAGAGAAGATCGCTCCACCGACTCCAGTGATTCCTGCAGAGAGGAATGCGCTTGTTTGCTGGACCCTCTCGACATTTATACCGCTGCTTGCTGCTAGCTCTGGGTTGTCTGCAACCGCTCTCATCCTCATACCGAGTCTGGTTTTGTTCAGTAGCAGAACCAACATGGCAACGGAAATGAACACCACTACTGGTAGAGACCCATTGGCGTATGACAGGTTGGAGGTTAAGGGAGAAATACAATCGATTCCAATGTCATAAATTTCCAGGGTTGGTCGATTTCCCTCTGAGACGATTCTCTCCATAATTGGCTCTCCGGATGTCTCGTCTATCCCAGTCTGTTCGCAGGTCTGATACGTGTAGGTGCCACCCTCTGCGATTGACCTTTCACCTAAATTGATCTTGATCCGAGAGGTTGGGAGCTCCCAGCGGTTTGCAGTCGCCGTGAAGTCTGAATCTGGGATGAACCTGACCTTGGCGCTGGAGAATCTCATGAAGTATATCGATCTTAGAATCAGTGCGACGCCCAAGGAAGCGATCATCATCACTTGTGGGCTTGAATCTCGTAACCTGAACCCTCTGTAGACTATCCGATCGATTAATACCCCCAGAAGTCCGGTCATGATGAATGCCAGCAACAGTGATCTGAGTAGGAGGGTCCATGCAATTACCCCGTCCATGGGAGCCTCTTTGAGTACGAAATAGTACTCGCTCCAGCCTAGGATCATCCCAAAGTACATTCCCACCATGAACAGCTCGGACTGTGCGAAGTTTCCGTATCTCTGGACCTTGTAAGTCAGAGTCAGGCCGATTGCTATCGAGAGGTACGTCGCAGACCACATCAGGGTGGACGTACCAAGGTTGGTCAGGTCGAAGGTTATCGATGCAGCCTCTCCCTGTCCCCTGAGTAGCATCTCTATCGTGAACAGCACCAAAGCGAATAGGAGAGCTGGAGAGGAGAGTATTGCTGCTGATCTAACAAGGTTAACACCAGGGGTGTCACCGGGTTTGGTGTCTAATAGGATCTTGACGATTGCGAATCCGCATGAGAGAGACTGGACTACTTGGAGCAGCCAGATCATGTCATTTGGAATAGATCCGAGTAGGATGGTATCCAGGAGGTTCAAAGTTCCTAGTCCGTAGAGCAGGCCCAGAATCAACGCGTCTAGAAGAAGAAAAATCGCGACGGTGACTCTTCTGCTCAACATATGACCATATCTGCTATCTAGTCATATGGCATTAAATTTGAGTTGGGGCAGTGCGGCGGGGGTATTCCCGCCGCACTGCTTTACGTCTTCCCTGTTGTTCGTCTCTAAGCCTACACAGTGGGCTGATCTGAGATCGTGCCGAGGAGCCATGCCTTGGTACAATCGTAGCTCACTGTGTCAGTCGTTGCTGTGAACGTTCCGACACAGAAGCCCGTGCCGTCTAGTTCCCCGTGCGCGTTGAACGCTATCACTCCGGAGGCTCCGTTGAAGTTGGCTCCTGTGGACTGAATGGCTTGTGCCGGGGTCGCTCCTGCTAGGGAGGCGAAGGCCGAGAGCGCCATGATGACCGATGCGTCGAAGGCTTGCTCGGCAAACTGGCCCTTGGGTATGTCGACTAAGGTGTCCTCTACTCCATCGCCATCAGTATCTACCATTGCCTTGGCGTACTGTGCCCATAGAACTGGGAACACGTCCTGCACTGGATTAGTCCCACCATCGGAATCGGACTGCGCCCATGTGGGAAGCCCTGGGTTCGTGGTGATGATACCGTTCAGGATCGACTTGTCGGATAGGGTGTCACCTAGGGTAACTGACCCTATTCCATCAGCTCCGTAGATCTGGCCGGACCATGAGTCGCTGGACAGTTCCTGGATCAGTCCTGCTCCATCCTCGTTGTACGCGAATATGGCCACTGCATCGCAGTTGTTGGTCTGCAATTCTTGTGTGGCATCATTGTACATGGTCGCGGATGCGGCGCCTGCATCGTAGGTCGATTGGCTGCAGAGCGTGTGTCCCTTTGCTTCCAATGCATTCTTGAAGCCGTTCGCCAAACCAGCGTTGTATGCATCCGCACCACTAACGATGGCTATGCTTGTACCATGACCGTTTGCATCGACAACGTCAGCTAGAGCTTGTGACTGCTCTGCATCGCTAGGCACGACTCTCCAGAAGAGAGGGTGTATTACCTCATCGCTTAGTATGGCTCCGGTAGATGCGTAGGAGATCATTGGTATCCCGGCTGGAGCCAGCACTGCGTTGGCAGCGATAGAGGCACCTGAGCAAGCGGGTCCGATTACTCCCCATACACCAGACGAAACTAGAGAGTTTGCTGATACTGTGGCAACATCTCCGTTTCCGCAAGCCGAGTCAATTGGTATGAACTCGAACTGCACGTTATTGTTCCATGCGATTCGGTTGGCTAGGGTCTCTGCGATCTGGTAAGAGACCGCGAAAGACGGCCATAGCGCACTGATATCCGGGCTGGTTATGTCACCCATGAATCCGAGCTTTACAGTAGTGCCAGCGAACGTTACGTCAGCAAGTCCTCCTGCCACGGTCCAAGTCCTCTCGACGTTGAAGTAGTCACCGTAGGTGGGGACGTGGTGGAAGGTACCTACGTTGTAGGTGTAGACTTCTCCGGATACGTCGCCGTTTGATGAGAAGACGTGGGTACCGGAGGCACCTGTGTGTCCGGTTCCAGATCCGACCATCGGGACATGAACCCCCATATCGTCTCCGTCGTCCATCAGTGCTGCTGCTCCGATAATCATGATCGCGTCGTACAGCTCGGAGGTGAATATCCCGGCAGAGCAGTCGGCATCTGCCGCGCAGGTGGCTGGGAAGTCGCCTGTGCTAACACCGGTTCCTCCTGGTTGCGTGGATACCATTCCGTCCAGAGCAGCGGTAGTTATTCCTGCTGCAGTGAAGGCATCAACCACTGCGCCTCCGGCCATTCCGTCTGGTCCGAATGCGGGAATCATGCTTGCCTGCCCCCTAAGACCGCCGAGAAGCATTGCTCCATCGGGGCTGTAGGAAGCGAGTAGAACCGAGTCGCAAGCAGCTCCATCAGAGGATCCTGCTAGGACTGCAGCAACTGCATCCGCGACCACAGCCGTGGTGAATGATGTACCGGTTTCGTAGGTAAATCTCGTGCAGATCTGGTGGTCTGCCTTCGCTTCGAAGGCAGTGGCGAATGCGTCCCCGACCCCAGCACCGTAGGCGTTGGTCATCGATAGGATTGCGGTGTTCCTGAGTCCTGCTGCAGAGATTACGTCAGCCAATGCGTCACCCTGGTAGGCGTCGCTGGGCACCACTCTGTAGAAGTGTGGGTATGACACAGCGTCACTCAGTGCGGGAGATGTGCTTGCGAATGATATCATCGGGATTCCTGCCGCGCTGAGAACGGAGTTAGCTCCTATGGATGCTCCAGAGCAAGCTGCTCCTGCTACTCCTACTACTCCTGCGTCCGCAACTGCTTGAGCGGCCGCGATTCCACCGGCTTCTGAGCAAGCGGTGCTCGCGTAGGTCATCTGGAAGTCGTAGGTTGGGTTAGCTGCGTTGAGGTCAGCGAAGGCATGATCTCTAGCGAACGTGAAGGCCGGGGCGAAGTTTGCCAGATCGGCTTCGTTGTCGTAGATCACACCGAGCTTGATGACCTTCTTCGACGCAGCATTATCTGCTCCAGTATAGTGGGCTGCGATTTCGTCAACGACTGCGTGAGCGATGTCAGCATCGAATCCGACGACGTTGTTATCTGCATCGTAGCTCTCGAAGGGTGGGTAGAATGGGTCTGTGCAGACCTTCAATTGCCCTGACTCGAGTACTCCAGTGAGGGTTGATCCCTCAGAAGGAGTGGGGTATGCTGTAGCCGTATCAACGGTAGTATCGTCTGCCAGCCTGTTGGTGTCAGAGAACGAGTTCCCGTAGATGACGTCATACTCGCCTGATGCAACTACTGCTGCAATTGCGACGTTCAGCGCATCCAGGAGTTCGCCCGAGTCTTCGCGGACTGCGAACCCGAAGTTCTCATCGGAGAAGGTATCCAGAAGAGTCCCCTCCAGCTCCAGAACTGGGGCATCGCCCATGGCATACTGTACGTCACCGTTTTCCAAAGCGGCGATGACCGATGGGAAGTCTTCGTAACCCGATACTGTGGCCATTCCTAGGTTGTCGGCGGCGTAAAGGTCCGAGGTTGTCCCAGACTGCACTCCGATCGTCACTCCGGCTGCGTTCAGCTCGGACACATCGGTGATGGAAGCAGCACCGGTGCCTCCGATCACTCCCTGCGTGCTGGTGTAGTACGCAGAGGTGAAGTCGACTACCTCGTCTCTTGCATCTGTCTTGGTCATCGCCGAGATTATGACGTCGCACATCTCGCCGGCATTCAGGTTAGGGATAATGGGGTCCCATCCGGACTCCACCCAGACGACAGTGACGTCGTTAGCCTTGGATATGGCCCATTCAACATCATCATCATCATCGTCCCCCACTGCGCATCCAGCTAGGCTTGCTGCCAGCATGCTCAGGGTAAGCATCATTGCTATCATTTTCTTGTTATACATAGTGTTCTCACTATCCGTAAGCCTCCCGAGCGAACTATGAGTTATAGAGATTGTTGATTTGCTCTTTATAAGTAAATATCAAAAAATGTGTTTTTTGGTCGTTTCCGAGAGGTTTACGAATTAAAGATCTTCAAAATTTTCGAGGTTCATCTTGCGAGAGTATGAAGACGCCCTCACTGCACGGGAGGGCATGGCGGAGCCACCACTCGATTACGCGACAAGTGGAGTTGACATTGATCTTGAAGCACAGGCTGTTTCCAGCCTGGTGGGCTCAATAAAGTCATCAGCGAGGCTTCCTGGTGAGTTAGGGGCTCCTGTTCAGCTTCCAGGCGGTTTTGGAGGAATTGTTGAGTTCGGAGACTCATGCTTGGTTCTGGCTACTGACGGAGTCGGTTCAAAGTTGCAAATAGCTAACGAAGTGGGGCATCTCGGGGGGGTTGGTTTCGACTGCGTTGCCATGAATGTGAATGATTTGATTTGTGTTGGAGCTGAGCCATTAGCCTTTGTTGATTACATAGCGGTTACTGAGGCCGATCCAATCGTTCATGCAGTACTGGGGGAGTCTTTGTCCAAGGCCTGCATGGAGGCAAGAGTGACCCTAGCAGGGGGTGAGACTGCTACCCTACCCGGGATAGTAAAGGAGTTGGACCTCTCTGGTACTGCACTTGGTTGGTTCCCCAAGGGAAAAGGGGTCACTGGGGAGAACCTCACGGAGGGCGATATTTTGATTGGATTGCCAAGCAATGGTATACACTCTAATGGTTTCACTCTAGTCAGAGCTGTTTTAGATAGGTCAGGCCTAAGCCTAAGTGACGAATGCCCATTTGAAGCGGATTGTGATTTCAGAGAAATCGACAGGTTCTCCGATTCCTATGGGTTAACACTGGGTGAGGTCCTGCTGAATCCAACTAGAATTTATGTTGACCCAGTTGTTGATTTAATCACTGAGGCTAGGATGGAAGGCGGTGTTTGCGGTCCAGATTCGATCAAAGCTCTCGCTCATATTACTGGAGGCGGATTATCAAACCTGTTGAGACTTCATCATTCACTGGGTTGGCATATTGATGAACCATTGACTCCTCAACCAGAGTTTAGATGGATTTCCGAAGTCGGAGGAGTCAGTGATTTAGAGATGCACAGAACGTTCAATATGGGTATGGGGATGGTGGTGGCAGTAGATGCAGACAGTGCAGCTTCTATCTCGAAATGGCTTGAGGAGCGTTTGCCTGGGACCCGAATAGTGGGGTATGTTACTTCCGGAGATAGAGTGGTCACCCATTTCAATCCAGAGGTGATTTTCGATAAATACTAATGACGGTCAATTCCTTTTGTGACGTCCCCTCCGCCCGACATGGGACGAGAAGTCAAGAAGCCAGAAATGGGTTCCCCGTATAGGGAAGGAAAGACCTTGTTGTTGCTCCCACAAAATGCTCCTAATGGCTTGCCTGGCCCTAGGACTAAGAGCTCTGGCGAGGTCTTTTACAACTCGGCAATGTCTGGAAGCAGGACGAGAAGCGTATTGCTACTCAGGCATTCAATAGAACGTGGTCTTCTTGGATCGGGGAAGATTTACGCTATCGATGGTTTGACTGCTTCCGGACTTAGGGCAAGAAGGTGGATTAATGAGATTCCTGAAGAGATGGCGGCTAGAATTTTCGCAGAAATTGTCGATTTTGATGAGTTGTCCTTGGAATGGGCCAGGGCGTCAAACAACCAGTTCCCCCCTTCACACGGAAAGGGGACGATTGAAGCTATTCATGGGGATCTGAGATCTTCAGTACTGAAAAGCGGAAGACACTGGATCGACATAGACCCATATGGTTCTCCAGTACCATTCCTCGATTCGGCGTTGCAGTCAATGGCTAGGAGTGGAGTAATGGAGGTAAGCGCCACGGACTCGGCCGCTCTAACTGGATCTTCAAAGACAGCACTTATGAGAAGATATGGGGCCAGAGTTAGGAACGATTCGTTATCTCATGATTCGGGAATGAGGGTTTTGCTTGCCGTTATTTCCAGAATTGCGGCGAGACACGACAGATCATTACGTCCCCTTCTTTCTATTTGGGATTCGCACCATCTGAGGGTCTCATTCCAGGTTAAGAAAGGGATCTCTGCTGCCAATGACGTCGAAGCTAAGATCGGTTGGAGGGTCTTTTCTCCAGATATAGAGGAAGTGACTGCATCTCTAGCATACGGATTCCACCATGGGGAGTCATTGGAAACCCTGCCTATGCACTGTTTGTTGCCGTTGGAATATCCCGTCAACAGGAAGGATCCTAGGATTTCGGGACCTATGTGGGTCGGACCGACTGGGGACTGTGATGCTATGGCATCGATGACTGAGGAATTCGCTCTGAAGAATTGCGGTCCTACATTCTCTGTTGACGATCCGCTTGAGTGGGATGAGAATAGATGTGAATTGGAGAGAAGAGCGATTGCCAAGAGCGTCAGACACATTTCGGAGGAGTCTCGGGCGATCAAATCGAATCAGCTGATTGTAGTGGATGACCTGTCTTCTTGGCTTGGGACCGGTGCTCCACCTAGCCCAAAGAGAATTGTCGGGTCTCTCAGAGATGCTGGACATTCCGCTGGTGTCTCAAGTTATGGAAGGCCGTCATTCAGGACTGATGCCCCGTGGGAAGACGTGATTGATGCTGCAAAGTCTATTCAGCCACCGATGTAAGACATTTCCACCCTTGGTAGAGAGTTTGGCTTGGGGGCCCTAATTTCGCTATATCTGTCAGACCTAGCGGACCAAATCTTAGAGATTGAATCTGTTAGACTGTGTAAAGGCTCAGAGACTATGAGTTTGTCAACCAAATCATGGCCCCTGCTGCTGAAAAGACATGTGAAAAGCTTCCCGTCCGAGGAGAGTCTTGCTCTTACGCATCCTCCACAAAATGGCTCGGTCACGGAAGAGATGAATCCTATCTCTCCAGAACCGTCCGAGTGAGACCATCTAGAAGCGACGTCTGTTGGAGATTTTCTCTCCATGGCGGATAGGTCGAACTCACTTGACAGTGACTGTAAGACCTCTGAGGTGGGAACGACCTGCCCGAAGGACCAATCGTTGGTAGATCCGACATCCATAAACTCGATGAAGCGGACTATGACTCCAGTATCCCTGAAGCGCCTAACTAATGAGGCTACTTCTGACTCATTTATACCTCTTCGAACGACACAATTTACCTTTACCGGATGGAGTTCTAAAGATACTGCCGATTCTATTCCACGGATAACCTCGTCAACAGGGATTATTGAGTCAGTAATCTTTGAGTGAAGCTCTGGATCGAGAGCATCTAGACTTACCGTTACTCTGTTGAGTCCTGCACTTGCGAGCCTCTCTGCTCGATCTGCAAGAAGGGAGCCGTTAGTTGTTAGAGCTACCTCTAGACCCAATGAGGAAATCATTCTAACCAGTTCGAATAAATCTCGCCTCAGGAGTGGTTCCCCGCCAGTGATCCTGACCTTGTTAAGTCCTAGTGGAATACAGGCAGCAACAAATCTCTGGATCTGCTCGTAGGAAAGAATACTCTTATTTGGAAGGAATTGGTGCTGGCTTCCGAACTTCTCTCTTGGCATGCAATATCCGCACCTGAAGTTACATCTGTCGGTAACAGACACTCTGAGATCTCTCAGGGCTCTGCCCATCTTGTCTCTCGCCACAGAACTACGATTGGGTGGAGGCTGAATAGTTTGACTGATGGAAGAACAGGTTGAAGAACGAGTGTTTTCTGCCCCCTACCAGGATGCTGGAAATAACTGACAAGGCTAGAGAGATGCTCGATAAGTTCTCGGAGCAATCTGAAAACGATTTAGTTGCTCTTAAGGTTGAGATTATAGGAAGGGGCCCAAAGGGGTTTCAGTACGATTTACAACTCATTAGCAAGGAGGATGCCATGGAAGACGATATTGAGTCGGAGATTGGGGGTTTGGTAGTTTTCGTAGGAGCTAGGAGCGCTCCCTATCTTGAAGGGACGATCCTAGACTACAAGGAGACATTGATGGGAGGAGGATTTAGTTTTGAGAATCCAAATCCACTTTGGATTGATGATGTTTCTAAGGCCGTTGCAGAGGTTATTATCAACCAAGTCAACCCCCTAGTAGCATCTCATGGTGGACATGTTGATCTAGTAGGAGTGGAGGGGGGAAATGCCATGATTTCATTCGGTGGGGGATGTCAAGGATGCGGTATGGTAGATGTAACCCTGAAAGAGGGAATTGAGGTTATGATTACCGAAGAGGTTCCCGAGATTACTACGGTAATCGACATGACAGACCACGAAGCTGGTACTAATCCGTTCTACTGATTAATAGACCATAGGAACATCGTCATCGTCATCTTCTGGAGGAGCTGGTAGGGCAGTTGCCTGTGCCCTCTCGAATGCTTCTCGGACTCTATCTTCGATATTCTTGGCATCTTCGAGCAGTCCTCCTAGAGGGATTTCCATCCCAACGAATTCGCTAAGACCCTCCAAAGCGATCAAAGCAGCTCTTGCATCTGGGTACATCGGATTACACTCGGCAAGCAGAGCAGTAACATCTAGACCCCTTCTCTCTCCCTCAGCGATAAGATACCCGGCTATTCCGGTCACTATACCCTGTTGAATTCTCTTTATGCTTGAGTCGTCTAGCTGATTCCTGCCTGGAATAGTTGAAGATACTCCCCATAACTCACTGTCCTCTTTGATACCTAGATCGTTACTTACTACTCCATCTATAACTACCAACCTATCGAATCCGCCTTTGGTAAACCAATCAAGGACAGTATTAGCGAAATATACATCATGCTCACTCGGAAACTGGATCTCTGAAGTGAAAACTCCGATTCCGTCCCCTTGGTAGACTCTGACTGGATGCTTTGGTACCGAATCATGGATTAGGGCTACAGCAGGAAATTTTGGATGGAGGACGGTCCCCATTGGACTTAGATCTAGGGAACCGACAAGATGAGAAGTGGCTATAACACCAACAGAGCCAACTGTGGAGAAGCCGCATACGGCAGTACCTCCTAATCGAGATGGGTCTGCCTCGGAATGTAGAACTAGAGGGTACCCCCCTATGGTTTCCTCGCTCATGTTGTTTGGTTGCGGGCACGCTCTTTGAATCTCACGGATAAATACCTTGAAAAAATTTTGTAAAGTAAACAAGAGGAAAATTAACATGATAAAGTCAAGTGCGTGGTATTATCACGGAGTCTAGCATGTCCAAGAGGAATCTCGGGGAGTTGTACCTAGTACTTGGTTCTCAAGAAGTCAACTTAGCTGATTTTACTCGAGAAGCAAGCGATAGGTGGTTGAAAGTCACACCTCAGGATACTTGGTCTTCTACTCTTTCCAGAGTCAGGATCGCTAGACAGGAGGCATTGGAGAGTACTTTAGAGGCAATTAGGATAAGTGGCTTTCCAGATAGGGGTTCTTCATTCTCCAGAATTCTAAGTTCTTGTGGCATAGAAAATAAGTCTGATGTAATTCTCGCAGCTATTCAGTACATGAGGTCGGTCGAGAAAGAGGGTTTTACAACTCCAAGAGAATTGAAGAAGTTGATATCAGAAACTGGAAAATGGACAAAAAAATCGATTCTTGGATGGAATATCTCTCTGTATATTGGAAGAATGTTGCAAGGGGGATCAAATTTCTCGGAGCCTCTTCTTGAGTATCCTCGTAGGAGACCAAGGAAGTATGCATATGTGGTTCTCACCGAAGCAGGAAGGGATCATCTGGACAAGCTTTCTCTGATGAGGTGAGTATTTGAGTGAAGGAAAAAAGGATTGGTCTTTTACCTCTCATGTAGGTGAAGATTTGAGAGGGGTCAATCTATCTGGAGCTAATCTTCGACGAGCAATTCTTGATAGGGCAGACTTGGAAGGAGCCGATTTGTCTGGAGCTGACTTACGAAATGCATCTATGAGGGAGACGAATCTGATGAAAGCTGCTTTAGATGGAGCGGATTTAAGAGGAGCTAGGATGGTTAAAGCCAGGCTCGGTCTTTCAAATCTTCAAGCAGCCAGACTTGATGGTGCTGACATGAGGGGCATCAGAGGAAAGTATGCAGTTTGGAGGGACGCGAACTGGTGGGATGCAACAATGGACGAGAGTTTGGCCAAGTCTCTTTCCAAAAAATGGCCTCGAGATTAGTCCTTAGGGGACATCTTTGCCAGGCCGTCTCTCATCCATCCTGGAATAGGAATTTTCTTCCTAATCTCCAAAATATCGGTACAAACGGTTACTTGTTCGGCTGTCCAGCAAGTTACTCCATTCTGATTCTTGAATTCGTAATTCCAAGTAATAGATGTTTTTCCTATCTTTGGAACAGATATGGAACATTGTACTGTATCGCCATAGGAGATTGGGTGCAAGAACCTAGCCTCACTATGTACGAGAGGAAATGCTATCTTTTTTTCACTAAGAATTTCATTGTAGTGGATCCCGCATGAGAACTCCCATGACTCCTCATAGAATCGATGAGCAAGATCCCAGAATCTAGGATAGTAGACTATCTTCGCGAGATCGACCATTGGAAAGTCTATCCTCCTTTCAGAAACGAATGTCATATCCACTCCTGGGTGGTTTTTGGCTTGAACCTAACCTTAGTGGCGGACCCACCGCGATTCGAACACGGGTCTCCAGCTCCGGAGGCTAGAGTGATATCCAGGCTACACCATGGGTCCAGAACGTATCCTGTATCCGGTACTAATTGAACGATTGCCAGTGTTTACTCGGCCATTATTGGCGGACCCACCGCGATTCGAACACGGGTTACAAGCTCCGCAAGCTCATGTGATATCCAGGCTACACTATGGGTCCAGCATTCATTCGACTGGATGATACGGCTTAATCTCGACGGTATTAGAAATCACATCGAGAGAGGTAGTACTGTTTTCCAACTAGGTACAGCTAGCTTCTTTGACTTAGGGCCCGTCATAGTTTTAGGATTCTTCTGGGTGAGGACTCCATGCATCCCGTTAACATTGAATTTTACCCTCAGTTCAACCATTCTATCTCTTTCTGCAATAATTGCTTGCTCTGAATCTAATTCAAAATTTGAGGAGGCGTTGCCTCCATCATTTTCTATATTCAGAGTGTTTCCCTCCAATCTAGCTCTTGGTGAGAAATCAAAATCCTGTGGGTTTTCCATAAACACCTTGGCGTCCACTATCAGTCTCCCCCTTACTGAAGCCTTTGTAATCTCGATAGACTTCACCATGAGCCTGCCACGGATTACTGTATGAAAGTCCTTCGCTTGGATAGTTAGACGCTAACCTCGCTTACTCTAAGGACTAGGATCACAAATCTTGCTTCTAGAGCCCATTCATTTCCTTGATCTGGGTCTATTCCGTCGACGGGAGTATCTGGATCGCATTCTAGTGCTGTGACAATTAGATTCCAATCTCCTTGTCCGAATCTACCATCGGGGTCGTTCAATAGTTGCATCTCGACTTCTTCCTTCGAGTTCGCGAAAACCGTGTAGTCTGACTCTGGCACTGGATTCATCGAGCTTCGCTCCAAAACCGCAGAGGAATTCTCAGTAATGTTATCCTGGGTAGTAATCACGCTAAATGACCATCCAGAAGATGGTACATCGACTCCCAGAGTGAAATTGTCCTCAGGCCACATTATTGGCAGTATGTCTCTTGAGAGGGTGAGCGTAGATGTGAAGTCAATGAGCCTAGATCCATCCCCCGGTTGGAACATGATTTCTTCTGTTTGCCCCTGTTCAAGATAACCTGACCAATCGTAATCTACGTGCCTCTCTTCCCATATTATTTTGAAAGTCCTGGATATTACTCTGAGATTCCAAGTTGTTGTGTTAGATCCCCCACTATCGTCTACAACTGTTACAGTTCCGGAAATGTTTGTGGCTTGAGAAGTTACTAGGCTAGTGATTGCCCCCCTCGCATCTATGTCATTTAGTGGATCGCTGTCTCCGTCGGAATCCTTCGTAGAGTCGAAATCCCATGTCACATCTACAGCCCCTCCCTCAGGATCAAAGGACCCGCTCGCATCCATTCTTGCTTCCTGACCAGATTTTACAAAGTCTGGAAGATTTAAGATAATTTGAGGGATCGCATTTACAATAATAAGCAGTGATGCTGAGTCGGACCCTCCCTCATCGTTGGAAACTTCTACTCTTACATCAAAGGTCCCGGATTCATCGAAAATATGACTAATCACTCCCTGTTTTGTAGTACGGATTTCTCCATCTCCAAAATCCCATCTGTATTCATCAATGATAGTTGGATCGGGAGTAGTAGAATCCCTAGCATCGAAATTTACTGCTTCCCCTTGATTAATTATATCTCTATCTGAACTCAAACTTGCATTAGGATTTCCGGGACCGATCCCCCCGCAACCTGCAAGAATTTGAGAGATCATAAGGAGAGAAAGTAGAATCGATACCTTATCTGGGCCCTTTGCCATGATACGAGAAAACGAACACCCCTCATATGTGTGTTGGGGGTGATTGAGGAAATTCGAAGATTGCGAGAGTTCATGGACGGTGTCCGGAAGACAGATGCGAGGGGGCGCCTTGCTCGAAGGATTGAAAGTACTGGGATTGGATCTTGAAACAACTGGATTCAATCCTAGATCTGACAGGATTGTAGAATTCGCTTTGGTTGGAAGTGATGCTGATGGGTCTAGCGTCTATCTCCAATCTGTGGTTAATCCGGGTGTCAAGATTCCACCGGAATCGAGCCGAGTTCACGAAATTTATGATGCTGATGTTATGGGGAAATCGGATATTGGAGAGTACTTTGATGAAATCCTAAATTTAATTGATGATTCGGTAATTGTGGGACACAATATTGTTGATTTTGACTGGAGATTCATAGAAATAGAGTTCGCAAGATTCGGTCGTGAGGCTCCTAGGCCATTAGCAATTCTTGATACAATGTTAATCGCGAGAAAACTAAAGATTCCGAGGCCTCACAAACTGGGTTCTCTATGTAGAAGGTTTGGGATTGNGCTTGAAAGGGCACATAGTGCTGATGCCGATGCTGGTGCAACTCTCCTACTTCTGTGGAAAATAATGGGTTCTTTCCCAGAAGAGTTTCGGGGTTCATCCGAGAAAATATTGGATTTATTTGGATACAGGCCCTAGCAAAGGAGACCATGGTAGAATCTCTGACCAATCCCCAAGATGCAATACTTTCCCCGACACTCTAGCACTGCCCAGGAATATGGGGTCGTCTACGATAGAATGTATGATTTTCTTCATTTGTTCTAGTGCACCATCTTTTAGAATAGCTCCGAATCTATGGTTTGATTTTGCTAACTCTCCGTTTTTTCCAGATGGTGGAGCCCTTTGGAAAAGTGCAGCCCCGGATTGGGAGTCTAATCTAACCAAATTAACAACCTCGTCTATGAACATCCCTCCTGAAGGAATTTCGCCGTCCATCCTTGCCACCCACCAACTCGGACACCAAGACTTCCACTCGCAGAAAGAGCATGATTCTTGGCTAGGGGTTGCTAAGAGTGGTTCTTGAGTGGGGATCATCCTCTCCCATGACTCCAATGCTTCTTCAATAACTGATGGTCCTTCTGCTGTATGAATAGTCTGATTTGCTGAATACCATCCTTCTGCTACTACGATAGGGTGTTCAGTTTCGTTCTGCTTTAGGATATCTCGATAGAATCTGAGTTGTCTGCTGACTTTAGGATCTAATTCGGTCACGGGTGGTTTTCCAGTTTTCAGATCGGCAACAATCCATTCATCTGGTTTTCCAGACTTTTTAATCGAGATTAGCAAATCCAATCGCCCCATTAGCTTACCGCAATTTGAGGTTAATGTAGCCTCATTGGCTAGGATGTTACTTTGAGTTTCAGCCCAATCTGAAGCTTCTAGTTCAGAAAGATCACTAATTTCGCCAATTGTCCTTTTGAACAGGATTTTCAAACTCCCAACTAACCCTTCGAGGGCCTTTTGGTATAGTTCTGACTTCCATCTAGGATGTCTTGGTGCCTCCATGAACAAATCTCTTTCGATCTCCCAATGTTTGTCTAGAGTTCTCCTGACAATTTCTACGAACCATCCCTTCTCATAGTCGAATTCTTTGGAAATCTCGGTTTTGCAAATTTCCTCAAACGAATTGTGAATCGCATTGCCCATTGAAGCTGGCATACTGGCTTTTCTCGGGAGACTTTGTCGCGATAACCAATACTTTCTGGGGCATTCCTCGAATCTATTCCAGGATGAAGGTGAAACCTGATGGATATTCGATTGGCTTTCTTTCTCGGCGGCCATGACTACGTCAATCTGAACCGAGAGGGAGGCAACGGTTAACACCATTGAGTGATTTCTCGAATCATGACGGAAGGTCCGATGGTCGAAGTAGACGAGGGAGTCAACTCTTCTGGAGCCTTACTGGTGAGTTGTTTCCCATCGGTTGGTTTCGTGAGTAGTATTGTAGCTCATTTTTTGGTGGAAAAGCTAGAGTTAGAACTTGTAGGGGGAGTTCGCCATCCAAAACTCCCTCCAGTATGTTTAGTTCAGGAAGGTAAGCCTTTGCCTCCAATCAGATTTTATGCGGGTGAGCCAATATGTAATATGGATCAGTGTGATAAGGTTGTTCTGATTGCGTCAGAGATTCAGATTCCATCGGAGCTAATTCTCCCTCTATCTACTGGATTGATTGACTGGATCGTCTCTTCGGGAGTTAGTTCGACTATCTTGGTTGATTCATTCGCTCATGGAATTGACAGTAGTCACAGTATCTTCGATGAAGACGAGGGAATGGAATCTATGCTAGGAATTGGGTCAAAAGAGTCTAGTCACGATCTGCTGAAAGACATCGGAGTACCTCTACTAAAACAAGGACTGGTGGGAGGGATGACGGGAGTAATGATGGGAGAATGTAGAAGGCGCCGGATTGATGCTCTTGCCATTCTAGCGGAATCTGATGGTGAGATCGGACAGGGAGTAATTCCTGATGCTAGAGCTGCGGCTAGAATAATCGGGCGTATGGATGGTCTACTTCCTGCTGTTCATTTAGATCCAGAACCTCTAATGGAAGAGGCCCAGAGAATTGAGGGACAGATTAGGGATATGATGGCAGTTCATCTAAATCCATCTCAAGATACTAGCGGTGCACCTACTGGAATGTATGGTTAGAACTCTCCTAGAGTTGTCTGTCTCTCATCGGGGAGATCTTCTAAAATTGTCCCGCCAAGTAGATCGTCAAGTTCAGTTTCTGAGATCACCCTTACTCCCAGCCTTCTGGCCTTGTCCATCTTAGATCCGGCTGAGGTTCCCGCTACCAAGTAGTTTAGATTTCCAGATACCGAAGAAACTACCTTTCCCCCCTCTGACTTTATTGACAATGCTATTTCCTTCCTAGGTCGGGTAAGAGTGCCCGTAATACAGAATGTACTTCCAGATAGTGGTCCTTCTGAATTAAGTTGATTCCCTGCGATTATCTCTATTTGAGTGTATAGATCCAGTATGGAGTCGCGCCTATCTGATATTCCATCTAGGAGGAGTTGTGCTACAGTCTCACCAATTCTGTCTATAGACACCAATCTCTGTATTGCTTCATCCCTTTCATCGATCATCTTGATCAGCTCTTCGAATGTCTTCACCTCTGAGCAGACCAATGTAGCAATCTCTGGACCTATCCTAGGCAATCCAAGTGCCGAAATAAATTCGATTAGGGTCATTTTCCTTGTATTCCTAAGCTCGTTTAGAACATTTTTTACAGATTTTTCTGCCATCCTGTCCAGACTGATTAGCTCTGTCTTCCTATCCTCAAGACGATAGAGGTCCGCAAGACTAGAAACCATTCCCGAAGAGCAGAGTTGCTCTGCAAGCTTCTCTCCAATCCCATCCATTCCTAACTTTCTACACCAGTATAGTATAGTTCTCTCCAAGCGAGCTGGACAGTCGATATTTATGCATCGAATGAATGCTCCTTCTTCCTCCAGTTCACCACTACATCGTGGACAATTTACGGGGGCCTCAATGGTGGATCTGCTAGGAATTTCTTCTGTGAATTCAGTTCCATCTGCATGTAACCTGTCATCCAAATCTATCTGACTGGCTGGACCTAGAACCTCTGTGATCTTTGGGATGACGTCTCCCCTGCGTACTAACCTCACTTTATCGCCGAGCATTATTCCAAGCCTTTCCACCTCCCCCTTGTTATGGAGAGTTGTGTTCTCTACCGTTACCCCAGAAACTACTACTGGAGCCACTCTGGATACAGGCGTTACATTTCCCGTCCTTCCAGTCTGCCAGTACACCTCCATCAGAACAGTAATAGCTTCCTCGGGAGGAAACTTCCAAGCCAACGCCCATCTCGGGTGATGAGCAGTTTGGCCAAGTAGTTCTCTTTTGTCAAGGCGGTCGAGTTTAATCACGACCCCGTCCATCTCCCAATCTGCTGAATCCCTTGATTCGAACCATTCCTTAGTTATGGAGAGGATTGCCTTGGTTGTTGAGGTATCGTCTTCACCGGAAACCACGGTGTTTCCGGCTATATCTATGCCCATTTTTTCTATCCATGAGATGACTTCGGAGTCTAGTTTGAAGTGAGGTGGCTCTGGGCTGTCAGGATGTCGGTTTTTCTCGGATGGGAATTCTACTCCGTATGCTATGAATGCCAAGTCCTCAGGGCTGCCCTTACCTGCATCGACATGTTTCTGTCGAAGAGCTCCAGCTGCGAGATTTCTAGGATTTGGAGCTACATGTGAGTACTTTTCTTTGAATATCTCGAGAGGCATTACCACCTCTCCTCTGACATGACAGTCTCCCTCCCAATCGAGCTTTACTGGGATGTTTATCATTCTTCGAACGTTTGCTGTGACGTCTTCTCCTCTTTTTCCATTGCCTCTAGTTGCTGCCTTGGTCAATCTTCCCCTTCTGTACTCTAGCGAGAGTGCGGAGCCATCTAGTTTCGGCTGACAGACGAATCTTCTTCCCTTAGCAGTAGTCTCCGAAACGAAGTGGGCTACCTCTTCATCCGAGTTAGCCTTATCTAAGCTCATCATTCTGAATAGGTGTTCCACCTTTTCAGATCCAGGTGGAGGATCAGATCCGACTATGCTGAGTTGTGGATGGTCGGGAGAGAGGTTTTGCAACTCGTCCCTTAAGGCATCAAACTCAGAATCTGAAATTATAGGATCTGCTTTGTTGTAATATAAATCTGAATGGATTTCTAGCTGCTCAGCAAGCCACTTTATTCTGGCTAGTGAGGCATCATTCGACCGGGCTTCGACATCCATGATTGTGCAAAGGGCCGGTAGACTTCAAACTGACCTTTTTTGATCGACAGTATGGTGGGCCTGCCAGGATTTGAACCTGGGTCGCGCGACCCCCAGCCGCGAAGTATAGGCCAAACTAACCTACAGGCCCCTTTGGGATTTAACCGAGGAGGCTACCAGTCAAAGCCCTGACGGGTCTCAGTGCTGCCTATCGATACTGAATGGTGCCACTTCATCAATTAGATCGATATGACCTACGAACATCCTTCTACAGCAATAGAGTGCAAAGCCTAATTCGTCTAGTGTTTGGCCTGCGTCCTTACCCTCGTCTACGGCTTCTCTGAATTCTTGATACTTGTGAGCAATGACCTTTCCGCAACTCCAACATCTAACCGGTATCAGCATCTTTTCACCTACCTGTACGACTTCTGCCACTTCTTGCGAGCACCGCGACCCATTTGATGCTTGGGTTCTTTCCTGCGAGGATCATTTACGAGAATCTTCCTTTCGAACCTGATGAACTCGTCTCTGAGTTCCTCGTCGTCTCCCTCAGCACCATCGTTGAATTTCACTAGTCCTCTGGCGATCGCAGTCCTGATTGCATCGACTTGTCCCATTTGTCCTCCTCCCTTGACATCGACTGAGATATCGACTCTGTCAATTCTGTTCATAGCTTCAGCGATTCTGACTGGCTCAAGCGCCTTTCTCCGAGCTAGCTCTGGTTCCATTATGTGGATAGGCTTACCGTTAATCCTTACACGTCCCTTCCCTGCCTTTAGAGTCGCTCGAGCTATAGCGGTCTTTCTCTTTCCGCTAGTGTTCACAACCTTGCTACCCTTCTTCTTGGCCATATCATTGTCCCTCCCATCTCGATGAGTCGACTCCCAGATGAGAGCTTATCTCTCCGAGGCTGACAAACTTATTCGGAGCATTTCTATCTATTTTCTCTGTAGATCCCCACTCGTGGCCTTCTGGAAGATTATCGCCATTCAGGTTAGACGGGGTACCAATCATTACTCGGAGGTCTCTGAGTGCCCCTCTTCCTGAGCTATTCTTCTGATAAGGAAGCATTCCTCGTACAGTTCTCTTGATAATCTTGTCAGGCATCCTGGGGAAAAATGGACCCTTTCGAGCGTGATTCAAGTTGTATTTTGCCCTGTAATCACTGAGTACCTTTGACTTTGGACCAGATACTATTGCTCCCTCGGCATTGATAATGATTACACGCTGTTGTGTACCGGACTTTCTTGCTGAAATCATTTGCTTTGCAACTTGACTGGCTAACCTACCAAGAATCTTGTCAGTAGCGTCGTACACCATCGTTTGTTCAGACAAGAATTCTCACCCCCTTTCCCTTAGGATTCTCTTCCATCAGTTCCCTAATGCTCAGCGTTCGTCCGCCTGAAGACTCAATTTTTGTCTTTGCACCATCACTGAAGCTGAATGCAGCTACGGTCTGGCCTCCGCTAATCTCGCCACTACCCAAAACCTTACCCGGCACTAGGATGGTTTCTTCTTTTGAGGAGTTCCTAGAGATGTGACTGAGGTTGGGCTCTGCCCAGTTCTTTCGGCTAGAGGACAGTCTGGTAGCAGTGTCCCTCCATATGGCAGAACCTGTGGATCTGCCATGTTCCTTTAGATCGCCAATAAGAGATACTAGAGTCGAATTTGTCTTTCTGTCGGGCTTGCCCATTACTTGCGCCTCCGTGGTTGGGTAGCGCGGCCACCAAAGTCCGTGTTATGAATCCTGCGGGCGCCCCATAGGGGGCAGTACAGAATCGTTAAAGTACAATTAATCAAATCTTGAACCCTTCATCGTCAACAGAGTCATCAATGCCTGCAAACCTAATGTTTCCATCAGCATCGACGAATTGTCCTGCCTTCACTGAAGGCCCGTATAGATAAGACTCATTCGCTGAACTCCTAGATAGTAAGCTATCACCCAATGATCTGTTCATCCTACCGATCATAGACTGGAAAATCTGTATTGCCCTATCCCTATCTTCGGAACCGATATCATGGTCTGAGTATCTTGCCTCCTCGAAGATCGAGAAGAACATATCAAGTTCCTCGGGTGGCACTATTCCTCCTAACATTTTGTTGATTACTTCTTCGAACTCTCTAGTAGTCTCGAAAACCTTCTTCATAGCTCCTCTCATTCTGAAGTACTTGATTAGATCCTTGTAACAGGAGAATATCGCCTCGATGTAGTTGTTTGAAGCTTTCAAGGACATCAGCGCATCAGTGAGGATTCCTCTGAGCACCTCGACCTTCCTCCTTTCTCGGTAGTTGTTGTACATCACTGCACCAGCCAACAAAACTCCAGAAAGTGAGATTCCTACAAGGAGTATAACTTGCGTAGTCCAAATTCCGCTACTACCGGCTGTAGAAGCGGCTCCGAGTTGGATTTCGGGGGTACTGTTTAGCCATTGCTCCACGAAATATGGCTTGTTTGCATCTGCAGACTCGAAGTGTACCAATACTCTCCACTTTCCTCCCTCTGCAGTCCACTCAGGGTGCCCCGGTATCACTTCTCCTGTGTATGGGAAGGAGAAATTTGCAGAGCCTCTTTCGTTGGTAATCAATATCTCTACCCTTTCGGTCTGCCATCCCGATCCGTTCCAGAACTGACGATGGAACTCAACTCTCTGTCCCTCGACTGTCAAATCGAGTCTATCTCGCAGAATAGACACCTCTCCAGCAATCATCTCACCCTCGAGATATCCAGTAGGACTTGACCAGTGTTCCTTGAGTAGGATATCGACTTTACTTCTTACAAGAACCTGGACGTCTGCTATCGAACTGTTGAGAACTGGATTAGGCTCTAAAGCCTCGTAATCACACCCCCCTGGAACGTACTTCTCAGGTTCATATGCGATTCTGACAGTTCTGAATCCCTCGAGGTTGTTTCCACTTGGCTCAACCCCCCTTCTACTTGGGTTATCGTCTGGATCTGCGGAGTACCAAATGAATTCCCCAGTACCATCAGTCGTGAATGCCGTAGCAATAGGTCGAGTATTGATTTCTGGATCCAGATAGATGTTGACGCATTTTCCTCCTACTGGCTTGCCATTTGACTGAGAGAGTTTGGCATTGATATGGAAAGCCTCTTTGAGGTATAATACATCAAAAGTAGATCCATTCGGGAACGTGTATGTCAGATAATCTGATCTAAATGGTCCGACTTCCGAAACCTCTATTGTCGAATTTGAGAATACAGGGAAGAACATCGTCTGCGTCTTGTTTTTGTATCTATATCGATCGTTATTCAAAGGGTCCCATGCATTGTACTCAACCTTCACCTTTGCCATCCCGGCATCTACTCCGGTTAGTGGGCAGTTGATGTCGAAGAGTCCATTTTCGTTGGTAGCACCAGGAATACATGCCTCGATTCCAGCATCTCCGGCTCTAAACTTCATCCTATTCTCTAAAGGATCGAAAATCATTGATCCCATCTCGTATGTGACCCGAATCTGCCGGTTCGTGAGATTGCCGCCCAACTCATCTCTAAGCTGTCCAGACACAATCATAGGTTTCTCTAAGATTTGACCGGTGTCGGGATCTATTTCGGAGGTGTAGACAATCTGCTGTTCGACATCCAATTCTGTGTTTCCAATTAGGCTAAAGCCGTCGATTTGGAATTGTAGTACTCTTCGGAAGTGGTCGCTGTTCTGGATTATTACACACGGATCCCATGCTCCCGAGGTAGTCAGCATTGCAGCGTCGATAGGCTCGCATCCCTCATGTGGGAGGTTCTCCTCAAATCTGATTATGACGTTTACAGGGCCGAATCCATCGGGCAAGTAAGAGAAGGGATCGTCTTTGAGAAGCTGAGGATCTAAGAAAGTCCTGTATGAGATTGACCCTGCATTGGGACATGTAACGTTGACAATTTGTCTGTGGGTTCTATCTTCGAAGTCTATTCCCTCAAAAATTACTGTAATGTTCCCCCCTACGCCATATCCATCATCATTCAGTTCTCCAGCACATCCGTTCAGTCCTAGTCCTGCGTCTTTCTCAAATGGTGTTCTGGCATCGTCAGTGACGGCAGCCGAAAATGACCAGAGGTCTCCGTTTGACACAATATTTGAGCTTGTATTCTGAACATTGATGAATGTTCTAGAAACAACCCACAGGCTTACTTCAGCTGAGTTTCCTTGTCTTAGAGAATCTCCCAAATATGTAAATCCTAGTGAGAAGTTCCCCAATGTATCTATATCAGTGAGGTTTACTCTGAAAACTCCGTTATTGTCGGTGATTGCTACGCCGCTGGATAGGTCTTCAGACCACGTCCAGTTAATCGGAACCTCTCTAACCGGTTGGTATGCATTATCGATCAGTCGAGCCTCCACAGTAGTATTCTGACCGCGATATAGTCGTGGAATGGTATTCAGCTGGAAGTCAGTAGTACCTATCACTGAAACATTGCCATATGCTCCAGTTGCAGCGAGAACCTGTGCCTGATCGCCAGTGAAGTAGTAATCGGAAAGGGTGAAGTCGGCCTTAACTCCGAATGTTCCTGCAGGGTATTGAGAGTACCAGGTCCAATTGTAGTCGAAAGTAGCCATTCCCTCCACCATGCTAGGTCGTCTTGAAAACGCGGTCTCGAGGCTGCCTGCGAAAACTCCGTTGTTGTCAATATCGACCTGAAGGGCTATCGCATCCTGGGTCCAAGGATCAAGGGTCCGGTTCCATACGTGTCCAATTACTCTGAACGTCTCACCTGTGAACATCTCAGGAACTATCTCACATCTCACACTAGTAGACGAAGTCAACGGATCGACTGGTCCACAAGGAGGAGAGTCGAAATCTGCTCCATTCTGCATGGAAATTGTCCAGTGAGTACCATTGGAGGACAGGAATGGAGATAGAGCACCATCGGCTATTTCATCAAGTCCGACTTGTGTCCCGTCCCACAGAATAGGGTATGATTTGCCCAGGCTTGCCTCAGCGAAGGTTATACCGGCGTTAACCAGAGATGGTGCGTGAAATAGTGCCCTCCACGCGCCGAATGACGAGCCGGTGAACTGGGTTGCGTCCCAGAAATAAACTGGTCTGAATGATGAGGCATACATCTCGGCCTCGACATACATTCTGTGCATTGCACGGATGTAGAATGTATCTGTCTTCGAACCCTCCAAATGCTCCCATGGCCACTCAGATGATCCATCAAAACATCCTCCTAGATCTGGCCTGGAGAATCCAACGAAGCTGTAGTCACCTACTGGTAGGGTTGTGTTCTTGTACTGATATGGGCTTTCTATTACAGCGTGTTCACCAGGAATATTGGATTGGCATTCTGTCCAACTAATTCTCTCATAACCACCAGTAGGGATGCCAAGACCATTATCCAAAAGAGAGTTCCATTGTACCTGCTCCCAATTATCTGCAGACTGATTGTACGAAAGTGAGACCCATCCGCCTGAGTCTGCTCTGTACCCGTTTCCATAACCGTCGTAAACTGTTGGATCGGTGATATTGCCGAACTGAGTTCCCGGATCACTGATGGTGAATGAGATCGGAGCGAAAGGTAGTCTATTATCGAAGATACCCCGATTGTAATCTGCGGTGTAGTGAACTTTGAAGTCAAGCTTCAGAGGTTGCTCATCGGCTCTGAACCTCTGTCCGGCAACAAACCCTATTGTTGTATTAGCCCTAACCTCCACTGGGAAGCCTGTATCTCCAATTCCATCTCCGTCAGTATCTGTCAAAGTAGAGCTGTAATCATGAACGAACATCTCGGTGACCTCTGAGTAGACTTCGTAAGTGGTGTTCGGACCTACTTGTATGTCCTCAGGGAAGAGGAACTGTCCGACAATATACTCCCCATTTTCATCCGTAAGAACATCTATTGTCTCGATTACAGATGTCCCATTTTCGATATACCTGATGTGGACTTGTACCGGTAAATCGGGTGCAGGAACGAATCCGGTATCATCTAGCCAGAAAACAGATCCATTGAATATTGCAGGTCGATTTTCGTCAAGCCACAGAACAGGTTTGGAATACAGAGTAATCCTTGTCGGAATCTTATCATCGTCATCCAGAATTCCGTCATTATCTGCATCCCAGTCGGAGCTCCAGCCAGACGCGTCTTCGGTCTTATTTGAAGGATTAGCCCAATTTCCATCAGAGGGATTGTTCCAATCAAGATCCACCCGTCCGTCGCCGTCGTCATCGACGTCGAAGTAGTCAGGGCCAGTAGTGTTGTTTGCTGGATTGGCTATACCTACTCCTCCACCAAAGTCATCATGATCCCAAGGATTTGTAGATTCCAATCCGAATCTAGATGGCCAAAGCATCACTTCGTCCTCATCCTTCATTCCATCGTAATCATCGTCATCGTCAAAATCATCTCTGATGCCATCATTGTCATGGTCCCATGGAGCTATCGGGAAATTCAAGCAGCATATATCATCTATAGGGTCGGCTGTTCCTCGCTGATCAATAAGATTCAGGAGTTCAATTGAGTTTGGTATTCCGTCTCCGTCCCAGTCATTGTCAGCCCAGTTTAGGATTCCGTCGTTATCATGATCCCATGGGCTCTGCTCCTCTCCTGAAAAACAAGATGGTGTTGCATCCGACCCGAAAGGAGGAGCCTCTTGGACTTCATCGGGGATCCCGTTGTTATCGTCGTCCGGGTCTTCGCCATCTGGAACTCCGTCATTGTCATTGTCTACGTCATAATACGTTGGAAATAGTAATCCCTGGCCTAGAACCCCTCGATCCCAGACGGCTTGATAGATTCCGTCTTCATCTGGATCGGTGTCTAAGCCGTCATCGTCGTTATCCTCACAGTTGCTCCCAGTGAAGTAGTATGGTTCCTCAATAGAAGAGTCATCGTCGAGATCGTCGTTAAAATCTAATTCCAAGAAATCCCATGTCCCGTCGTTGTCGTCATCGACGTCGAAGTGATCGTATACGATATCCCAATCGTCATCGAGATCATTGGTATTGTTGTACATACAATTGGGGACCCAAGAAACGGTAGGCATAGGTTGACCACAATCTATATCTGGGTCTTCAAAATCATCCAATTCGTCTGCTATTTCGTCAGGGAAGAAGTTGTTGTTGACATCGGAAGTCCATTGGAAGAATTGGAATTCAGTAACTCCTAGATAAGCAATCCATAGATCTCTATTATTCTTAATTTGGTTGTAGCTATAGGCTACCGAAGGGGTTGGATTGCTTTGAGGGTCAAATGTGAAGTAGAAGCAGTTATTGTCGCATTTTCCGTCCCCAGTTGGGTGGTTGTCACCATTGTATGCACCGTCATCCCAAACAGAATCTGGTCTAGAGCTGTATGGAACAGTAAATACCTGGCCGCTCGATTGAGTAGGGGTCAGAAGGGGGAACTTGTACAAGTATGCGTAGTAATGCCCACATTGGATTTCTCCAGGAACCGGTGTCTGCACCACTAGTGCAGCGAAGGTAGGGCCGCAAGAGTTGCCATCTAGAGAGCCGCCCATCTTGACATCATCTACATCCAATACGCCATCATTACCCTCGTCCTGGTCCCACCAGTCTGGCAAACCGTCTGCATCTTGGTCTACGTCAATACCGTTAATTAGCGAGTCTCCATCGATGTCTATGTCGAAGAAATTGCCGCCATTGTATGGACTCCACTTCATCAGAAGGAACCAATACATCTCAGGTATTTTACCAGGAGTTGGTGGGAAGGAGCTTTCATCATACCCATTGTAATCAAGCATGAAGCTATTATCAATATTGAATGGATTGAAACCCCATGTGATATTCCAATAAGTAGAATCTAGATTTGCATACAGTTGGCTGTCAGTAGAACCATCGATAGCATCACCGTCTCCTTGGGGCCAACTGTTGCCCCAGAAATTGTCAGTGTTGTCGATATCGACGACTCCGCAGTTTCCATCATCAGGATCAAAGAAGTCGTTGATACCGTCGTTATCATCGTCCCAATCTTCATCATTTTGAAGCCCATCACCATCGATGTCTGTATCGATATCATTGGGTCCATCGTCTCTGAACATAGACCCGTTCAGCTCGTGTAAATCGGCATCATTATCCAAATCACAGTCTTCGTCTATGTCTAGCCAGTCTAGGATGCCGTCATTGTCATCATCGACATCAACCCAATTGTTCACTCCATCTCCATCCCAATCATTGAACCCCGTGTATGATGTTCTCCATAGAACACAGTTATCACTTGGCTGCTGAGGGTTTGGGTTTGCCACACTAGCGCAATCCCAGGTAACTACCTCCGCAGAATCGTTGAGAGGGTATGGATCAACCTCATTCCTTAGTCCATCGTTGTCTAAGTCCCATGGGTTGTTTCCATCACCGAGTGGGGTCGGGTTGTCGGGAGTTGTAGTTCCCCCCAAATCTGGATCTAACCAGTCCCAGACCAAATCATAGTCCTTATCGATCGCTCGGAAGCGATCATCATCGAGATCTCCGTCATAGTCTATTTCACAATCCTCTCCAGGCGTCTCAATCGAAGGTACTGCATTGTTGAATGATTGAGTTGGGTAGTCGCCCTGTCCGTCTCCGTTGGTGTCAAGTTGGCGACACTCATCGGGAATGCCATCGTTGTCATCATCGACATCGTACATGTCAGCTAGACCGTCGTTATCGTCATCTGTATCAGATGAGTCTGGAGAGCCATCGTTATCATTATCTGGGTCAAGGAAATTTGGAATTCCGTCCCCATCAAGATCTCCGTCTAGTATGTCTGTGAAGGCCTGATCACGAGGATGCTGGAGAGCATGCATTGCTACGTAATCGACTCCATCCACGTACTGTGCGTAATCTATTGCATCCCAACGAACCCAATCGTCCCACAGAATACCCGGAGATTGAGAGATATTAGAGGTCTGTTCTGGGTCCCAGGGATGGATATCATTGATATCCAAAATTCCATCTCCATCGTCATCTAAATCGAAGTAATCCTGAATTCCATCTCCATCGAAATCGCATGGCCAAACGAACTGGTCAATACGTCCATCATTGTCATCATCCTCATCATAAGACCCTCTGCCTGATCCATCGATATCCTCATCTGGAATACCGTCGTTATCGTGATCCATAGGATTCTGATCTACAAGATAATCTACCCCTACTGGTTGTCCAGTCCAAGGATGGGTGACGTTAGGCAGAACATGTCTATCCGAAGAGACGTTCCAGGGATCTTGTCCTTGGGAGTAGTCAATTGGTCCTTCTAGAATGCCATCGTTGTCATCGTCCCAGTCAAACTCATCCTGTATTCCATCGTTATCATGATCGTATGGATCAGTGCCATAGCAGCCATCAAACCTTTCAATTAGGTCGTTTATCCCATCATTGTCATCATCAAGATCATTCAAATCATCTATTCCGTCGTTATCGTGATCATCGGTATTTGTCTCTTCTAGAAAGAAACCATAGCTAGGATCCAGAGTCAGAGCTGTGATATCCGAGACCTTACCATAAATTGCTGCGGGATCATTGTAGAACGGATCTAGAAATGGAGAATGGAAGAAAGGAATGGATTGCACTGATTGAAGTTGATTTTCTACTAGATTAGCTCCAGGAATCTGTTCAATTTGCTGAAATGCAGTTCGCTTGGTGATTTCGATCTGCTTTTGGTCTTCTGTATCTTTTTTTCCGTCGTTAAAGATGCTTAGTTGCGTGCTAAGAACCATCAATGCAACTAATGAGATTGCAACTAATACTGTCTTTTTCGTACTTTTCTCGTTATTTATGTTCATTTGAAATCACCGGATACCCGAGGGTGGAGTGATCACGTTGTTTCGTGTGTTTATGAAGGGATTGTTCGCAACGCCTGATTGAGTATCACAACTAGGCAATCGTATCATAGGGAGTTTCCTACTCCCTATGGTAGGGACTGCCACGGATTATCTCGGTTCCTCTGTATAGCTGCTCCATGAGCAATATTGCTGACATCTCATGGGTAAGGGTCAAACTTGAAAGTGAAATGATTTTGTCCGCTGAGTCTTTCAAGTTCTTGCTGAAACCGTTATGTGGGCCTACTGCCAAATGAGTATTTTCTCGTTCTACTTGAGTAGATTTCAACCAATCTGCGAATTCTTGGCTGGACATCCGGATCCCGGTTTCATCCAAGACGTTGATCTTACCTGAAAGAGATGCAATCTTATGCTCATAATCTGTTTTGTCATTTTTACAATTATGCATTTGCAAGGTTATTCCCCTGGAAATCAATCTCTTCTCGAAATCTTTCAAAATTTTTAGTATTGATTTATCTTTAGGCGATTCATCCAGGTGAACCACCAGCCTTCCCATAATAATCCGGAGGGGTTTTGGCACTTATGGGTTCACAAAGCATCAAGACTCCTTCCTCACACGTAGCTTCGTTACTATGAGGTGGTGGCCATTCCGAAAAGAGAGAAGGGTTGCGTACAATGAACCCCATATCAGAGGTTCAAAGATGTGGATCCAGGATCTCAGAGAGGCTTGCGAGAAGGGGTTCAATGATAGGGAAGTTGGGCAAGTAGAAGTCACAAGTATGAAGGAGAAATGGGAAAAATCATATTCTCTAGGGGAGTTGGAAGACTCTCTATTTGTGGGTCTGGAAAGAAGGGCCAAATTACTTCTATCGGCAAATGATTCAGAGTGGCTACTTCTACTGGATAACGAAGATTTTTGGAAAGCTGGATGGGGAAGTAAGGTGGAAGATTGAGATGATGTTCTGGTTGATTCTATTCCTAGGTCTTGGTATATTCAGCATTTATCTCAGCAGGCTTCAGCCGTTCCCCGAGAAAGGTTCACGCTTTGGTTGGGCTGTACTTATTTCTGGTCTCTTATTGTGGATTTCAAGTACTAGTCCACAGGGATCGGGGCAGGATTTGCCAGCCTCAATTTCAGTATTTTTGGGAGGTGTTTTTCTTATAGCTGGAATTAGGGATATGAGTAGGAACAAGACAGATGTGATTGTGGCCCCCCTCGCAGGAGTGTTATTCTGTCTAGGGGGGATCAGTCTTCTTTCTTCTAGGTGGGAATTTGCTGGTCAGTCAGAGCAGATTGGTTCTTTTGTTTTGGCAAGCACTATGGTCTCGGTTGAAATGTACTTGGCATTTAGGGGGCTAGTAATCGGAGTTCCGGGCATTGCATGGTCGAAATCTGGAATCAGGCAAATTCATAGAGGTCTTATTCTAGGTCCAAATGGAGCAATCTCCCATTTTGAAAAATCTTGGGATATGGAGGATCAATGGATAAATTCGATGAGCTATGCTGCTCTATTTCTCATTCATAGAAGTTTAGGGAACTCAAAGGAAGAGGAAGAAAGTCTGGTTGAGCTTGAGAGTCTCGGAGGTTGGGGTACAGTAGATGATTCGTGGATTGAGGCCATAGAGAATGGCCTTCAGAATTCTAGTTGATGCTGAGTACTTTTGAAAACGCGGACCTTCTCGCACTAACATGGTCCGGATAAGTAGAGTCCACACTGGTACTGGTGATGGCGGAGAGACTTCGCTACTAGATGGGAAGAAGGTTGGAAAGGAGAATCCAAGAGTTGAGCTCTTCGGAACGGTAGATGAGTTGAATTCTCAAATCGGGGTAGTAAGAATGGAGTTTGGAAGGATGCCTGGAATTACTCGTTTCCATAATCCGGGCGATGCTGAGGAGGCTCTGATGAGGGTACAGCAAGAGCTCTTCGATCTAGGTGGGGAGTGTGCTTGCACCCCTGGGAAGCTTCCTAAGCAGATGTCTCTGATTGGAATTGATGAGTGTGATAGACTAGTGGAAGAGATGGATAGCTGGCTGGAAGAGTTGGATCCACTAGAGTCATTTATTCTACCTACGGGATCTGCTCCAGTAGCCTTCCTTCATATCGCACGGACCGTTGCTAGAAGGGCTGAGAGAGAGGCTTGTCATCTAAGGAGTTTGGAAGGTGATGACTCCGTGCGCAAAGAGGTTATTTGCTACCTAAACAGAATTTCAGATTGGTTATTTGTCTTAGCTAGATGGATATCGAAGAATACTGGGGAGGAGGAGTCTTTGTGGACTCCATTAGGAAAGAGAGAGAAATAATTAGACGATTTGGCCTTCTGATTGCAGATATTTTTTTGCCGACATCAGTAGTTTCCTTTCCTGTTGGAAAGTAATTTGCCCCTCTGCATCATCAATTTGAAGCCAGAGGTAATTCGTATGCTCATGTGAGAGTGAGACGTCGATCTCGCCTGTCCTGGCAAGATACCAGAAAACCTGCTTAGGGACGTTTCTGCCCTTCCTAGTAAATGTATACTCTGTCCTTTCGCTCCATCCGTTGTCAATTGTGACGTCCGAAATCCCTGTCTCCTCTTTCAATTCCCTTTTTGCAGTAAAGTGGTGATCGGAGTCTCCCTCTTCTACGTGGCCCTTCGGGAAGCTCCAGTGACCTTGCGGATATTGTAGAAGAAGAATGCTATCGAAATTTAACAATATGAATCCACATGAAGTCTCCATGGTGTCTGGTTTGCTCTGCATAACCGTTCATGTACAGCAATCAATGAAAACCTTCCGAGATATTGTTTGACTATGGAAATCACCATTGAGGTGATATAGGTCGGATACATATGACAGTCCGACCAATTGATTTGGAAATTCATAGGATTGTTACTGACTCAGATTTGGATGGAGTAGTTACCGCGGCTATACTAAGAAGATGGTGGTCCGAGGCGGAGGTCTTTTTTGGCCACCCTGGGCAGCTTAGAGCAGGCGTATATGACGGGCTAATTGATAGATATACGGCAATATGTGATTTGCCCGGCCATCCCAATTGTGGATTGAGTATTGACCATCATCAGTCAAATAAATCGAGTTTTTCGGATGAAGGGGCGGTAGTAATTTGGAAGGACTACCCTTCTGCAGCAAGGATTGCTTTTGAGTTATTTTCTGAGCATATTGATCTCTCGGATATGAAGGAGCTGATTGAGTGGGTAGATAAGCTAGATAGTGGAAGAATAACTAGAGAAGAGTACCTTTCGGATTCTCCCGTATTATGGCTCAGTAGACTAATTGATGAGGGGGAGTATGTTGCAAATTCAATTCTGAAGAGTCTGCAGAGAGGTATCTCTGTTGAAGATATTCTAGGACAGTCAAACTTCAATTCCTTGTTGAAGAAAACGGGCATTAGGATAGAGGCTCTAAGGAAGAAGATAGAGGAGAATCTTAGGGTTGAAGATCGTCTAGCAATAGTTAGGCTGGAAAATTTAGGATTACGATCTAATGGATATCAGATTACTGCAATGGCCGGTGAGAGATGTGATGCTTGTATTGTAATTCATGGAGATATAGGTGCTTCGTTCGATGATAAGGAGAAATACCCTGTATCAGCCTCCTTCTATACCAATTCTTTTCTCCACACTAGTGGTGGAATTTTCGATTTAACTCTAATGGCAACTCTGTTAGATCCCGACGGAGGGGGTCATGCAAATGCTTGTGGATGTAGAATACAGCCCATTGGCCGGCATGGTGTAGAGAATAGGCAGGTATCAGAAGATGATATCCAAAGGAACATCGACGTTTGGCAGAAAATGTGGTCAAAGAGATAGATTATATTAAAATGCAATAGAGTGGAAAGGACGCTTGTACTGTCTAAAACTTCATGTGATGTTTTTTTCAACTTGAATTTGAAGATCTTTTCCAAACCGCCCTGTATCTGGTTGATTCCTTACCGGGGATTATCGAAGTATGAATTTCGACTTTTTCCAGGTCCTTTCCTATGTTCTCAATCTCTTCCATCGAGAGGGGCCATGGAGGTCCTTCTGGACCTTCTTTAGTTTCGGCAAGCTTGCCGATACAAACTAGAAAGCCAGAATCGGAAACTAGTGGTGCTAGTCTATTGGAAGCTAGTTCGGCAATTTGCTTTGGAATTGCTTGGATGATGTGAACTTCGAGAACCAGGTCGAAAGCGCCCATCCATGAATCACTTAGTTCGAGAAGGTTTGCGACCGCCCAGTCTATATTAGATTCATGATGGATCTGCTTGGCCCAAGCAACCGCCGTTTCAGAAATATCAAAAGCAGTTACTTCCAACCCCAAAGAGCTCAGGAATGCTGCATCTTCTCCTAATCCACATCCTACGACTAGTGCTTTTCCTACTGGCCTGTTTTCTTTAGCCCAGTCTACTACGAACGGGTGTGGCTCTGTCCAGTCCCATGGAATTTTCTCTCTATCTCTTTTTGAATCGCTGTAAAGTTCCTCGAACCATGATAGTGGTTCTTCGGAAAGTAATGCACGATTGAAAATTTCCATCATCTTCTCTCTGGCCTCTTCCATACTATCATTTCATTTTTATCAGGGTTCGAGGAGTCGTTTTCTCATCCATTTTTCAACTACCTGTTTCCTCTCATCAAGATCAAATTGTGACGAATGAGGCATGTCTATTACATGGATCTCGGAGTTTTCCTGTAAGTGCAATTTTATCAATTCAAAGTGGTCATCTCCAAGGACCTCGTCATTTTCCGACTGAATGACGAGGATGGGTACTTTAGGGATACCACAATAAGGAAGCTGGGCATTTGCGTACCTAATACTTAGATCTGGATGAATTCGCTCATGTTCTCTCCTTAGAATGTGCCTTACCCATGGCTTGGCCATGACTGCTCTGCCAGGAAGTAAATTATCGATGATCTTGGGGAATGATGCCACCGGCGATTCAAGAATAATTCCTCTAAGTGATTGGGCCCACCAGCCAGAAGGGTGAGAAGAAAGGCGTATGGCTAGAAGGCCCCCCATAGAGTGGCCATAAATCCATAGTCTCCTTGGGGTAAACCCGAGTACCTCTGGTATCGATATGAGTAGGCCCTCGATATCAGTCAGGACCTTTAGCAGTGTCCAATCTTTCCTTTTTCCTTGGTTTCCGAAACCCCGCTGGTCGAGGCTGACGATATTTATGCTCATACTTTGCAGATGCGTAGCTCTCGTTTCACCCTTGAACATGCTGGAGCTGTACCCATGGAGATACAGAAGCAGGTCCTCACTTTCCTCTTCTGATTCCATGATATATGCCTTGAGTATTTCATTCGCCCAGCCATTGAACTTGAAAGGCGACCATCGAGCATCAAGTCGGGGTGCGGGATCTGACTGCTTTGTAACGAACACAGACAAATATACCCTCCAATAAACCAAGAACCATGCAAAGAATGGAGCTGTAATTCCTATGGAAAGCCAGAATAAGCCGTATGAAGAAGCCTGTGGGATGAATAAGAACACTAGAAGCTCACAAAGAATGACTAGAAGAAGGAAGCCAGGTATAGAAGGCGTGAAATCCGATGGAGTCGATTGGTAGGATGAAGAGTTTCCCTTAATCAGATTAGAGTTTTCCATATTCTTCTCAGAGATCAAAGCATCGCCTCTGTGAATTCCATGAGAGGGTTTTGTCCAGATTGGATTTTAGCTGCCAGACTGGTTGTCTCTGGAAATATTTTCGAAAAGAAAAAGCGGGCACTAGCCAGTTTAGCATCATAGAATGTTTCTCCCTTTCTCTCGAGGGACACTTTGGCCATTATTGCCCACATATATGCAAGAAGTACATTCCCGAAATATCTACAGTAATCCGTGGCCCCGGAAGCTAGGAATAGTGGGTTTGCAGCACCTTGAGAAACCATTAACAAAGTGAGTTGCTGTAATCCCTTAACTCCCTGATATAGTGGTCTGTTGAATTCTTCCATGTCAGGGTCTTCCCTATTGTTCTCGATAAATTCGCTTAGAGGCCACATGAGGTAACGAAGGTTCTTTCCAAAGTCTTGAGTGATTTTCCTACCTGCTAAATCCAGTGCTTGAATTCCATTTGTTCCTTCCCAGATTTTGGAAATTCTGACATCACGATAGAATTGTTCGACACCATACTCGGAACAGTAGCCCGCTCCTCCCATCACCTGCATACACGTATCGGCTGTCTCACAACCCAAATCCGTAAAATGAGCCTTTGCAATAGGTGTAAAAAGCGCGACTAGTGCCTTTGCTGGTTCTGAGATCTCAGGATTTTCGCTATGCATCTGATCAAGTAGAATTCCTGACCATGCTGCTAGAGCACGACATCCCTCATTGTTTACTTTAGCTTCAAGGAGCATTCTCCGTACATCCGGATGAACAAGTATACTGTCTGCGGGTTCGTTAGGGTCACGAACTCCGCTCAGATCTCTACCCTGTCTCCTGTCCTTTACCCAAGAAAGAGCGTTTTGATAGGATATTTCGCCCAAACCAAGCCCCATCATCGCGGTGGCTAATCTCTCTCTATTCATCATCTCGAACATCAGCGGCATTCCCTCATGGAGAGGTCCTACCAGCCAACCCACACTTTGGTCGAAATTCATCACGCATGTCGGACTTGCATGTATGCCCATCTTTTCCTCTGAACCGGAACAGGTTACTCCATTCTCTGTGGAATCTAGGTCTTCGCTTAGACCAGCCAAGCCTCCCTCTTTCCACTCTGATGGAAGATACTTAGGAACTAAGAATAGTGATATTCCTTTGGTTCCATCTGGACCTCCGGGAGCCTTTGCCAATACCAAATGCAGGATGTTATCCGTCATATCATGCTCCCCTGCTGTGATGAAAATTTTAGTTCCAGATATCCTGTAAGATCCGTCCTTTTCTGGCTCTGCTCTGGAGGTGATCATTCCCAAATCAGTTCCAGCATGAGGTTCGGTCAGGCACATAGTTCCGCTCCATTTACCAGAAGCAAGATTGCTTGCATAGTAATCTACGAGATCTTCACTCCCATGCGTGCTCAGAACCTCGTAAACTCCTGTAGATAGAGCTGGAAAAACGCTTAGCGCCATACAAGTAGATGTACCGTATTCGGACCAAGTGACAGATTGGAAAAATAAGGGAGCACCCATTCCACCATGCTCTGGCTTAGAGGCCGTACCAAACCACCCTTCCTCGACTCCTCTTCGATATGCTTCCTTGAATTCAGGAGGCATGGTTATCCTTCCATCTTCAAAAGTTAGTCCCTTACTATCTCCAATTTTGTTTATTGGAAGCCAAACTTCCCTAGTATGATTCCCCCATCCTTCAATCATCATTGAAAGAGATTCTTTATCGAAGTCGTCGAAGCCTAGACCTTCGATTGAGTGGATTGCATCGAAAACCTCGTTGAATAGAAATTCGTAATCTCTATCGGGTGGGGTCCAAACTACCATTATTATCTCCTCAGTTTCTTAGTGGCTTTCCTGTTTGAAGCATGTGCTCCATTCTTTGGATCGTTTTTTCCTGTCTTCCTAGTCTACCTATTGACTCTCGTTCTAGGGTCAATATCTCCTCTTCAGTTGTGTTATCCGTTAAATCTGCTGATCCCCCTGATAGAACCTTTGCTAGTTCAGAGGTGACTACTACGTCATGAGGTGTTGCGTTTCCTGATCTTTCTAAATCGAAAACTGCCATTTCAAGAGCTATTCTCGCTGTTTGTCCGGGTAGATTGAAACTGTGTGGTTTGGGAGGTTTATACCCCTCTGACATTGTCAGAGCTTTCATTTTAGAATCTGCGAGTAGATGATCTCTATTCATAGAAATACTGTCATCTGGACCTAGGAATCCCATTGATCGTGCTTGATCGGCTGACTTGGCAACCTGAGCAGTTCCAATTATTTCGAAGGCTTTCATAATTGGCCCCATCGGGCCTCCTGGAGCTAGGTTAAACTCTCTTATCCGGGCTAGCATCTCTTTGCACCCCCCCCATGCCGGAATGATTCCTACCCCGACTTCAACCAGGCCGATGTATGACTCTGAGTGCGCTTGGATAGAGTCGCAGTGTAATAGCACCTCTGCTCCTCCACCCAGACACAAGCCTGCAGACGCCCCTACTACAGGAACACTACAGTACTTGAGCGCCTGATATGCCTCCTGACCCGATCTAATGAATCCCTCAACTTCGTTCCACGCAGAGAGATTAACCGCGAAGAGTACAAGTCCCAGATTTGCTCCTGCTGAGAAGTTCTTACCATCGTTTCCAATTACTATGCCTTTCCATGGTTCCTTCTCCGCCATGCTAACTGCTTCTTTCAGCATTTCAATTGTCATGGGGTCAACTGCATTCATCTTTGAGTGATACTCAACAAGAAGGATATCGTCTCCCATATCCCAAATGCTTGCAGATGGATTACGCCGTAATGGACTGCCTTTACTCTTCAAATCAGAAACCGTAATTGTTTCTTTTGGCCTTGGAACTACCACCTTTGATCCTTCGGGGGTCAATCGCATTATTTCCCCATCAACCATAGAATAGAATGAGCCATTAGAAGCTGCCTTTTTTACTAGAGATGGGATTTCTCTACCTGAGGATTCTAGTCTTTTTGCAAAGTCTTTCACGCCGATGGAATCAATCATCTCGAACGGTCCCTTCTTCCAATTGTATCCGACTTTCATTGCTCCGTCAATGGAATAGATATCGTCGCTAACCTCTGGGACTATGGATGCGGCATAGGAAAGAGTATCGAGTAATACGTCTTCAACGAAAGCGGCTCCCTCATCTGGACTGTCCATTATTCTAGCTAAGCCCTGTTTCCCCAATTTAGCAGAAGGAAATCCAGCTCTCCTATCCGCTGGGGCATATCCACCGGTTTTCAGATTTCTAGCCTCTTTTATCCTTTTTCCGCCTTCCTTGTTTAGACGATAGAAACCTCCTTTACTCTTCCGACCGGTATATCCTTCTGCGACCATTTGTTCTATGATTTCTTTACCGTATCCAGCAAAATTGTGTAGAGGATCGTCGTCTGGAAGATGCTCTAGCATGCTTGCCATTATATGGGGAATTAAGTCGATTCCTACTAGGTCCATTAATCCGAAAACTGCGGTTTTTGGAACACCTATCGGCAACCCTAGCATTGCATCGGCTTGCTCTACAGTTAGGTCATGTTCAATCGCGGCACTTAGTGCTCTTTGGATGAAGAAGACTCCCAGTCTATTGCCAATGAAACCTGGAGTATCATTGCAATGAATCACACGCTTCCCTAGTCTTTTATCTGCGAATTCTACCAATCTTGAAGTGATATTTTGATCGACCTGGGCATCCGAAACCACCTCAAGAAGAGGGAGGTATCTTGGTGGATTGAAGAAGTGAGTGATTAGGAATCTACTTGCCATTTCATCGGACATTCCTTCGATTAGTGAAGATCTAGGAAGGGTTGATGTGTTCGATGATACGATTGTCTTAGGGCCAATATATTGGGAAATCTTTTCATAAAGTGACTGCTTGATATCTAGGCGTTCTACTATCGCTTCAACTACCCAATCACAGTGCTTCAGTTTTTGTAGATCATCTTCTAAATTCCCAGGAGTTATTCGTTTAGCGAATGATTTGTGCATCAACATCTCGGGATCTGATTTTATCATATCATGTATCGCTTTTTTTGAAATTAGGTTTCTATCATCCGCACCATCAGGAACAATGTCGAGGAGGATTACGTCGCATCCTGCATTCGCGCAGTGGGCTGCGACGCCAGCCCCCATTACTCCACTACCAATCACAGCCACCCTGTCTATTGTATCATCTAGTTCTAGAACTGACTCAGACATCGAAAAACCCCTCTCAAAATTTCTCTAGTATAGTGGCAATTCCCTGTCCACCCGCTGCGCACATAGTAGCAAGTGCTAGCCTTCCATTGTTAGTTTGGAGAAGGTTTGCGGCCTTACCTGTAATCCTAGCCCCGCTAGCGCCCAATGGGTGACCGAGAGCTATGGCCCCTCCATCCAAGTTTACTCTAGATCTATCAAGACCCAACTCTTTGATTACAGCCAGCGATTGGGCTGCGAATGCCTCATTGAGTTCTATAATATCAATATCTTCCAGCTTTAGGCCTGCTCTATCGAGAGCCTTTCTTGAAGCTTCTACCGGACCTATTCCCATTAATTCGGGGGCGCATCCACTTACTGCGGTTGAAAGAATCCTAGCGAGTGGTTTTATCCCATTTTCTATAGCAAACGACTCCGAACAAACCAAAACGAACGCCGCCCCATCCGTCAGAGGAGAAGAGGTTCCAGCGGTTACTGATCCTTCAGAATCGAAGGAAGGCCTCAGCTTGGATAGTGATTCCAAGTTTGTCCCTGGCCTGATGCATCCATCTTCTTTAACCGTCCCGTTCGTGGATTCTATGGGTATGATTTCGTTAGAAAAGTGTCCTTCTTCAGCTGCTTTTGAAGCCTTGGAGTGACTTTCTACAGCAAACTCTTCTTGCGCACTGCGGTTAATATCGTACTTCTCCGCGACATTTTCTGCGGTGATGCCCATTGATGTGAAAACCTCGGGTGAAGATTCGCTAAGCTTCGGATTTGGCATTGGGTTGAAGCCGGTCATAGGGATTCTAGACATTGACTCGACGCCCCCGGCGATGAATGCTTCACCAGAACCCATAGCTACTCTGCCAGCAGCATCGTGAATGGCCTGCATGCTCGAGCCACAGAATCTGTTAATGGTTACTCCTGGGACACTTTCCGGAAGATCTGACAAAAATGAGATTATTCTAGCGAGATTGAAGCCCTGTTCTCCTTCAGGGAAGGCTGTCCCTACGATTATGTCTTCCACTAGACTGGGATCAAGATTGAGATTCGAAATTAGTGAGTTCACAACCTCTGCTGCTATGTCATCTGGTCTTACTCTCGCTAAATCTCCCTTCATTGCCCTTGTGAACGGAGACCTGTAGTATCCTGCAATCACCGATCCCATGCTGTTTCCGTAATTTAGATTTAATTAAACCAACGAGTGTGCCAGTTTGCTACACGTAGTAATATAGATACCTAGTGTAGTTTTCTTAGTTTGGCAAAATCTCTTCTTGATAAAGTACCTAATTCATGTATGAAATTATTGCATTCCCAAATTCGGAACAAGAAAGCAGAGTTGCGTCATCCATTAAACGCTCGAAGTCATAGGTAACCTTTCTAGCTGAAATCGCTCCTTCCATTCCCTTGACAATTAGATCTGCAGCTTCTTCCCAGCCCATATGTCTGAGCATCATTTCAGCCGATAGAATTAGGCTTCCGGGGTTTACTTTGTCCTGTCCCGTATACTTGGGAGCTGTGCCGTGAGTTGCTTCAAAAATCGCGACTCCGGTATCATAATTTATGTTTGCACCCGGTGCAATCCCTATTCCACCTACTTGAGCTGCCAGAGCGTCTGAAATGTAATCTCCGTTCAAGTTCATTGTCGCCAGAACATCATACTCACTAGGGCGTGTCAGAACCTGTTGAAGCATTGCATCAGCTATCACGTCCTTAACGGTGATAATATTTCCAGTGATTGGATTTTCAAAAGTGCACCAAGGTCCGTCGTCCAATTCTTTAGCTCCGAATTCCGACTTAGCCAACTCATATCCCCAGTCTCTGAACCCTCCTTCTGTGAACTTCATGATATTTCCTTTGTGCACTAATGTAACGCTTTGCTTATCGTTTTCTATGGAGTAGTTTATGGCTGCCCTGACTATTCTTTCTGTTCCCTCCCTGCTTACGGGCTTGATTCCTATCCCTGATGTTTCTGGGAACCTAATTTTTTCGACGCCCATCTCATTTTTTAGAAAATTGATTACTTTGGTTACTTCATCACTTCCTGCTTCCCATTCTATACCTGCATATACATCTTCACTGTTCTCTCTGAAAATTATCATGTCAACTGTCTCGGGTTGTTTTACAGGGCTTGGAGTTCCTTCATACCATCTTACTGGCCTAACACAGGCGAAGAGGTCCAATTGCTGTCTTAATGCCACATTCAGACTCCTTATTCCTCCTCCAACCGGAGTCGTTAGGGGGCCCTTGATTGAAATTAGGCCGTCTCTCATAGCCTCTTTGGTCTCCTCTGGGAGCCATTCACCTGTAGCATCGAATGCTTTCTGCCCGGCCAATGTTTCGACCCATGTTATCTGTCTCTTGCCGCCATAAGCCATTTCGACAGAACCATCGACTACTTTCTTCATCACAGGAGTGATATCGATTCCGATGCCATCCCCTTCTATATAGTGGATTACAGGGTGACTTGGTACTTGCAATTTTCCTTCTGAGATAGTTATCATTTCGCCTTCAGACATAATTCTCATTGCTCCGACTAGAGTGACATAGATGAAGCCAACCCTTGAAGGGGGTTGCTTTCCACGGGGATTTGTGAAAGGAGAGGTTACTTGGACTGATGAGGGGGGATATGTGGGGACAACAGGTGGAGGAAAACAATTTGAAATCTATGGATCGGATTCACCTAGTCCCATGGAAATGGTAGCCCATGGACACGCGGCATGTTCACTGATTGATCTTATCGACGGACTTAAGCATCGGAAGAAGAATCTGGAATTCATTAGAGTTGAGATTGATGCCACAAGAGCGGATGAGTCGCCGAAAGTTTTCACATCTGTAATGATGAGGTATATCGTCAAAGGAGGAGTCCCAGAATCACTTGTTAGAAGGCTAATTGAAAGTAGTCATCAGAAATATTGCAGTGTAGGTATCATGATTACTCGCTCAGGAGCGAGTCTGGATTGGTCTTTGGAGATGATTGGTTAACTTTGAGTTTTAGAGATTGGAATTAGAACCTTTTTTACAAAAATACTCTTTATGATGTCGGGTTTTATCCTAATCATTAAACACCCCCCATTCGGAAGGGCAACTCCCTTGCACAGGCGGGACCAATCCTGACTACAAATACTGGGAGAGACTGAACAATGCAGACTAAAATCAAGGCATCCAAAGACAAAGCTGACTCTGAGACTGGACTGGTCATAGAGCGGAGGTTCACCTCCGCCGGCCAGGATCCGTTTGAGTCCTTTGAATGGATTGATATGGACGTTGAGATTAGAAATCCGGATGGTTCGATTGCTGACTCCATCAATGGGGTTAAGTTGCCATCGGGATTCTCCGGAATCCCTGGGAAAGTCTGCGCGCAGAAATATATGCGCAAGGCCGGTGTTCCGAAGTATCTTCGGAACGTTCCTGAGGAGGGGGTACCTGTCTGGCTACAGCGGAGTGAGCCGGATCATGAAAGACTTCAGAAAGCTGGAGCTAACAAAAGAATGGGTGGTGAGACCGATGGAAGGCAGCTCTTTCGTCGACTTGCAGGGACCTGGACCTACTGGGGCTGGAAGTATGGCTACTTCGCAAGCGAGGCCGATGCTCGTGCCTACTTCGACGAGATGTGCTATCTGATTGC
>PBGH01000018.1 GCA_002720055.1 Methanobacteriota archaeon | reverse complement strand
CAGGTCGATTCCGGCCGCTGCGAAGGCCTCGTCTGTAGGGGCGAAGACCGTGAACGGGCCATCGGCCTGCAGGGCTGTGACCAGATTTGCCTGAATCAGAGCTGCTACTAGTGAGGTGTGGACTCCAGTGTCCCCGGCGGTGGCGGGAACATCCAGCTGATCGACTGGTGGACTAAGCACCCTGTCAATGACGTGTATGACCCCGTTGGCAGCCATCACGTCTGCCTGGGTCACGGTCGCCTCGCCGATCTTTACCGTACCGTCTGTGACGGTGAAGGTCGCCTTGTCGCCGTTCAGCATCGTTACCGTCATACCGTCGGTCACGGCAGATGACTGGACTGATCCCGAGTACACGTGATAGGTGAGGATGTCGGCCAGAGTGGCGTTCTCCTCGTCCGTATCGAAGGTGGCCAGGTCGATTCCGGCCGCTGCGAAGGCCTCGTCTGTAGGGGCGAAGACCGTGAACGGGCCATCGGCCTGCAGGGCTGTGACCAAGCCGGCATGTTCCAGGGCGGCAACGAGGGAGTCATGTACTCCTGTCGCCTGAGCGTTAGTGGGTATATCTTCAGTATCATCGGCCGCGACGATTGGGGTTATGGACATAGCTGCGATAGCGAATGTCACGTAGACTCCAACAATTAGTGGCATTATCATTTTCGTGTTCATCATAGCCTTCGGCTCGTCTGTGTATTAATGAAAGAGTGTATTAAATCCCTATTTTCAGATATATACTTGTGTATACCGGATGGATTTAGTACGGAGATTGTTAATCATGCCATTATCAGATTGTACTTATGCAGTCCTTCTGGCTCCTTCGAGACTACTTCCCTCATGACTGTTATCTCGCTGCCTTCAGGGTAACGGGCCTGAAGAGCGCCCTCTATGATTCCGTCATCGAGTGCCCATATCGGAAGTCCTTCTCCTTCGGGAAGTTCTGCAAACTGCACTTTGATATGGAATTCCGGTTCTAGGTCGTAGCTTAGTGTACCCATTCCAGCGTGCTCCCACCAGTCCATCATCTCGTTAAGAAAGTCGATTTCCTGCTCCACCCCTCTGAGACTGAATGCTAGCTCCTGACCCACTCTNTTCCCAACCTGTCTCATTAGCGAGGTCAAGTCTATTCCGAAAGCCTCTAGGCTACTGATTCCCCCTTGGTTGAGTTTCTTTCTTGCATCGCTTATCTCAAGGCCGGATGCCATGAAGGCTTCAAGATTGAAGGGAGTATCATCCTCAGGTAGCTCTGCCTCGATCATAAGTACGTCTCTTATTTTTTCGAGAAATGATCCCTCATTGAGTGTCAACCTCAGTGGATCGGTGATTTTCTCTTCTGTATACCTCTTTGAGGCGGTCTCGAATGGAATCGCCTCTTCCCAAATGGCCTCAATAAGGTTCCGCTGACTTTCCGCGAACTGGCTCGACTCTATCACTAAAGCCGCATCNTTCTTGCCCTTTCCAACTGGGTTCTCATCTGAGCTAAGATATTGGATAACCTCACGGTTGTCTTTGACGACGCCTTGGGCGTCCAGATCGTCAGAATGCCTCACCTCGATGGAGGGGTGCATATCCCTGTAGAACCTGATTGTTCTCCGATCTAGCTGAGCTAGTATCCTGACTCGAACTCCTCGGTCCGATGCATCGTTTATCGATTGTATCGTATTACCTCTGAATATTGGCAGTATACCGAATTTTCCGACTATCAGTACCATGTCCTTCTCGGCATTCTGAGCCATTTTCTCTAGTCTGTTGAGAATTCTGACTCTCTCCTTGAGTATAGTGAACTTAGGATTCTCGAGATCGGTGGTGTCTTCAGGGACGAAGTTAGACTTCTCAATGGACGACTGGATCTCGTTGAAGCTCCTTTCTATTCTGGTGAGCTGCCCACGGCGAATATCTATTATTTGCTCCACGGCTTTGTCAATCCTAGGACAAGANAACCTCATCGGCCTGTCGGCAATCACCGAAACTAGTCCTATATCCTGAAGCTCCTCCAGCGATTTGTAGGCCTCGAGTCTTGTTGTTCCCAGNTCCTTTGCTACCTCGCTTGCCCTCATGTTGGGCTTACCTGATAGCGCCCCGATTACCGCTATTTCCCTCTCTGCCAGTCCGGAGTCGCTTAATATCTGATTCCAATCCATGTTCAATTAACCCCCGACTCCGAGAGAGCTGAAATTATCTGGGCGACATGCTTCCTAGGTCTGAATAACCAGTCATACACGTGTCTGACGGTGTTGTCAGGACCCAGCACGAACGAAGATTTAGCTGGGAAGATACCGAGGTGTACTGGGACCCCGAACTGTTCCGCTATCTCCCTATCAGGGTCAGATAGTAGTGAGAACGGTAGACCTAATTCCTTCTTGAATTCTTTGTGCTGTTCCACTGAGTCCTGACTGACTCCGATTACTTCGACAGGAGGAGATAGGGATCTGAATAGCTCATACTGTTCCTTGAAGTTGAGACATCCCCTTTTGCAAGTCGGCGATCCGCTCTTNGCATAGAAGAATACTATCTTCCACTCCCCATCGAGATCACTGAGTCGAAATTTTTCATTCTCGCTAGTCTGTAGTTCGAAATCCTCTACTGTTTCTCCAAGTTGAAGCGTCATCTAAATTTTCCTCCCATTGCCTATCGTTTTGAATCTTGCAGTTCTATCCCAGATTGAGGATATGGCCCATTCTTTCGTCCTTGGTTCTTAGATAATCGATGTTTTCTGTGGAGATTCCGCTTATGTGTGGAAGTCGAAAGTTGACTTTGATGCCATTTTCCTCCAATCCCTTCACCTTCANGGGGTTGTTTGTCATCATCCTCACGGATTCAACTCCGGCTTCCTTCAGCATCTTGGCGGCAATACCGTAAGTCCTCGCATCTGCTGGTAGACCGAGAGCTAGATTGGCGTCTAGGGTATCATAACCATCGTCCTGAAGTGCGTAGGCTTGGATTTTGGAGTGAAGACCTATGCCTCTACCCTCCTGTCTGAGATAAACCACGGCTCCGCATCCTTCCTCTTGGATCATCTTCAGTGAGGCTTGTAACTGGGGGCCACAGTCACACTTCATCGATCCGAAAGCATCACCCGTCAGACACTCTGAATGTATTCTAATCAGAGGAGATTCCGCGTTCTCTAAATCACCCACGTACACGAGGCAGTGTTCGAGTCCGTCATCATCGACTGTGACTCGAATTCTGAAGTTCCCGCTCTCGGTTGGCAGGAATGCATCGGCATCAATTTCTATGGGTTCGTCCGGCAATCTAACGTGCATGGTCATATTATAAGGCTCGTCGGTCTACTTATGAATTGATGTTTATGGATTGTCGCGAATATGCTATTCGCTAGATTGGATTTTTGTTCTGGGATTCAAACCATAGGATGCTCCAAAGGCAATGAGCATCCAATAGATTCCAGGACGTATTTCGAAGAACCTCAAAGGGTATTCCCATATTGTAAAACTTCCATAAATTGTCAACGTTATCAAGTCCATTAGTATCAGGACCGACACGAAGTATTGCAGGTTCCTGTGGGCTTTCTTCCCTCTCTCCCTAATCTCGGAGGAGTCCTCCTTCAGGTTCCTAGATACCAAGAGGTTGCTTCCATAAAGGAAAGTGGCGAAGAATACCAAGGGGGTTACGTCCCATAGTGCCCAAGCTAGCATAAAAGTAGGCGGATGCATGGACGCCATAGACGTTGAATCCAACTCTACGAGCCAGGCGTATGTATCGGGCCATGCTAGGATTGTGTCGATGCTCCGGAATAGTGCGGTGAACCCATTCGAACCATCCCACCACCAGTCGCCAAAAAGGAAGGCGAATATGTAGATCCCGATGGCCGATGCCTTCTGCTTGGAATATTGGGACCATTCAGTTTGTCCTTCTTCAGATACTGAATCTCCTTCCTGTCCAAACTCATCCTCTTGTGGTTCTGTAACCCCCTCATCGCCAGTTATCTGAATGGAATGGGGAGCTTCGGGATCGCCTACATCGGTCTCTTCAATAGTGGTCTCCCACCATTTCTCGGGATCTTGGGCCATGTTTTCATAATTTGAGATTTAATTTCCCGGATTAACTTGTCCCCGGAACATAGATGNATTTTAGTCGTCGATCTCCAAAAGTGATGACCCCATGTCTACCCTATCTCCCTCTGAGAAATGAACCTTGGATATCTCGCCATTTTTTGAGGCTAGTATCTTGTGCTCCATCTTCATTGCCTCGAGCGTCATCAGGTGCTGACCCTCACGTACCCTCTGACCCTCATTGACCATGACTAGTAGTACTGTACCTGGCATTGGTGCCTTCAGACTACCCTCATTGACCGATGTCTTCTTTCCCTGCTCATGAAAGAGCACCTCGTGTATCCTTCCGTCGAAGTGGACCCACCAGGTGTCGCCAGTCCTAGCCACATAGGCCTGCCTGTCCTGGCCTCCGATNTTGATGGTGACCATGCCAGGCTTTCCCGAATCCAGAATAATGGTCTCGGGAATGTCGAGCTGCTTTCCATCCCTCGTTACATAGGTCAGGGATACCGAGCCATCTCCTTCCAGCAATGAGGTTCGATACCTCTCATTCTCTTCAGGGAAGCTCCACTCCATAGCATCACCTCAGGGGAATGTCCTCCCTAGAGTTCTGAACGGGTCCCCTTGGTGTCCTGTGTGAGAATCAGTAGCATCTGAGGCCTCACCATACTGTCTGTCTATCCCCAGCCTCTTAGCTGAAGAGGCAAGGGCCAATATCGCGATTCGGTCAGGCTCGGGACCTAGAAGATCGGTGGGACCTATTGAGTCGAGGAAGTCGGTGTCAATAATCCCGCTAATGAATGAGTGGTGAGCAAGAGAGTTCCTCAGGAAGTCTATGTTCGTCCTCACGCCGAGCACTACGAAGGAGGACAGTGCGTTGTCCATCCTCCTGATCGCCGACTCCCTATCGGGAGCATGGACTACCAGCTTCGCCAGCATTGGGTCGAATTCTATGGTCACGGAATCNCCTTCTCTGGCACCTGAGTCGACCCTGATGCCCGGTCCGGAGGCAGGTCGCCATACTGCTAGAGTGCCCGTCGAGGGTAGAAATCCACTTTTCGGGTCCTCCGCGTAAATCCTCGCCTCAATGGAGTGACCGTTCTGCATTACATCCTCTTGAGAAATTCCAAGTGGGAGTCCGGCAGCGATCTCAAACTGTTTCTGGACAAGGTCGATACCCGTAGTCATCTCCGTCACCGGATGCTCAACCTGTATCCTGGTATTCATCTCGAGGAAATAGAACTCCCCATTGCTGGCCAAGAGGAATTCCACCGTCCCGGCACCGACGTATCCCACCGACCTTGCTGCGGTTACTGCGGCCTTCCCCATCTCATCCCTTATCCTGCTGTCTACCGCAGGGGATGGAGCCTCCTCAATCACCTTCTGGTACCTCCTCTGAAGAGAGCAGTCTCTCTCATTTAGGTGGATTGAAGTCCCCATTGAGTCGCACAGTACCTGGATTTCGACGTGCCTCGCTCGCTTTAGTAGCCTCTCTATGTATACGGTTCCATCTCCGAATGCAGCTGATGCCTCCCTTGCTGCGGCCTCGAACTCCGTACGGAGGTTCTTAGGGACCGAGACAGACCTCATTCCTTTCCCCCCTCCCCCGGCACTCGCCTTGATCAGTAGAGGATATCCTACCTTAGCAGCAGCGCTCGCGAGAGCACCCAGGTGGTCAGCTCCATCCTCAATCGGAATCTGCTCNCCCGGAATTACTGGTACACCAGACCGTAACATCAGCGATCTTGCCGAGATCTTATCGCCCATGGTCTCTATTGAGTCAGCTGGGGGGCCTATCCATCGAATACCCGATGATTCGACTTCCCTTGCGAAGTCTGCCCTCTCGGATAGGAATCCATATCCAGGATGAATAGCGTCGGCTCCGGTAGATCTCGCTGCCTCGATTATCGCGGATCCATTTAGGTATGTCTCCTCCAAGCTGTCACCCTCCAGGAAGAATGCCTCGTCGGACATCTCCACGTGGAGTGAGTTCGAGTCTGAGGAGGAGAATACCGCCACTGAAGATAAACCGGCCTCTCTTGCAGCCTGGATCACTCTCACGGCAATCTCGCCCCTATTGGCTATTAGGACCTTTGAGAAAGGGCTTGAAGCCTGCGCCATCCAGCTCGGTGGCATGTTCATTCNTCCTTTTCCCGGTCCAGCCAATCTGGATCGCGGCCTTCCAGGAATGACGAGAGGCCCTCCTGCCCCTCGCGTGAGCCTCTCATCATGCTTGTTAAGTCCAAGGTCCATGACCTCAGAGAATCGTCATCCCCCTGCCACATATCCAGCTCCGCTACCATTCTTTTTGCCGAGGTCACAGCAAGTGGTCCTGAAGACATTACCTCGGAGATTACTATGGTAATGGCTCCCTCCATGGCATCTGCAGAATCCGCTATCTCATCTACAAATCCGACTCTCAGAGCCTCCTCGGCATCGATTCTGGAGGCTAGCATAGCAAGTCTTCGGAAGCCGGCGCTTCCCAGTCTCCTGTGAACGTAAGGACCGATCACAGCGGCCGAGATACCTAACTTTGCCTCGGAGAGGGCGATCTTGCTCCTGGGCTCTGCGATTACGTGGTCCGAGCATGCTACTATTCCAGCTCCACCCCCCAGAGCCACGCCCTGCACTTTTGCAATGGTGAAGCAGGGGTGGGACCAGAGGCCATGGAATAGTCTGTCCAGACGCTCTGAGTCCTCTCTGTTCTCCTCTGGGGTCTTACTCCCACCATCTCGCATCATGTTGATATCGGCTCCAGCGCAGAAATGCTTGCCATCCGATCTTATTACCAAGACCCGAAGATTTGGTTTGCCCCCCTCCGATAGGAGTTCCCCTGTGGATCCTACTGACCTCTCAGAGGTCCATTCCAGCAATTCGGTTAACTCAGAGATAATCTGATCGTTTAGAGCATTGAAGGTCTCCGTCCTTTGAAGTGTGATATTGGCGATCGCCCCATTCACTTCGAGGCTGCAAAGTTCGGTGTTCGGCATTTTCTCTGCTGTCATCTGGTCACATCCTGAACACGCCGTAGCGCGTTTCCGGCATAGGGGCGTTGAGGCTCGCGGAAATAGATAGCCCAAGTACGTCTCTCGTGTCCCTAGGATCTATGATTCCATCGTCCCATAGCCTAGCTGATGAATAGTAGGGGCTGCTCTCTCGCTCGTACTTAGCACGGATCTCGTCCGGGTCTTCGTTTCCTACTGCCGATAGGACGCTAGCTGCCTGCTCGCCTCCCATGACGCTGATCCTAGCGTTTGGCCACATGAATAGGAACCTCGGATCATACGCTCTTCCGCACATCCCGTAGTTCCCTGCTCCATGGGAACCGCCGATGATTACGGTAAACTTAGGTACAGGGACGCAGGATACTGCAGTGACGAGCTTTGCCCCATCCTTAGCTATCCCTCCGGACTCTGCCTCCCTGCCGACCATGAAGCCTGTGATGTTCTGTAGGAATATCAGTGGGATTCCCCTCTGGCCGCATAGCTCTACGAAGTGGGCCCCCTTCATGGAAGACTCGGAGAAGAGGATCCCATTGTTGGCTACTAATCCCACGGGGTAACCGTGAATCCTCGCGAATCCGCATACGAGTGTGTTTCCATACCGGCTCTTGAACTCGTGGAACTTAGATCCATCCACCACTCTGGAGATTACCTCCCGAACATCGTAGGGCGTCCTGTTGTCAGTGGGAATTATTCCCATCAGCTCATCTACATCGTATGCTGGTGGTTCTGACTGAGTTGAGTCTAGCCTATGCTTCGGAGGCACGTTGAGATTCTCGATCACGTTTCTAACCATTCTAAGCGCCTCTTCCTCGTCCTCGGCATAATGGTCCGCAACACCAGACTTTACTGTGTGGACTTCTGCTCCACCGAGTTCCTGGGCTGATACCTCCTCACCAGTCGCTGCCTTGACCAGAGGAGGTCCTGCTAGGAAGATGGTGCCGTTACCCTTCACTATTATCGACTCATCTGACATGGCTGGGATATAGGCTCCGCCTGCCGTACAGGAGCCCAAAACTGCTGATACCTGCGGGATTCCCTTGCTGGAGAGAATGGCCTGGTTGCGGAATATCCTGCCGAAGTGAAACTTGTCTGGGAATACCTCATCCTGCATTGGCAGAAATGCCCCCCCAGAATCGACCAGGTATATGCATGGGAGGTTATTCTCCTCGGCTATCTCCTGAGCCCTGATGTGCTTCTTTACAGTCATTGGGTAGTATGAGCCGCCCTTTACCGTAGCGTCGTTGGCTACGAACATACATTCCTTTCCGTGAACGACACCTATTCCTGTGACAATTCCCGCAGATCGGGCTCGTCCGTCGTACAGTCCGTCGGCAGCTAGAGCGGAGGTCTCCAGGAAGGGTGATCCGGGGTCGCAGACTTCCGCAATTCTCTCCCTTGGGAGTAGCTTGCCTCGGTCCCTGTGTCTCTGGAAGTGCTGCTGATCTCCGGCGAGTCTAACCGAGTCTAGTTTCGACTTCAGGCCCTCTGCTAGTAAGAGGTTCCTCTCACTCCTTTCCGAGAAGTCCGAGCTCCTCGTGTTGACCTCGCTAGGCAGCCTCTCCATGTCCCTCGCTCTTCGAGGGCGCAGGCGAGACTTCAATGAATGGGCGCTGGACCTTGGGAGCGGGGTTATACTCCAAGGGTGAGTCTGCCCACGTCCCTTAGCCCGGGAGCCATTCCAACCACAAGCATAGCGAGGCCAATGAGTAGCCTGAGGTGTCTCTCCCTGCTCTCGAAGTTGAGATTGTAGAATACGTAGTAAATCATTACGGCGAGAGCTGCCTTCACTATCGCGAAGAGCCATACCCCCTCATCTAGAAGTCCGTGGGTGATACCTGCCTTCTCATTGACCCAAACCCCAGCGTCGATGACCCTCTGAGAGACTACATGCTTCTCCCCCAGGCCGGGGAAGCCGTCAATTCCTATCCAAGTGGCAAGACCGTCCATAATCTGCCCCGCAACAGCGAGGAAAACGATTGGTTGCGCCATCACAGCTCTGGCTCTTAGGGGCTCGATGATATCTCTGTCAGGGTATTCCGAGTTCCTGTAGTCATCGTCCGAGAATCCAGGTGAAAGCACGCCAGCTACAATTCCACTTGAAGCGAGCTCCTGCGCAGCTTCCTTTCCGTAAGAATACATCCAGTACGAGATCGCAATTGGGACTCCGATTACTATTACGAGAGGCCAGACGCGATCAGTGTCGGGTGGATCGTGAATTGCATAGGATGCGAGGGCTCCGAAGAAGATCAGTGATCCTCCCACGCCAGTCAAATACACCATCCTCTGAACGTTTGAGAACGCATCTTCCATCCACCCTGACCCCCAAACGAAGGCTACGGCGAGCATTAGGGATACTGCCATCGGCCACAGAGGTATCTCGGATCCGGACTTTCCTGAAATGGAGGAGGCGTAGAAGACGAACTGCATCAATACGAGTCCGGTAGCAACAATCTCGAGGTCGCTTTTCTTCTGCGAACCATCCCTTTCTGACCTGTCAAGTGACAAGCCCATGGCTCCCGCGAGGATCACCCAAGCCGCTGCCTGGAAGTGTATCCCGGGGCTAACGAAGTAAGGGGCGAGTCCTGCTCCGAACATCTCGGCATCCTCTGCTACTTCCCCGAAGGCTGCCCATGTGATGAATGGGAGGAGAGCGAGGATGCTGGTATCACTGGGGTCTATGCCAATTCCCCTGAGCCATGCAGAGAGGGACAGAACGAATAGCCCCAGAACAACCGCATAGGTCAGGGTATTGACGGGATTGTATCCCGAGTCGCCCGTGGACTCCCCCCTGATTGGATCTATGAAGTACTCGAAAAGACCGTCTGTTAAGGGGTTCTTTACGTCGGCCCACTCCAGTCCTAGACCCAGCAAGATCAGTAGGAAAACTGCGACGAGCCCGTTTGTAGCCCATCTCTCGTAGTCGTGAGGTTCGTCCAAGGGGTTGTTCACGGACAAACGAAAGGAGTGCCCCGCTTATGCGTGACGGTCTATCACTCCTCCTCGAAAGTGATACTGTCGTCATCTTCTAGTACGACCGAAGCCCTCATCCTAGCCTCTGAGAACCCGGGAACCATGTTCTCGAAGGAGTCCGATTGGGAGGAGCTCTTGTCTCTGAATGTCTCTAGGTTCTTCGAACGCAGTCTCTGCCTCCTTTTATCCTGCTCTATTCCGAAAAGCACAGTGCTGTGCTCAGAACCCCCAAGAATCCCTTCTATTGCTGGAGTGGCCAATGAGAGTCCGTCATTATCCCCGATAACCGAAACAGTAGATCCGTAGACTGCAATCTGACAAGACGACATCTCCTCTAACAGTGTCCTTATCCTCCCATTGGTACCAATAAGCCTACTCCTCATTCTTCTTGTCTGGTTTGGCTGGCGGCCCACCCACTCCCTTATGTCATACATTCTCAGGAATACCTCGTCATCGACTAACTGTATCGCACGCTCGGGAGAGAAACCTCTCGCAATTGCAGTGATTACGTCAGGGGCTTTCATCCGCCTGACTGGATCTGGTTCATCCTCCCAATAGATTGACACATCGCCAGTCTGGGAGTCGATGCTCAGCTTGCCTCCTAACGCCTTCTCCATCTTCATCTTGGTCTTACCAGACTTCCCGATAAGCACTGCTATACGATCCTTGGGAACCCTGCTGAGATGTTCCATGACCATACCGAGCGGTATTGTCGCTTTAATCCACGCTTGTGAGGTCTGGTACGGGCCCGTCGAGAACTCGTACAAGGCTATCCGCGACCTGGGCATCGCCACCTTGGCGCCGGTACCACTCCGTCAGCCTCGTCACGTCCCTTACTAGGAACTCCTTGGCACTGGGATGTCTGGTGGTTACGGCCTGTCCCGCATCGATTACCCATGGAGCACCTGCGTGCCACAGGACATTATACTCGCTGAAGTCCGCGTGTACAAGATCGCACTCTTGCCAGATTACCGCGGCTATCTCTAGTAGATCCTGAAAGACTTCCGAAGGATTGTCCACCCTCACGTCCTTCAGCCTAGGGCTAGCTGACTCATCGTCTCCGATGAACTGCATGACAAGGACGTTCTTCAGATTCATTAGTGGTTCAGGAACCCTCAGACCGCTCTTCCTCATCCTCTTTAGATTCCTGAACTCTTTCCTGACCCATATGTTCACCAGCTCTCTGTGTCTCCTGGAAAGACCGGAGAATCTCGGGTCCCCATCAATGTACTTCGAGAGTCCCTTGAAAACTGCGTTTGTGGTATGAAAAATCTTGACAGCGAGGGGCCCTCCTGAACTTGAAGTGGCACGGAATACATGTGCTTCCTTCCCCCTAGCGATGGGATAGTCGATTGTCTCTATTTCACCCTGCTGCATCAGCTTGTGTAGGGCGAGTAGAGTTGAGCGGTCGAAGACCTGATCGAAAACCCTCCTGTCTACCCATTCGAATCTCCCCTTGCCCATTACGCCCTGCAGGGCGTATTCGATATCCTCGAACATTCGCTTGTACTTGGGCTCGGAAATCCACTCATGCTTACGCTCGGACTTCATCAGCATGTCTGGGTCTGGCTCCTCCCAGTCCTCTTTCGAAGTCATCTTCTCACCCGAAGAAGGAGTCTATGTCGTCTTCTTGATCGTCAGAGTGAGTAGGGGGCTCCTCCGCGGGGACCTCCTCGCCTACTTCCTGGTCGGTGATTTCCGGGTCCTCCTCGATTTTCGCATCTACCTCCTGCTGATCCTCCACCTCGCTGTCTCTGTTCATTCCGAATAAATCGACTATCTCGGGTAGAACACCCTTCCTGGAGAGGTATAGAGACTGGGTCTTGGTATACCTCATGCAGACATTTGCCTTCTCGTCCTGGAACTCCCATGGCTGGATGACGATTAGGTCGCCCTCCCTCACCCACTGCCTCCTTCTCATCTTCCCGGGGATTCTGGCAAGTCGGGTTTCTCCATCCTCACAGATCGAGCGGACCCTCCTGCCGCCGAGTATCTGGTCGGCAATGGCGAACATCTCGTTCACCTTCCGCTTAGGTAGCGGCACCCTGATTCTATCCCCGCTCACTGATTCCATCTGGGCAAGGAGCTCGGTATCCACTGCCTCCTCTCTGCGTGCCATTGGTAGTGGGGCATGGGCTGCATATGTGAAGTTGAGCCTAGAATCAGGACATCAGGGCTACTGCGGCGTCTTCTGCGAGACCGATCAGGAGCTCGCTAGAAGGACCGATCCCGAAGGCGAGGGAAAGGATAGCCATCGTCACTATGACTCCCCTGACCATCGGTTTTACCGGTGAATCGGAGTCTCCTTCGTTTGGCTCGAAGAACATCACCATTCCTATTCGAAGGTAGTAGAACATTGAGAGGGCGCTATTCAGTACAACCGCAACTGCCAGCCAGAAGACCGGTTCGACGCTGGTCGCCCATGAAAATACGGTGGAAGCACCCCCGGTTCCTGCGGAGACGCTGACGATCCCGTTGATCATGAGGAGCTTTGACAAGAATCCGGAGAAGGGCGGTACCCCAGCTAGAGAGAGCATGAAGACGAACATGGAAGCGGCTAGGAGGGGGTCTCTGCTGGATAGACCATGTAGTCCGGAGACGTCGTGACTACCACCCTCTCTCTCTATTGAAGAGAGCACCATAAATGGTCCCATCTTGAACAGGACCAGCACGCATAGGTGGAACAGGACTGCGGTAAGAATCAGCTCAGATCCATTCTGTCCGGCGAGGCCTGATCCTATCGCCGAGATTGCGGCGAGCATGTAGCCCGCGTGGGCGACGCTCGAATATGCAAGCACCCTCTTCGGATTTTCGCTTGATAGGGCGGCGAGGTTTCCCCATGTCATTGTGATCACTGATATCCCTCCCAGTGTAATGTACCAGAAGGCCTCACCCGATACTGGCATAGCTATTGTCACGAGTAGCCTGATTAGTGCTGCGAATCCCATGGCTTTCGAGGCGGTAGCGAGAACTCCTGCCACCATCGAGGAGGCGCCAGAGTAGGCGTCAGGTATGGCTAGGTGGAATGGTGCGGCACCGACCTTGAAGCCGAACGCGACAAGCATCAGTCCCACGCCTGAAGCGGCGATTGGGTCGAGTGTTTCCATCGACTTCCATGACTCTGAAAGGTCCTCTACAGCAAGGCTGCCGTTCCAAAGGTATAGCAAGGACATGCCGTAAATCCCCGCTGCGGATGCGACCGATCCCACAATGAAGTACTTCATCCCGGCCTCCCCTCCTGCGCCTGATTCCTTGTGGAATCCGACCAGAACGTATGATGAGAGAGAGGCGAGCTCAAGGCAGACGAAGAGCATGAAAAGATGTGTGGACTTGGCCATAAGAGACATTCCCAATCCTAGAGTCAATAGCAGGATGTGGAAATCTGCCTGCCTCCTGTTGTCATAAAGCGCGGTGGTCTTTGCCGACTCGGTTTTTTCGTCGTCTTTCTCAGAGGGTATTGAGGCCCTGTTGTCAGCAGGTAGCCTCTGTGTGGCTGAAATGGTGCAAAGGATCAGGACAGCCAGGAAAACGTTAGTGAGCAGAATACTGAACTGATCGACTTCAAGAGAGCTTCCAATCGATCCGGACTGCGGAGGGTCGAACAGGGCCATTAGGGAGGCTAGCAGAGAGGTTCCTAGGGTTACCAAGGCGATTCTATTGGGAATTCGCGGGTCCCTAGTTGCGGCGAATCTAGTACCGCCAATCAGTACTGGGATACGGAAACTAGTGAGGGGGATCCTGAACCTTGCGTCACCTAGGTTTGGGAAGATGATTATTGCCACTAGGCCTATGGTCATGATTATCTCAGGGAGAAGCAGCTGTACGTCTATTCAATCCAATTCCGAAGTCATGGACTTGCCCCCTCTGACTGCATCGCTTCGATGAGGAGGTCCGCCATAACCTCGGTGCTCCAATGTGACATCATGTCCCAAAAGAAGAAGGGCAGTATTCCGAACAGTATAGTTAGTGCACCTAGTATGATCATGCCGGCGTTCTCGTGCCAGGTAATATCTCTGGCTTCGTGATGTAGAGTATCAGGCAACTGGCCCTCGTGAGGGTCATTGGATTCGAAGATGGTCCTCTGCATGGAGGTGAGGTAGTAAACTGCAGTGATAATCAGGGTTAGTGCAGGTATCATTACCCACCATCCGAACGTCATCCAGAAGGCTATCAGGACTGCCACCTCTGCTACGAATCCTGCCATCATTGGAAGGCCTAAGCTAGCCATCCAGCCGAGCATCATGTGCCCCGCCAGCCATGGACTGTGGTGGGCTATCCCCCTCATTGACCCTATTTCCAGTGTGTGGTAGTGATGCTTGAAAGCCCCGGCGACGGCGAACAACAGGGGGCTGATTATGCCGTGTGCGAACATCATGAACAGCGCTCCTGCGATTCCGAGCGGCTGCATAGTAGCGATTCCCAAGAAAATCAGCCCCATGTGGGATACTGATGAGTATGCTACCATTCTCTTGAGGTTTGACTGCCCCATACAGACCCATGCACCGTAAGCTAGGCTGGCCATACCCAAGGCCAATAGGAGAGGCGTAAACACGACGGTTGAGCTAGGGAAGGCTGTGACGGCTACCCTAAGAAATCCGTATGCTCCCATTTTCAGCATCACGCCCGCCAGGATCATCGATCCTGCTGTGGGGGCCTGAACATGCGCATCAGGCAGCCAGGTGTGGACCGGTACACTCGGCATCTTGGTCGCGAATCCTATCAGGAGCAGAAACCAGACGAAGTGTCTGAGGCCCTCGGTCATGGAGTCCCCAGAATCGAGCATGACTAGCATGTCGAACGTTCTCTCAGATAGGGAAGAGCCGGTATTGAAGTACATCACCAGGATTCCTATCAACATCAGGACGCTAGCGGTGAAGGTGTAGATGAAGAACTTCATCGCCGCATATCGCCTGTCATCCCCTCCCCAGACGAGAATCAGGAAGAACATCGGTATCAGTGTCATCTCCCAAAAAACATAGAACACGAATAGATCCAGAGACACGAAGACTCCGATCATGGCTCCTTCCATAACTAGGAGAAGAGGGTGGAAGTAGTGCCCCTTCTTNGCATCCCATTCAACAAGCATCGAAAGCGNGACTACTAGGGCGGTTANCCAGATCATCGGCAGTGATAGGGCATCCGCCCCTACGTGCCATGATACGCCAATCTGTGGGATTAGAGAGACTGGTGTGTTCCTCAACTCGAAATCTCCGAAGTCGAGGGACAGCCAGTCAAGATCGCTGAGTGATGTAGTGGCAGCCCAAGTTGAGATTGCAAGCAGCGCTAAGGCGACTCCCATGCAGATGTTCCTTGATACGCTCTTCACCTGCTCCGAGACAGATGCAGGCAGCATATGGGGCAGTGTCATCAGCAGTAGTCCCACTGCTATTGGGCTGAGGGTGATTATGGTGAGTATCAACCGCTCACCCCCCAAGCCAGAGCGAATATGGAGAGTGCACCTATCGCCGCCATTAGTATGTAATCGCTTGCCCTACCAGTAGTTATTTTCCTGATTTGGACGGATCCCAGGACCGAGTTCGACTCGACCCTCCTGATGATGCCGTCGACAACTCGCTTGTCGAACCATGCGGCTAGTGCAGCTAATGGTATCACTGTCTTGGAGAGAGCCAGTTCGTAGTAGTGGTCGAAGTACAGGCGATTCTGCAAAGCCTCTGAGAGGCTGGACTCGGACATCTCCTTGACGTCCTGCGAGCCAAACTTGCCAGATAGGGTGACTATCCAGGAGATTAGTGGGTTCGCTCTCTGGCCCTGGGCAAGACCTCCTCCATGCACTCTGGCTGCAAAAATTGGTCCGATCACGAGGGATAGGAAGATTGTGGTCCATCCTACTATCCTAAGATTGGGATCGTCTGGTAGGAAGGCGTGTTCGAGTTCGTAAACTATCTGGTCGATTACAGATTGCTCGTTAATACCTAGATCGTAATTGTAGGGTTTGGCGAGCCACTTTACTATCCCGAGCACTGAAAGGCCGAATCCACCCAGCGCGCTTATCACAGAGAGTATCACTAGGGGCTCCTTTATCCATGGGGTAGACTCATGGACGTGCTCTACGACCTGATGCTTGGGCTCTCCTGCGAATGTCATTAGCCACATCCTGGACATGTAGAAGCCTGTCATGCCAGCTGTGAGGAGTACAAGGATAGCGGGACCCATCATTAGAGGCTCGTAGTCCAGTGAGGCCTTCCATGTCTTGGCTACAATAGCCTCCTTAGACCAGAAACCACCGATTAGGGGTATTCCGATAATGGACATCGATCCGATTAACATAGCTGCTGAGGTGACAGGCATCTTGGATGCCAGCCCCCCCATGTTGCGCATATCCTGCGGATCGAAGTCGTGATGGTCGTGCCCGTCATCTCCCTCATGCATGTGGTCGTGGGCGTGGTGAACCTCATGAATCACGGATCCACTAGCCATGAAGAGCATGCCCTTGGCCATTGCATGGTTGAAGAGATGGAACATTGAACCCCCGAAAACAAGAGTCGCGGCATCGGTTTTACCATGATTGTAGAACCATAGAGATACTCCGAGTCCGGTGAAAATGTATGCTAGCTGGCTCATAGTCGAGTACGCCAAGACCTTCTTGATATCGTTCTGGACGAATGCTATGGAAGCTGCCATGAAAGCAGTAATCCCACCAATGTAAGCAACTATCAGACCGAGGTCTTCAAGACCTGCTACCCCGCTTCCTGCTACGTCCACGAATGGCACCATTCGTGCTACTAAGTAGAGTCCGGCATTGACCATAGTGGCAGCATGGATTAGAGCGGAAACAGGAGTAGGTCCCTCCATGGCATCAGGAAGCCAGACATGCAACGGGAACTGGGCCGACTTTCCCACAGCACCAATGAATAGCATTATCAGGGCCCAGAAGAGCTTGTCAGAGTCCACTGTCCCCCCTATTGAAGGATCCCCGAAGATTACAGAGAACTCGAGCGATCCGTAGATATCGTACAGGATGAATAGTCCGACCATCAAGAATACGTCGCCAACTCTAGTGGTGAGGAAGGCCTTTTTGGCCGCATAGGCGGCGCTTTCCTTCCAGAAGTAGAATCCTATTAGCAGATAGGAACACAGGCCCATTATCTCCCAGAAGATGAATAGCCAGAGGAAGTTGTCAGCGAGGACCATGCCGAACATCCCCATTGCGAAAAGTACGAATTCAGCGTAGAATCGGTGGTTACGGTTCTCGTTTATGGGATCAGTGTTCATGTATCCTAAGCTGAACCAGCAGATCAAGAAGCAGAGGAAGGTGGCAACGAATAGGAGCATTAGAGTTACCGAATCGATCCAGACGCCGACGCCTATGACCCTTTCAGAGCTCAGGGTGTAGTCTGATAGTAAAACATCGAATGAAATCCAATCCCCCCANGAAGCTGCTATCCTGCCACTGGCGTCCTTGGTAATCTCCCTAGCACCCCTGATGTAGTCGATGACTATCCAAAAAGANGTTGTGAGTGATACTAGTAGAGCAGACAGGCCGATCAACCCGCCTTCCTTGAGGGTGTCCTTCCAAGTCTTATTCTCGTTGTAGATCTGTCCCGAGATTAGGATAATAGGGAAGGCGATGAGGGGGGCGAGCACAATTAGGAAGGCGGCTTCTACAGATTCGATTCCAGCGAGGGCTAGGGCGGGCACTATCAGAAGGGCTGGAATTAGCGGCATTAGCAGTCTGTACTCATTTTCTGATTCCCCCATCTAATCACCTAGTTCCTCAGCTCCCTGGCTGCATCTAGGGAAATTGTTCCCTGGGTACTGTACAGGGATAGCAGAATTGCTAATCCTATAGCGACCTCGGCAGCTGCTATAGCTATGGCTATGGCAGTGAATACCCAACCATTGACATCACCGTAGTGTGATGCTGCTGCTACGAAGTTAAGATTTGCAGCGTTTAGCATCAACTCGATACACATTAGCACGACGATCGCATTCTTGTGGTAGAATGTCCCGAGTAGTCCCACTCCGAAAAGTATCGCACCAAGTGCTGCTATCCAGCTTGGTTCGATCATTCCTCTGCCCCCATATCCCATAGTAAGTTAATCAGTCTCTCGTCCCTTACCAGATAGGAGGCCCCTACCATCGCCATCGCTAGTAGTGCTCCAAGGATCACCGTGGCCATCGTCCAGTCATTGAAGATCGCGTCAGCGAATTCAATAGTTGTGGGTGATCCAGCAGCCTCATCCTGCCACATAGAGTGCTCCATTAGATTTCTGACCAAGACTAGTACCAGTGCGAAGACGCCAATGCCGGATACTGCCGAGAGGGCGTTGAGTGTAGGGAGGGACTCTACATCCTGAATACGTCTTCTGGTTAGCATGACCCCAAACTGTACGACGAGCATCACGGAACCTAGGTAAACCAATATTTGGATCGCGGCGAGCATCTCTGCAGCAGCCATGAGGAAGGCCGCCGCAACTGCGAAGAAGGTGAACATCAGCCACAGCAGCGAATGAGCAACTCTTCCAGAGAAGACGCACCCGATGGCTCCGGCTACTGCTGCTCCCGAGACGATTACAAATAGCACTGTCTCCAGGTCTAGGGCCAAAGAATCATGCCTCCGCCCTAGCTGCCTTTCTAGCCCTCTTATCCTTCTCCTTCTGGGCCCTTTTTGCTAGTTCCATGTCAACCCTCTCCTTATGGACTGAAGGGAGAACTCTGGTTCTGCTGGCATCCATCCAGAGTTCCTCCCTGGAGAAGCCGGACATTCCATCATACTCGTTGGTCATAAAGAATGACTCGAAGGGACATGATTCCATGCACAAGCCGCAGAACATACATCTTCCTAGATCGATTCTACCGGAGACGATGTCTTGTTCCGCAGGCCTGATCGAATCGATGTCTACGTCCTCCATTCCAGAGCCGTTCATCCACTTGACCGTCGCTATGTCGCCCGTGATATCTATCACCTCGGCGAAATCGTACTGCTGTGGAGCAGCCTCATGATGGTTGACTAGGTCGTGNGACTCCTCTATTTCTACGAAATCTTCACGAGGTTTAGCCGCTAGACCGCCCACCTCTATCTCGCTACCGTAGCCATGCCACTGATGATCCTCTTCTGCTGTGTCGAGGACATTCACACGGACTTCCGACTCCATGTGCAAACAGTCGTTTGGACACGCCTTGACGCAGGCCTTGCAGGCAGTGCAGGTCTCCCAGATTACTCCTATCCTACCATTGTAGTTTCCGGGTACGAATAGCCATGGTTCGAGGTCCTCTAACCTCTCATAGGGGTACATTACTGTCACAGGTCGCTCTACGAAGGGCATGATCTGGCTAGTCTCCCTGTCAGCTGAGAAGTACTGCTGAGTGCTTGGGTGATCCTTACCCACCCTCCTTGCNGTTTCCGAATCTATCATGTCTGCAGACTGACCATGGTAGCCGTTCTTCAGGAATTTCAGCTTTCCTAGGAACGGTACTGTCCTGAGGGCTGTCTTGAGTGTGATCCACATTGGCCTCACGACCAGATTTCGGAAGCTAGGAGTACCATGTGGGTGATAGCTCAGGATCCCACCTCCTTCTCTGGACCCGGGGGNTGGGATGCAACCTTTGCCGCCGTGTATGATGAGAACTGATTTTGTAGTTCCTCGAGCTTTTCATCCCTGTGACTGCCTGGGTAAGCCTTGGAAAGCGCGTAAGTACTGTAAGGCCTCTTCATTGTCTCCAGCGCCTCCTTATCCTCATCGACGACTAGTATGACCAATCCCAGGACTCCAGTCAGAATCATAATCACGGGAGCCATCAATCCCCAGCCATCTTCCCAGACCCAGACCCTGAGGAACATTGCTATCGCGAGGTTGACTATCGATAGGGGGAGTAGCCACTGCCATCCAAACTCGAGGATCTGATCAGTCCTAACTCTATGGAGAGACGCTCTGATCCATACGAAAACGAAGAATAGCGCCCAGGCCTTAAGTAGAATCAGTACGATTCCTGGAACTAGAGATAGGAGGAAGTCCAGAGGTCCACCGAGGACTGGAAGTGACTCCAGTGTTCCCTGGAACGGGACCTCCCACCCTCCTAGGAAGAATAGAGCGAAGAGGAGGCAGGCGGCGTAACATCGCATGTACTCAGCCATGAACATGAAGCCCCACCTGAGTCCTCCATACTCTGTCCACCAGCCTTCCACCAGCTCTGCCTCGGCCTCGGGCATATCGAAAGGTATCCTCTCGACCTCTGCGATCATCGTAATGAAGAAAAGGGCAGCTCCGAGTGGCATCATGAAGAGGTTCCAGACGTTAGACTCCTCTATTTGGAAGTCGACTATCTCGATCACGTTGAATGAACCGCTAATCACGCAGACTCCCAGTACAGTGATGAGAAGTGGGATCTCGTAGGCAGTTAACTGGGCGGCTGACCTCATTCCGCCGATAAGTGTGTATTTGTTGTTTGAGGCCCAACCTGCGAAGAAAACTCCCAGGGGAGCTACGCCGAAGATGGCCATCATGAATACGGCAGATAGCTCGGCATTGGAGACATAGAAGTGGGGACCGAATGGGATGAATGCGAAAACTAGGATAGTGGTCGAGATTATGATGACTGGGGCCACTTCGTACACTGTCTTGTCCGCCTCCTTGGGTACAATATGCTCTTTCCCTGCGAACTTCGTGAAATCGGCGAATGCCTGGAAGAAACCGGGTAGAAGGAACCAATAGCCGTGATAGCCCCTATTATTGACTCTGGAGACGGTCTCGAGCTCGTGGTCGTTACCCCAGATCGAGTTTAGTGTCCTGTTGAGCCAGCCTATCGGAGCCCCCATTCCAAAGGGTAGTTGTTTCCACCACTCGCCGGCTGTGGCCCCGCTCTCCCCTATCCAGAGGCTCCTGAGGGTAGTAGTGGCACCTATCCTATCCATTAGACGACCGATGAACTTCCTCTCGATATACGGGATAGGGAGGATAGTGAGCATCAGAGTCGTGAACACCACTGTGCAAATCATGGTAGAAGAGAAGAATGCCTCCAACGAGGGTTGCATTTCAGCAAATCCTGCTTGAAGGTTAACCACGGGACCTAGTACTATGTCCTCGGGCCAGATTCCTCTTGGGAGTGAGATTGTGACGCTCAGGTCGAGATCATCCGAGGGTAGGGTGTCATGTACATTGTCCATTGACCACCCGACAAGTCCCTCAATCCAACCCCTGAGGTTTAGCCAGTCGCTCGTAGCCATCATCTCACCTGTCTGTTTCTCCTATACAGGGGTCGAACGATCCCATGATTGCTGGGATGTCAGCAACCTTNTACCCTATCATGCACTTTGATGCATAGGGGATAGTGATGAACATGGGAGAACGGATTGAAACCCTGTAAGGCTGCTTCCCCCTCCCCTCGCCACCACCTGCCAAGTAGAACATTGACTCGCCGCGGCTATCCTCGAAGTGATGGAAGCCGGAGGTTCCTTCTTTTGCTCTGCTTGGCGCCTTGGCTAAGATAGCCGGATCCCCTGGCTCGTGGTAGGTATCAGCCCCTCCAGGAATCTTGTCGAGAGATTCGAGGACCATCATTGCACTGATTCGCATTTCCTCGACTCTGACTCTGTATCTGTCGTAGCAGTCTGCTCCCTTTATTGAGGGTCTTTCCACCGGTGGCTCCCAGTCCAGCTCGCTGTAGACTGAGTATGGGTGGGCGGTCCTGACGTCGTAGTTCACGCCTCCAGCTCTCAGGTTGGGACCGGTCACTCCGTGATTGACCATCTCCTCCGCCTTCGAGTACCCGACGCCTTGCGTTCTGATCAGGAAGATTGTACTCTCATCGAACAGGGCCTCATACTCCTGTATCCTGTTGAGGAAGAGGCTGACCTTCGCCCTAGCCCTCTGGGCAAACCCATGTGGGAGATCTCTCTTCACGCCACCTACTCTTGGAAAATTATAGTGCATTCTGGATCCACCCAGCTCTTGGAGCAGGTCCATCATCATCTCTCGCTCCCTCAGGCACCATACCATGATGGAGAGATTTCCTANGTCCGGACCATAGGCACCAAGCCACATCAGGTGAGAGGCGATCCTCTGAAGCTCCACGGCAATGAGTCTGATGTATTCGGCTCTCTCAGGGACCTCTACTTCAAGAAGGTCCTCCACTGCGTAGATGTATGAGTGGGACCATGTATTAGCGCTGGCGTAACAGAGTCTGTCGCAATATGTTGTTATCTGGGTGAAGTCCCTAGACTCGCAGATCTTTTCCACCCCTCTGTGGATGTATCCTAGATCGGGCTCGGTGTCTACCACCGTCTCCCCGTCGACCTTGACCTTGAGAGTCCACAATCCGTGGGTCATGGGGTGTTGGGGGCCCATTGAAATCCACATCTCTGCCATTTTCTTTACCTCACTTGACCTTTCCAGCGTCCGATGGCTTCCTNAGGAAGCCTTGAGCGTCATCATACATCTCCTGGAAGTCATGATACCTGAGTTTGTGCTGCTTCTGCAGAGGATGGAAGCCGACAGGAGTCTCGTGAGGCTGGAGAACTCTCCTCATCCCTATATGTCCCTCAAAGTCAATTCCGACCAGGTCCCATGTCTCCTTCTCATTCCAATCTGCGCCTACCCAGATATCTTGGACAGAAGGTACGCTAGGCTGCCTTGTTTCGGGTATGGCTATCCTTACCTCAATCTCAAGGGGGACGGATTTGCCTGTAACTTTAGTGGGGTCGGTGATGATTGGCTCTATCATACCATCAACTACGGGAGGGTCGATAACTCCCATTCTCAGGAAGTGGTAGATAACCTCCCAGTTCTTGTCCGGCCCCCCTTCTGGCCAGTGAATTCCAGTGATCATCGAGCAGTAGTCAACCCCATGGCCATCTCTAAGTGATACGGCTAGCTCCCTCCAGCTCTCTGGGAGGCAGTCTACCGATACTACGTTCCTAGAGCTTGTACCGTTATTTCTCCCTGAGATCTCTGCGGACACTCCATCGATTGTAGAAATGTGTCCACAAATATCTTCGGCTGCTTGCTTCTGCACCGATGTAGAAACTGTCCTCCCCAATCAATCNCCTCCTCAATCGTCACCAATTATGATCGGGTTCTTCGATTCTGACGCGCCATCGTTTGGAAGAGCGCCTATTCTGATTATCTTCTGCCTGAGTTTATCGAATCCGTCTATCAATGCCTCGGGACGAGGTGGGCAGCCTGGGATGTAAACGTCGACTGGGATGACCGTNTCTACTCCCTCCAAGATGTTGTAAGACTGGAAGTAGGGCCCTCCTGAGATTGCGCACTCACCCATGGCTATGCACCACTTAGGCTCTGGCATCTGCTCCCAGAGTCTTACTATCGGGTCTGCGAACTTCTTACTGATCGGACCGTTCACNANAAGGACATCGCACTGGCGTGGACTGGATCTGAAGAAGACTCCAAATCTTTCTGCGTCGAATCTGCTTGCCCCTGCAGCTGCCATCTCGAGGGCGCAGCACTTGATTCCGAGGTGAAGAGGGAACAATGACTTTCTCTGGCTCCAGTTGAAGACTCGACCAACAAGGACGCCGATCACATCCTTGATCTTACTGGCCTTGAGTGCGTCATCGGTAATATCACCGACAGTATCNACGAGCATCCTGCTGTTGAATACAGAGTAGTTCTGGCCATCTTCCTGCAATGAAATCCCTCAGATGTATATTCTTCCTCTCTTTCTGAAAACGTGCCAGACTCCGAGACCCATTAGAAGGATGAATACCGTCATGGTAAGTAGTGCGTTGATAATCGCACCATCACCCAGATTGGTATCTTTGCCCTTCTGAATTGCCATGACCCCACCGAAGGCCAAGAACATGAATGCTATATCGAATACNAGGAATACAATCGCATACCAGTAGTACTGGAAGTGGAAGTTGATATCAGCATCCCCCAGTGGATCTGCTCCACACTCGTATGTCGAGTCCCTCCTGATATACAGGCTGTGATCTACCTCATATCCGGGAAGAAGTATCGATCTCGTCTTGTTGGTATCCGACCCCTTTGTGGTCGGCCTGAGGAACCTCGTGGCGAAGAAGCTGAATACCGGGAAGCCTATTCCAACTAGAGTCATAACGGCTACTGGAAGATACATCTCTGACACTGTACTGATGGCATCACCCCCGGTCCCGTAGGGACCGTTATGCGCCTCCACGAAAATTCCGGACATAAGCGTATCCGAACGGAGCCTTGCGACACTAGTCATCAAGCTCCAGATACACATCCTCGGACATAATCCGATTCTGAGCTCTGTTTCTCATAAAGAGAAGAAGGATTGAGAGAGCGCCAACTATGATGATTCCGATAGCAATCATCTGCTGAGATTCGGTGGACAGAGATCCCGACGCAAGAGTAGACTCGACTGATAGGTCCAGTGGCTCGCCTGCCACCGGGAGTCCCTTTGGCTGGACAGTCACAGTGAAAGAGTACTCGTCGTCGGAAATCATATCGCTTGGAGGGGTTACTCGGACGGTAACCTCTCTAGTATTCCCAGGCTGTAGCTTGAACTCATCCGATATTACGTCTACTGACCAGCCTCTGAGTGAGTCGCTTGTCAATACCTCGATTTCCTCCTCTATGTTCCCGTTATTGGTTACGAAAATCTGGAACTCCGTATTTTCGGGATATGATGTCTTCTTCGAGGTTTCGGACTCAATTGTTACCCCAAGATCGTGGATGGCTCGGATGTCAACAACTAGATCAAGGGATGAGGCCGCTTGACCGGTATTCTTCTTTGAAGTAACCCCAACTCTGATGATTCCCGAGGTACCACTNTCTACCTCTAGGACATCGAAGTCTATCTGTACATTTACCTGTCCGTTAGCTGGTATTTGTATCGAACTTCCATCTACTACCTGTCCATCTACACTGATTATCCTGACTACTGACGAATCCATTCCTGAGACCGAGACGACCGCTTCGTCTGCACCTCCGTCTCCGGTGTTTGAAAGTATGAATGATAGAGATGAGGATCCTCCTGGAGGCAAGGCGATAGACATCTGTGATGGATCTTCTTCGGGGCTCTCGAAGGCTACAGCAATGCTGTAGTTGAAGTTGGAAACTGTCACTGTGATCATCCTACTGAGGATTGTATCTGTTCCAATTATACCTACCCTGGCCTCGAAATCTTCTGAGTTGTTATTGATGTTGTCCGAAACTAGAACCTCCATGGATACTGTTGTAGTTTCCTCAGGTTGGATTATTAGCTGTGAAATCTCATTGCCCTCGGAGTCTTTGAACCTGGAATCCCACTTCGTCTCCTCACAAGAGTCGGAGATGTCNGAATCGCAGGATGCAAGAGCGAAGCTGTCCTGGATATTTCCAGTATTCGTTATGGAAAGTGGGAACGAGACCCATTGTCCGAACCTACCCGTCTGGGAGTCAGAAGGAACGGATATTTTACCGCCATGAATAGGTGAAACAGTGACCTTGAGAGTAATCTCGTCCAAGGTTGAGCCCTGAGAGTTGACATAGAATATGATTGGATACTCCACTCCAGCTCTTGCGTTCTCAGGAGCGGAGACCTGCATTTCGACACTCCTCCTGTCGCAGTTCGAAGATGTGGAACAGTGCTTTCCATCTATGGTTATGTATGTCTCTGAGAACTCAACTTGCCAACCCGGAGTAAGTTGTCTATTGCCGATGGCAAAGTTATCCTGCCCATTGCCAGTATTTGTTACCATCATGGAGGTGGTTGCTGAGGATCCGGGGTCGACATTGTTAAGTGTGGAGCTGGAAAGAGTTAGCGCGGCATCGTGGACCTGTCCCAGATTGATTCTCAAGAGTGTTTGACAGCCGATACTGCTACCAGCCCTGCCCTGGATGTACACATCCACAGTTCCCGGCTCTACGCTGTCGTCGGGGTTGATATCGAAGTTGAAAGAGGCGGTATCGCCCTGTTCGTTGGGCTTCTGGAGTAGTGCGTTGTTAGGGGAGAAGGAGAACCAGTCAGAAACATCCNCCCCCTCGGCCATAGCCATGACCTGTACCGTCCAACCGGTGTTACCCGTGTTGGTGGTGGTGAAGGAGTTTGTTTCCGACTCACCCGGATCTAGTGTATGAGATGGCTTCTGAAGCTCAGAATCGCAAGTCTTCACCTCTGGGATTCTGAGGTCTAACTCGATACTGTCGTTGGCTTGATCTATCGTGTTTGGATCATTGGATACTGTTGCCTCGAGTACGAAGCAGTGATCGCCAGACTCCGTGCTGCTGCCGTCCTCCAGCGTCACCGATATCGTTGCTTCCTCCGAGTCCTCTGAGTCCAGATTCATTTGTTGCGGGTCTACAGTCGCGTCCAAGCCATTCGAGTCGCACTGGGAGGAGGATGCGATCGATAGTTGGACCGTTGCTTGGTTCTCTCCGGTGTTCTCAACGTCCACTGTCCACTCGACCTCGTCACCATCGCCATCATAGGTGACCTGCCCATTGTTCGGCACCTTGTATGACAGCTTGATAGAGTACTGCCCCCCTCCCTCGGCGGTGGTTGTCACCGTGATGTCGTCCTGCGCGTTGTCAGACGGGTTTGTACCTACTCCGTTTGCGTTGACTGTCGTCTCGCACTCTCCAGAAGCTTGGTCGTTGATACTTACAGTGAGGGTTACTGACTCGCTCTCCCCCTGTCCAACGTTTACAACTGAGCTATCTAGGTTGGAGGTGAATCCNTTGCAATCGGCAGCTTGGGAGGTGCTGAGAGTTACTGTTAGGTCCTCGTCACCGTCGTTTAGTATGGTTATGGTGTATTCTGCGGGGTCGTCGGTAGTAGCGGACTTGCCCATGGAGTCGGAAGAGAGCGAGATAGAGGCTGCTGCGGATACGGACAGGGAGACGAAGGAGGTCAGTAGCAGAGCAGTGAGCAAAACTGCTGTGTTGGGGCTTCTCATCGAATGACCGAGACAACCGCCCCTCTAAGGGCTTCGGGCTCCAAGTGCGTCAAAAACCATGGTTATTGGTGTGTTTGTGACTCTTCGGAATCTCCTTGGTTTTGGAAGTTGGGATCAGCTACCCACTCCTCCTCGACCGGGTCCCAGAGCCATCCGGGGTATTCTGAGAATGTCTGTAGCTGGTTGCTCGCACTCTCTGGTTCCGATTTGTCTTCTGGTTGGATTGATTGATTGGAGGTAGACTGTGGGATAACCTCTGGCCCCTTTGGGGGTTCTGAATGATCACCTCGAAGAGAGCCCAATAAGGAGCTAATATCTCTACCTGAACGGGAATATACCAATCCTGCAGTCACAGAACCTAGTAACAGAAATATCCCTCCAATCACGAAAATAAGTGTCCAGATTCCAGATTCACTGGATGTTGACTCAACTGGAATTTCTAATGATTTGGAATGACCAGAGATATGTTCGGCGTCTGCCAGCATCACTGTTAATACCCCATCTGATCCTGAGTTTGGAGTGAACTCCACCTGAACTGACCTAACCTCCCCTGGTTGCAGGGTCACCATGAATCCATCAAGAACCCTGATTATCCATCCATTCGGACCGTCAGTAACTATTCTGTTTGATATTGGCGTATTTCCAGAATTTGTCAGTTCGAAGTATAGGACTGAGGGGAGGTCCTCGAAGGCCTCGTTATGGTTGGTCAGCGTCCATTCGACCTCCATGACTGTATCCACCAGAAGGGAGAGCGATTCCCTTACCTCCAATCCGTCACCCTCCATCTTTAGTGTGACGATTGGCTCCGATCCAGCAGGTTCGCTGAGAGGGATGGTGATCGTGCACCAGATCTTGGAAAGGCCGCCAGGGGGGATCCTAGCGGGATTAATGCTGCAGTCAGTGAGCCAATCCTGGGTCGGAGTCTCCATAGAGACGCTCGGTTCCCATATTGATGAGCCATCGTTTCCAATATCCCAACCCATATCGAACGATCTTCCGACCGGGTTGGGCCCCAGTCCCAGAGGGGAGTCGGACGATTCGATCGATGTGCCATCGAAGATTACCACCTCCGCGAACGAAACGCTCGGCCTAGCACCTGAGACTGCATCTATGGTTGCATTCCAATCGAAGAATTCGCCGCCATCTACCAAGAATCTAATTTCCACAGGGCCACTAACAGCTAGTCCGTTGCCCTGAATATTGAACGACCAAGTGACCGAAGACCCCATGGGTACAACTAACCTGTCCAGTCCCCCATCTACGGACCACCCGCCAGGTAGGGATCTTGTAATGGGAGTGAGGTTAAGCTCCCTATTTCCCTGGTTTGATATTTGGATGTCTATCCTCTCTGTGGAATCTGCAGCAACATCACCTAGGCTGTCTCCTGAGCTTGGTGAGAATTCGACAGAGTCGATGGGCTTTATCTCAAGGGGTAGTGGGAATGTCCAGACATCTGATTCAACTCTAGAGGTTAGGTGAATCGAAGCCTCGAAAATAGTCCCTGCTTGGAGCAAGACTCCAGGAGGAGACACAGCAATCTCAACTGAGATAGATCCATCCTTATCCAAGGTTCCAGTGGATCCCTGTCTAGACCCTAGGAATGGACCTAGTTCTATAAGTCCCACATCCCATCCGGCCGGTGGAAATATCTCGATGTCGTATGTCTGGGCCCCATTACCTCTATTGAAGAGATTAACCGAGGTGTTCGTGTTCTCGAATGAGTCGACCCAGATAGTCTCGGAAGGGAGTATCAGATCGGGTTGACCGAGAACAGGGACGTCGAAGAAAATCTCTAGCTGAGACTCGACATCGAAATCCTCGTCAGTGGCTGTAATAGTCATTGAGTAAGTACCTGGTTGAGGAGAGGGGGGATGGACGAGGGTAAGATTGACAGTAGTGGATTCTGCTGGCCCAAGCTCGACATAAATCCTATCGAAGCTCTTGAACCAGTTCTGCTCTTCCCCATCGGCAATCCTAGTAGGATTCGAAATCTGAATACTCGCATTGGTATCGAATAGAGCTAGATTAGTCATCAAGATCTCCCAGCTAGCGGTTGTGATGGTAGCATCCTCAAGCGTGACCCACTGCGTTTCCGTGGATGGCTGTATTCCAGGAGCGCTGACCTCGATTGTCTCTAACAGGAGATTGTTGTCCTCATACAGCTCATCGAATTGATCACTGGGATCTATCTCTATCCTGATCTCTGTGAGTCCTTTGTCTGAGGTCTCTGGAGTCCAGTCCCACTCAAGCTGGATCTCCTGNCCAGGAGTCATAGAAATTGTCTTNGTTTCCAATAGATTACTGTTTATGTGAGCGCTGACGAACAGGTCCGATAATGATCCAGAGCCCTGGTTGATGACCGATGCTGAGAAGGTCGTCTGCTCCCCAACTTGTGGTATCAGAGTAGAGATTGCGAATGATTCAGGTACAAAGGTTGGATCAGGTGTTAGGTCATTCACATTAACTCCTCTGACCGCAATCGCGAAGGGTTGGTTGGACCTACTTCCACCATGTGAGTAGTCCTTGACTTTGACATTCCATATCCCTGTCGATGCCGAGTCTATTAAGACGACCTCAACGTTATTTTTACTATCCGCTGCACCTCCTGTCGTGGATCTTCCGTTTGAGAAGTCGTTCCCCAGGTAACTTATCGTCCCGTCTGGAGAAGTTACCTCTAGGTTAAGGTCGTTCCTAAGTTGAGTGTTTGAGAATGCCGATCCCGGATAGTCGGACCATGCTAAGACTACCTTGAGAGGCTCTCCAGATCTGGTGACGTCGAAGTTGTATGATGCCTCTTGTCCGCTCGAAAGTCGTGATCTATCATCAACGAAGATGCCCACGTCTCCTACTTGGCTATCTGGAAGTAGCGAGTTTACGAGGTTAAGCCTCCCCCAGCCCTCATCGTTATTTGGGATATCCCGTGTACCCATGTCTTCCGCGCCCAGAATCAGCATTGCCTTCACGAGGGCACCTTGGGGTTCGGGTCTCTCAGCTATCTCCATTAGATACTCCCGAACAATTGCTGATGCGCCTGCCGCTGCGGGGGTGGCCATTGAGGTACCACTGTACTCGACATACCACTGATCGTTGAGGTTATCTGGCGCCTCTGATGCCTCTTGGGCCTTACATGACCTGACGTAGTCCCCAGCTGCGACAATGTCCGGCTTTATCCTCCCGTCGTCCGTGGGACCGCGACTACTCCAGTAGTACATCTCGTCGGCGGGGTTGCTACTGTATCTGTTCACGTGAGCACCTACGGTAATCACATTCTTGGCAGTACCTGGAGGTGAGACTCCATCGTCCCTCTCGTTTCCAGCTGCGAATAGGACTGTCATCCCATCGTAGGTCCAGTACTGATCCCAGGTAGAGGTCCGGTCATCGGCATCTTCGGACTGAGTCGAGTATTGGCCGCCCGAATTATAGCTACCCCAGCTGTTTGTGTGTATCCGGGCACCTCCGGTATTGTATGCAGTGTTGAGTAGCGTGTACACGCCGGGTCCGGAAAGAGTACCTGAGTTGTCATTCTCCATTGCCTGCATGTATAGCTCGGCCTCAGGAGCTATTCCCTGATAGGTCCCACTACTTCTGCTTCCTGATCCTAGGACTGTGCAAGCGACGTGTGTACCATGGCCGTCGTTTGTATCGGCTGTAGATTGGTCGTTTGCCACATCTACCCTGCCAACAATCCTCGTCCCGAAGTCACCGTGATCGTGATCAATGCCTGTATCTGCCACTGCTACCCTCTGATCGCTTCCATTGAGACCTGTGAAGAAGTAGTCCTCCACAGAGCCGAGTTCCATGTGTGATCCTGCAAGATTATTCGAAGTGGTAAGCTGGTCTACTGGAGCCAGGAATGCGACTTCTGGCCTGTGAGCTATCTCTGGGATTAGAGTATGGTCGATGGTTCCGAAATTAATCCCCTCCGATGGAGACCACCGATCTTCCAGAAATTCCTCTGCCGTGACCGACAATAATCCGGGTAGACCCATTCCAGGTGAGTTGAGCCTTAGTAGCTCATCGTCCTTCCATCCTATCATCTCGATGTATTGGTTGGTTTCTTGATCCCAGAGAAGATCATCTATTATCATGGCAATTGGAACGGAATGGCTGGATTGGATGAATGATAGTTCTCTAGTCTTTTGGAGTTCATACATGGGGCCTTGGACAATGAATCCTGACGGTGGGATTGTATTTCTTATGGCCACTTCGGATGCGGCAAGAATCTGCATCCTAGCATCCCAAAGCCCGGTTTGAGGCTCTATAAGTACCATCATCAGATCCTTTCTTGGTTCCATGAGATGTGGTGGTATGCTCTTGGACAGAAGAAGCCCGTCAGCTGAGAAGATACCGATTGAAGAGTCTGCTGTGGAATCCCTAGCCCCCTCCTCNCCTTCGGAAATCAGTGGACGCCCAAGATCTCTTATGCTGTTAGGGTCGGGAGAAATCTCAATCCTATTTGTCTCAAGAGTTAGATTTTCTTTAGTATTCTCCGAATCATTGTCGGTGTGATGCTGAAAATTAACTGTGGAAGAGAGCAGAATGATTAGAATAAGCGCTGAGATTTGTTTTCTCATTACTTTCTCCCCCTCCCTGATTGCTTTATTTCTATAGGTCATGAGACTTTGAGATCATTATTATTTGCTAGAATACCTCGAATGTGGTCTGATCAACGAAAGCCTCTCTGGTCCAATCTCCAACATCATGGTTCCAAGTCCTAGGGCCCTTCTGGCCGTCGTAGTAAGTGTACTCAATGGTTACCTCGATGGTATAATGTTCCCAAACAGACTGACCCAAAACCACCATCTCGAGGTCCTCACCAGGGGTATTGGAGATGGAGCTATGNGCTGACAGTTTCTCTAGGTAAAAATCTAATCTATCAATCTCCAATCCCTCTGAGTCTAGNAACCTGATAGTCAGGCTTACGTCCTCTATCGCTCTACTACCTTTATTGTCTAGCTCTGCAAGAACAATGTGACCAGAGCCTGACTGCATGTATACTACTTCCACATCGACATTGTCGTATGGTATCACCCAGATGAGGGTGAATAAAGAAGCGAGGGCTATCATTAGCGCAGAGATAGATGCGAAAACAACTCTCCGAGGTGTCACTACTTGGGATGCATCGCCCAGTTTCTCCAAGATGATATGAGCAGTATCAGAGTCGCGCTCTGTTACCTTTCCAAGGAGACCACTCGATTGTGACACTAGGAAATCACCCCCAATGTAGCTGCCACTGTCAGTATACCTGATGATACCGGCTCAGGTGCCATCCAATGACTTGTTGAGCCAGAGAAGCCCGGTATTTTATTCAGAAGTGATAGGTCGGATGCGAACCCATTTACTCCCAATGTAGTTCCTGACGGTATCCCTCCCGTTATCTGTGCGTCAAGCATCACACCACGGATATCCACGTCCATTCCATTAATCTCAGCGGTTGCCCTGGCTGAGATGATGATTCTCCCTCCTTGAACATCAGAGACTTCGATAATGGTATAACCGGGAAGTAATACGTTGATTCTGCCTATCTCGTGTATGTGGATATTGGCGCTTTTGAGTCCAACTCCCAGAGCTTCCATTTCTTCCAGAGTGACAGGAGGGAGTGTCGGGATATTTGATGATCGGAAGTAAAGCCTCTCCACACCGTCGCCGCTGGATCTGATGTTCAAACCATAGGAGTCTGTGGGCTTTATCGATAGTCTGTCGGCCAATCCTTCGGCCATTAGAACAACATCTCCCTTGCTGTTTACTGCCCTGCCTTTGGCCTCGATGTATAGAGACATCCCATCTGTTGATGCCGAGAAGTCCAGTATCGGCAGGCCCTGGAAAGCGAGGTTCTGAGTGATATCGAAGTTCAGATCGGGTTCGGTGGTTAGATTCATTGATCCTGGGATATCGGTGAGGAACATTGTAGCTGGCCACCATGCATATCCTTCTGGCCCCTCCATCCACTGCATCTGCTGGATCATTATGGATCCGACACCAATCTGCCCCTTCCTGAACTGGTCGGGTACAGTCACGTCCATGGAGATGGCGGTTCCTAAGCTGGCCTGGATTTCCACTGACTCCGGTATATCCTGGACCATCATCTCTGTCCTACTACCGGCCTGTCTGTCCAATAATAGTGCATGGAACCAATCTAGTCTACTAGACATCGAGTAAAGCGTTGTTGTGGAGGTCTCGGTGATCCCTCCGATCTCCTGTGTTCGGAATTCTGAATCCACTAAGACTGAGGTTGATTGTCCGACTTGTAGTCCTTCTATTGTGAGGAATACATCTTGTCCATTAACTCCCTTGGACGCAATGACGAATTCTGAATTGAATGGTTCCCACCCTTCCATTCCAAGGGTTAAATCCCATGTCTCTCCGTCAGAGATCGAGCTTCTAGCTACTGAAACATCGACCATTGGAGGAAGATTAGGGATCCAAGTCTTGAGATGGAATCCCTCAGTAATTCCTGATGGTGCAGAATTCATGACTATTCCGTGAACCCACTCAGGCTCTTCGACTGAGCTATTTCCCATGTGGGATTCGGCAATTAGATCGAAACCAGAATCTGCCTCAAGCCCCAATGAGAACGAGAAGTTTCCGTCACCTGATGAGGAACCCGTTGAAATATCAGAGGTTATTCCTGACATTATTCCATTGATAGACTTCCCTAAGTCAGAGAATCCGTCGATGAAGTATGCTACACCTGACATCCCGAGTGATGAGTTGAACTCGGGGATTTCCAAGGAGTTCCCATCCTGAGAGCCAGTCGGAATCTGAACTGACAGGCTCGTTGGGAGAGGGTTAATCTCGGCCAGTACGGACAAAGGGAGATGTTGGCTAGATGGAGCATTGTCTACGTTTATTCTAAGTGGATTTCTTCCCTCGATAGTGGCAAATGCTGTTCCCATGCCCGCGTTTCCTGATGCTCCTTCCTCCAGTGGAGGAATCCAGCCCAGCTCGCTCACCCCAGTGACAGTAGTCGAAAGCGATGAGCTATTATTTACTGGATCGTGGTGGAAAAGGAAGTGATCGCCATCCATAGATAGTGGAGATTCAGAATCACTAATTTGAGCCTCTATAAGTCCGATAGCTGAGCTAGAACTCCATGAAGTCATCGATCCCGAAGTAGTTGCGAATGATTGAGGGAATCCTGATATCCGCACAGCCTGTCGATGATAGTCATCGAATCCGGTATAGACTATGGATCCAATCTCTGAAGATGCCGAGTAGTCCACCCCACTGGGAGAAAAAGTGATGCTAACCTCATCAGGTAAATCTGAGAACATTGCTGATTGGTAATCCATACTCTCCAAGGTATCTGATTGATGCCCTATGAATGCGAATAAAATTTGTTCTTCTGAAATCGTACTCAAGGAAAAATCCTGAGAGTCAGAGGAGTTTGAACCAATAAGTGAAAAAGACTGTAGCCCGGAAAAGTCAATACTTGCAGCAACTGGAACCAATGGATCCATCAGACCTTGATTGGTTTGGATTTTTCCAAGATCTCTGTCCAATGATAGTAGTAAGTGGTCTCCTGTATACACTGGATGGGTCGATGAGCCTATTTGCATTCTTAGAAGTGAAACTGGCATCTTAGAGCGTGATGGAAGCCAATTATCTGTCATCAGGACATTTAGCTCTCTAGTATTCAGTTCTCCTGTCGAGCTGCTACCGCTAATGAGATCAACTACAGTTGAGGGGATTTCATTGAGGATGTTGCCTACATCCAGGAAAACATCGACCAAGTTCAGTATTACTGAGTCCACTATCTTGGAGACGAAGTCTAGATTTGCCACGGAATCTAGTGTTTCGTTGGATTCAGGTGAGCCGCCTAGACCGAAGGACCCGAATACTGCAACAGAAGTCGGGATTGAGTCCGCGTAAATATGAATCCGTCTGTGGTCTTCAGAATTTCCCGCTCTGGAGAACCAAGATGTATAGTCAATGGCTTGGAGTGGTTGTACGGATCTGAGAATTACTAGACTATCGGGAGGATCAGCGGGATTGATTGGTAGGGTTGGGTCATTTACATTCTCACTTGAGTCTCTGGTGAAGTTCTTGATCCCGATAATCATCCCTAGCCTATCTGGAATTGAGCCCGGTAGTTCGGGCTGGTCAGCGGAGCCCAACATCCTGAAAACTCTCTGTATCTCATCCTCTGAGAGTGACCCCTCAGGCATCCCTCTGAGGAATCCCAGAGAATTGGTTGAGTTGCCGAAGTCCCCATCTGACTCAGACTCAGGTAAATTTGACCTGTCTTCATGGAAGTGAAGATGTAAGTCTGATCTTCTATCTGCCCAATATTCCAGAGAAGTGAGGCTTCTCTCTCCTTCCAGACCTGTAGCAGAGGGAAGGACGCTATCTGTCCGAACCACTAGTTCGGCGAAAGAGGGCAGCAGTGTAGAGTCTCCATGAGGATGGAATCGGGCCTCAATGTAGGCTAGTTCCCACATTTCCCTTTCATTGTCCCCATCTGGGGGCGAATAGTGGATGTAGCCAAAGCCTGCGGAGACTCCACACGAAATTTCCAGAGAAGTATTATTCAAAAGTTCATCTGGATCGTAAGCAAGGCTGCACTGATCCTGCCCCCCATTGTCGAATCTAAGGGAGTATGGCGAAGAGATAGATGCGAAGGTAATACCTGATTCGTCAGGAGGATCAAGGATACCGAATGGATCAGCGATTGCTGAAATTAGAGTACTGATGAAATCCTGTCCGGTTGATGCGAGATCGAAATAAAGCCTTTCTATTCCGACCTCGAATTTGAAGTCGTTGGGAGGCATGGTGAATCTGGAGTCGATTACCCATACATACGACTCTCCTCCCCCAAGATTCAGAAGAGTACCTGAATCTGAGTAAGAGAATGCCTTGACCAATGAAACATGTAGAGATTTCATCTCGAGCCAATCCAGGTCCGACGCACTGTTACCAACTTCCTTTACTGTAAACTCTACTCCAGGCTCTAGCCATAGTGTGCCATCCTCAATACCCCAGCCACCGATAAATTGGAGGTCTACTTTGAGTCCTACCTGTATGTCGTCGTCTCCATCACCATCCACGTCCATTGAGTGTAGTAGAGCGTCTGTATTTGTATTCAGTATTGAGAACAGAGATGCACTGAATGAGACCACCTCGTAACTCTCTATTATCTCTCCATTCTTATTCTCATACTGCGTCCAAATTACGTAGTCTGTAATGTTAAAGAGAGTCTGCCAGATATTTTCAACCATTCCAGGGTTGCTTCCACCGTTAACCAGAAGCTCGTATGGTGCAGGATGTATGGTTTCAGGCGGAAAGGTGGTCACCATTGAGAGTCCTTCAATTGTAGGTTCTGCTGCTGAAATCGGCCTGAATTGATCAGACTCTGTGAGTGAATCCTGGATCGATTGTATCTGATTTTCTGCGAGAGGCGAAACGGAATTAGAATTTACGAAGGAGTCCCTCTCGCTTAGCATCTCGCTTAGTTCTTCTAGAACTCCGAAGTCACTAGACTCTATTCTCGGCTCACCATGAACGCTTGTGAACGGAAGTAGGATCGGCAAGGCCACGACTATTGCTAGTAAAACTGAGATTTTTGAAGGGGCTTTTCCGATATCGGAGTCGCCTTGTTCTCGGACCATAGTTGATACTCACCTCACAGAGGTGCGCTATAGGGTATTGCCCTACAGGATACCGAGAATATCATAATTATGGAGTATTCTAGATTAGGCTGATCATTTGTTCATAACCGCAATAGGGACAGTTGGTGTAGGCCTCGTCTACGCCTTCTGGAAGTGAAATCTGGAATTCCCTCAAACAGCTCTCGCAAGACTTCCTAACTGTTCTATCGTCGACGGAATCATCTTGCTTCGGCGAATCTTGGAGGTCTCCTAGCAGATTAGTCTCCAATTCGTTCTTTTCAGGCTCTGGATGTGGCTTCTCTACCCCTAGCATTTCGAATAGATTCGGGTCGGCCGACTGTATCGGTTCGTCCTGAAATGACTGTTGGAAGGGAGAGTATCCTGAATCCGTCCCCCACATCTGCTTCTGCATCTCTGAGGAAGGGGGGGGTACGAATGCTTCTGGCTCCAATTCCTCTTCAGTCTCCTCAAAGTCTGACATCTTCCTACTCACAGCAGAGTTGTAGGCCATGAATGAAGCGATTGAAACTATTGTGATTAGGAAGACAATGATTCCCCCTATTGCGATCATGCCTAACCCGCTATCGTCTTCTTTCTCTGAAACTATCACCAGTATCTCGAGATACGAAGTCAGACCAGCATCGTTTTCGACTATGAGCACCACATTTTTGGTGCCCGTCGATTGGAATTCGTAGAAAACCTGTGGCCCACTATCAAGTAACTGGATCTCGTTCTCTGATCCCTGATCGATTATCCATGTGTATTCTAGATCTTCAGATTCGTTATCCTGGGCGAAATTCTGCAGAAATATCGTTTCACCAACCAGTGTCTCAATTACTAGGGCATCCAATACCTCTATCTCTGGCGCTGTAACATCAATGAAGTTCACTAAAATGTCCTTCTGAGATGATTTGCCGGACTTATCTGTGACTACAAGAGAGACTACGTGCTGACCAGCTGACAGCTCATTAGAAATCACAAGGGTCAGGGTAGAGTTTAGCTCAGATATCTCGTAGTTTGACTCAATTATCTCTCCATCAAGCATCCAGTCCAGTCTACTTACTCCCCAATTATCAAAGAATGATGCCTTGACCTCGAGAGTATCGCCGAATCCCTTTGTAATTTCACTGGAGGTTTCCATTGAAATCTCAGGTGCTGTGAGGTCGAAGACTGTGATGGTTCTACTCGAGTCTTCGCCTCTGAAATCAGTTGAGATCCCATAGAGGGTTACAACGAAGCTGCCGGGTTCATTCCAAATGTGCTCAATGGTCTGTTCTGATCCATCGGTAATTCCATCACCGTTCATGTCCCAAGTGAACGAGTTCTCAGAGAATTGTTGAGATCTATTAGGCGTCTCTAAAGCTGAAAAAGTTACTACTTCCCCAACATCTACCGAATCTAAATCGGTCTCGCTCGATATTCTTGGATCTAGGATTGGGGTGAGCGTGACGGTAACTGTGACTGCGGCATGTTGGGTTCCTGCCCCCCCGTTTCCTGGCCCCAATCTATTATCTACGACAATGTATAGAGGATCTTCGTAGTCATCATCAACAATCCATGGAAAGTATCTCTCGTCATTCACGAATAGCATATCTGCAGATGCTATCCTCAGCGATGAAGACCAGTTCGAACTTGGAGAATAGTAAGAGAATGCAGATTCGGTCATAACGAAAATATCAGGATTGCCTTCCATTGTTCTCGCGTAGATATTGACGAAAGTGCCTTCGTCTACAAAGAAGGGTCCGTGAACTATTGAGAAGTCATCTGGATCTACTCGGTGGATTGAGTCCGATAGGGTGAAATGGTCGCTGATTATCTCTCCACCGTTAAGGGAGATTTCCGCATCAAACCCTCCTTGGGAGCCTTGTCCGGAATCCTGGGGGTGAGCCAGATTGTCGATTACAAGATACCATCGTGTTTTGGCCCTATCGGTTGGGACCTCCCAGTGCCACTCCCCCGAACCACTGAAAGCTTCGAAGACCGATTCGCTAATCCAAACTGAGTCCGATCTGTAAGAGCTCTCGCTTTGGTAAACCTCTATATTTGCAGCTGGGAAAAGAAGGATGTCGATTTGGTTATCAGAAGAAATGTCGAAGAACATCGTGCTTCCAGGTTCTCTTTCTCCCAAATCTACCCTCAGGCACGATTGATCAGAAATGCTCCAGTCCCCAGGAAGTGAGTCTATAGAAGCATTAGAGCATGTAATTATGCCCTTGGTAGTAATTGCCCCCGCCGAAGTAGTCGATGCCAGAATGAGCGTGATTACGAGCAAGTGGGCCAATCGCATGGTTACCCGTTCACTATTTCCTTTTGAACGGTATCGCAATAACGTTCGATGGATATCCCTAGGGGTTTCTCGGAATTGGAGTCTGCGGAAACCATCTCAGAAGAACAACATCACCTACCGATCTAACCCAATTCCAAGGTACTGCAACATGAGTCCTGCCCTCCACAAGAGATTCTGGGGGGTCTGAAACAAATATGTGGGTACATGACCAATTGTTGACGTCTATAACTGAGTCGTGAACAGTTCCAAGTAGTCTACCATCGGGTATGATAACAGGAAGGCCCCGTATCTCGGATGCGTGACGGTCCGCCATGTATAGCTGCCACTCCCCATATGGCATCAATATGACGGATAGAACGATTACTTCCCTCTATTCTTGTTCGCCTTCAGGCTTGGACGGAGCTTCTCAGCTCCCTTGCCCTTGTTTAGGAGTCCTCGGCCCTTCTTTCCTGCTCCGGTCTTTCCCCTGAATGCTCTTCCACGATGACTAGTGCCTGACGCTACCCACCCGAGATCCTTATCTGACTTAATTGCGGGATGTGAGGGGTCGATCATGATGACCTCGTAGAATTTATTCTTTCCATCCTCCCCTACCCAGTAAGAGTTCAGTACCTCCATATTGGGATATCTCCTTGCGGTTCTCTCCTCTGCGATCCTCTGAATTGATTTTGCCATTGTAATCTTCTTTATTCCGGCCTTAGATGGTTTCCTCTTCATGTGAATCTTACCCTTCCTCAGACCACCTCGTCTAACTCTCGTTCGAACCACAACAATACCTTGCTTAGCCTTGTATCCTACTCTTCGAGCAGCATCCAATCTGGTTGGCTTATCTATCCTTGAGAATACTGGTTCTCTTCTCCAACCTGCCATTCTGTCAATTCTGTATCTCGATGGTAGCCTGTCCTTGGGCTGTTTCCAGACCCCGCTAACGTGCTTGTGTAGTCCCATCGATAAACCTCAGCGGCCCGCCGACCTAGAGCTCGTTTATGAGCCTGCTTGCAGTAGGAAGAGTCGATGGCCGAGTACACTGGAGAGATATTTTTCGTCGATATTGACTCTCTGAAGGGTCATGAGGAGGTCATAACTGACAACCTAATTAAGCGAGAGATGAAGCTTCTTTCCAAGGGCTTCTACAAGCCAATAATCGTTGACCGATCCTCCATGGTGATTCTCGACGGGCATCACAAATGGACTGCTGCGGGCGGGTTGGGGCTTGCGAGAGTCCCGGTCATCATGATTGATTACCTAGCGGATGAAAGCGTACTGGTGGATGTTTGGCAAAACTGTGGACGAGATTCGATAACCAAGACTGAGGTCCTAGACATGGGGATGTCGGAAGATGTATTTCCCCCGAAGACCAGTCGTCACATCCTGCCGTTCGAGATTCCCTCGATTGGCATACCACTAGGTGACCTGCGGGATTAGTGGCTGGAAAGGTTGAGTTGGTTCCCGATTCGGAAATGCGGTCTTGGAGCTAGCGCAGGTGAAAACATAATGAGACCCCCGAGTGATTAGCTCAGTCCTATGGCAGCCGCGGTAGAGAGGGTTTCGTGGGGAGTCCGTAATCTCTCAATGACTGTACCAGGACCGGAGACTGGCGGGATACTCTTGGTAGAGGGCGGAAAGAGAGCGGGCCTAGCACTCTGCAGAGAAATGCTTTGCGAGGAAATCTACGCAGGAAGGCCGGTTCACTGGGTTGATGGGGGCATGAGCCTAGACCCCTCCGCTCTTATTCGTCCACTATCGGACAGGGGCAGGAATCCGAGTAGTCTCTCTCTACTACGCACTTGCAGAGCCTTCACTGCCCATCAGATGCATGATCTAGTCTCAAGGCTGGAGGAGGACTTGCTCGTATTCGAGGACGGCGAGGACGTTCGTTTGGTTGTCCTGAGCGATCTCGCGGGCATGTTCGCAGATAAGCAGGTGAGGAATGCGGAGGGCATTGCGATGCTCGAAAACTGCCTGAGAGTGAGTAAGAGGGTTGCTGAAGAGAAGAATCTGCTGGTAGTAGTCACCGTCGTCAGAAGAAGGTCCCCCCCACTACCGAAGACAATGATATCGACTATGAGGGGCCGGGCTGATGATAGGATATCTCTGATTTCCTACGGAGGAGGGCAGATGACCGCGAGGCTAGACTCCCTCGGGGTAACCGTACGCCCCCTGTCTAATCGAGCCCCCTATCCAAGGCTGAGCGATTTTACCGGAGAATCCCAATCATCAAGCGATGTCTGCACGGAGCCACCTCTGGAGAGCCTCCCCTCAGAAAGGCCGAACGGTGACAGCAAGGACGATGCGGCACGAAGCGCTAGTGCCTCGTAGTACTGAACTTCGCCTCTCTGACCGACGACAGAAGGGCTTCTAGAGATGACTTCCGACCCCATCCTTACCCTATCCTGGGGGACCGATCTAGATCTGTCTACGACGACGAATCGGACCTTTCGTCCAGGAGGGTTACTCTGCCCTATCGACTCTCCTCTGAGCAATGCAGATGCAGTGAGGTTCAGTACTCTGTGCTCTCCCGCTCTTCTTCTGACCCTCCTGGAGACTACCAGTTTCGAAAGTGGCACCTGTCCGGTTCTCAGTTCTCCGATCCGACTACGAAATATGGAGATGCAACGTCTGACCGCATCCTCCGGAGTGCCCGCCCTGAGTTCTTCCAGGATCTCCTCCTGTATGTCCCTTACCCACTGGCAAGTGGAATGCTGTCTGAGTTCTATCCCCCTTACTTTCCATCCCTTCTTGCCGTAAGCGAAGTACTTCGTCAGAGAGGAGACTCCGGTGGTCCTGTTGGGAACGAAGGCTATCCAATCGTAGATGTCTTCGAGTTCTATCGGAATCCCGGAAGATGCCTCTATCTTCAATATCAGTGAGTCGATTGATTCCTCCTGCTCGGATTTTGTCCGCCCTTTGACATCGACCAGCCAGATGGAGTCCACTATGGCGTGAAGGCACTCCCAGCCGTCCTCCTCGGCCATTCTCTTCGACTCCAGAAGGATATCCCTCGACCAAGCGCATATCGATTCGTGACATTCTATCCTCCCGAATCTGGCGTTCCTGTAGCCAGTGTAACCGAAGCATGTCACAAGGAGCCATTTGAGTACGTTCTGCCTCCTGTCCCAGGAGTCTCCCTTCTCCGTGGACCTAGCCTTCAGCTGTCTGCGCCTGCTGATGATGGGTGCGACTACCCGTCCCAGAAATCCATGCCTCAAAGTGCAGGAGTGAGCCCTAATCTCAGGGACACTGAGTTCCATGCCAATGGGCGATGAATGTCGTCTCTCTATCGATCTACAGGCTTCGTCGGGATCCAGGGGGAGTCTGCCGCTCCTCAGGCTGGTGCGGTTGGTAGGATCGCAGCATTTACAATTCATCGTCTCGGGGCTTATGTTTCGCGTTGCTATGATGCTAGGGAAGAGGCTTGTGAAGTCCAGTTCGAAGACGTTCCTATGCACGCCAGGAATCGGATCTAGGTACAATCCCCCTCTATCTGCCAGAATCATCTCTATTCCGTCCTTGAGGTCCTCGGCCCTGTTCTTCTTCCACGGGACGAGAACACCGTCCTCCATGGACTGCCTGATCTGTATCGCGGAGATTGCGGAGCCCGGAGATAGCCTCGATAGGTCCTGCATGGGTATCCCCGATGCCCTGGAGAGTTCCATCAGACCCTCTATCCCTCCCTCCTTTCCAATGAATGACGAGCCCAGGTCGACGTGCACCCTCCCCTCCAGTGCGTGGTAAGCCTCGGATCTGACGAGCCTTCCGTAACTCCAGTTTGTTATCGCCTTCCTCCTGATCACCAGGTTCCTCCTCATCCTGCCCAGTCGTAGGGTCTGCCCGCTCGATGAGACCATCGAAAGGAGGGCAGGGAAGTCGATGACGTCACCCTTCCTCGTCAATAGGACGTCCGGGTCCATCCACCCGACAGCTCTCTCGAGTTCGTGAATGAAGCTCTCGGGCTCTCGCCCAGGACTCATGGAAATGCGAATCGAGCCGAGCTTTCCGGGACTTCTGCCATCACCCATATCGGCTAAGGTAGCGAATCTGATTTCTCCTCGGGGAGTTCTCTTCCCGTAGGAGTCACGGCAGTCCACCAAGAGCGATGCTCTGCTGATGGCGGGGGGCTCCCACTCCTCTTCGGTGTCTTCTAATGGCTTAATACCTCGATTCGAGACCCTTACCCTGCTCATGGGACGTACCCCCATATCGAAAAGGAATCTCTGAGTGGGCTTGGGATCCATGGAGAAGATCTGGAAGTCCTCCCATCCCCCTAGGGACAATATGAGATTCGCCACCCTTGACAGCATTCCCGTCTTAGAGACCTCGACTGCTAGGACCTCTGTCTGTGTTGTGGATTCATGACTTAACAGTCTCTTTTCGAAACTCGTTGAGAGTTCGCCGTGCGAGGCTCGGACTCCGGCGTCCTCAAGCCTCTCAGACAGAATTCTGAGTTTTCCCGAGCCTCCGGAGACGTGCAGTACCGGCAACCATGGTACTAGATGCTGAGTGGTCTTCCCCCCGTCCTCCTTTATCCAAACGGACATTTGCCCGGACGTCCCATCCTCATGAGCATCAAGCAGCCAGCCTTCAGGCATCTCCTCTCGACTCTCCTTCGAGCTTCGATATCCTGGAGCTGAGTTCAACTAGCATTGCAAGCATCGCTGGCTCCAGCTCGTCGGAGGCAGGCAGCATACCACAGGCCGAAGAACGGCTCCTCACTGACTTCAGAAGCCGGTCGAACTCTGCCCTCTCTTCCGATCGGAGAGTCTTCCGGAAGGACGACCAATACTCCGCCCTCCTCTCGATCCTGTTCCTCCAAGTTGGTACCGTTCTTCCCATGGGAGATTGAAATTGGATTGGCGGTATGAAAAAGATTTCTAGGGGGATTTGTGAACCTGAAAGTGAAGAGGCCGACGATAGAGTGGTCAGCAGGCCCTCCGCTATGCACATATCCCTATTGTCAGGACTAGTTGAGCTATGTCGCCCAGTAATCGTGTTGCCCGGACTAGCAGCAGCTGTCCTTCAACGCGTCTTGGGCGCAGAAGCAGGTCTTCGCTGGAACGATGTCCGCACGAGAGCTTCTCTCGTTGAACAGTGCGGTGACCTCTGCGAGCTCCGCTTCGGATCCTCCCTTGGCCTCCAGACAAAGCTTGAGCCCCAGGAGGCCCCACATGTTGTCCTTCCAGAGGTCGATGTCCGCTCTATAGACCTCTTCCGCCTCCTCGGCATGCCCCTGCTCTAGGAGGAGGGCGCCTAGGATGTGGCGAACTGGTTGCATCTGCCCCCAGGGCTCGTTGTAAGCCAGGTTCAGTGACAGGTCCACTCCTCGGCGTAGCTCGTTGAAGGCCGCTGTGAAGTCGTGGTCCTCGCCATTCTCCTTAGCGAGGAACTGCCTCCTGTACTCAATCTCGCCTTCTAGGATAGCGGCATTGACATTCAGTATCGAAGGCCCCTCTGAGGGATCCTGATACATGAAATTGTTATGCATCATCCTGCCAGCGAGAGCAGGGTTATCCAAGGCCGCCTTGAACAGCTCTTGTTCGGCCTCTGCCTCAGGGACCATTCCCTTGGAAGCATAGGCCACTCCTCGAGCATAGTGCTGGGTGGCGATAGTAGCGGGGAACACCTCCTCGTCGGTGTACATTTCCTCTGCCAGTATATCGTCCCACTTGCCAAACCTGATCATGACATGCCAGGGCATGGTCACGTAGGATTCCAGGAAGATCGCGCCCATAGGGATAATCCCAGCCAACATGAACTGGGCGCCTCCGTTCTCATCCCCCGCAGGAAGGGTCTCGACAGCCTTCCGGGCGTACTTGAGAGCGGTTTCGTATTGGCCATCGAACATTGCGCACCAGACAACGAAGTGGTGGTTATGCATTCGGTAGAACTTGTAGAACTGCGATTCGTTTCCTGTGATTTCGACGTATCGATCATCGGCTTCCACTGCGGCTATGTTGCAGTCAATGGCCTCCTTCCACTGGCCCACCCATGCGTCGATGTGCGAGGGCATGTGGACGAGGTGCCCCAGGCCAGGCATCCGCGTTCGCAATACGTCGGCCGCTGGAAGTGCCTTCTCCGGAAACGGCGATAGCTCCAGTGCGTGGCAGTAAAGGTGGCAGAGTGCTGGATGGACCTTAGCCTCGTCACTGGACTGGAATGCGTCCTCCAAGATATCGACGAGAAGCAACGTGTTGTCGTCAGCGGGGGTGATCTCACCAGTTGCCGGGTTCTTGTCCCAGAGCTGCCATGCCTTAAGGTTCATCAGGGCCTCTACGTATATCGCGGTGACGTCCAGGTCACCTGCGTACTTCTCGTAAAGAGGTGCCATTGCTTCGGCGAATGCGACATTCAGCTCGGGGCTGTTGCCCATGTTCAGGGATGCGGGGTCGGCTGCATCTCGAGCCTCGGCTGAGTGACGAGTCGAGAGTGCCGTAATCAGGTCCTGCTCCAACTCGCTGCAGTGACCCATCACAGATAGGCCCTGCTGGATTGCGTCATGACCGGATCCGAGTCCTGGCTCCCAGTTGTAGTTGGACGAAACGCAGTATGCAATGCCCCACCAAGCCATAGCACAGTTCGGATCCAGTTCAGTGCATTTTGTGAAGCAGCCAATCGCTTGTTCGTGGTTGTAGTTCAGCATGTGGCCGTAGCCTTCCACGAACATCTTCCTAGTTTCATCGTCTGAGCAAGTTACTGAGGATGCGAAGGCGTAGTTCTTTTCATTTCCGTAATCATATTGTGTTGGTGCAAGCGACATAATTGTACGGAAATTGAGGTAGTTATAAAACCGCGCAAGATGGCATTAGAAACCTGAAATTCGATATTTTGGTCCGCGCTCCCGGACTTGAACCGGGGACCCCCTGATGGCTGCCTACAACCAAGTGTTTCCAGTCTACAGTCAGGTGCTCTAGCCAACTGAGCTAAGCGCGGCGCGTTCTGTGGGAGGACCGGAGCTTTATCTCGCTTTCCAGTGAAAGATAGTAAATTAAGAAGTTAGTAGGTACTAAGATCCCGCTGATTACCATAGGTCCGATAATCGCACTATTGTAGCTTCCCACATCCTCAACTGTTAAGAAGGCAAAGAGGTGACTCGGGGGGCGTAATAGGCAGAAATGCCTGGGATGCACGAGGCGGTTAAGTGGTAGAGGTACCTAGCAACACAGTTTCCCCAGTTGGGGGTAAAAGCCCCCCCAGCAGAGTGCCAACGGCACTGACTGACAGGGAACTGGAGAGTTTTGGCCCGCCTGATCCTAGGATCCTAGTTTGCGGATGTGGAGGGTCCGGAAACAACACCATGAATCGTATCACGCACATAGGCGTAGAGGGTGCTGTAACTGTAGCGATCAATACCGACAAGCAGCATCTGGACAATACCAGGGCCATGCAGAAACTACTGGTTGGAAGGCACATCACCAGAGGCCTGGGTGCAGGGGGAGATCCTGTGATGGGCAGAAGGTGCGCAGAGGCAGGAAGAGATGTGATTACCAAAATCGTCGATGGAGCTGATTTAGTATTCGTCACAGCTGGACTGGGAGGTGGTACCGGTACTGGTATAGCTCCAATTGTAGCCGAAGAGGCAAAACGATCTGGAGCACTAGTTGTCGCAGTTGTTACCACGCCCTTCACTGTGGAGAGGCGTCAGCGAATGGAACGAGCTCTGGAGGGCTTGGATCTAGTCAGAAAGGCAGCCGATGCGGTATTAGTCCTCGACAACAACAGGCTCCTACACTTTGTTCCCAACTTGCCACTTGATGAGGCATTCAGTATAATGGACCAACTGATTGCGGAAATCGTAAAGGGAGTTGTTGAGACTATTACCCTACCGAGCCTGATTAACTTGGACTTCGCAGATGTTCGCTCCATTATGAAGGGTGGAGGAGTCACAATGATGCTGTACGGGGAGAGTGATCAGGGGCCTGAGGAAGTAGTACACGAGTCATTGAATCATCCTCTTCTGGATATAGAGATTGATGGAGCAACTGGAGCTTTGATTCATGTCACAGGGGGCCCGTATATGACACTGGAACAGGCTAATCAGGTCTGTGATCTCATGACAGCAAGACTATCCCCTGATGCGAACGTTATCTTCGGGGCGAGGCAGGATCCTGCCTTCGGAGATACCATCAAGGTCATGTCAATTATAACTGGAGTTGCTCACGAGCGTTTGGACAGGGAGATGATGAGTGCGGATATGCTCGGAGAGGCCCTAAACATCGCAAGAAAAGGTAGAGAAGCGGCAGGAAGTGGATTTCAGAGATTCGACTAGTGAACAAGGATGGATAAGCCTCAAACATGACCAGCAGGAGTAGGAATTATGAGAAAAAGAGTAATGGCTCTCAGTATTGCGTTTTTCGTACTATCATCAGTAATGGCAGCTCCTGCTTCTTCTCAAACTGCTGTGGATCCCAAGCAGCCGTCGGTTGACAACCCTCACATGCACTTCTGGGGGACATCCGATCTCTCATCGTGCTGGTCTCACTTTGACGGTAACGACTCCACCGGTTCAGCCGAGGAGGGTTACGGATCGAGGACATATGGAAGCGGACAAGTGGAGATTTCCATGTCATGTAGGAATCAGGAGAACTACAAGGAACATATGTTTTTGAATCCAAATGGGACCATTCTCATAGAGATTGGAGTTGCTATTTACTCTGATGATTGTGATCAAGAAATAGAAAAAAGCTGCTTGACTCTCTCACTTCGAAAGGGGAACCTAGTAGTAGCTTCAGAGGTATTCCCTGCCACTGACAATAGCTTCAATGATGAGCAGATCAGATGGGAGATCCCCGTTGACGCGAACATGACGGAGTGGAACAAGAGCCAAGAGGAACCGACGCTTGATATCGAATACTCAGCACCTGGATACAATGGGGTCGAGTGTGGTTGGTTGAATGACTGCACTGGTGAGTTTAGATTATACTATTCGGATAATCAAGAAGGAATGGACGTGGTAGTAAATTGGCCAATAATCAATGTCACAGATCAAGTAGAACCGGAGGAAGAGGGGGGTTCTGGAGAGAGTTCTGGAGGCGGTCTTCCAGGATTCGGTATTCTAGCTGGCCTGTCCGCTATGGCAATGGCAGTCATAGCTCCTCGAAGGGGATCTCGATCTCCTCCCCAGTAGACAGTTGCTTGATCTTGACTATTCCTCTAGCCCACTCATCTGGCATAACCATTACTAGTCTATCAGCTGCAACTCTATCGGCGTGCTTGAAGACCCACTTCATTCGTTTTTCCTCGAGAACCAAGTCTACTCTCCTTCCTCTGGAGCGAAGCTCATTTGCCACTTTCATAGCAGAACCTCTTAGTTCTGGACCCATCCCGTAGACGACATCGGATACTCCTTGGCTCAGCTCTGGTAAAAGTCCCTTAGATTCGAGTAGCTCCATTATTACCATGTCTCCGAAGCCGAAGCCCGTTGCAGGGAGATTCTTGCCTCCCAGCGTCCCTATGAGACGATCATACCTACCGCCTCCGCATATAGCCCTTAGCTCCCCCGATCTATCATTAGCCTCGAAAACTGACCCAGTGTAGTATGAAAGTCCTCTGACGACTGATGCATCGAAAGAGATCCAGTCTCCGAGGCCGTATGATTCTACCAAAGAGAATAACGATAGTAGTTCAGAGGCAGCTTTGCTATCTTCTCCCAGTTTTTCTGAAAGTCCATCTAATTCGTCTATCGCAAGAACATCTTGAATTATCGAAACGGCCTCTTCATCGAGTCCGATTTCTGCCAACTGAGTCTGGATAGCTTCTGCTGGGAGCTTGTCCATCTTATCCATGACAACACATGTCTTGGAGAAGTCATCCCCTGATACCCCCAGCTTTCCGAGTACCTCTTCCAGCACCTTCCTACTACTAACTCTGATTACCAGATCTTCCTTGGATAGTCCGACGCTGTCGAAGAAATGGGCAAGGACAGATATCAGCTCTGCATCAGCCTCGACTCCCTCTGCCCCCCAGATATCGACGTTCCACTGGTAGTGCTCCCTACCTCTCCCCCTCTGCGTCCTCTCATAGCGCCAACACTGTGGAATTGAGTACCACTTGATTGGGAGAGGCAAGGTTCCAGATCTAGCCATTACCATCCTTGCGAGGGAGGGTGTCATTTCTGGCCTCAGTGAGACTCTTCTGTCGCCCTTGTCCTTGAAATTGTAGAGCTGCTGAGTAATTTCTTCTCCGGACTTCCTAGTATAGAGCTCCTCTGTTTCTAGGACAGGGGAGTCGTATTCCTCGAAACCATGGGAGAGTGCGGCGATATGGAATTTTTCGAAAAGCCAGTTTCTTACCCTCATGTCCTCAGGGTAGAAGTCTCGAGTCCCGCGAACACCCTTGGTCACGTTCACGCCAAGTGAGGGGCCTCTTCAAGCCCTACGCCTATTTCGGAACTCTTCGAGCCGTTCTTTGCGGGTTATTCTACCATCCGAGAGAGGAAAGGCGAATATCCTTAGAAGGATGAAAGACGCAAATCCGAAAGCTGCGGTGTTAACAGCCCAGGAGTAGTAGTGATTGAAGCCCAGAGTATCTGCGAAGTATGCTGTCGAGATTGTAGAAATTACTAGCAATGTGACGTAGATAGAGAGCATCACAAACAGGCTCTTCCCGTAACTGGTCATTGATTCGAAAGTGAGCCATCTGTGCAGGTAGTGAGCTAGGATTGAGCTGAGAAAGTAGGATATTGCCCAAGCCGAGGCGGCTGGATAAGAATCTGAGATCCTGAACTCATAGAGGATATAGTACATCGAGAAGAAGACCGCAACGTTTAGACATCCTACTGAGCAATACATTGCGTACTCCCTGAGTAGCTTACTCCAGGGGTAATCATCGCCAATCAGCATTCAATTCACCTCCACCCAGTCTGCGAGAGTGTGGGCAATATGAACTGGAACGTCCTCTGCCAGTAGTCCGGGACCGTTTGTTCGCGTGGCCCTGTTACCAGCCTCCCTGAGGACGGCGCAACCAAGCCTGGATGCTGGCCATGCAGCCATCCCCTGCGCAAGAAGACCTCCAATTAGACCGGCAAGAAGGTCCCCTGTTCCGCCTACAGCCATTCTAGGATGACCCCCCTTGGCATAGCAAAACCTTCCACCTGGGCCCGTGATCTCGTCTTTCTGGCCGGTTACCACTATTGCAGCATTCTCGTCATGGCATCCCTGAAGTGCTTTTCTTGGAGTAGTGCCGGATAGCCATCTGTCTGCCTCTCCATGATGAGGAGTTGCTACTCCTTGGACTCTTTCGGGCCATTTCCCAGAAGGCAGGGAGCTAATTGCATCTGCATCCACAACTACTGGAATTTTCTTTAATGATGCCATCGAGATTATGTCTTTTACGGTCTCCATTGTGCTTTCCTCTCTTCCTATTCCAGGGCCTATCAACATAGCTTGGGGCCTTCTCGGGGAGTCCAAGAATTCTGCTATATTCCCTACAGATTCAGAGGTCAGGTAGTCTTCATCGGGTAGAATTTCTGGGATTAGGCTGTTAGGCCACTTAGTCCTTCCAGAGGCCGATGATGGCATTGCAACGTGAACCAAGTCGCATCCACTTCTGGCAGCCGCCAACCCTGATAGTATGGGCGCACCATGGTATGGCCCGCCTCCAATGACTAGAAGCCTCCCTCTATCACCCTTCCTAGCGTCTTTGGAAATCACTGGATACCTGGCTGCATCTCCGATACCGCAGTCCACAACTGAATCTGGCCAAGGAAGCTTCGAAACTACTACTTCTCCACACTCTGATTCAGTCATCCACATCTTTCTAGAGTGGAAGGTTACAGTCCGGTCAGCGACTATGGCACCCTGAGATCCCAAGCCCGTGGGGATGTCGCAAGATAGGACTGGCGATACGCTTGATCTGACCCAAGATGTAATCTCTCCTATCTTTCCCCTTGGCTCAGTTCCTGGGCCTGAAAAACCTGCACCTAAGAGGCAATCGACAATCAATGACCAATCTCTGATAGGAACCTCGGGCCAGAGATGTATAGGAGATCTGGAGGATGCCAACTCTCTTGCTCGAGAAGAAACACTTGTCTTGGAGTTCTCGTGGCTCGCTATTACTACGACCTCCGAGTCTGATAGAGTCTCGTGGCATGATGCCAGGAAGCCATCTCCTCCGTTGTTTCCGGGGCCGCACAGGAATAGGACGGGTCCTCCTTTTGACATCGCAGCAGCCTCTCTGGCCAAAGACTCGGATGCAGAGAACATTAGTTCAAATTCATCTATGCCCATACCAGATGCGTTTCTGTCGAATACCTCGACTTCTCTCCAGTGCAACTCCCATGGTTCGCGCTCAGATGGTGCTCTCATTATCGAGCCTCATGCTAAACCTAGTTCCTCTTTGACGTGATCGGGCAACTCGTCCCCTACGGTGAAGATATGAGGGTCTTCTCCGCCGGGGAGCATGTCGATTGGGACCTGAGCCCCCTCAGGGACGTTTCTGAAGAGGGGCCTTGAGACAAGCAGTCTGTTGAATCCGATGAACAGAGAGGCTGTTACTCCCCAGAATAGTAGGATAATGGATATTCCGTTGGGGTTGGTTGGGTTCCACGGGTCATCGACGTTGGCAAGTAGGTCCACGAAGTAGGACATCATCAGGACCGTGAACATCAATGGGAAGCCAAGATACATGATGTAATCCCACCACTTTCCAATCCACCAATCGTTATCTCCTGTGTTGATGTAGTCATCTCTGAATGAGGATACTCCATGATCCAAGTAGTCTCTGATGCTGAATCCTTCGATTCCGTTTTCCTCCTGCCAGAACCTGTATCTCGACCAGCCATACTTCCAGATGGTGTAGGCCATGAATAGGCCGCTGAACATCAGTCCGTACCCCCAGATATGGTCCTGCACTTCCAGGAATTGGGGGAATCTCACCCCTGTTGTTGGGTCCATCTTGATCCAGAGGGCTGCACTGGGTATTCCGAATAGGAATATCGCTAGACCGGTGAGTGCGACCGACTTCGAGCGATCGAATCCGTGATCGACGAAGTTCCTGACGCAAAGCTCCACTGTGGATATCATTGATGTAAGAGCTGCGAATGAGAGAGCGAGGAAGAAGATTGAGACCATGACAAGCTGGACGATTGGTCCGCCAGGAGCCTGTGCGAAGACTTCTGGCAGAACCAAGAACGTGATTGCTGAGCTACCTCCACTCACTGCGCCGAGGGGATCATCGGATACCGAGAAGACTGCCATCATCACAGTTAGGCCGGCGATGATGCTGATGCTGTTGTTGGCAAGGCACATTGTGGCGGCATTCAGGGTTGTGTCCTCGTCTTTTCTCATGTACACAGAGTAGGTGATTGCCATACCCATTCCAGCGGAGCATGACCAAGCTGACTGTGAAAGTCCGTTTATCCAAGTCTCTGGTTGTACCAGGTACTCTGGTTGGATGCTGAACATATAGATGAATCCGTCAAGGGTACCGTCCTTCACATCCATCACGAAAGAGAGGAATAGTGCGGTGAAAAGAAGTACGAACAAGGAAGTCATCAGCGTTACGTTTGCCTTCTCAATAGCCTTTGCACCCCCCCAAATTGCTGCGAGTGTGATTAGTACGGTTAGGAATTGGAAGAAGATGACTTGCATTGGGGACTCCAAGAAAGAGTTCCACACATCGATAGTATCCACTTCTTGGGTTAGTCCTCCTCTGATTGCGATTTGGAAGTAATTCAGACACCATCCGGTGACCACTGCATAGTAGAATCCTATCGCACAGTTGATCCAGGCGGTCCATAGCCCCATCCATGCAAATCGTTTGCCAGCGAAAATCCTGAATGTACCAACTGTTCCGACTCTGCTTCTTTTCCCCAGAGCAAATTCTGCGATGATTAGGGGTACGGACCACAGGAAGAGGAATATTATCCATGGCACTAGGAATGAGCCTCCTCCGTTCGCACCCACCATCCTAGGGAATCTCCAGATGTTTCCAGTTCCGATTGCAGCTCCGATAGTGGCAAAAATCAGACCTAGTCTACCGCTAAACTGGTCGCTTGACGATTTTGTCTCGGAGCTGGTCTTCCTATATTCGTCTGCCATCGAATCTCCTCACTTCTCCCTATGAACGGATTTTGTACCAGGGTTCAGTATCGTCATCGGAGGGCATTCCCAGTACATTTTCGTCTTCTGAGAACATTTCCCTGAGCGTGAATCCAAGTCCACCCCAAACGAAAGAAGCGATCACCAGGAACATGAGGATGCTCAGTATGGCGTCCCCGAATCCTGCTCTGTAGGGTATCGACAACTCGTAGTAATTACCCCCTTGTTCCAATGTTGGATAGGAGAAAGGGAAGGCGCCGTTCGTGGTTCCTAACATTGCCTTGTACTGTAGCTTGCCTACCGATGTGTCGGGCAGAGGGATGTGAGCCTCGATCCTAGTCCCATTCGAACCATCCATCAATGCGCATTGAACTGTGATATCAGGTTCTTGGAATGCAGCCATTGACCATGGAACTGTTGACCATTCGGTCGGGCCGTAATCGTCCTGCTGTCTGGTGGGCTCCACGAACCTCCACATCAGGTGAGTCATGTTGATGTCCGTTGAGTATGGGAATGTGGCCTCCAAGCAGAATCCTATCGGTATCTCCCCTTTCGAGGGTACGGAAACCCTGTCAGGGTCAGCTAGCCACTGGTTGGAAGTAGTGTTCTCGATTCCGACAATCGCCCTGTACCGTGGATCATCAGCTATCTCAGCCATATAGAATGCTATTCCAACGTTCCGTACTGCGATATGAGCTATGTCCTCAGGAAGCTCATGAAACGCGTTGCCGATCTCGATAGTGTAACAGTACGAGTTGTGAACACCATAGTGCCAGTCACAGAAGTCACCGGTGGTGGGATAGAGCTCTGAGGACTGCATCGGAGCGTAAGCTGTCATCTCTCCCATGACCTGTCCATGATACACGAGGAACTCGTCGTCCGTAGAGTAGCAATTCGTACAGTGGCCCCATGGCCATAGGACTAATTCTGAGTATGAGTGCCATGTCAGGGTGGTCTTGAATTCTGAAGCACCATCACCGTCATCATCGTTCATCTCGGTCATATCTTGGATGAACTTGGTCTCTGGTTCAGAGTTACCTCCAAGCCAATCCTCGTCTACCTGCCCGTCGGCATCGTCGTCCTTTCCATCGACATGGTCCTCGTTGACCAAACCGTCTCCGTCATTGTCCTCGTAGTTCACAGGACCGTTGTAAACATCGTTGTTGGGACCATCAGCATAGCAAAATCCTGGGAAGAGAGGCCCCGTCGCTCCGAGCGGAGCCCCCCACTCGAACTGGTAGTTACGATTGAGGTCGACCCCATCGCAGCCCTCATCCACGGTCTCGTCTATGTCGGGAATTGGCGTTACACCCGTATGGGTATTATCTCTGAGATTCTTCCTCCAACCGCTACGATAGCAGTTTTCCCATGCAGTGGGCCCACAAAACTCCTCCATGTCATATCTGACCCCATCTACATTTAGCATTGGAATCAGATAGATTTCTCTAGTATTGACTAGATCGGTGATGAATTGTTCTGAGAAGTCCTCGTCTACTCCAAGATCTCCTGGACCGCAGGGATTTCCGTCTCCGTTGCTGTCTTGATTTGTTATATTCAGACTGGTACAATCACCATCATCATCGATTCCGTTCCAAGGGTCTTCGTCTATGCTTCCATCTCCGTCGTTATCAATTCCGGCTTGGCCATAGTAGTGAGCAACCATCTCTAAGAAAAACATCGGTACCTCGAACGACATCCACTCTCGAGCGTGATGATTTCCTACTAGCATCACATCAGACCTATCCTCATAGTTCCCGCAGTCTCCCACAAATACATTGCAGTCCCCTCCTGAAGGATCTTGTGTGATTTTTATCCATGGACTCCTGTGATTGTAATACCAACCCTCGTAGTCGGTTGCAGACATCTGATCCCCTCGCTTGTTCATCCCCCCCAATAGTCCCTCGTGGAATGTCATAATCTCGGGGTTCCTATCAGCAAGGAACTGCATCCTATTCTTCAATGAGAAATAGTCATGATACTCTCTAAACTGTGCTCTATCGTCACCCCCCCACGGATATTGTTGGTTGATGTATTCTGTAGACCATATTTCTTCCGGCAGCATTTCAGATCCAGTATCCTGAGCAGATGAGTTTGGGGCGATAGCAATCGGGGAAAAGAGGCTGAGAAGCAAGGGAAGTATCATTGCAGAAAGGGGTGCTCCACGATTAGAGGAACGGAATTTACCATTTTTTGGTGCTTGCCTGCTGTTCATGGTACAATTACCGAATGAACCCTATGTATTGAAACGCACGGAGAACGGTCTACAAGACCGGGTTACTTTTTCAGCACGATATGACTGGGTTATTCATGAATGTAGCAGATGAGATAGGAGAGTCTCTCTCCGGAGAAGAGCTTGCATGGGATTTCTCCACGAATGGACTGATCTTTCTGATAGTTATACTGGGGGTCAGCGTCTTAGCAGGTCTAACCTCCAGGAGAGTTCTATTTCCTAGGCTAATGGATCTTTTTTCCAAGACTGAAAGAATTGACGGTAGGACTCTTTTCGCTCCAAGATCGTTAGGATGGATGGTTGGACTTCTGTTTATGTGGCAATCATTAGATTGGATATTGGACAATGTATCTGCCTCGAATGGAAATTTCATCTGGAATCTTGAGTGGATGGATAATTTGGCGGAGGCCTCCAGAGCAGGTTTTGTCATACTAATGCTAGTAGCAGCATACAGGCTGGTTGATTACCTCGATGCTTTCATAGTCGTTGAAGGGGAGAATTTGGCTGCTCGTCGATCTCTTGCTAGTGTAGCAGAGGCGATTGGTAGGCTAGCCGTTGTGGTCCTAGGTGTCTTTGTTGTTGCAGGTTTGATAGGTTTGAACCTCAATGGGCTAATTGCTGGACTTGGTATTACTGGACTAGCTCTAGCACTTGCGGCTAGAGATTCAGTGGCTAATATCTTCGGAGCCATTTCTATAATCATAGATCAGCCATTCAACGTAGGGGACTGGATTATTGTAGACGATGTCGAGGGAGAAGTGATTACTATTGGGCTTAGAACCACAATGATTAGGACTGGGAACGATACTATCGTCACAATGCCCAATTCTAATATTACTAATTCGCCAGTTGAGAATTTCACTATGAGGAGATTTAGGAGAATTAGACCTGTCTTCGAATTTGAGGAAGACAGTGATGAAGCCTCCTTGAAGAATTTCTGTGAGGCCCTATGTGAGCAGGTACTAGGAGATCCAAGAGCGACAAAAATCGAGGATTCTTGGGTCAAAATAACTAATAGTCTTCCTCCCAAGATTACTATTTCATGCAATTTCTACTGCGAGTCTAGTGCCAAGATTCAAAGAGAATTCACTGAGGACATCCTTCTGATGGGTAGAGCTAGGGGATTGGAGTGTAATCTGAGTTTCCACGAACCGAGGAGAAGAGCGAAACTCTAGGTGTTTTAATTGACAAAGTTGATTCTAATCCGTCATGGACAATCCATCTGGAATGCAGAGAACAGATTCACAGGATGGACTGACGTTGAGCTATCTGATAAGGGAATTAAAGAGGCAGAAGATGCTGGTCTTGAGCTGAAAGAGGTGAAAATTGATGTGATCCATACAAGCGATCTAATCAGAGCCAAGAAGACAGCTGAGATTGTACTTTTAGAAAATTCTGCATCAGTTGATGTCGAGATTAAAACCGACTGGCGATTGAATGAGAGGAACTATGGGTCTCTGCAAGGACTCAACAAAGCGGAGACTGCCGAGAAGCATGGATCAGAGCAGGTCCATTTATGGAGAAGATCTTTCGATGTAGCTCCTCCAGACGGAGAAAGTCTTGAAATGACTGCTAAGAGGACAATACCTTATTTTCGAGAGGAGATATTTCCCGATCTGAAGGCGGGCATGAATGTTCTTGTCTCCGCACATGGAAACTCGCTTAGGTCAATTGTGATGCATATCGAAAGAATATCTCCCAGTGACATAGTCTCATTTGAGATACCTACAGGAGTTCCGAGATATTACGAGTATATCGGAGGAGAGATCAATCTAATCGATTGAAGGGGACCTCAGGGGCTGGAGACATCCTACGGTAGACTGCCATCAGAGCCATACTTGCTACAATACAAAAACCTGGGACTGTGATTTCATCTAAAGTGAGTGGATATGAAGCGTATAGAGTGGTTAACCCAAAGAATGCTGACATAATCGAGAGTGCTCCTATGGTCCGATTGTTGAACATCTTCTTCTGAAAACTTGGAACGTACTCTATTAGCCCCAATGCAGGCTGAGGAGGTCCGGATTGGTTGGACGATGCTTCTAAAACATCCATCAAGCACTGCTCATATTCCCAAATAGCTAGTCCTCCTCTATGAGTATAGAATACACTCTCAGAAGACCACCTTCCAGGAGCTGATTCCCTCCAAGATTCTATTAGAGTCCTCCTTAGATCTACTATATCCATTTTTGATCTTGAGGAATAATGGAGCCTAGATAGATCGTGAACTAGTGAAGCAAGATCCCTGATGGCTGGGAACTCACAATCAGGTCGCATCAGTGCATCTGAAAGTCTAGGCCTGCTAATTTTGATAGAATTCTCTGAGATGTGATTGAATCTTATGTCTCCTATTGAGAGCATGCAGTCCGAATATCTTGAGTATGGTGCCCTCCAAATAGAGCGAGCTCGTAGATTCTCCTCCATTTTGGCAATTCTTGAGTTCCATCTCTTTGGATCATAAGGAGTGACTCTACCTGCCTCAATATTACTATGGAATGAACCAAGTTTCTTTCCGGATTGGATTAAAATTTCGATTGTTCCTTCTTTGTCATCTGAGGTGAGTGCGTCGAATAGTAAGTCATTGAAGTTTATATCTTGATGGTTCTTCCTTCGGATCAGGATTACATCGGAATCCATCCACGAGAACCCCCCACAGGGTACATCGCAGTATTTTTGTGCCATCTCTATCCTCTTCCTCATCAAGCTATCTGCACCCCATGGGAGGAATTCTGCAATCCAAACTTCCTCTCCAATTAAAATCCCAATTGGGCCCCTAATATCCTCCGAAATTGTCACACTTTCCAATATATCCGGGTCCGGCACTTCACCCCATGATTTCAGATCCGAAATTATATCTATCCAATCGGATACTTCTTCCAATTTCATAGGCTCAATAATTTCGCATGAAAATGGTGATAATGGTCCAGATCCGGATAATGAAAGTCTTTCGAATCCTCTTGGGGATTCGTCAATTGATTCTGTTTTACGTAGTGCCTGAGGTCTCCAACTTCTGTCCCACACCGGCCCATTCCCTCGTAACTAGGAAAGGGTCCATGTATTCATTGAATCGGTCTGCGAAGGCTTGAATCGTAGCAGCCCCGGCGAACAGTGTGAGTGAGGACGTGTCAGAAGTTCCCCTTGCGGTAGATATGGATGGAACTCTGATATTGACAGATATGAGTTGGATTAGCATCAGAAGGGTTTTCCTTAGAAGACCTTGGATGATTCCAAAGACCTTATTCTGGGAATTTACTGGTAGAAGAGCGCTTTGGAAACAGGAGCTAGGCAAAAGACTCGACTTCGATCCTGCAGAGCTAACCTATCATGAGGGTTTTCTAGACTGGTTGACTGGAGAGCGAGCTAAGGGTAGAGAATTGATTCTAGCAACTGCTTCGGATCGGTTAATCGCGGAGAAGATCGCTGGACATATTGGATTATTCTCTGATGTGATGGCCTCCGAAGGATCATTCAACCTAAGAGGAAAGAAAAAAGCGGAGGCACTCATTTCTAGATTCGGCGAGAGTGGTTTCGCATACGCTGGAAACAGTAAACATGATCTGCCTGTATGGAAACATTCAGTGGAGGTAATAGTGGTGAATCCTGAAAGGGGACTATTGGATAAGGTTGGCGATTCAGCCGATGTAATTTTCGAATAGGCATTTCTGGTGAGTAGTATTAACCGAGGAAGGTCTCGCCTCAAATCATGAGTGGTCGCAGAACCGGCATGGGTAGCATTATCGATGGTCTTGTGAAGTGGCTTCTAAAATACAGGATCTTCAATTTTCCAGCAAGAGTGATTTCGAACTCAAGATTTGCATGGAGCTTTGTTTCTCGATTAGATCGGGTCCGAGTCAGGAGACAGAAGGACAGGCTTGAGAAATGGGATCTACCAAAACATATCTCGATAATCATGGATGGGAATAGAAGATTCGCGTGGAACCTGAGTGTGGCAACTGAAGTTGGTCACAAGCATGGAAAAGAGAAACTGAAGGAGGTGATGGACTGGGTATTGGAATTGGAGATTCCATATCTTACGGTGTATGCCCTTTCTTCGGAAAATATCTCAAGTCGAGATTCTGAAGAGCTCGATTCCCTGTACGATCTTTACGTAACTGGATTACACGAGATCTCTGAAGATCCAAGAATTCATTCAAAGCAAGTAAAAGTAAAGGCAGCGGGAAGAACCGAAAAGTTACCCAAGAAGGTTAGGGATGCTATAGAATACGCAGAACAGAAAACTAAGAAATACTCGAATTTCACTTTCACCGTCTGTCTTGCATATGGGGGAAGGGAAGAGATTGTAGATGCTGTTAAGGCGGTGGCTTCTGACTATGCATCTGGTGAGTTGACTATGGAAAATATCGATACTGAGGAAATCTCGAAGCGCCTATACGATGCAGATATCCCAGATCCAGATCTAGTGATAAGGACAAGTGGCGAGGAGCGAGTATCAAATTTCCTTTTATGGCAAATCGCATACTCAGAACTTTACTTCACCGATGTTCATTGGCCTTCCTTTTCCAAAGGAGATCTGTATGATGCGATTGAGACATTCCAGATGAGGAGGAGAAGGTATGGAAGATAATCGGTATAGAAGTCCTTCATTGGCAGTTGATGCAGTTGTATTGAGAGATATTGAAGGAATGACTGAAGTTCTACTGATTAGGAGGAAGTATCCTCCATGGCAAGGAAAATTAGCATTCCCAGGAGGTTTTGTTGATTATGATGAAGATCCTGTAGATGCAGTACTAAGGGAGCTTTTCGAGGAGGCTGGAGTTGAAGGCTCTAATCCAGAATTTTATGCCGTCAGAGGGAGTCCAAAAAGAGATCCAAGAAAGCATATTGTCTCCATATTTTATTTGGTTCAAGTAGACGAAGAGGCTTATCCCATAGCCGGAGATGATGCAGCTGAAGCAGAATGGATCAATATAGAGAAATTGGTCGCAGACGATATTTCTGGGGATCACTTCGAGATAATTGAGCAACTTCGCAAGTAATCCTATACATGTTACCTCATCGGACAAACATGAGTAGAAAATTAAAAATTGATACAGGAGATGTAAAATTCGGTCCCTACAGCCCCGGAATAACTGTAGAAGATCATATTTGGCTTTCTGGACAAGTTGACGTTGAATCCGGAGACGATATTGAATCGCAGACTATTGGAACATTAGCAAAGATTGACGATTTGTTGGCAGCTTCAAATAGTTCCAAAGAAGATTTGGTTAAGGTGACAATTCTATTGACTGATATTAACGACTACGCAACTGTCAATCAGATCTATGGAGATTGGCTTGGGGACTCAATACCTCCTGCAAGGGCAGCCTATCAAGTCTGTAAACTACCACTTGACGCACTGATTGAGATTATCTGCGAAGCATTCAGAAATTCAGGGGACTATAGAACTGATTTACCTCCAGAATTGGAAGAGGCACTGGTATAGTTTTCTCGAACAAAATGATATTGACGAATTGCCAAATATGATTAGCGAATTATGTGTGGTAATCAGTATGAGTGTGTTCAAAGCTTATGATATTCGAGGAATCGCAGGCGATGAGTTAAACGAAGATTTCAGTAAGAGGCTGGGAAAGGCGATTGCTACGCATCTTGAGGCAGAATGTGTATCCGTAGTGAGAGACATCAGAGACTCTAGTCCTAGTTATCATGAAGCCTTTGTGAAGGGATTAATTTCTGCTGGAGCAAATGTTATAGATCTGGGTATTTCTTCTACAGGTGTTCTGTATAGATCTACAGTAGACCTACCAGTCGATGTAGCTGTAGCAATTACAGCAAGTCATAATCCACCTGAATATAATGGTTTCAAAATATGTAGGGGTAAGCTACCTCTAGGAGGTGAGGATCTACAAGATATTCGGAGAACGTTTGAATCAGGAAACTTCAGAGAAGGTGAAGGGAGCTATGAAACAAGAAACGATTATGAAAACGAGTATGTAAATTCCATATTGAACACTGTCGGTAAACCTGATAGGGATATTAGGATTGTTCTGGACTGTGGAAATGCAGTTCCCGGGCCTCTAGCGGTTAAGACTCTTGAAGAATTAGGAATAGATGTGATTCCGTTATACTGCGATTGGGACAATTCATTCCCAAATCATCCTCCAGATCCTACAAGACCGAAGAATATGGTTGATCTGGGCAAAGCAGTTGTCGAACACGGAGCAGAATTCGGAATTGGAATGGATGGCGATGGAGATAGATTAGGGGTCGTTGATGAAAAAGGAGATTTTATTCATCCAGATAGATTAATGGGGATTTTTGTCAAAGATGTTCTGGAAAATCTTCCGAAGGACGCCTCAGAAGAGAGAAGGACGATTTTCTATGATGTCAAGTGTAGCATGGCTCTGGAGGATGCTATAACCGATTTCGGAGGAGTCCCTAGGATGGTTAGAACTGGGCACACATTCATGAAACTAGAATTACGAAATTCCCCTGAATCCCCCATGGCAGGGGAGATGTCGGGACACTTCTTCATGAATGATGACTGGGATGGATTCGATGATGCAATATACAATGCTGCAAGACTGATGAAAATCGTGGGAAATGATCCATCCCCAGAGCAAGGAGGACCAAATTTCTCGGATAGGTTCAGTTTTATGCCTGAATATCCTTCTACTAATGAAGGAAAGATCCCCTTAGTTGGGGAAAGAGAAGAAGTGATGTCTGCTGTGATTAGTGCCTTTTCTGATATGGATTATTCTGATGTTGACGGAATCAGAGTACGATATCAAGGTGGATGGTTTCTATGTAGACCGAGTAATACAGAACCAATATTAGTAATGAGAGCTGAAGGAAAAGACCAGGTTTCTCTGGAATCCATAATCTCTGATGTTAAGTTTAGGATTGGCCACTTGGCAGATATAGAAAAGCTGATTTGAACCAATATCTGACTTCAGAAAGATTACCGATTCTCTTATTCAGGAAGTAAAGGTGGGCGCGTCGCTGCCACTGTAGCTTAGCCTGGTAGAGCGTCTGATTCGTAATCAGAAGGCCGGGAGTTCGAATCTCCCCAGTGGCTCCATTAGTTAGTAGATTTCATATCGCCAAGTTTATCATGAAATCTACTGAAAGACTCCTTGAGGGATGCAATTACCGGCATAGGTTCTCCGGATAAAAAGCACATGGTAGAGCCGCCGCCAGTACTGTTGTGTGTTACTTTATTCGAGACACCTCTGCTATTGACCAATGCGCTGGTGTGTCCTCCGCCAATGATGGTAAGAGCTTCAGCCTCTGTACACATATTCAGGATCTCTATTGTTCCAAATGCGAATTCGGGAATTTCGAAGTAAGAAGCTGGGCCATTCCAGAGGATGCAATTTGATTCTTGGACCAAGGGTTTCAATTCTCTTAGGGTCTCTATTCCGACATCGTAGATTGGGTTTTCAGTGGGCAAATCTCTCAATGAAATAGGCCTCCGAGTGCCATTATCTTCTACGGCTAAATCCTTTGGAAGGAATATTTTTTTTGGAGACCGGTTGGATATCTCAATTCCTAGTTCCCATGTCCTTTCGAAGTCTTTTCCCAATATGGATTTTATGAAATTTTTATTCCTCTCCCCGATATCATGACCAGATGCCCATAGCATCAAGTTCCCAGTCAATCCCACAAATGCAATCGTATCTACCTGACCCTTTGTTAAAAGATTCTTTGCCACTGTAAATGAGTCATCGCATTTTGCCCCTCCTAGAATAGCCAAATAGGGTCTAGGTGGATCATTCAATGCGATTCTTAGACTGATAATTTCTTTCTCCATTAGACTTCCTGCTACACAAGGAATGAGATTTGTGAAGCCAGTAAGTGAGGGTGATCTTCGATGGGCTGCAGCAAATGCATCTGTTACATAAATATCTACAACAGATGATAATCTTGTTACAATCTGTGTAGATTCGGTTTGTTCGTTATTGTCATATTTTACTCCATATTCTTCATCTAATCCTCTGACATTTTCAAGAAAAATAATATCGCCATCCGACATTCTCTCTATTTCATTTAATGCTTCTTTTCCGCATACATCTGGAACGAAGCTGATCTCTCTCCCTATAATCTCTGAAAGTCTAACACAATGAATCTCCATACTCGTAAAATCTGACTTTCCAGGTCGGGACTGATGGGCCAATAGAGCTACTTTGGATGAAGAAAGACGTTTCAAAGTAGGAACTATTGCTTTCAGTCTCCCATCATCTAGAAGTAAACCTGTAGATGGCTCAATAGGAGAATTTACATCGACTCTAAACAAAACTGTTTGTCCACCGAGTTCTAAGTCGTCGAGGGATAGTACCTCTTCCACATTGACGCCACTAAGGGTACGGTTTTGGCCGTTTTGGATAATTTCGGGGGATTGTCGCATCCAAAACTGCTTTCTGTTATGGCGATCTAAGCAAATCCATGGAATGGGATCCGGCTACGCTAACAGGACCTGATAATCAGGATTGGAGGGTCCCTGTTTCAGAAATTGAAGAGAGGCAAAGTAGAGTGTCTAGAATTCTTGCTAAAGAGGGAATCGAATCTATTTTCATAGAAGATCCAGTAGAATTGTACTGGTTGACAGGAGGTCGTCAGAATTCAGCACTAATTCTTGGATCAGAAGGATCGGGGATTGAAACAAGTCATTGGGTTAGAAGGTCAGTCAGAAGAGCCGTGTTTGAATCAGGAGGAAGTGATTGCCCTCACCATACCGAAACCCATCCTAGAATGGCGGATTTGAGTTCTAGTCTGGCTAAAGTAGGATGCAGCCTTATTCCATCAATGCAGGAAGGTAAGGTCCCAACATCTCGATGGAGGTTTATACAAAATAAAATGAGTGAGCACCTAGATGGAGTGTCTTCTGACTGTACTGAGATCCTCTATACGGCCAGAGAGAAAAAATCAGATTGGGAGCTGGAAATGATTCGTGAGAGTGGCAGAATCAATCGAAATATGTTCCAGCTAATTCGTGATAAAGGAGGACAGGGGAAAAGTGAGTTGGAACTTGCGGGAATCGCGGAAGAAGTCAGTAGATCCGCTGGTTTCGGCGGAAGGATTAGAATGAGGAAATGGCCGATGGATTGTGACAGAGTGGTTATTGCATCTGGAAGATCCGGAGGAGTTCCTTCTTATTTTGATGCGGCACTTGGAGGAACAGGCGGGAGTCCGATATCATCGTTGGGAGCTGGATTCTCAAAAATAAAACAAAATGAGCCAGTACTAGTTGATATTGTGCATGTACATAGAGGATATGTTTCTGACTGCACTAGGATGTTTTGTTCCGGTAGCTTACCAAAAAAATGGGTAGATAGGATGGAAGATATGATAGAGATTGGAGGAATGGTCAGAAGTAGTCTTGATAGAGGGGAGTATTGCTCCAAAGCATGGAAAATAGGTATTGAGGCTTCTGTAGAGATGGGGCATAGAGATAATCTAATGGGAATGGGAGAGGATCAAGCAAGCTTCCTTGGACATTCTGTAGGACTGGAGTTGGATGAAACCCCGGTTGTGGCCAAAGGATTTGACAGGCCAATGAATGTTGGTGTAACTATGGCAATTGAGCCGAAGGTAATCCACTCAGATGGTTGTATTGGGGTAGAAGATACATGGGTCAGATCTGCAGATGGTATGGAATGTCTAACAGCAGGAGACGATTTTCCTATTTTGACCGAATGGTGATTGTATGACAAACTTCTCAGCTGCACAAAGAGGGGTAGCGAGACTGCTAAGAAAGAGGAATACCCCGCATGGAAAGCGAATTGTTGAATCATCAATCCTCAAAGGTGTTGAAATCAGTGATTCAGGAATTGTCGAGCTATGGATTAATCCGAATCACCCTCATTGTCCGTGCTGCTTAGACGATTTGATTAGCCTAAGATCCGAGGGGAAGAGTTTGAAGGGAGTGCTTGCATGCCATGTAGAAGTGGTTGGAGTGCCTCATTCGGAAAGATGGACTGCTGCTGTAAATGAGTGAGTTTGCCAGTCAGGCCTGTTTTCTAGTCATTTTTTCCTTTCTTCCACTTCACGTAGTTTCTCAGAAATCCTTGTGAAAAGCCACCATGTCATAACTGAAATTCCAATAATAGAAATTGACAATGAGATTAGGAAGTCGGACATCCGGAATTCACCGGTCCTCCCACCTTGTCCAACGTCCAGTCTGCTTGTTGAACCTCAGTCCTGCCTTCTTCATCCATTTGTTGAACTTGGTAGCACCGGCTCCAGTGGCAATAATGAATTCTTCACGGTCTTCTTGAGCCTGGATGTAGCCTTTGGCTGCTATTGTCTGGTCAATCCATTCATCTATACTCATTAGAACACCAGACAAGGAGCTTGATTCAAGAGCTGCCTCCAACTCCTCCGCAGAGGCCCCAGCAGATTCTAGGTCTCTCATCATTAAGTCTGTGATTGATCCTGCTTTTTCTTTCACTGGTGGTTTAATTACTGGAAGCATTGGTTTCTTCTTCGGGTCAATTTTTATTCTAGACCCATTTTCTAGCTTTTTTATGACTGCTTTGGCCATAGGGGCATGAAACTCCTCTTCACAATCCCAACATATAAATGAGAAATCTGAAGTATTATCCATAATATTACTACCTCTAGGATCCATCTCTTCTCCACAGTAAGGACAACCATGAAGACACAAAACAGGTGCTATCTTCCTTCTAAAGTCTACAATATCTTGGGGGGTTCCTGACAGTTCTAACATTTCATGGTCTCTTGCAGCTTCTAGACCTCTTGTCTCTAGCTGATCCCGGAGCTTTGAGCGCTGTTCGTCCTTAGACTCGTCATCCAAATTATTTTCCAGTTTGACTATCAACTCTATTGTTTTACCTAGGCGATTCATGACTAATTTCTTGTTTCTGAATGACTCCACTCTTGCTAGTCTGAGTTGCTCTTTCTTCTCTTGTAATTCCGCGTGAATGTCCTTCTGCTCCCTCTTGAACCTAGTCTCCTCTATTTTGTCTACCTTCTTCTTATCGTCCGATAGTACATCAGCCAGGAACCTCTGTCTGCTAGATGACCTAGGGCCCGACTTTACCGCGTCTAGAACAGATTTTGCTACTTCTTTCTTGATGCCATAGTTATTGATGAGGGTATCAGAATCTAACTTCTTCAGATCGCCAATCTTGATTCCACCATCGGCTAGAATCTGAGCAGTAGTCTCGTCTATCCCCCTCCTCAGTAGAGCGAGATAAGTATCCTTCTTTGCCATATCATCCCTCCCTATATCCGAGGTCTCATAGCGCCCCGGCTTGATACCTCGGAGAGGGTTGGCCTCTATCAAGTCGATGTCAAAACGCTATTCAATAGCTATTATCGTTCTATTTCCCTAGTTATGGAAAGCCAATCTGCAGGCTCGAAATTTTCTGGCCTAAGATTTAGCCAGTCTTCCTTGATATTTTCAGATAATGATTCTGTAATTCTAGATATTGCCGATGACCATCTATCTCTATGCCATCCGGAAACTCTGGAAATCCTATTTGGTGGTCTTGACAAAAGAGTTCTCATTTTCTTTCTCCTGTTGGAAAAACAATGTCTTGTTATAATCCTGAATAGTCTCTTGTCGATTCCTTGTACTTCTGGCCTTGAGATCGGTTTCAATACTACCAGTCTAGATTTCACATTTGGAGAAGGAGTGAATGAGTTCGGATGAACCCTCCTATCAATAAAAATCTCGAAGTCTAGCCAGAGGTTAAGTCCCAAGGGACCCAAGTCATAGGGTGCGGATGACATAGCCATCCTATGTGCGAACTCCTCTTGAACGAGCAGAACAGAGAGTGAGATTGGAGTGTTAGAGTGATATCTCATTATCCTGTCAATTATTGGACTAGAAGTCTGATAGGGAAGATTCGAAATTATATGTGTTATTCCCTCTGGCCAATTCACGGACACCGCGTCGGATTCTTCTATCGATAATTTACATCCTCTATCCCCAAATATCCTATCAAGATGTTCAATTGAATTTTCATCTATCTCTATTGCAGAGACTCTAGCTCCCTTTCGAAGAAGAGCTAGTGTGAGGGATCCGGGGCCAGGTCCAATCTCTAGGACATGAGATTCCTCAGAAAGTGGATGGTCAAATTCTCTTGTGACCTCGACTGAACGTGAGATTACATCATCATCAATCAAAAAATTCTGACCCAGGGTCTTGATTGGCTTTGCCTTGTCTCGAAGTAGATCGACCAAGAGGCGCGTATCAAGATCTGATAGATTATCCATGTCACTTCTCTTTACGGACTAGCAAATCGAGTAAGCGGGGCGTTTGGGCGACATCTTCCATCTCCTTGAGATACCTCTCTGCAAGAAGCCTCACTGATTCTATTCCACATGCTTCGTCAACTTCTTCAAAGGTGTTCCATCCTAATTGGCCTCTCTTCTGAACCATTTGAATAGCCTTTGAGTTACCGATTCCCGGTAACAGTTGAAAGGCGTGGAACTTCAAGGACATTGGTCCAGCACTATTGTAGAATGATAGGTGCCTTTCTGGATCTGATGTAATTGAGTCAGAAATTGCAGAAACTAACTCCTGTTGAGAAGACCCGCTTAAATCCTTCAGCCTAAGTTCAGAGAAGGATCCTAAGTTCTCAGAAGGAAGTTCTACTATTTCCCCTACTGAGAGCAGATCAGAGCTTCCCAATCTTGACCGGAGAATGAATAGAGATGGTTCGCTAATACACTGAATCTCATGGCCAATAGGCCTCCTCTCCTTCACGTCCAGAATCCTAATTCTGACCTCTGTTTCAAATGGCTCAAATTTGTCGCCACTCGAATCATGCGTGTTGTCCGAAGGCATATTATCATCCTTTCAGAAAGGCTCTCCCTCATGAATTGAGTTGTACGTGAAAGTTAAATTATCTCCTTAGAGTACATTTTGTCTGATTACGGTAATGATTTCCTCTATCTCAGAGGTGTCCATGGCAATTCTCTTACTGGCAATAATTACCCTCAGATCGGCTACATTAAGTGGAGATAGCTCAGCTATTTTAGAACAAACCTCCGGGTGTTGTCCGAGCTTTTCATTCTCCATAAGAGATTTGAGTAGGGCTCCATAAACTGCGGGATCAGTCTTGAGTTCACCAGTTGGATGACCACCGGCACTTGCCTTCCATTCTGCATGCTGGAGAGCCATTGTCTGCTCGTAAGATATGTCGCCTCTTCTTTCTATTGCCTCAAGCAGCCTATCTCTCACTGTAGCGAAGTCAACAAACTCTTTTTTATCCATAATATCACTTATTCTATTGATTTTAGATGCTCAGGTCGTGCTATGACGGTCTTCATCATATTTCCATCGGCAACTTTCACGACATAGGCTCTTCCTTGGGAGCTCTCAATTACTCCTGTTCTTCCTTGGAACCTTCTGTGGGGCATTCCCTTCTGCTGGGCTCCATCAAGAACAATGGCCACCTTATCTCCTTCCTCATAGGGATGCATCGATCTGCTAATGAATAGCCTCCTTCGTTCCCTCTTGCCCTTTCTTAGGATGCTTCGAGTGCCCTGCCGAGTGCCCTTTGTCCTTGTGACCAATGTATCATACCCCTATTTCGCGAATTCGGGCGACCTGTGCAGCATTCTTAAGGACTCGGATGTAAAAAAGAAATCTCATTAATCATGAATTTCCTCCACATCGAGCCATATGACCTCGCATTCTACGCCCAAAACGCCTTGAACCGAAGGTTTTGTTCTTCCTTCGTCCGAGTGAACTAGTTCCTTCACATAGGTTCCTGCTTCACATCTCAAGGTCAATTCTACCTCATCCCCATCCACTGAAACTTTACTGATTGAAATTATCCTTCTTTTCCTGATTTTCGCAGCTCTTCTATGTGATACTCTCTTAGGGGTCTCTTGATCGATTAACTTCCCTGACAAGGAGAGTAATGATCCCTCTATGTCTTCCAAATCATCAATATTCTGAAGTCTGAATCTAATTGTGTAAGTCTTCTCTGATCTTGACTGTTTTACTTCATTGATTTTCTTTTTCGAGCACCATTCCAAATTTTCTATCTCGACGTTACCTTTAGCATTATTATTAACCGCAGAAATAAGTTTCTTGGGATCGAAGTCTCTCTTGGTTGGTCTTTTGATTTCCAATACGAACGGCCTTCCGGATCCAAGGCACCTTACATCAATATCTTCCCTCCCCATTCCATGAAATGAGGTGTCTTCGGCACCCAGTGCTACTCTGACTGGTTCACCAATCAAATCCTGAATGGAGTTGGGATATTGAAGACCCGTGCCCTCACAGGATTCGCAACCAAGAGATCTACCTCGGCATGCCCTGCATGGCCATCGGGTCTGAGGTATTCCTCTGGAAATCTTTCTGTATCTACCGTAAAGAAAAACCGGTCTAACATCAACATCTACCCTAAGGGTAAGGCCATCCACCAGAACCATGACATCTGGCTTCTCCTTTACGAAGTCAACTTGCTGACCTAATTCCCTAATCCTTTTGTGAATAGCCTCAACAATTGCGCCTTTCAATGGATACGATCCTTGCGCTCCGAATTTACTTCTGATTCTGTCTTCTTCTTGGATAAGGTCCTTAGGAAGATGGATGCCAAATTGCATTGTTGAAAATTGGGTTTTCGAAAGAGTCTGAAAAACTCTTTCGACGATATTATCTATGTCCTCAAAGAGTTCCTCGCACAAAGGGCAATAATCTTGAGTGATGCTAGATTCAAGTTTTTCATCTCTTTCGAAGGCTTCCTTTCTGATTATCGAACCCGGTGTAGCTTCAGACCCTTCGATTCGTTTTCCTGAGATTCTATCTAGGCAAAAATCACAGGCTCCGATTTTGATTATATGCGCGATTCCTAAGGGAGCTGGGCAAGGAGGTGAGTCCCAATTCANAGTATTACCTTCAAAATCAAAATCATCACCATCGAACCAAATTTCCTCCGAGGTACTTTCTTCCACTACCTCATCTTCAGATATGGCTTCGGAAGTCGCATATCCTGCAGAAGCATAGAGTTGCCACTCATCTTCCTCATCGAGAGATTTCAAATCGTCCTTCGAATCTTCGTTTGCCATAATTTCGCCACCGCAGCAAGGGGGATACCCGTTGCTTCGATGTCATGCCGAGAGTACCTAGAGATTTGACTTCTTCGTAGGAATAGCTACTCGAGTACAGCACCACTAGAATCGCAAACATCTCTGAGATGGGAGAAAGAATGGATACCACTAGAGCATCCAGTGGGCCATTCCAGTTGGATTCCGTATTTCCCCACTGGAGTAACTTTTGGTTTCTCAACTCTCAGCCTCATTATTTCTTCTTCGAACTCAATTCTCCTCTGATCGTTAACTTGCCGAGGTTTACAATTTGCACATTGACAATTTGATCGGATTGTAAAGTAACTCAGTCTGAATGAGGCTCCGTCAGCGAATCGCATTATACAATCTTCATCACCTCTCTCCAAAACAGTAAGTACTTCTCTTGACATTCAGCTCGCCCTAATGTTGTGCAATAGTACCAATCATATCATTTTATCAGCATCAAAGGACAATAAATTTGAGCTTGTATTGGTTGGAAAAATTATGGATAGAAAGGTTGGGGATGTAATTGCATTCCAAGATTGGCCCAACTTTAGACCGAACCTCACTCCAAGAGAGATTTTCATGGAAGGGAGTTTTGGGGGGACTTACTGGAAGCCGATTTTTTCAAAAGTCATTTCTCAGGATCTGAGTAAACAACACTTAGAATTCAAGAGATGGTGGAAAGATATCGATGATTGTTTTCTGATTGGGGAGAGTTACAATAAGCGGATCAACAAATACGGAGTTTCCTGCGGTACTGGACTTGAAATGTGGGAGACTAAGGGTTGGATTCGAGAGCAAGATCCCTATGGATGGGTTCAATGGTACTGTAGATTTTTTGCAGGTAGAAGAAGTCCAGATGATGGTAGGCAGGTTAGAAGGTGGTTGGCATTTGCAGGACCTATGGGGAGGTTCAGAATTCAATTAATAAACAAAGTAATTGCAGCTAATTCTACCTTTGATGATGAAGGAGTTAGTCCCGTGATAAGACAATCTCTGCAGCATTGGGCATATAGGTTGAATATTACTGACTACGAAGAACGGGCCCTACAAAAGTGGAAGAGTTCCGTTGATGGACGAGGAGAGTTCGAACATTAGAGATCAAAAATATCCATAAATGGAACATGCCTTTATAATACTCGAGATGGAGGGTTGTGGGTGTACGAATACAAACATGAAACTGTGGTAGATGCAGATGCTGAGTCTACTTTTGCCTGGTTCGAACATGAAGGGTCATTCCGTAGGCTTATGCCCCCTTGGGAGGTGGCTGAGGAAGTCAGGGCCGATGATTCATTGGAAGTCGGTTCCCAAAGAGTGTTCAGATTTCCTATGGGCCCAATCAAGATGACTTGGGTAGCGGAACACACTGGATATAAGCCACCTNATTTCTTCTCAGACACCATGGTCAAGGGCCCATTCTGGTCATGGGACCACGATCATCACCTAATCGAAGAGGACGGTTCGACCAAAGTCGTAGATGAAGTTAGCTATCAGGTTCCTTTCGGACCTCTGGGAAACCTAGCTGACAGGATTCTTGGTGGGAGGCTAGTCAGAAAGCGCCTTTCTCAGATGTTCACTGCGAGGGAGCTGCGCCTCAAGAGAGACATGTCTCATCATTCGAAGTTCGGCGATTCGCCAAGGAGGAAAATCCTAGTGGCCGGTTCTTCAGGAATGATAGGCACACAATTGGTTGCCTTCCTGGACACCGGGGGGCATGAGGTTTGGAGGCTGGTCAGAAGGAGCCCCAAGGAAGGGAAAAAGGAGCTATTCTGGAATCCGGACGCGGGGGAACTGGATGCAGGAATTCTGGAGGGTTTCGACTCTATTATCCATCTTGGAGGAGAAGGGATCGGAGATAAGAGATGGAGTAAGAAGAGGAAACGGGCTATCAGGAGCTCCAGGGTAGATAGTACGACTCTGCTTTCCGAAGCCATAACCAACATGGACAAGAAGCCGGAGGTATTCATAGTAGCCAGTGCAATCGGTTGGTACGGAGATCGTGGCGATGAGGAGCTGACCGAGGAAAGCTCGATTGGCGAGGGTTTCCTTCCCGGGGTCTGTTCCGATTGGGAGAATGCCTCCTCAAATCTCTCTTCTGAAGTCAGGCACGTTTATCTCAGGTCAGGCATAGTCCTATCAGGTACGGGTGGAGCTCTGGGTAAGATGCTGTTTCCTTTCAAGATGGGGGCNGGAGGGCCGATGGGCAGCGGAAAGCAGTGGATGTCATGGATATCCCTTGATGATGAGATATATGCCATTCATCACCTGCTGATGGAAACCGGTTCCAAAGGGGTTTACAATCTAACCGCACCCAATCCTGTAAGGCAGAAAGGCTTCGCCAAAACTCTTGGTAGAGTCCTTAGAAGGCCTGCATTCGCCCCTTTACCCGGATTCGTGATAAAGATCCTATTCGGAGAGATGGGAGTGAAGCTGACCCTTGAAAGTCAGAAAGTTCTCCCTAACAGGTTGTTGGAGGAAGGGTATGAATTCCTTCACCCAGATCTTGAGCCGGCCCTGCAGGATACTTTGGGTCTATGGTGACTAATGGGCCTAGTTGTTGAATATGAGAATGAGCGATTCTGANCAACTGAAAGACTTGGTTTTACAAACCAAATTCGTGTATATTCTCGGGGCTGGGGTGAATACCCAAAAACCGGCTAATACGGCGGTCTCGGATTTATCCGAAAGAGGGTGGAATCCGATTCCCATTCATCCTAAGGATGCAGGTGCTAGTATTGCTGGCTATCCGATAAGGCGGAGTATCGAAGACGGGATTCCCACAGATATTGTTGTTCTATTTCTGGCACCAGAAAGAGCGCGTGAGGCTGTAAAGAGCCTCCTCCTCACTAAATATTACTCATCTCCACTGGTCTGGTTTCAGCACGGATCTGAAGACAATGTTGCTGAGGGATGGCTTGATGATGCAGGATGGAACTACGTCAAGAATGACTGTATCGTAAGATTTGTCCTAAGACATAGTTTGACTAGNCAGCCGGTAATAATTCCTTGGTTCAAGCAAATTCAGAGTGATGATGATTCAGGGTGTTCACTATGGAGCGTGCATGAGTTTCAAGAAGACTCTGAGAAGTCGCAAACAAAATTAGAATGGATCGGAGATTTACGAGATTTAGAATTTTCTAAATTGTCGATTCCTAAATACATCAGAAGTCTTAGAAATGAAGGTGAAAGCTTGGAAGAATGTGCAAGGAGACTGTCAAATTAATCTTAGTCTAGTCTACTTCGTGGCCTCCTTAAACGCCTTCAGTGCCTCAATTGTTTCGAACTCCACGACAAGTGGAGATATCATGCCGCAAGACTTACACTGGTACTTTCGACCTGTCTCGAACCCCAGATATGGGTAGACATCCATACTGAAGCAGCTACCGCAGGCCCTGTAAGTCATGATATAACCATGAGAGCAGAGATATTGAATCCTTGTAAGATAGGACCTGTCTGATACTCTGAGTTTGTGATTATGTCCTATTCCTTACACATTGGTAGAGCTGTCAGGGTATGCGAGTCTAAGCGCTGCTGGTGCCAAAATCAGACTAGCAATCAAAGACAGTCCGATCATTACCGCGCAAAACAGTCCAAATGTAGAGAAGAAGCCCATCTTTGACTGGTTGATTATCAAGAACCCGGTTGTGTCTGACACGGCCGATCCGAAAAGGGCGATTCCAGAGGCCCCGCCCACCGCATCTATCGACTTCATCGTCCCAACGCCCTTCTCCATCTCCTCTCTGAACCGCTCGATGACATGGATCACGTAGTCGATACCCACGCCAAGGGAGATCGCCGCTATTGAAACAGTGACCATGTTGAGACCGTAGCCGGTCAGACCTACTATGGCGTACAGCCACACTATCATTAGGAAAATCGGTGCAGAGGTGATCGTAGCAAGCAGCAAGGGTCTCGTCCCCCAGGCTAAAGAGCACCCAACAGCGATGAGGCCGAACACTACAGCATAGTTCGGCCCTGCCAGGACGTAGGTGATTGACACCATCAAAAAAGCATTGAGAGTAATTTTTGATACGATTGCCATAGTATTCTGGGAGAGCTCTCCGAGCCTCTCGGATATTGGTGACTCCTCACGAAAGCCCCACCAGAGGGCTACTATGCAGAAGACCAGCCCTAGCAGTAGGGTATCCTGTAGATCGTCCTGCATCGAGTCCGCGGCAACGAAGCGGATTACTGGCTCTCCAGTTGGGATGGCCCATGTAACCGGGTACTCTGCATCGATGAAGGCCGTCTCCAAGTCGCCCCTCACGCGATTATGGGTCTTAGAAAGGTTCTGGAGGGGGGACAGGTCATCCTCCAACTGCTCCAGTGCGGGCTCCACTAACGAGAACTGCTCTGGGCTGGAGATTCCGTACCTGATCGCCGTCCTTGGGTATCTAGGCACTTCACCAGATTCTGTCAGCCAAGGACTTTCAAAATTCAGATTCCCCTCTACCTGCAGGAACTCGCCTACTATGCTGGGCGAGAGGGAGGGGTATCCACCACTTGCCGGTACTCCCCTCGTGAGCATGAAACCATAAAGGAAGGAAAGACATCTGCTATCCTCCACTATCGGGACGTAGATGAAATTCATCTCTCGGTTGGGGATATTGACTGTCTCGCAGCCGATTCCTCCGTCTGCAGAACTGAAGTCCCAACCTGCCTCCTCAAATTGAGTCTGGTTCCAGGCCATGGCTGCTCTTGTATACCAGATCAGTAGATCTATTCCCAGCAGCTCCACGTCTCCGTTTGGCATTCTGGAAATCTGATCGGGGTCTCCTAGCCCATGAGAGTTCATGTTCCTCCGAACATCCTCTATCGCTTGTATTACCAGAGGGTTGGTTATATTCCCCTCAATAAGGACGTAAGCAGGCTCTCCCTCATCGCTGAACCGGTCGTTGATCATGCCCACCCCAACTGCCAGGTCGGAGTCCTCCTCAACGAAGTCCTCCACTTGAAAGTCCCCCTCAAGAGAGAGCATTATTGGAGCAGCCAGTGCAGTGAGTATCAGCGATACAAGGAGGACTACTGGTGCGAATCTAGCCGACTGGGATGCTAGAGAGGATAGCCAGGAGCTAGGTATCATGTGGATAACATCCAGTGGCTCTTCTTTCAGCCTCCCTCTGGACTCTAACCAGTTATCAATATCCAGTCTGGTTAGAGGGACCCAGAGCCCTGTCAGGAAGAAGGCACAGAATACTCCTATCCCCGCCTCAATTCCGAATGACCTGAGGGCTGCTATGCTAGAGGTCATGTTTGCCATAAATGCCACGATCGTAGTGACCGAAGTGAGCATTATAGCCAGTCCGACTTTACTAATCGCCTTATGCACCGCCTGTTCAGAGGACGCCCCAGATCTGCGCTCCTCCTTGTACCTATGCAGGCTGTGGAGGCTATCATCGATTTCTAAGGCCAAGATTAGAATAGGTAGAAGATTGGAAAACTGAGACCTGAAGATGAACTCGTATCCAGTGGCCTTACCGAGAACTATCGCCCATCCAATTAGTCCGTACATCCATACCAATGAGAGAGCTAGGCTGGTGCTCACGATTGCGACATCAGATACTCTTCGTAGGCTGGCCCATAGCAATATCATGATAGATACTGCCATGAGAAGGAGTAAGTGAGCGCTGGAGAGTAGTTCTCGATTAATTTCGACGTTAATGGCCTCTGCGAACATCAGAGAGACTATTGACTCGTCCGTCTCACGGAGATCCTCCTCTAGGGATAGGTATAGCCACTCGACAGAGCATAGCTTCTGTCCTTGCTCCTCCCTCTCCCTGCAAGATTCTACTGAGTTCCTTACTGGGTTAGTTTCGAGCTCGAGCCCATTCCTCTCATAACCGAACTGTGAGGTTGCATTCTTCCAAGTGAATGTCCAGCCGTTTCTCTGCATCTCGTCGCGATCGAAGTTCACTATCAGCCAAGCGGCCGACGCTGACCATCGACCCCTCTCCCAATTGTCCGAAACCAGCGAACCATTCTCAGAAATACCATGGCCCACTGGCCCTATCACCGAGCCATCGTTATCTGGCAAGAAAGCTCGGTCATTAGAGAGGAATCGCAGAAATGCTCCATTACTATTGTTGGCCATTCTGTGTGCGGCAAGATCGATGTGTTTCTGGGTTATCTTTGGATCATCGAATTTTAGGCACTCCAATTCGCCGCAATCGCTCCAATTAGTCGGAGCTGGATCTGTGGATGCTTCTATATCCAGTGTTGCAGATAACTTGTAGGGGTCTATCCTGGGTTTGGTCAGGGAGGACTCGTTCGCCATAAACGTCCTAAACTCTGTTGCTAGGTCTAAGATCCCAAAGACAGGGTCACCCGATATCTCTGAGGCCAGGGGGAGGTAGAACTGTGAGATCTCACTAGACCGCAGAGTGTCAGCATCAGTGTCTATTTCTCTCAGGACAGAGAGATTCAAAATCCCTCCCTCGGGATTTATGATACCCTCACCAATTCCGGGATAATCGGCTATCATGTCGACATCCGAGTCCGGGTCACCAATGTAAGATGGGTCTCGGACAAAGATCCCAAAACCCCAGATGTTTCCGGCAGCAGTGAACTCGTCACGGAGAACCTGATTCGCGTCCAATTCGGGCGATTCCATATCGTAGGACTCAATATCGATAGGTTCGAAGGAGGCAATGATACCTGGAATCATGAGTACTGAGACTGTTAAAACTAGAAAGTGTACCTTCTTACGTCTAGGAATAAGATAATCTGCTAGGCCTTGGAAACTCCTCACAGGTCATGCTAACAATCTCATTATTTGACTGATTGTATCCCTATAGTCCAGCATCTCTGAGACTGTTGAGTGCTTCGACCTGTGACGCAGATAAATCCTCTGGCTCAGAGAGAGTGAACTCTACATCGAGTGCTCCACCAGCATGACCATGTCCCTGCAATCGCCTCCTATCCCCTATCCTGGTTCCCTTAGGAATCTCGATCTGGAGTCTTTTACCCGAAGGAGTTGTTATCCTGACCATTCCCCCCAGAGATAGCATGGAGTATGGAATTCTCACTTCTTGGATTAATCGTCCGTCCTCCCAGCGTCTGCCCTCCTCAGCATCCAAGCGCACTGTAATCAGCAGGTCTCCAGACTCTCCCTCAGGATGCTCGTGCCCCATTCCCTTGAGGCGCAGGAGGTGTCCATGCTCAGCACCTTTAGGAACTCTGACTGTAATGGTGCTTCCCTTTGTCTGAACTCCCGATCCTCCACATGTTGAGCATCTCCTAGAAGTACCGAAACTGTGACCATCGCAATCTGAGCATTTCCTCATCCTTCTATGGCTGAATTTGATGTCTGCCCCATTCAATGCCTGCTCCAATGAGATGTCCAAACCTGCCTCGATATCTGCTCCCTTGGTGGCCCTCTTCGTCTCCCTAGGACTCGGCTTAGAGTTATCGAACTTGAATCCGGAGCTGTGATTTTGGGCCCCCCTACCTCCCATGAACTGCGAAAAAATATCACCAATATCCATACCTCCTCCGAATGAAGAGCGAGTTCTACCTCCTCGGAACATCTCTTCCATCCTACTTTGCTGGTCATACTCACTTCTTCCTTCTGCGGTCCCAATCTTATCATATGCAGACTGAATGGCCTTGAACCTCTCTTCTGCTGCCGCATCTCCCGGATTTCTATCAGGGTGATACTGTCTCGCTAACTTCCTATATGCTCTCTTTATTTCTGCGTCAGAAGCATCCTTCGAAACATCGAGCGTGTGGTATGGATCCCTCGTCACGGCAGTTGTCCGGAGGGCATCATCCTTCAACCTGATGAGTGAGGAGAACGCACCGATGTGCTAATGATTGGTTCCTAACTAGGACAACCATGGGAGTTGGCTGGGCCGTTTTCAGAAACTATGCTGGACATGCGAAGGAGATACTAGGTGACGTGACTGACTATCCGAGATTCTTCCTTATGCCTCCTTCAGCTATGGTAGAGGCAACCGAAGATGGAGAGAATATTGTGACTCTTCTTGAGCCAAATGAGCATATAGACCATGAAGTAGAGATGGTCTTCAGATTGGGAGACGATCTTATGCCAGTACAGATGTGCGTAGGAATTGACACAACGAACAGAACTCGCCAGACTATGGCAAAAAAGGAAGGATGGCCCTGGTTAGAGGGTAAAGGTTTCAGAGGATCCGGAGTTCTTGGTACGTGGACAAAGTGGGACGAAAGGCCAGTTAAAATTGCACTTTCTATAAATGGTCAACTAAAACAGGAAGCATCGACTGAGCTTATGGTACACAGTGTTGACGATCTGCTAAGTCATCTCAAAGGTTGGTATGGTCTTGAATCGGGTGATCTTGTTTGGACGGGTACCCCAAAAGGAGTTAGTCCAATGAATCCTGGAGATATTATAGAGGCATGGATGGAAAATATGGACGGAGAGAGGACTAGTAGGCTTAGTGCAATTTGCAAATAGTTGGGGTGAAATAAATTATGCCTTCCGGGGACAGAAGAATTGAGAAGTCAAGACTAATTGATGACTCAGGATTGATTCATTCTGGAGATTTCATCTTACATTCTGATGGTTCTTTCTCAGAAAGTAAGGGTGATGAGGACGTAGTGGAAGTGATTGATGGGTCTTCAAGAGTAGTCACCAGATCTCTACAGAACTGGCATACACATATGGCAATGATTCTGAACAAGTCAATGGGAGAAGGGCTTCCGCTGATGGAATGGCTGAATACCTCAATATTCCCTGTCGAGAAAGGATTGACAGAAGAGTTCGTGGAAATTGGGACGAGAGCCGCAGCTGCAGAAATGATCGCTACGGGAACAACATTTGCTTGTGATATGTACTATCATCCTGATATTGTTGGAAACGTAATAGAAGAAAGTGGAATTAGGGCCAAGGTATGTGGTCCGATTACAGATTTTCCAACTCCATCATATCCGAAGGGAGCAGGACAGGCACTAAAGAGGATTGAGAAACTGCTATCAGAAGGTTCACAAAAGTCGAAAAGGGTGGAATATGGAATTGGAACTCATTCGGTATACACATGTTCAGAAGAGACACTAATGAAAGCATCGGAACTCTCTAGGAAAACTGGATGTACCCTTAGTATTCATACTTCTGAAACCAGAAAGGAAGTCGCTGATTGCCACAAAGAGCATGGCATGTATCCAATAGAGTACCTCGATAGTATCGATTATTTCACTGAAGGGACTGTGTGTGCGCATTGCGGTTGGGTAACTAAGAAAGAAATGAGGATTCTATCTGAGCGTGGAGCACATGCAGTACATTGTCCTACAAGTAATCAGAAGTTAGCCTGTGGGGGGACAATGTCCTATCCTGCGATGAAGGATGCAGGCGTTGACGTAAGACTTGGAACTGATGGTTCGGCCAGTAATAATTCTCTTGATTTGCGAAGTGAGGCGAAGGCCGCGAGTATTGTCCAGAGGCACGATCACTGGGATGCTAGAATTCTTGGTCCCGAGGAAACATGGAGTCTGGCAACAAAGGATTCTCAAGATTGGATTACTTGGGACCTCAGCGATATCAGAATGAGACCTTTGGGAAGAGGTGGTAGGAGAGTTCTTTCAAACCTAATTTATTCTGGATCTAGAGTACTAGACATGTTTGTTGGAGGCGAGGCTATTCGGAGAGATGGAGTCACCCTTTCTCTGGACGAGGAAATAGTTTCATATGATCTTGAAGAAGCTGTTCAAAGATACTATGAAGAAATCTAGAAAGTATGTGAAAAACTCTGTCTAGGGATAGAAAAGAAACGCGGCTCCAAGAACGGCGTATGACGCTAGAAGCATTGCTCCTTCAAGCCAATTAGACTTACCGTCCGAAGCAATTGAATTTACAATTAGAACTGCCAGAAAAGCGGAGACGGTCTCTAGCATCCCAAATTCAAATGTTAGAGGAACTCCAAATATCCAAGAAATAATGACCATGATAGGAGCTACGAAGACTGCAATCTGAGTTGAGGAGCCCATCGATATTGCGAAGGAGAGATCCATCTTATTTTTCCCGGCTACCGTTACTGCAGTGAAGTGCTCTGCCGCATTTCCAAATAGGGGCAATAGGATAATACCAATGAATAAGTGTGGTAGACCAACATCTTCGGCTGCTGACTCAACGGAGTGAACCAGAATCTCAGCCATCCATGAGACCAATATGGTTGCGACTAAAAGAAGAATACCGGCATCCCTCTGAGTCATCTCTGGGTTCTCATGATGGCTACCCTCGGTCGCAAAGAGATGAACGTGCGTTCTAAATTGGAAAACCAAGAAAAGCCCATAAATCAACAACAGTATCACGGCTGCGATATGGCTAAGATGCTTGACTCCAATATCTCCATCATCGCCTCCAACGGTTGAGTGAAATACTGTGGGTATTACTAGAACGATCATCGAAAGAAGCAAAAGTGATCCGTTTGAACTGACTTGAGTTTCTGAGTATCTCTGCTCAGCGTGATGAATACCTCCCCACACAAATGCTAATCCCATTACGAGTAGAAGGTTACCCAGAATACTACCTATCAAACTTGCTTGGACCAGATGTATGTAGAACATCTCAATCTCAGGATCTGTCTCTTGATACGCTTTGAAGATCAATAAGATAGCAATTATCATTTCAGCAGCATTGCCAAATGTCGCATTCAGTAGACCTCCTAATGATTCTGAGGTTCTAAGTGCGATTTCTTCGGTTGCCCTTCCCATTAGAAATGCTAGTGGCATTATGGCTACCAAAGAAGAGAAGAATGCGAAAGTCGAGTTTTCGTCGATATATCTGAAATAAAGCGTGAATGGGACTGCAATTAATAAAATATTCAAAGTACTGTCACGAGGATGCATTGCCCTAATCCAACTAATATTTTGGCTCATGTACTACACGAATCCTGTGTTCTAGGTCAATGTTGCGCTATTTCACGGAGAATTCTTGTCAACATTCGGTTTGGAAGCGTCGTGAAAGAGAGTGTCAGAGTAGGATTGACCGGATCGCCCGGTGTGGGTAAGACTACGGTATCATCTCTTCTTGTTGAGTATGGTTTCTCTGTTGAATCAGTAGAAATGATTGCGGAGAAATACGAATGTATTGATGATATTGACCCTAAAGATGGAGCCAGAGAAATCGATGTAGAAGAGCTTGCTTCATATCTTGAGTTAGAATGGTCCAATGGACCTAAATCCAAATTAGTTATTGATGGTCATCTATCGCACCTTCTTCCAGTAGATTGTCTAGTTGTTCTGAGATGCGCTCCTGAAGTTCTCAAACAAAGACTGTCTTCCAGGGGGTATTCTGATAGTAAGATCTCTCAAAACGTTGATTGGGAGATAATCGGAAGTGTCTGGAATGAGGTCAATGATGAAATTCCTCTGATTGAATTAGATAGTTCGAGTCAGTCGAGTGAGTCTATAGCAAAGTCCATCCTGAATTGGATTGGAGATGGATGCAAGCCTAATAGACCGCTCAATCTAATCGATTGGATAAGCAAGGGGGAGGAATAAGATGTTTGAGAAAATGCGGGACAAGTGGACCAAAATAATCAATCCACTGGTGTTGAGAATGGAAGGTGTTGACCCTAGTTTTCTTACATGGAGTAGTTTAGTGATTTCTCTGGTTGCATTCTACCTATTAATGAATGCAGGAAACGATAGCGAGGGAGCATTAGGAATAATAGGTGGAGTTATTCTGATATTGATTGCTGGAGTATTGGATGGGTTAGACGGAGCTCTAGCAAGACATCAAGGTAAAGATGGACCATATGGAGACTTTCTTGACCACACAATCGATAGAGTGGTCGATGTTGGTATTCTGGTAGCTATAGGACTGAATACCAACTTCGTGGATTCTCCAAGTTCTGGGTATATGGCTGGACTACTAACACTGTTCGGCTCCTACATGGGAACACAGGCACAATCAGTAGGGCTCAATAGGATCTATGGAGGTTTTTCCAGAGCAGATAGGATGGTGCTCACTTTGGTCGCACTAATTTCAGTCTCATGGCAGGCACATGTCGGACTTTCTAGTATTGAGACTAATGAGATAGGCGAGTGGATTCTGCTTGGAAACAGTCACTTGAACGGGATGACTGCAGCTCTAGCTATTTCTGCATGGGGCGGAGTATACACGTTCCTAGTCAGATTCGTGAAAACAAGAAATGGACTCTTATCCTGATGGCAATCAATAAAGAGCGTAGAAACCGATGTCTGAGACGTATTCTGTGGGGCAATGGTTATCCTCTATTCAACACGCCTGAGGTCCGTGAAGCACCTTATTGAAAGAGTTCTAGAACTCCAAGAAGAGGGAGATCAGGCATCTATACATAATGAACTGGACGAGGCGCCTGATCTAGAAAATCTTCTAAAGTCACTTCAACCGAAAATTAGAGTTTTCGGCTGCGGTGGGTGTGGATCGAATACGGTCGCCCGATTGGAGCATGAGGGCTTGTTCGACGGAGAGTACGTCAAGGGGATGGCAGTAAATACCGATGCTCAACATCTGTTGAGGGTAAACGTGGAGAACAAGGTTCTGATTGGTCGGTCCGCCCGAGGCAGGGGGGCGGGGGGCGACCCAGAGAAAGGAGAGCAAGCGGCATATGAGTCTGAACGTGTGCTGAAGAATGAGGTGGAGAAGTGCGATCTCGCTTTCATCACCGCGGGCCTAGGCGGCGGAACCGGGACTGGGAGTGCCCACGTCGTCGCTAGGCTCGCTAAAGCCTCAGAGGCACTTACTATTGCTGTAGTAAGCTATCCTTTTGTTTCGGAAGGGGCTGTTAGGAGACAAAATGCAGAGTGGGGACTGGAACGTCTGAGGGAAGTATGTGACACTGTAATTGTTCTTCCAAATGAGAGACTTCTCGAAGTAGAAGGAGTTAGGGATCTCCCCCTTGACGCTGCTTTCAGAGTAGCCGATGAACTATTGATGAGGAGTATTTCGGGAGTTTCCGAAATGATTGCCAAAGAGGGAGTCGTTAATCTGGACTTCCAAGATCTTCGTTCTGTAATGGAGAATGGAGGAGGAGTCGCAATGATTGGGCTTGGTGAAGCAACCGCCGAAGATGGAGCTGAGAAGGCAACCTTGGAGGCATTACAGTCGCCCCTACTAGATATAGACATTTCAGATGCTAGAGGTGCGCTGGTGAATGTTGTAGGAGGTCCTGGGTTAACATTGGGTGAAGCTGAGCATTGTGCGAAAATTATTCGAGAGAGTATAAATCCGTATGCGAGAATGATTTGGGGTGTAACGACAGATGATTCCATGGGTAATGACATCAGAGTTCTCCTAGTACTCACTGGAGTGAAGAGCGAGCAGATTCACGGAGCTTCTCTCCACACACAGATGAGGAATCTAAGGAATAGAACTGTAGAATTCGTAAGTTAGTTTTGATTTTTTTTTGACTTTCGCTACGGTATACTTCCCGTCGTCCTTAAATGGAATCTGTAGGTCGCCGTGTTGCTTCTAGGTGTTAGCATGTCTGTTGAGAACTCAAAGGTTGGTCCTATTGAAGAGATGGCGCAGACCTGGCAGGATGAAATTGAAGGCAGAGTCAAGGGCCTTCAAACTGGTTCCTATGCAAGGATTCTGAAGATGGCAAAGAAACCATCCAAACAGGAGTTTCGACAGACTGTGATCGTTTGTGGGATTGGGATGTTCGTTCTCGGTGCAATTGGATTCGTTATTCTAGCTCTGATGGTTAACGTTTTTCCTCCTTTCTTTAGTTGGTTAGTAGGGTGAGGTGAGATCTTGTCTGAGGCATTTACAATATATATTCGAAGTGGGGAAAAAGTCCTTCTGATGCAGCGTGCGGACGAGGTTGCGGATTTCCCCGGAGCTTGGGATGGAATTTACGGTGTAGGCGATCCGAGCGACTATGAATCTCTTGTGGCTAGAATAACAGAGTGTACTGGAATTGTTTCTGATAAATTACAGATTGTGCGTACAGACATGGCAAGGGGATTGGCTTATGGAAATCGTCTGAATGATGTTACCCCAATTCTCTTCATTACCGAAGAAGTGGAGGTTAGTCCTGGTGCAATTTACAAGAATTTCGAGTGGGTTGATCCGGGAGTAATTCAGACGAAAGACTACTCGACCCCCCAATTAAGGGAAATGTATGGTGACGTTGCATCGTATCTTTACATACTGAAAACCTCAATCGGACAGGAGCAAAACGTAGCGGCAGAGATTAGGGCTAGACTTTCGGGTACAGGTTCATTGAAGGATATTCAAGACAAGATTTTCGGAGTTCTGAGTCCTCACTACATGAAGGGATTTATTTTTGTTGAGGCTAGTGCTATGCATCATGTACAGAAATTGATTGGTAGGGTAGGAGTAGGGGTTACCCCGCTCAAAAATTGTAGCAAGGTTCTGGATGGAGAAGCCCCCCTTGAAGATGTACTGCCTTACCTTGAGCCGAAGGCTGCTACTACAGGCATAGAAGAGGGTTGTATCGTGGAAATTTCTGGAGGTGCGTTCAGAGGACAAGCCGCTAGAGTTACAGTAGTAGCTGAATCCAAAGAAGAGGTCACAGTGGAGCTATTTGAAGCAGCGGTACCCGTAGCTTTGACGGTGCGAGCCGATCAAGTTAGAGTTACTCAGAGAGTAGAGTGATTCATCAAAAGCTGGTTTTTTTGCTTGCATCATTATTCATATAGGGAGAGTAAGTCGGCGGGTTCCGCGAAAGGTGAGGTTTCCCATGTCTGCACGTAATGAAACGCCCCACAAGGTAATACAAACCCTAGGGAAGAAGAAGTGTAATGGGTCTTGGGAAGCTTCTACTGAGAATCTAACAATGGATCAGGTGAAAAGTATTGCAGAGGATCAAAAGGGCCGTCTAACTGGTAAAACTCTGTACGCTCGTTGTAGAGAAGTTATGGGCACCTGCGTGGCTATGAGAGTAAGAGTAGAGGGTAGGGAGCCAAAAGTCGCTCTAAAGGATATGAGTGAGGGAGCGTTCAACGAGCATTTCAGTTAGAGCTTCACGAATTGCGGGAGAGGTGATCCTCGTTGACCGCAGAGGTGAGAAAAATGAAGGAAAAATTACAGACAGCAATTCAACAGGCGATCGAGGAAGCTCCAGAGAGGAGCTTTGTCGAGTCAATTGAGATTTCTTTCACTATAAAGGACGTTGATCTAAAGATACCGACAAATAGGATTCAGGAAGAAGTGAGGCTTCCTTCGGGAAGGGGCAAACCGGTCAAGATTGCCATGTTTGCAGGTGGAGAAATGGCAGCAAAGGCGAAGGCTGGAGGCCTAGATGTAATTGACCCATCAACCATTGAAGATTTAGGAGGAAATAAACAGAAGGCAAGAAAGGTCGCCAAGCAATATGATTTCTTCTTGTCGGAGATACCACATATGGGTACCGTTGGAAGATTCCTTGGAGGGGTTTTGGGACCTAGGGGGAAGATGCCTCGACCAGTTCCTCCAACGTTGGACCCTTCCACTCTGGCTTCGGGACTGAAGGACACGGCAGTAGTTAGGTCGAGAGACAAAGTAACCTTCCATACTGCATTGGGATCCAGAGAACAGGGGATTGATGATCTGACATCCAACGCAATTGCGATATGGGATAGGGTAACTGGTAAGTTGGAAAGGGGTGCAGGTAACATTCGCTCTTGCTACGTGAAAACGTCAATGGGACCTTCAATTAGAGTTGAGGTGATTCTGTGATCCCGAAGGTTGCTGGATGGAAGAAAGATAGGGTATCCGATCTTAGAGAGGTTTTCAGTAGTGACGGAGTGGTAGCTATTGTGGATGTTTCTGGGGTTCCTGCAAGCAATATGATTGACATGAGGAACAGTCTCAGAGAAAGAATATCCATCACGATGGCGAAGAAATCGTTGATGCGAATTGCTTGGTCAGAGGCAGGAAGGCCATCTGAAGAAATCGAGAAGTTGCTTGAAGGGGCTGACCAACCTTGTGTAGTTCACAGTGAGTCAATGAATGCATTCGAGATTTTTGGTGAGCTGGAGAAAACAAGGCAAGGACGTGCGGCAAAGGCTGGAGAGAGCTTTCCAGAAGATGTCACAATTCCTGCCGGTCCAACAGAGTTCGGCCCTGGTCCAATCGTTGGAGAATTTAATGCGGTTGGAATTCCAGCAAAAATAGATAAGGGCAAGGTAGCGATTCAGAGGGCGACTACTTTCTCAAAAGGAGATGAGATATCTGCAGATTTGGGAATAATGCTTGCGAAGCTAGGAATAAATCCAATCGAAATAGGCCTAATTCTGACCGGTGCAATCGAAGAGGGGCATATCTTCGACTCGTCGGATTTGGATCTTGATATTGATGGATTAAGAAATGATATAATTTCAGCCACATCTGGAGCATTTAACCTAGCATGTAATGTAAAGTGGTTCTCAGAAGTGACTACGTCGACGTTGATTTCAAAAGCATCAGCAGAGGCGTTATCTGTAGCATTTGAAGCAGGAATATTCAATGATAATACTGCACAAATAATTCTTTCCAAGGCTCGTATGCAAGCAATGTCCCTTGCTGGACAATTAGATTCCTCAGCTCTCGATGAAGAGCTAATCACTGCTTTAGGAGCAGTTTCAGAGAGTACGGAAGTCATCCAATCCGAGGTGACGGAAAAAGAAGGTTCCGAAGAGGAGTCGGAAAATGAGGAAGAGCAGGAAGACGCAGGGTTCGGTGGACTCGGCGATCTTTTCGGATAAAAAAAGGTGAATGAAATGGAATATGTGTATGCTGCAATGTTGTTGCATTCCGCAGGACAGGACATCGATGACAAGGCCGTCAGCTCAGTGTTGAAGGCTGCTGGAGTCGAGGCTGATGGGGCTCGAGTGAAGTCCCTAGTTGCCTCTTTAGGCTCTGTAGACATCGATGAGGCCATGGCGACCGCAGTTGCTGCCCCAGTGGCATCGGCTGCTCCTTCTGCATCTTCCGGAGGAGCTGCCAGTGAGGCTGCTCCAGTGGAGGAAGAAGCTGCAGAGGAGCCCGAAGAAGAAGCGGGTGGCTTCGAAGGTCTAGGATCTCTGTTCGGCTGAATCAACAAATGAAATGAATGACGCGAAGCCGCTATGGGCGAGGGCCTCGAGGGTGGGTTGATACTGATGGAGCGGATGCTTGAGATTCCTGTGAGTATAGTGCCAACTGAAGCAATCAGATCGATGAGAGTTTTCGGTGAGAAAAAGGGATGGAGGATGAGTAGGTTCGAAGAAACTACCTTTGTTCAGAGGTGGGCAGTTATTGTTCCCCTTGCCAAAAGGGCCAGAGTCCTTGGTCTCAAAGTTGAAGACGGTGAGGCAGAGGGTCTATCCATTCGTTCATGGAGTTATGTTCCAGGTTCAGCGGGAAGGATTTCTTTCGTATCATTTAGGATTCCTGAATGGTTTGATGGAGAAAAATGGACTTCATTCTTGAAAGAATGGAGTTGCTATCTACCTAGATGTCCTTGGAGATGGTCATTTTGGGAAAGATCTGTTATTGGATATTTACTGCCAGAATTCAAAAAATCTAGGGTTTCCTTTTCGAGAGAGGGAGTTGAAATATCGGAATGGGAGAGCACAATAGATGATTGATTACAGCGAACTCAGACTATTCAGTGAGTTTATTTGATAGGTGGGTCGGAAATCGAAGAGCGAATAGCCCATGGACTTCCAAGACCTAGTTGACACCCCTCAGAAAGTAAAGACTCTAGCTGGAACGGTTGTTTTCCTTGTTGCATTCCCGATATATTTCGAGGCTCTGCCGTCTTTGATTGATGATGAAATTGCGAGTGGGGGGAGCTCTAGTCAGACTGGATCGCTACAGGTGATTTTCGAAGAAAGTGAGACCACCCTAAGCGAAAGTGTTGTACTTTCAGATGGAGAAACCTATGATTCATTTTTTGATTTAGTTTCTGAGGACCAGCTTAAAATAGGTTTTGTTGAGATACAAGTGAGCTGTAACGATAATGACGATCCTGGGCCGGGATTCACTGATAGTGCTGAAGGTCAGAGTGATCTCAGTGATATAGAAGGAATAGAAGATAAGAGTGCTGCGGGAGATTGCTCGGGCGGTGGTGGTGGATTCAGTATCAGGTGGGATGTAACAGAGAACTATACTGGTTCAGAATATACTGAAGAAGAAATGAGTGAAAGTGAAATCCGAGAAATATGGGATGATGGAGGGAAGGGGAGAGGTTCATGGATAGTAGAAATAACTGCCAGTATCGATACGGCACCAATTGCCGGGGGGCTAATTGACAACGATGAAGAGTTCGATATAACATGGACTGCCGTATTTTTCACAGTTTCAATTACAGAACAAACATAGATATTATTTAGCCTGAATACTAACAACATCTCCATCTTTTAGTTCGTGGTCTGCTCCTATTACCATTCCAGATTTTCCATCTATGGCTCTAACAAATCCTTCTCCTAAATCTGAATGAACAATATATGCTAAACCCTTAGCTGTTGTTCCATTGGGAACAAGAATTGCATCTGGAAGGACTTTTCCATTCCCATCAACCCACCTTGTATCGTCTTGAACTGGGTATGTGACAATCCTAGAAAGTTGACTGAAGACAACTTCCGTGATCAGTCCGACCAAACCTCCACCTTCCCAAGAGGAAAGTGATTCGGAAATAGAATCTAGAGCAAGCCTTTGTTGATCTGAGAGTTTTTCTTGACCTAGATCTGTTAATTGGAACTCGGATTTTCCTGGTTTATAATCTATCAAACCTGATGAAGAAGCTCGACGAAGTGCGAGCTCTGCCTCCGCACTAGTGTAAACCACTTTCCCTCCATTTGACTCAACTTCGGATTGAAGTTGCTCTCCGTCCTCTGCGATAATATCTGCCTTATTTGCTACAACTGAAATAGGGAACAATGACTTCCTGATTGAAGATGAGATTGTCATTATTTCCTCTGCCCCCCAATTACCGTAATCGGATACATTGGGTAGTGTATTTTCTATAGCTAGTAATCCTGAAGCGATATGGGATTCATTGGCCCCTATTCCCGTAAGTCTGCCAATCAGATGATCACGGATCGCGCTTTCACCTTCAGCTTGGGCCCTTCGAGATGCTCTATCCCAGCCATTGTTTATTATTCCGAAAATCCATGAGTCTAATTCTCTTAGTAGAAACTTATGTTCTTCGATTGGTTTTGAGCCCCCAGAACCTATTGGGTTTCCTTCTAAATCTGTGGAGCCTGAAACATCAACAATCTGAATCAAGGCGTCACATCTTGAAAGATCGGACAGGAACTGATTCCCCCTTCCTCTCCCTTCGTGCGCACCCGGAACTAGCCCAGCAACATCGACCAGTGTAACCGGAACCATTCTTCTGAATCCGATACATGAGCCTGAATTTGGTAAGCAGATACTACCACTCCTAGCATCTTCTAGTCTTATCGATCCGAGTCTCCCTGTAGATTCTCTTTTTTGTCTTAATATTGAGCAGACACAGTCGGAAGGAAGGGGTAGCCAAGTTACTCCGACATTTGGATCGATGGTGGTGAATGGATAGTTGGCAATATCTACTGGAATTTCAGTCAGCGCCGAGAAGGCAGTAGACTTTCCGACATTTGGTTTTCCGACTAGACCTATTCGCATACTAGACATCCCGTTGAGATAACCATCAGTACATGGACTATTTTACTGGCTAAAGTTCTGTAGCCCTTCCTTGATCATCGGTTGTTGTCTCCGGGATGACAACTGTATCGAGTTTGCCTTCTCTTTGTGCCAGGATTTTCCTAATTGTAGTCTCCTTGGTTAACTTGTATGGACTTGAGATGGATGTTGATGATTCAGAGGAGTCTCCTCCAACTATAGATCCTCTGAACGTGCCACTTATCAAATTCAGAGCGTGAAAAATCGCACCCAGGACAGTTCCATAGAATAGAATTGCACCAAGGACTCGGAGTCTGTTTGCGATACTAATTTCTCCTTCCATAGCTGCTTCTGCAAGGGCCATATCTGAGAAGTCGGCCATCATTGTGAATGCTAGTCCCGAGAATGCCCCTCCGGCCATCAACCAGAAAGCCCATCTTGAGCGATTGATCGAGAGGACGTTTCTACCTGATACCTCAGGAAATATCGATAATGCGGATCCTAGAGAAGCAGGCACAGAAACTAACCAAATTCCCGTCAATGCGAGAGACATATGGATTCCAGTAAGTTCGTTTGTTCCAGTCAGATGATCTGTGCTGACGAAAAGAGCGCCAATTGTGATTGGAACAATCATGAAGGCAGCGAGATTAATCTCGGGCATTCCTGGAGAGTCTGGGTTCTCCATGAATACATCGTCACCTCTGAGCGTGGCTAGGACATTAGCGGAAAGGGCTATTGCCGGAATTAATGAGAGAGCTAGTAAGAATGAGCCAGCGATGATATCATTTCTTGAGGGATCGAAAATTGCTTTGTCCAATGCTAGGAAGTCTGCTGCTATATCTCCCTCAATCAAACCTGAAGGACTAATTGTTAGAATCGCCCCTGAAAGCGTTACAGCTGCAAGAGATCGGGACCAAAGGGGATTACCGCTTCCTCTGGATGCCCCATAAAGAAGGGCACCAGATAGCATTAGGAAGAATGTCGTGCCGGCCATCCTAGTCGCTAACCATTGTCCTATTCCCGTATCAATCGATCCCGATATCGCCAGTGAGATAACCGATATTGGGGCAGAAATCAATCCTATGATCATCATCCATCCCGGGAGTGGAAGCTTCTTGTTCCTAGAAGCAGCGGTAATAAGTAAATTTACGATTATTGCCAGAAGTGCGAGGTTAATCAGCACTGTAGAGAATATCATAATCTTGAAACCAAGAATCTCGGGCCTGTTTACAGCTACGAACATTACGAAGACTGAAAGAGTCCAGATAAGGGACATCAATGTGGCGTTCTTCTCTGTGGCAAGGTCTGTTCCTCCTAATTGTGGTACAATATGCATAGCTGCACCAATTAGCAGCATTCCTATGGAACCATAAACTGTGATCAGAAGACCTGAAACAATCAATGAGGATGATGAGGGATTCAGTCCCCAAGAGGATAGGCTGTGAAGAGCATCAGAATCATGAGCCAGCCAAAGGCCACAGAATGTTACTGTCGAAGATGGGATTAGCCAAAGAGCGCCATGCAAAATCCATGTCGTGGCTGCGGACCCCTTTTTTCCCTCAACGAAGTCTATAGGCGGTCCTAGAGCCTTCTCTAACATGAACATACTCAAGCTCTTGCTAACATCAGTAAATACCCAGAAACCCCTGTTGATCATAACGAAAACTGCAATCATTATGACCCAGAAAACAAGCATTGAGGACATTAGACTCAAAGTATCATCTCACTCGCTTGTTGCCTCGGTCAGCATTGTTCCTAAAATAGCAAAAACTCCAATCATAGCTCCAAGAATGAAGAACCAAATTCCCGAATCAAATACTCCATCGAAAACTGGTAGGACACTGGAAATAACAGGAAGGTCGCTGTCCGGAAATAATATCCCATATAGTATCAGGAAAATTATTGTTGAAACGAAGCCCATAGCTAGCATGACCCATGAGGAAGAGGGTTCGGCCTCTCCTTGGAGAAACTCGCCAACCAAAGAGGTATCTTCATTGTCCATATCATCACCCAAGAATCCTACGATTCCGAATCGACCACCGGAGATTTGCCCTTAAGCGTTGGGCGTATTAAACTTGACAAATGTGTCAAGGAGCACGTACAATATCCAATACAGACCCTCTCCTAAATGTACCGAATCCCAATGGAAGTGGGATGGAAGTATCATTTTCTATTTCTGCTCTCCAATGAGATTTGCAGGAACATTCAAGATTTGAAAATTCCATCACGTCTCCTGAAACGGAGTATCTTTCAATTGCTGAAACTACGTCTGAGTCACATTTGCCACAGTTATGAGCTCCCCTAATTTTACCTCCTGCTGTTGGGTGTACAATCACTCTACAATCTAGTGTCTCGAGTTTATCACTGGAAAACTGAATCATTTCCACCAATGACCAGAGCCAAGGTGGCCGATATTCACGATTTCTGAATATTCTATCAACTACTGTATTTTTCTGAATATTCATTGGATTGACTGAAACCTCATCTGAATATGGTGCCACTCTCAATAACCAATCTGTGGTGTGGGTTAGAGCATCTCCTTCTGACATGAATGGTGGCTTGAAAAGTAAGTATGTCTTTACTCTGAGATTATTTTCTCTAAGCATTTCAACCGCTTTATGCCATTGTTTTATTGTAAATCCCTTGTTAACATGGAATCTAAGAACACGATCGTCATATGCCTCAAGACCTATTGCAACCGTACAACCTGGGTGTCTTTCTGATACCCATTTGATTTTCTCTGGAGTACACATTTGGGCCTGGGCCTCAATAACTAAATGCAGCCCCATCGCAAAGGTTTCTCTGAGAACTGTCTCTTGCCATTCGGGTGGATTTTCTCTATCTTCAAAAAATGTTCCAGATGTGTAAACCTTTACCATTTTACAACCTTCAAATTTATTAGTTGATTTCTTAGCAAAATCCCATTGAGAAAACATTTCTTCCGTAGATACATCATCCCTAACATCATTGAAGTAGCCGCAGAAAGTACAACCAGACTTCCACCACCAAGCGCATCCCTTTGATCTAAGAATAACCGTAGCTGCTTTACAAGGGGTACCATCGGGGAGATTCTCAGGAGTCTTGTATACAGTTACAGGCCTATTTGCATCCCATGATTCTCTGAAGGACACTGATTCTGGAGTATTCTCTGGAGCCTTGATTAGATGGTGGATCTTTACTGTCTTAGACCCATTGCCAAGTATTCCGCATGCACTGGCCATGATTCTCGTTAGGTGTTTTGTTCTTGATATTGACGCGTGTAACGAGCCATAAAAACACTAGATGTGGCAGAATACACTAAACGTCTTCCTTTGTTGCATAAAGTCGGTTATCGGATGTCATTTGGAACAATAGAAGGTATGAGTGATGCAGACAATAAAGCTTTGAAGAGCTGGTATTGGTATGACTGGGCGAATCAAGCATTTGCACTTACCATTGGAACTGTCTTAGGTGGGCAACTAATTACTAGATACTTTAATCTAGCAACCGGGGGCTCTTCTGAGATTGCTGGATTTAACGTAACTGGTACTTCTTTCTATGCTGCAGTACTCGGATTATCGATGGTTTTTGTAGCGATTTCTAGTCCGATATTGGGAGCAATAGCAGATAGAATTAGAATTAAGAAAAAGATAGTCTGGATTTATACAATAATTGGAGTGGTTTTTACCGCATTCATGGGAATAGCCCCTCATCTAAATGAAGATTCGGCATACAGACTTCTCGCTTTCTGTTTTCTGATGGGGCAAATTGGGATGGCTGGAGGGAACACGATATACTATGCGTTCATGCCATATCTTGCAGATCAGGATCAAATGGAAAAAGTTTCGAGTTGGGGTTTCGCATACGGATTTGCAGGTGGAACGCTAATTCTTATTGTTCACCTGGTTGTCATGGCCACCGGTGGATTGGGGCTTACTAGCGCTTATGGTCCTTGGACCCTGAGTTTTGCATTCGTGACAACTTCACTGTGGTGGCTAGGATTTGGATTACCGTTTTTCCGAAATACCCCTGAGCCTGAAATTGCCAAAGAGCGAACATATAGTTCCGTAATGGAGGCAGTTACTGATGGATTTAACGAGGTCAGAAGTACATTTAGAGAGGTCAAGAAGTATAGAATTTTGGTGATTTATCTTCTTTCATACTTACTTTTCTATGATGTTCTTCACACTGTGGGAGGAGTTGCAAGTTCATTCGCTGAGAACGATCTTCGTCTTCCTGTCTTGATGAATTTCGCTCTAATCCTACTGGCTAATATTATTGCCATCCCCATGTCAGTAGTTGGAGGTATGTTAGCAGCTAGATATGGGGCTAAGGCAGTTCTTGGAGGCTCTATAGGGGTATACATGATGGTTCTAATAATTGCTACTGGATTCGCGCCCCTCGATCTGAAAGACGATCATGAAAGATTTGACTTCCGATATGAGTACATTGCAGAGTCGGAAGAATACGAGCTGAGTACTCTGCATGACAGAGGAGTAAAAGGGTGGGTGAGTAAATCTGGACCAGGAGATGAAGATTTCAGAGAGGCATTCCTTGTATACATGATCGAAGGAAATTTAGATGGAGAAGTATGGTCAGATTCTGACATTGAGAAAACTGTAATTTCGAAGCAGGAGGCTTCTCTTCTTGCTTCTGAGATGTCGCAAATGACTAATCACAGATGGTCATTTTCTTTCAAAGGAGGCGATTTGGATAACAAGAGCTCGGTTGGTGACCATCACATTACCATAATCGAAGGCGGGCCAATAGACTGGTGGCCTAATTTTTTGAGAGACAATGTATGGAGCCCACTAAACATTGGAGTAACTATCCAGTGGCTTCTCCTAGGAACTATGGTTGGCTTCGTCCAAGGATCTGCTGGAGCTCAGGCGAGGAGTCTGTTCGCATATTTGGTTCCGAAGTCTAGAACCACTGAGTTCTTCGGATTCTTTGGTTTCATGGGGAAGGCTGCGGCCGTAATTGGCCCGTTTATTTTCGCTTTCTTCTCCGCAGCGTACGATACCAGATTTGGGATAATGATTTTACTTGTGATACTCATCTTGGGATTATTTCTATTTCCATTCATTGACGTAGAAGAAGGAAAGAGAGTGGCAAGACAGGCAGATGTCGAAGCCGGACTATATCCTGAGGAGGAATAGGATGAGATCTTTCGAAACAGTTCAGAATATACTCACGGGATTGGTAATGATTCTCTTTGGAGTCGTATTTGGACTAGCCATTATTCCATCATACTTTCTTTTTGAAGAGTTGAGGGATCTGTCTAATGGGCATGGAGAGCTTGCCGAGGCTGCCGGAATCTGCGTAGGAATTGGTTTAGGTTACATTCTTTGGGGGGTTTGCCTTCTAGTTATCTGTGGATTATTTGGAGGAATTTTCAGAATAAGGAAGGATGAGGGGCGGTATCCATTGAGATCTTTCATAACCATTCAATGGGCCTTCTCATTAGTAGCACACAGAGTTGCAAGAGTCTTTCTGGGACTAATTGTTCCTTCATTTGTAGGCACGATGTACTACAGGATGATGGGAGCAAAAATTGGGAAAAGAGTTCAACTCAATTCAATGAATATTAATGATGCTTCAATGATTTTTATTGGAGATGGAGTAGTAGTTGGAGGTGATGCCACGATAAATGGTCATCTTGTAGAAAGTGGTGAGATTGTATTGGCTCCAGTGAGGATTGGCGATAGAGCATTGATTGGCGGAGGTAGCATCATTCAGCCTGGATGCACTATTGGATCAGGAGCAGTGATTGCCTCAAGAGCGGTGGTTCCCAAGTGGACACAAGTTCCAGAAGGAGAGGTTTGGGGAGGTATCCCTGCAAAATTTATCAAGAAGGTGTGAGTTAAGACTGTTCTTTTTCTGACTCATTTTCAATAGAGGCTTCTGGCTCTTCAGAAGTCTCACTTTCCATGTTCTTAATATCCTCAATTACTGCCTTCTTCTGTTCTTGGAACGTTTCCTGTTTCGACTGAATCTCCTTGGCTGTTGCGATTGCTCTATCGATCATGTCATGTCTAGTCTTTATTGCATCATTGAGTTCCTCAAAAATTTGCATATGTTGAATATACCAATCATCTCTAGCTGCTAATTCTGCCTGTGCAGCCTGATTGGATTCGTCAATCTCCTCGGCTAGGGTGATGGCGGTTCCCAATCTTGCCTTCTCTCTTTCTAACATCTCCTCCGTCTTCTCAAGTTTAGTCTCAAGAAACGGTATCTTTGTATTGGCTTTGGCGAGATCCACCTCCATCTCATCCTTCTGCCTTCTCAAATTTGAGAGAAGATTATTGATTCCTTCCTTCTCGGTTTCCTTATCGATTAACTCCCTGTTTAGGGTCTCTACCTGAGCCTTCATCTCATTGATGTCAGCCTCTTGGGCCTGATATGCAACCAGTAACTTATCTAGAGCCTCTTTATCCTTAGATGCCTGCTGCTCCAACTGAAGTATTGTCTGCTGTGGGTCTGGTTCCTGAGTGTCGTCTTGGCCCACCATCTTACATTGTGCGCAGGTAACCCCGATATAACCTCGGCGGAACTTGAGGCTTGAATAAATCACAAATCAGGGGTTTGTGAAATTGCCGCAATTGTTGCGGAGAGTGCTACTGTCAGCCTCTTGGAGGAAGGGATGTGCAATTTCTCATCTGGACCGTGCGCATTATTTCCTGGACCTGAAGTTCCAGTACACAAGAACATAGCTTCTGGATATTTGCCCTGCATCATAGCCATGAATGGTATTGTCCCACCCGTCCAAATGGCTAATGGAGGCAACCCGGTTAACTGATTTGAAGCATCGTGAATTGCGTCTGAGATAGTCTCGCTGAGGGGTTTTGCGCGGAATCCATCTGCTGAAGAGTCGGGAGTGAAAGACACTTCAGAACCATACGGGGGATTTTCCTCCAGAATAGACTTGACCGCTGATATTGCCGTCTGAGAGTCTACACCTGGGGGTATTCTGAAGCTTAATTTTAGATCAGTATTAGTTCTTAGTACGTTTCCTGCGTCCTGAACTGAGGGAATCCCATCAGCACCGATAATTGACAGGGTGGGTTCCCAATTCATTGAAATAATCATATCTTCAGTGGATTTAGATACTTGTCTGAGATTATCTACAGTTGGGAATTGCTTCCAAATGCTGTCTCCGACTATTTTTTCGAGTGATGCGGCTTTCTGTCTAACCTCTTCAGAGATGTCAACATGCATCTCAGGGATTAGAATTCTACCAGTAGTGGAGTCTTCCACTCTGTCTAGAAGAATTCTCTGAATCCTGAAAGAAGAGGGCACGGAGCCCCCAGAATTCCCAGAATGGATTCCCTCGTGAGAGACCTTTACCGATAGAGTACCCGAAACAAGTCCTCTAAGGGCCTCAGTCATCCAAACATGGTCATAATCTGGGCCGCCACTATCCATGACTACGATCATATCGGGATTACCAAGATGGTCGGTAAGTTCATCAAGATAAGGAGGTAAATCAAATGATCCGGACTCTTCGCAGGTCTCGATAATCATTATACATCGAGGATGTGGGATTCCCGCCTCTTGAAGAAGACGGATGGAGGTTGCACAAAGATATCCGCCATATCCATCATCGACAGAACCCCTCCCATATAGCCAAGGATCTCTCCTGACCGCTTTGAGAGGATGGAGTCCTTCGGACCACAACTCAGGAGTCGATGGTTGCTTGTCTAGATGGGAGTAGAAGATTACCTCGCCCGGTCCGGTTCCTTCTATAGTTACAATCAGAACAGGAGATAGATCTGCGATTCTGTGTATCTGATGGGACAATCCCGCGATTTTTTGTTTGACCAGCCAATCTCTAAAGAGATGGATTATGGCATCTAATTCTCCTATTTCAGACCAATTTGGCTCGAAAAGAGGAGAGAGCGCCTTAATTCCAATGAGTTCTGAAAGACTAGGAAGAATTGATTCCTCCCATACCTCATCACTTCTCTGCATCAAAGTTCCCAAGTCAAGCTCCATGCCCCACACTCGGAGTGTTTACTCATGGACTCTTCGACATGAGTGACTCTGAAAAAGAGCAAAATTGGCATTCAGAATTATTGCCTCTATTATGTTCTTCCAAGTCAGAAAGTGGAAAATCAGAAGCAATGGACATTCTAGCAGTTCTATTGAGGGTCTCGAATAAATCGATCTCGGCACTCTCCAGCAGTTCGTCAGAGTATTCGACTAATCTTCCAGTAACTCCTACCAGTATAGCTGGAGCGAGTACCTTCCTGTATGGCAATCCTGCATTTTTTCTGTCGGATTCTAATTTTTTTAGAGCGATGTTGTAAAGCACCATTTGAAGACGATGCTTGAACAGCAACTGTGACTCAGATTCGCAAAAGGGGCCAATTGATTTTTGGCCCAATGCCCTCAATAAACCTTGATTGGAGTCGCTTTTCAGATAGTTTGCCTCTGATGTTTTTAGATCCACAGCTCTTATTGAAGGCTCTCCGTTATTATCTACAGTACAGAGGACCAAATCAATTACGCCACTCATATCGATAGTAGTGGAGTCAATATACACTAGGACATCATCCCCGTCGGGTGTCCACTTCTTTTTCGTTACAGTTTCAAACTTAGTAGGTATAGAGATGTGAAATGGCATCTCAGTCCTTAGACCCTCAATTCTAATACCATCTACTGTTTCCCCTCTAATCATATTGCCCAATTTCCCATTTGATACCCTTTTTGCCATGATTGAAGTAATCTCCGAGATCTTTTTTTGGTCCTCTCCGGGAGGAAGAAGCTCGTTGAACACTATTCTGTGAATTTCATCACTAGTGATTCTATCTTCTGTTTCAGTGGTCCATGAAGACGGAAGGTGAGTGCTGGGGCCTTCTATACCCGGACCTGGGTTTCCAATCCCGATTTCTATAATTCTATGAAAAATATCTCCAATCAATGCAGCGTTTAAGGATGAGGATTTTGTGAATCGCTCTGTTTTTTCATTGTTTTTCAAAACTAATTCTGGCTCGATACCTGCTCTTATTTCGAGCCAATGACATCTTGGACAATCAAAGAATGAGGGTAGCTTACTAGGGTTGACTCTTACTCTTGTAGAGATGTCCCGCAGTACCGAATGTTCGTTTTGTCGTCTATTGATTGGGGCTCTTCGCGAGGCTCTATCGATTATCTCGAGTCTCTGAATTGGGGTAATTATCGGATTTTTCCCTTTCTTGGAATCCGAAAAACAATCTGGATGGTGGAGTACTGTCATTCCTGATTTCCCTCTACCTCCAATCGAGGCATCTTCAATCAGTTTTGCTGGGTTTAGTGAGATGCTACCAGTTTTTTCTAATCTCGATTCGCTATCAATATCTGATGAAAGTAGCCAGGGAGAGTTTTTCTCCCTCCTCCTCCAAGAGCCATTTCTTAATGATTCGAGCCACATTTGCCCTAACTGTGGTGCATTTTTGTCATAAGACCAGGGAATTGAAATTCCCTGACCTTCCAACCATTGTGTACCCTTTGGTGATCCTGCAATTATAAGCCTCTCTTCGGCTCTGGTTGCAGCAACATAGAGCAAGCGCCTTGCCTCAGCATTCTTTCTTGCCCTATGAAGCAGAGAAACATGGTCCCACAGAGCTGATCTTGGTGGCTTTGATTCTGTAGGCCATGGATTTGGGTGTCCAGCGAACATCTCGGGGCTAACAATCAGTCTACTGTAATTTTCGTTCTTCATGTTTGTCTGTCTTGAAGAAAAAAGGTCGGCCAGAATTACAACCTTTGCCTCTAGTCCCTTTGAACTATGAATTGTCATGACCTTGACAGCATCGCTGGGCGGGACTGTTGATGCCTTTAGAGATTCAGAATAGCTGTCTCTCAAATCTCTAAGTCTATCGGAAAGGACTATGGCATCTCCGCCCACCTCTTCTGAAAGGCTTTGGAAAATCTCGACAAATTGTTCTGCATCCTGTCTGGATACTTGATCGGGAAAAGCGACAAGGAGGTCAGAACGATCTATGGTATCTTCTAGGAGTTCAACTAATCTTGAGCTAGAGGCCAAGTCATACCATCTGGAAACTAATGACCTCTGTCTTTCATCGATACAGTGAGGAAGGAGTCCCACTAGGAGGTCATCTCCCTCCTCACAGGAGGATAGAAATTTCTGAATCTGTTCATCATTGAAACCAATTAGAGGTGAGTTGGCTACCCACAGGGCATTATGACGAGAGTGGGGTCTGGCGACGAACTGAACAAGGGCCTCAAGAGCTCTAGCTGCCGGCCTTTCTAATAGGCCTCCCTCGTGATCTGCCTGTGCTGAAATACCAAGATCATGCAAGTTTCTAATGATGGCGTCTCTAAGTTTTACCCTTGTTGGGAGTAGAATGGTAATATCATCCGGACTAATTCGATCAGAGGGAGTGGTCTCTTTCCAAGACCCTTCTGATGATTTGACTCTAACCTCAGACCCTTCTATGAGGCTTCTGACCCTTAATGCAATGAGCATTGCTTGTCTTTCTAGTCTATCTATTGGCCCTGGTCCGAAGGGATCGAGATATGTGGATAGATCCTGGGGGGGGTCTTCATTACTGTGTGAGTCGGAAGGGCAGATCCACTCTATACATCCGGGCATTTTTCTCTTCTCTGGGAACGAATGCAGCGTCTGAGGAGAGGCGTAGAAATCGCCCTTAGACAGTAATCTGTGTCTGTCAGAAAAGATGTCTTCCCACCATTCGTTCATTATATCCAAAAGTCCTCCTTCCGATCTATAGTTCACTTTCAGTGATACCATGCCCTGTTTTCTTTCATTGACTTCATTACCAAAGGGTGCTGGAAGATCCCAATCTGTTGAGTCGAATGGAATCCATGGAGAAAGATCTCGGCCACCTCTCTCTGAGTATTCAGTAGCAGAGGCGAATGTCAACTGATGGTCGTTACGAGGATCTCGACTGTGAGTATCCCTCCTGAGTGAAGGTTTTCTGGTAAGCTCTGGAATACTAGAAAATTCATGCGTATTTATACTTCTTAGTGACTTAGCGAAATCTAGGAAACCTGTAACTTCTGCTTGTCTGAAGGCGTAAATACTCTGCTTTATATCTCCAACATAACATATCGTGGGCTCCCAAGGTGTATCTGGATTGGGTGACTCATCTTCTCTAATCTCTCTGGGACCCCAAAGCCTCGAAAGTAATCTCCATTGGAGCGGAGAATTATCCTGTGCCTCGTCGATTATGAATGCCCTGAACCTTCTTCTAATTTGCTTCAGAAGTAGGTACCTACTCTCTAGATCCCTCCTCATGGCGTTCAATCTATTTGCTGATTCACCAGCAATATCTCTATTTTCTTCTAAAGTTGCAATTGCTTCGAGTGCTCTAGTGATGTGGTCGTCCTTCCATGGACTGATGATATTGATTGAATCAAGTTCTGATTGCACGGAATGATGGTAAAATGTTCTGCATATCTCGGGGCAGTTAGACAGCAGTAGATCTCCAGCAAGTCTCTCGATATCTCCGAAATCATGTACTTCTTCACGAAGTTTCAATTTCTTCATCACACCCTGAAAACCAAGATGAAGAAGGTGAAGATCTTGAAGATTCTGAATTTCAGCCTCAATAGAGAAATGATATTTCTTCTTGGGATAATCCATCCTCTCTGGGACATCGGTGGGCAATGCAACTATCGGACCTTCCCAATCATCGGGAGTCTCTGGAGGAGTCGATGAGTCGAGCATTATCGCAGTTCTAACGTAATGAAGAACCATGTCTCCCACATCATCGTGCCAAATATGTTCTAAATCTGATTGCTGAGACTTAATTATCGACTTATATCTTAATTTGAGTGTCTTGTCTTTGATTTCAGCATAGCTCCTAATTCCAGATGGCCAATTATCTGATGGTAGTTTCATATTAGGAAAGAATTTCATTTTCTTTGCCATTAGGGTTGAGGGGCTAACAATGCATGTTAGAACGTGGCCCATCCAACACAACTTTTCCCATATTCCTGAAGGTGGCCCTTTTCTCTCAAGTTCATCTAATGATGCCATACGTGTCTCATGCATCCAACCAATCTCCGAGGGTGATTGAATGCATTCCTTAATGCAATCACATATCTTAGAAATCACCTTATGAAGCCTATCTGCCTGTTGTGATACTAGTTCTTCCTCAATAGAAGATAGAATTGTATTTATCAGCTTTTGGCGGTCTACCTTCCCTCTATCGTCCAATATCTTTCTGGAGGACTCTTCTACGAAGACAGACTTTCCCACCAGGGATCTGAGAACTCTGGCAGCAGAAGTCCTCCCAGAATAGTGTCTCGCGACCCTATCTCTTGCAGAGAGAATATCGGAAGCAATTTTTGAGGGGATTCCAGCGTCTACTGCATCACCAATTCTAGACCTATCGCTCGCTAGCCTCCAAATGGTTCTGAGTGCGGTCTCGACCAATAAAATCCTCGAAGAGTCTGATACATTGTCCCTGGTGATGGTATGTCCTAATTTTCCTCGATAGGGGGAAACCAGCTGAGATAGAAAGGAGTCGATGGTTCCGATAGGTGCATCCTCTAGAAGTGTTAGAAGCTGTTCAACGAATCCCTGTCCCCTAACTCTTGGATCGTAGCGATGGTCGTCATCGAATCCGATAGGACCCGGTTTAATTCTGGAAATAGACCTACGAAGTCTATCTTTCATCTCATCGGCTGCCCTATTGGTAAAAGTGAGTAGGACGACCTCAGCAGGCAAAAGACCGTTCCAATCTTCGAGTTTTATACGATCTGATAAGGGTGCGGAAACCAATCCCCCTTCAGCAGTAGACGGTCTGGCAGGTTTTGGAAGAAGTCTCGTTGCTCTCTGATCTGAACATAAGTAATGCTCAATCACCCTATCGACGATTGTACTGGTCTTTCCTGTCCCAGCACCTGCATCGACAACGATATGCGAGTCTAGATTGAGTGCTAGACGCTGGGCAGTGTTTAGTCGTATCATAGGGGCCCCTCCATTCTAACATTGCATGTCTCTCTTACAGAACAGTATCCACAAGTTCTAGCTGAAGGAGTAGGGTGAACTCTTCCAGAAGCAGCATTCGAAGAGACCTTTAGTGCTACAGAGAGTCTTTGAGCGAGCCAAGCTCTGAAATTATCGCCCTGTATTTTTCCATTTTCATCCGGGAATCTGTGAGACTCCGAAGTAATATTCGTCACTGTGCCGATTTTTTTCTCACCATTACATTTTGAGTACTCTGAAGAGACCTCGATAAAGTGTTGAGAGTTATGTCCAATTACTGAAATGCCGGCTCCGAGTACCAAGTCTCCTGGATGGGTCAACTCCCATGATCTAGCATAAATCGCGAGTTGCAGCTCTTCTAGAAGGCCGTCGTAATGTCGATTCCTCGGAGTAGTAGTCTCGGAAGTCTTCAGATCCCTAATTGCTACTATTCTCTTAGGTTTCCATCCTGATCCTAGAATTCTAATTGGGGCTACGGTGTTATCCCCATCTTTATCCTCCCATTTATCGGTTTTCAAGTTATGAGGAAGTAGGTCAACTCTATCTATCCAACCCTTGACCTTGATTGGGTCATATTCTATTCCTCCAGAAAGCTCGGGAGGGAGAGAGATTTCCACACTTCCTGAGTCTTGATTTCGTATCATCCATTCTATCGAGACTGGAACGGAATCGCTTAACTCTAGTTCTGCAGAGACTATTTGCCCAATCCTACCAGCTGGAGTAATTGGGCGTGGGTCTGCAAGCCAACTACTCCATTCGCCCTTATTCATCCCAGTCAATGACCTAAGCCTCTGAGTTGAGACAGCGTCTGTCCTCTCGAGCCATGGGGCTCTGGAATCGAGAGCTTCTAGGGCTATCTTCATTATTTCAGCTGAATTTAAACCAGATCTTGAGAGATTAATATGGCCTAAATCATCTTTTAGATTTCTCTCCGTGCTTGTTTTGAAACCCAATGTATAAGCAATGATGTCATGATGAATATTGTGAAGTAGGTCGCCATATGTCCTGTTATCTAGGTCGTCTCCCTGAAGTTCTTCCCTGTCTGTTCTCAATTCTTTAGATTGCCACCCCATCCTTGGACACTTCAACCATGCTTGTAGCCTGGTTGGTGACCAAATGGAGATTTCCTGTTTAGATTTTGCAGAATGGCCATGTCTGGAATCACTAACTAGATTCCCCGTTGAGGTGGGAGAAAGTGGTCTTGGATCTATTGAAGTAGTCTTTCTTCCGTCCAATATCGCCCCTATCACTGGCCATCGTTTGTTTATTCTAGGAGGTTTGATGCCATCTGGAGTCTTTCCATGAAATCTTAGATTATCGATTGAGAAGAGTTGTCTTTTCGTGTCATCGGGAAGGTAGCCATCTTCTTCTGGAATAGTGGGCTGCCTCCTCTCGCGGTCTCTCTGAATTTGCAAATCAATCGGAATCGAAATAGCACTGGGGTTTATGGGGGGATATTGTGGAGCCTTGCCTTCACTAATTTGTACACCATCATCTTGCCTAGAGGCTCTTGGAGAGTAATTTAGTTGAGTATAGTTGAATGGAGATCCTATGTTACCCTTTTCGTTTTCTTTCCTGATCCATTCTCTTATTGGGGCAGATGGAGGGGATGTTTCATCCTTACTAGAATCCAGAATGATCACTTCAGGAGATGCATTCAAGATGTGTTGAAGCTGGTGCCTTGCGTCTCTAATCGGTCCGTCAGGTCTTAAAATCCCCAATGAATGTCTTTCTTCGTCACCTACGTATGGAATCTTAGGAACTCTCAGATCCCAAGAAGAGCTGGAAACATTAGCCAGAATTATCAGATCTGAAGTACAGCCCAGAGTTTCTTCTGGACTGAGCAAAGAGACGTTACTAGAGTAATTTGGACCGCCCGAAGGAGCCAGCGATCGCCTAACTAGTGTGGTAAACTCATCAATCCATTCTGAGCCCGCAATTGGAATGCTATGCCCTGATATTCGTTGCATTTGTCTAAGTCTCTTCCTATCCCCCATTAATGTCTGAATTGCTGCTACAGGAGATAGTCCGCTACCGCTGTAATTTTGCATTTCAGAATCTAAATCGATCAGAGATATTGTGCTTTCGAGCCATTCATCCCCGTTGGAAACGGAATCCTGTATCGGGAGTATTACGCCTGTTTGACATCCTGTTGGTTTTTGCAATGCTTGTATAAATTCTCTATCTGGGCCACGTAGAATAGGCCAAAGAGAGTGCACTAGGCAGAGGATCCACCATTGAGTTGATTCTTTTTTTATCCCGTCTCTCTCATCGAGAGGAGGTCTGGAGAGGGCTTCGATCCACTTCGAAATCGCCCCCGGACCACCTAGAACATGTTCGTTTCTAGCTAATTTTGTTAGTATATCCGGATCTGCTGATGGAATTATTGAAGGCTCCGAAGGATGAGTTGATGGGTTCTCGAATGGGATTATCGAGGTTTGAAGGGACAGAGCTCTTAGATTAGCCAGAGAGAATGAGTTTGAGCCATGAGCCAGATTTGCCAGACTTAGGAGCCAATGACATATAGGGTGAGACAAGGTAGTTTGCCTTTTTCTTTCCAAACCTACTCCAATTCCTCCAAGCATCTGCTCCCATTTGAGTCTGTTTTTTTCTAAAGCAGGGTCTACAATGATTATTTCAGCATCTCCCTGATTCAGCCTATCTAATGTAAGTCTGACTGCAGCTTCTATTGAGTGCTTTTCTCTCCTAAGAAGGACTCTTTTTACCTCAACTAACTCATTTTTTTCTGTATTTCTTTTACTCGGAACCCATGTTGGAAGATTCTGCGGCTCTTTAATTGGATACTGGTCGAGTAGAAGGAGTCCATGGTGTCCTAGGCGATAGTTGCCTGGGTATGTAAGCTGGTGAATTGGTCGATGCTTGGAAAGAGAAAGTAATATCTCTAAATGCGAGCGAGACATTGCTGGTGAGTGATCGAGCATGATGATCCCGTCTACGTCTGATATTGTGAATGGCGTATCTCCTATTTCCAACTCTTCGATTATTTTCTCAATCGCCATATCAGGATGAGTGAATCGCAACTTCTTTTCCAATCGCTGAATCACTCTCCTAAATGTCGGAATTCCGGGTCCATCCCACCGTTGAGCAACCAAATCTCTTGATAGTTGATGATGGAGTAAGGCCAATGCCTCGGTCTTCCCCTTGCCCCATTCCATTTCAGGAAGCGGATTAATGAGAGGGAACCCAAGCTTCGATGCTTCGGTCTTACACTCGCTGTGGATTATTTCCATTAGTGGACCGTCATTTGGTATTACCCTAGGGAGCCTGAGGTCGGCTACAAGAGACGAAATCAGAGATTCGATCGTATGATGCAGAGTCCGATCAATCGCCCCACTGAGTTCTATTGATGATAGTGTTTGAATCCTTGATTTTTCTGAGGGATATATGACCAGAATGCGACCAAATAAATTGAAATCTGGGTTTTGAAATCCTAATGTTTGTTCCTTTATGTGTTCTCTAAGCCACTCTGGCATTTGCCCCTTTGGAACCTCCTCACTGGTTACATTATGGTCCCCTGTTGCCAAAGTGTCATCTCCGAGCTTTCCGTATGCTCGACGGTGGTTATTCAACCCATTGATGGCGTTTCGTCTTGTTCAAACGAATACTTGTGTCTTCTTGGCACGAGAGCAGCTAGCATTAGCAATAGCGCGGATACTGCTGGGGCTGGTAATGAATTGGATTTTTCTTCTTGCTGTGAAGACCAATCTAGGATTAGAATAACAGACATATCATCTCCATCCCATGGGGTTGGAGCTATGACTTCGATCGATTCTTTTACAGAGAAATTCTGATGAGCCTCAGGATTTAATTTCACTGCATGGTGAAGCACATGACTGTAGTTTTCCTTTCCATTACTGCCCTCTGGGAAATATGCAGTTTCTTCAACGAACAAAAGCCAGCCCACTAAATTGCAAGTTCCATCTGGCCACCAAAGATCATATCCCCAAGATACATTATACACTGGAGATTCGTTTGCTAGGCTGGTTCTTTCTGCTTCAAGTGTTAGGGATCCGTTTTGTGAAAACGGGTGCGATGAGCCCAATGACAAAGCTGTGGAGTAGTCTGTTACCAAACTGTTTGAATGGGTGCTAATTCCAGTGTACATCCTCTCACCGTCAAACACATTTGATGGGGCTATTCTCTCCATTCCACTAGAATAAGAGGTCTCGCTGGAGAGAGTCGAGCCTGTTCCATATACCTCAACCCATCTTTCATCAGTAGAGTTGCTACCGAATGGGTCGATTGTTTCATACCAGTATCTGTGATAGTGGATTCGAGTAACTTCAGAGTCCCCGATTGCCTCATCCAAAGCTTTCTCGGTCTTGACACAGTTTGTACACCAGGTTGCCGTATATACTTCTACTAAATTTGGTAATTCGTAGATCTGAAATCTTTCTGAATATTGAGTAGAAGTATTTGTTAAATCTATGGATATTCCACCAATTGTTCCCTCAGAGATAGATGAGATTCTTGCATCGTCCCACAGTGTATCACTTGCCGAGGAAGCTTGGATTGGTAAAAGAATAACCAGAGTTAGAACAATTGCCGCAATCTTCCTCATGATCGGTCGAGATGGCTGGGTTATTGAACGCTTGCGGATTATTGTGAGGCTTCGAATGCCTCTATTGCCCTGTCTATGTCATCTTCTGTAATATGTAAGTGAACCACGGCCCTGACTGTTGTGTCGGTTTCATCTAGTACATCGATACCGCGCTGGGCCAGTCTATCCATCATCTCTTTCGCTCCGACTTCGGTACAGTCGACATACACCATGTTAGACTGAACACTACCCAGATCCACAGAGAGGTTAGTCATCTCACTTATTGCTTCAGCCAGCCTTCTCGCTTTGGAATGATCTTCTGATAATCGCTCGATATTGTTCTCCAAGGCATAAAGACCCGCTGCGGCTATGATTCCCGATTGTCTCATTCCTCCTCCTAACATCTTCCTCCATCTGTGGGATTCAGAAATTGTCGCAGAGTCTCCAACAAGAACTGATCCCACAGGAGCACCCAGACCCTTCGAAAGACAGACAGATACAGTATCGAAGTCTCGTACCATCCTAGCAGGATCTATGCCACTACCTACTGCTGCATTGAATATACGTGCGCCATCTAGGTGGACTCGACAGTCATTCAGATGTGCAACTTCGCAAATTTCATCCAGAGTTTGCTGGTGATAGATTGTGCCGCCTCCAACGTTCGCGGTATTCTCAACACATACCAAGTTGCAATCAGGATAATGAGAATCGCTTCCTTCTGCTTTTCTGATGGCATTTTGGACTCCTTCAGCGGACATATGCCCCCATGGCCCATCTACCAAAGAGATTGAGCATCCAGCTAGTGCGGCATATCCTCCAGATTCGTACAAATATATGTGGCTCTTTTTGTGGGCAACAATCTCATCGCCATGCCTCGTCTGAGCTTTGATAGCTACTGTATTGGACATAGTTCCAGACGGGACGAAAATGGCTGCTTGCTTGTCCAACATACTTGCTACCCTATTCTGAAGCTCTATTACAGTGGGATCGTCGCCTAAAACATCGTCCCCCACGAGAGCCGATGCCATCGCCTCCCTCATACCAGGAGTGGGTTGCGTAATCGTGTCGCTTCTTAGGTCTACTCTATCTCCGGGGTAGTGCCTCATGGACTACCGGTAGTAATTTCTCACATAACTGGTCCTATTAGGGGAGAGTCATCTCCTTCTCAGGTCTTCAGAGTACATGTAGGCCTTTCCACGGCCTCCTGCTCCTTTTTTCTTCTTGTTTGCTAGGTACAGAACTGCCATTGTTCCTAGTACTATTGCTGGTACACCAAACATTAGAATAGTCAGCCACAAAGGTCTCTTGATCTTCTCACAAGCTGTCTGACCGGTCAACTCCTGTTCATAGCCAGTTGGACACTTCAATTGTTCAACAGCACCTGCCTCTTCGACGAAATGACCTGGATCTGATGGTTGACAAATCGTAGAAGAAGAAGAAGACTGGAAAGAACCGGGCTGACATGGAGATTGAGAGGTCGATCCTGATGATGGAACAAAATTCCCAGGATCGGCTGGTAGGCACTCTTCCTGGCCTTCTTCTGATTGATAGTTCCCTGGACGGCAACTAGTCTGAGAAAGAGCCCCTTCCTGGGGGACATGATGGCCCGGCATAGCCTGATTGCAAGAGCTCTGGCCCCCGTAAGATTGGAATTCGCCCTTCGAGCACGGGGTCTGAGAGGAAGCCCCACTTTCGGGAACAGAATTACCCGGATCCGCAAGTTCACAATCTGTTAGCCCGGGTGTATCAGAAAAGGATCCTGGTTCGCAAGGAGTTTGTGAAATTGCTCCAGTTTGATTAACAAAATTTCCTGGAGAAGCCTGAATACATGAGTTCTGATTTTCTGGTTTGTAAGTGCCTGGGGAGCATGGGATGGTAGAGGTCCCATCAGGACTGGCGACTTCCCCTGCTGGAGCGTCTAAGCAACCTTCAGTTCCTGATGCTCCTTGAAATTGGCCTTGAGGACATGGTATCTGTACTTCCGATCCATCCAAATCTACGTAGTGTCCAGGTTCTGCGTCAATGCACTCACTATTTCCTGAGTCTGGCTGAAATGTCCCAGGTAAACAGGGTGATTGCGAGGTTGCACCGTCCAATGAGAAGTTTCCAGGATCTGTCTGTATACATGAGGCTTGGCCGGACAAGGGTTGGTAGCTACCTGACGGACATATATTTTGGTTTACAGATGCCTCTGAGTCTGTGTAGTTTCCAGGTGACGCCAGTAGACATTCCTCCTGTGCTGACGAGGGCTGATATTCTCCTAGCTGACAAGGATACTGCTCTTCTTGCTGTACCCCGCTGACGAAATATCCGGGTGATGCCTCAGTGCATTGTGATTGTCCGGTTTGTGCGGAAAAAGTGCCGGGTTGACACTGTTCTTGCGAAGCTGAGCCAAGGCTTGGTGCTTGGAAGCCTATTTCCACTTCTAAACATGTTATCTGTCCGGGAAGATTCTGGTAGGTTCCTGGATTACATGCGGTCTGATTTCCGGCTGCCCCACCTGAAACGAAGTAACCTGGAGAAGCTTCTATGCATATCGTTGAATTAGTCTGGTTTTGATAGCTTCCTGGAGAGCAGGCTACTTGTCTAGTCGCTCCCGATTCTGCGACAAAATATCCAATTGATGCGAGTAAACAAGATTCCTGGCCATAGTTTGGTTGGTATGTTCCAGATGAGCATTCTGTCTGATTCGTCAAAGACTCACCACTAACGAAGTGACCAGGAGTAGCAATGATGCACGAATCTTGACCTGTGAGGGGTTGGAATTGTCCTGGTTCACATGGGATTTGACCATAGGGTGGATTTCCATCACTGAAATATCCAGGATTTGTCTCCAGACAAGTTCCATTTGTCGAGTAGGTTCCTGCTGGGCATCCATTTGGAAAGGGATCGAATATGGAAATTACTCCGTCACCATCGTGATCACGCTCAGCTATCATAGCATACTCATTCGGGCCCAGATCGACAAATGAAGGAGAGAGGCTAACAAGTCCTTCGCCAATTCCAAGCTGTCCCTCTGAGTTGTCCCCCCAACAGTAAACAGATGCATTGGACAAAATGGCACAGGTATGTTGGGTACCTGCGGAAATTGTGGAAATTACTGAGCCTTCTGGCATAGAAACTCGCGTAGGAGTACTTCTGTTGATTGTAGAACCATCTCCTAGTTGTCCCAATTCATTACTCCCCCAGCAGAATGCTTCACCGTTATCCAAAATTGCACATGCATGAGATTGGCCTACTGAGATGGATACAGCCGTTCTCCCTTCTGGTAGAATTGCGTATCTCGAAATAGTCGAAGAGTAATTTACAAGTGTGCCATCTCCAAACTGCCCTCCATCATTTCTCCCCCAACAAAGCACGCTACCGTTATCTAATATCCCACATGTGGTCTGAAAGGCGACATCTATCGCAACTAATCTACGATTCTGCGGGATTAATGTAATCAGAGCAGGGGATGACTTGTTTTCGGTAGTCCCGTCACCGAGCTGTGCCCTTTGGTTGTCCCCCCAGCACATTCCATCTCCATTATCCAGAATAGTACACCCGTAATCCTGTCCAAATGATACAGAGATTGCACTTCGATTCGAGGGTAGAATAATTTGTTGAGGGGTGGCGATTGTTCCTTGGCTGGTGTTACCTATCCCTACCTGTCCTTGGGGGTCGTTGTCCCCCCAACACCAAAGAGAAAAATCATCCATGATCGCACACGAAGTATTCAAACCAGCTGCTGATTGGATTGCAGTAAGTCCATTCGGCATTGTTGTAGGGAACGGTGTTGAATGCCATCCTCCTGAGACATTGTGTCCGATTTGACCGTTCCAATCATTACCCCAACACTTCAATGAGTAGTCTGCCATTACAGCGCAAGAGTGATGCCCATAAGATGCAGTCTCAATAGCGCTGGAGTTTCCTTGCTCGTCATCAAGCAATACCTCGGTGGGAGTGAAGGAGTTTCCATTTATTTGTCCATCTCCTAAATAACCAGTGCTAGGAGATTCGCCCCTCTGGCCCCAGCACTTCATCGTATTGTCAAATATGATTACGCAGGTGTATGAGTATGATGCAGATATCGTTGATTGAGAATATATCGAACCGATTGTGGATCCCGGATAATTCATTGATTCCAAAGTGAATTGTGCATTATTGTTTTTCAATGCTGATTGATTATCTCCATGTATTGAGTGGGATGAAGACAGCCCAACTAGCAATATTACCAATATGAATGGTACTGCCCTATTTCCGGTTCGGTTTTCTTTCATGTCCCCTGACATTGATTCAGAGTAATAACCGTTTTTCGCTTTCGCACTAATCTATTCTAGTGGTCTAACGGTGAAACTCATTTGTGTGTTATGTGACCGAGTGACTATGTCAGAGCCGAGAAATGACACTTTGGGCGCCGAATACAATGAATCTCCGAAGGTAGAGTCGTTCCTTTCTGACAACTGTCCTCCTATGGGGATTTATGAAACTCTATATGCATTCAGAGATTCTTTCGGGAGTTTCATGGGGTCTGAAGGCACTCACCCTTGGTCGCAAGGATTCCCGCTTACAACCCAATTGGAGATGTTTGATGGCCCCCCTCTTCCAGACGGGATAGAGGTAACCTGGGAAGACAGGTTCTATCCCAAGGCATGGGGACATCCACAATTACGAGAGTCAATTTCTGATTACTATAACACCCAATATGGCTCCAGTATTTCTTCGGAAAATGTAATGGTTTTTGCTGGAGGAAGGCCTGGAATTTACACTGTACTTGCTTATCTGAAGGAACATGTTCAAGTAAGGATCGGGAACATTGAGTGGCCAGCTTATCTAGACATCATGGAGCAAACAAAAACGAGTTTCCAAGTCGTTCCGTTCACTAAGGAAAATAACTTCCATCCTAGTAATTCTGAGTATTTCAATAGATTGGGGCTCAATGCCAAGACCCATTTGATGCCCGTAATTTCTAATCCTCAGAATCCATCTGGTCAGACTCGTTCAGGAGAGGAGCTTAGGGAACTAATAGAGATGGCAGAAACAGTCGGGAATGGGATTCTCTTGGATGAGGCTTACGAGATGTTCCATTCTCCTTCGGTCAGTGGGATAGAATATGTGCAAGATCTAGACAATAGCAATATTTTCCTTGCTGGAGCATGCACCAAGGGACTTCAATGTCCTGGAATCAGAATCGGTTGGATTGTTGCAAGCAAGAGGAATATTGAGACCATGTCAAACTACTCAAGCTTCGGAATGGGTGGGGTCAGTCACCCCTCCCAACTATATGCCGTGAAGCTTCTAGAGCCTGCACGTGTAAAAAGAGCTAGGAAAGCCGTTGAAAGACACTACAACTGGCAGAGGGAGAGATATGGCAAGGCGTTTGATGGTATGGGTCTCGGAGTTTACACTGGAAATGGAGGATTCTACCACTGGCTAGAGCTTCCCCCTGGAATGAACAGTGCTGAGCTAAACAGACGCTTATTCAAGAGAGGTGCTGCTATTCTAAGCGCTTCCGATTGCGATATGGCTAGACCGCATTCGAAAGATCCATCATATGAAACTCCATATTCTCGGTTCTTTCGTTTCTCATTCGGTCCTTTGTTGCCAGAGACTTTTGATTCGGATATCCAAATATTTTCAGAGGTTCTGGATGAGTATAAATCTGATTTGGAACATGACAATTCTTAATGAAGAAAAACGCTGAAATTGTCAAATCCTTAAATGTCTGATTTACTCCCAAAGTACCGTGGGGACTGAAATCACCGCTGAACAGGCAGCGAAGCTTGCCAAGGCAACTTATATGCAATTTCTCGAAGAACCTGAGCGTTCTAAGCAGATTGAGAATATTCCTAAGCTAGTAAAGAAGTTCAAAGGCGACTACGCAACTATGATCAAAGCTCTGCAAAAAAAGTATGGGAAGATTACGTCTAAAAAATCAGAATCTGAGCCGGAAGAAGAGCCGGAGCCGGAAGAAGAGCCGGAGCCGGAAGAAGAGCCGGAGCCCAAGGCTAAGAAGAAGAAATCGAAGAAGGCAGAGTCGGTTGATCCTGCCGAGGCGAAGGCAAAGGAGGCCGAGGCGAAGGCAGCCGCTGCAGCTGCTCAGGCTGAATTGAAGGCAGCCAAGAAGGAGCAGGCAGCAAAGGGGAAGGCTGCTGCCAAGGAAGCGAAGGCAGTCGCAAAGGCTGAAGTTGAAGCAAAAAAGGCTGAAGCAGGTAGGAAAGCTGCTGAAAAGCAGGCGGAAGCAGCCAAGAAGGCGCTCGAAGAGGTGAAGTCATCGTCTAAATTATCACCTGGTGAGTTGAAGGAAAAGGAGGCTGAGCTAAAGCAGAAAGCGAAGGAGGAAGGTGATGCTGCGAAGGAAGCGGGGAAGTCTGCAAAGGAAGCAATGGCCGAGGCTAAGAAGCTCGGTGCGGAGGTCGCGAAAGAAGGTAAGGCGGCCGCCAAGGCTGAGGCAGAATTAAAGAAGGCAGAGATGGAGAGAAAGGTCGCCGAGAAGCAAATCAAGGCCTCTGGTAAAGCGAAGTCCAAAGCAGAAGAGCAACTGGAGGAGTTTCGCTCAAAGAGGGAAGCGGCAGAAGCAAAGATGGAAAGCACGATGGCGAAGAAGCAGGAGGCTCTAGAGGCTTCCAAAGCAGAGGCTGAAGAAGCAAAGGATGCGCTTCATGATGTGAAGTCACAGATGAAAGACGAAATGAAGGCAGCGAAATCCCTGGAGAAGGAAGTCAAAGCAAAGCAGAAAGAGATCGCTAACGTTGAAGCCGAGGCTAAGAAAGCGGAAGCTGAGAAGCTGAAGGTTGAGCAGGAGATTGAGGAGAGTCACAAATTCAAGTCAGAAACTGCTAGGAAAGCAGAGGAAGTAGAGAAGGATATCCAAAAGATTCAGAGTGAGATGAAAGGTAAAGAAGAGGCTTTGGTAGGAGTAGAGACCGAGGCAATGAAGGCAGAAAGATTGGCTGCTGAGGCCGACTTGAAGCTGAAAGCGAATATGTTGGATAGGGAAGAGTTGATTCTCGAAAGGGTTGGTCTGAAGGCCGTTCAAGTCAATTGGGCTCAAATCGGTGAAGCCGAAGATGAGAGGCCTGATGATCTTACAAGAATTCAAGGATTAGATGATTTTAGTCAAAGGAAGCTAAATGTTCTCGGAATACACACTTTCGGTCAGATTGCCAAGATGGATCCAGTTACTGCAGAGGTTGTCAATGATGCACTTGAGTTTACACCCGGTAGGGTTGCGAAGATGATGTGGGCTCAGCAAGCAATGCAACTAATTGCGGAACGCGGGCATTGAGTCACTCTGCTGCCGAGTATATCTTGAAGTCACTCAGCGGTGGAGTATACACATGAAGGTTGATTAGGTTTGATTCTTCGTCATTTGAGACTCTGTGAATATCTGGCTCTTCTGCGGCACAAACCTCTCCCGGGAGATATCGCCTTTGAGAGACGGCGGTTGCTAAACCCTCCTTATTCGCCTCATATATCGTCTCTGTTGAGACTCCTGATACGATAAGAAAAGCACAGTCACTTCCAACGTGATCATGTATTGGGGTATCTTGCCCTGGTTTCCAACAAATTGCTACAAGCTCGTAATGATCTGTCTTCTTTATAACGTTCCTCTGATACTGTCCTTGAGAGTATCCTATACAATCCTCAAGAGCTCCGACATTAACATCTAGATTTGATAGTCTGGAGTCTAGTTCATCCAAACCCGGTCTTCTATCTATGCCATCTAGCCAAGAGGTCAGCCCTCTAATTCCGTCACATTTAGAGAATAGTTCGGAACGAGTTCCCTCTGAAAGTGGTACTTGGGTAGCCACGTTCGGCCGAAAGAGTATTTGCTCAAGACTCTTATGCAGATGATTGTATATTTTGGATTAGTTCGGTCCAAGCATCTTCTCTGGTCTTACCCAAAGATCGAACTCTTCATCGTTAAGTAACTCCAACTGAATTGCGCTCTGGCGTAGAGTGAGTCCATTTTCATAAGCATTCTTGGCAATTTTTGCTGCATTATCATAACCGATATGAGGGTTAAGAGACGTCACAAGCATCAAAGAATTTTCCAGATGTTCGGAAATTTTATTTTGATTGGCCTCAATTCCTGAAATGCACCTATCCGAAAAGGAAATACAAGAGTCTGAAAGAAGTCTGATACTATGGAGAAGGTTGTGAATCATCATTGGCTTGAACACATTGAGTTCGAAGTTTCCTTGGCTCCCTCCGATAGAAATTGCCGTGTGGTTTCCCATTACTTGACAACAAACCATTGTCATTGCCTCTGATTGGGTTGGATTTACCTTTCCAGGCATGATGCTGGAACCAGGCTCATTGGCTGGAAGAGATATTTCTCCGAAGCCGCATCGAGGCCCCGAACCTAGCCACCGTATATCATTAGCAATTTTCATCAGTGATCCTGCTAGAGTATTAAGAGAGCCGGAAGCTGCTACTACTGCGTCATGTGCTGCTAATTGAGCAAACTTATTTTCAGCACTGGAAAAGGGCAAATCTGTCTTTTTGGCGATTTTATCAGCAACCAAATTGGCAAATTCTGGATGAGCGTTTAATCCGGTACCAACCGCAGTACCCCCCAATGCCAACTCAAATAAGTCTGACATTGCGGATTGGATACGAATCTGGTTGGATTCAAGCATTGAAACATAAGCGCTGAATTCTTGGCCTAGAGTGAGGGGTACTGCATCCATCAGATGTGTCCTACCAATTTTCACGATTTCAGAGAATTCTTCGGACTTTTTTGAAAGCTCGATACGTAGTTTTTCAACAGAGGGAATTAACCTATGCTGTATCTCCTCCGCCGCTGCGATGTGCATTGCAGTTGGAAAGGTGTCATTGCTCGACTGTGCCAGATTAACGTGATCATTTGGGTGGACTGGTGATTTACTTCCAAGCATACCACCTGCAATTTCGATTGCCCTATTTGCAATGACTTCGTTGGCATTCATATTTGTCTGCGTTCCTGATCCAGTTTGCCATATTCTCAAAGGGAAATGGATATCTAGCTCACCGGAAATTACCTCATCGCATGCCTGGGAGATTAGAGAGCCGATTTTTCTGTCTAGCGACTTCAATTCCACATTTGTTTCCGCAGCAGCTTGTTTCAAAATCCCAAATGCTCTAATCACTGATCTAGGCATTCTATCTTCGCCAATATCGAAATTAATCAGAGATCTTGCTGTCTGTGCACCAAAATATCTGTCTACAGGGACGTCAATATTTCCCATGGTATCAACCTCTACTCGTACCTTACCAGAAGAGCCCTGAGGATGCTTGGACTTCTTTTTCTGGATTGGATCTTGAATTTTTGAGGCTCCTGACATCGAGCTCTCTATCATCTCTGCGATAGTTGCAGATCTTCCATATTTTCTACCCTTACCAACTCTGGCATCTAACCTTCTTGCTAAGCCCTCCGGTAAACTAACTGTAATTATTCTACGATCGCCAACACGATGCTTGCCCATAACTATTTTATTAATTAGTTATTAATAAATATATGGTTATGTTGTTAAACTCGTTCGACTTTGATAATTTTCTGAGGAGTTGAGGGGCGATCACCATGCAGAGTTTCAGTTGACTCAATCGCTCTTACAACATCCATACCCTTGTCAACCTCTCCGAAAACTGCATGCCGGCCGTCGAGCCATGGAGTGAGTACAGTAGTTAGGAAAAACTGTGATCCTCCGGTATTTAGACCAGCATTTGCCATTGAGAAAATTCCGGGTTTGTCGTGCTTTTTTGCTAAAGCAGCTTTTTCACAAGGAATCTTCCATCCTGGACCTCCTGTTCCAGCCCTCCCATTGTGGGGGTCACTAGAGTGCGGACAACCTCCTTGAATCATAAAATCCTTGATTACTCTATGAAAATGTAATCCATCGTAAAATCCATCGTCTACTAATTTGAGGAAGTTTTCGGTAGTTTCTGGGCAATCTTCAGTGTAAAGATTGATGTCTATTTCTCCGGCGCTTGTAGTCATCCTAACGTATGTCATACTCGCATTGGGTGGTAGCAAGTTCAATATGGTATGCATCCTAAGCTATGGTTGATCCTGGTAGTATACCATCTGGAAGTTCCAAAAGTCTCACAGTACCATCTGGTTCCAGCGCTCCAAGAACTAGGAACTGTGATACAAAACCTGTTGGAAGCGTCTTTTCACCCAGATTTATTGCGGCTATAACTGTCCTACCAATTAGATTTGCTCTTGAGTAGTTCGTTATCTGAGCTGAGCTCCAGAGCTTCCCAATTACTGGTCCGAAGTCAACTCTGATCTTATAGGAGGGTTTTCTCATCTCAGGAAACTCTTGAACATCATCAATAATTCCCGATCGCATGTCTACGGAGAAGAATTCACCTATCCCAATGTACTCCTTTTTCTCTAGTTTTTTTGGATGATAAGGTTGTTTTTCGGCATCAATTTCGTGCTGACCCATTATCTCAACTCGCAATTTCTGATTTCAGAGTTAGAGGAATTAGAGGTATACCTGAATTTTCAAAGGCATCTAACCCCCCCTCTTCCCTATCTAAGATCGTTATACAAGCTACAACCATACATCCCATTTCGGAAAGCATATCTGCAGCCTTCAGAGCAGATCCACCTGTGGTGGTCACATCTTCCAAGAGGACAATTCTGTCTCCCTTGTTTAGGCTCGAGCCTTCTATACCGGGCGGATTTCCAGTCTTACGGCCACCTCTACCCTTCGGCTCCTTCCTAACAATAAATCCGCGGAGAGAGGACCCCTTTCCAGCCTTGGCTATGCATATTCCAGTAAGAGGGACGGCTCCGAGTTCGAGACCGCCAATTGCATCTACATCTGAAATATTATCCAACTCGAAGTGTATCAGAACTCCAAGCAAATGAGCGCATTCCGGATCCATCATTACTGGTTTCATGTCGAAGAAATGCTTACTTTCTCTTCCACTTGCAAGTGTAAAAGGTTCTTCTTCAGAGAAAAGGTATGCTAGTTGTCTAATCTTCTCAATCAATCGCGATCTCTCTTCATCGACAGAAGTTGATGCCATGCTATAATCTACGGCTGGAGCAAGTAGCATGAATATTGCCTTGGAAAAACTGCATTTTGACAGATTAAACAGTGAATGTTCTTGGACGGTCTAGCAGGAGTGGGGTCTACTGTGCGGAGGTGGGGCGTTGGAAATCAGTGCCAGAATTGAGGAAATGGATATTGATAGACTTTCCAAAGAGAAGGATTCCTATCAGGTCTGGCTGGATAATAGAATAGAGGAAGCGTATACAATAGCCAGCGAGGCTAAATCAAAGGGTCTTGACTTTTCTGAGGCAATTGAAATCCCCCGAGCAGCTGATTTAGCGAGTAGGACAGAGAAGCTTCTAGAGGATCCTTATCTATATCCCGATCCGGAAAGGAAGGATGTTACGGCATTAAGGATTGAGGGGCCTCTAAGAAGCCTATTACTCACACATGACAGAGAGACTGCAGCTATAATGATTGCAATATCAGTAACAAAAGAAATGCATATCAAAACGGGAGATAAGCGGAGGGCAATAGATTCAGGATTACGAGTTGGTCTTGCAGTGCTAACAGAAGCGGTTCTCGTTGCACCCTTAGATGGAATTGGCGAAGTTAGACTTCTGAATAACGAAGATGGTTCAGAGTTTCTCTCAATAGACTTCTGTGGACCGATAAGAGCAGCTGGGGGTACTGCTCAAGCGATGGGCGTTCTCATTGGAGATATACTTAGACGTGAAATGGGAGTTAGTAGATACATCCCGACTGTGTCAGAAGTTGAGAGAGTCAAGGAAGAGTTCGGCCTTTACAGGGCCAACCTACAGTACAAACCCCCTCCAGAAGAGACTGAGTTGATTGTCAATGAGTGTCCGGTTATGATCAACGGAGAAGAGACTGAAAGGATGGAATGTGCTGGTTACAAGGAAGTCAGGAATATAGTAAATGGGAATGGAACATTCAGGACCAGAGTTAGAGGAGGCGTGATGTTAGTTATAGGAGAGGGTCTTTGCCTCAAGGCTCCAAAGATTAGGAGTCATACCGAAAGACTGGAAGTGCCCGGTTGGGATTTTATTTCCAGATTCGCGGATAAACAGAAGAGCTCTGGTTTGGAAGGATCTAGAGACAAAAAAAGTAGGATTATCCCGAAAGAGGAACGATACATGGGCGATGTTATTGCAGGAAGACCGGTCTTTGGAGAACCTAGAGAACCTGGTGGATTTAGACTCAGATATGGAAGAAGCAGAGCGACTGGTCTTGCGGCTGCTGGATTAAATCCAGTAACAATGGAAGCAATGGGAGGTTTTCTTTCTGTGGGCACACAGATGAAAATTGAGGGCCCTGGAAAGGCATGCGCGGTGACCCCTTGTATAGAAATCGAAGGCCCAACTGTTCTACTAAAGAATGGTAATTTAATAAAAATTCAAACAAAGAAGGAATGGAGAGAAGTAGAAGGTGAGCTTGATTCGATTTGGGATTCGGGGGAAATCCTACTTGGGTTTGGTGAATTTCTGGAAAATAACAAGAGTTTGATTCCATCTTCTTACTCTATTGATTGGTGGGCTGCTGATGTTGCCGATTCAATAGACAATCAACAAAAGATTGGTGTCTTCTCAGATATTGTTGAAGTTCCAGTAAGAGACCTCCCCCCCGGAATGCCATTCAACGGGGCTGTTAATCGGGGAGGGGAGGACTCTCTGGAGAGATCTTGGAGGAAGAGGGATTGGGTTTCTTTCCTGAAGGGCCTAAATTTGAATTGGTCTCAGATGAAAAAAATTTGTGAGTCATTTGGAACTGCTGTACCTCCCCCTTGGAATCTCTGGTGGTCTGATTTGCCTATCCAATTCATTCCAGCGTTAGTAAAAAATTTGTTAAATTATGGAAAAATTGAGTCAGGGTCGCTTAGGATTGTCGGTGTCGTAGATAATTGGCCACTCTCACTAGATCATGATGACATGGGGATTGGCTCACCAGTCATGGGGGAATGGCCTCGTTGGACTGAACTGAGTAGACATGGAGTAGTGAAGTCATCTCTGATGACCTTGGGTCTTTGCCATTCTCATGACGAGGGCGATATCGTGATACCTCATTTCTGGGAGAGCTTGCTGGATGGTCTCGGACTGGAATGGCAAGAAGGAAATATTAGAGTTAGGGTTGATGTTAACCCATTAGTATCAGAATTCGTAGATAGGATTTCATCAAGTCTTGTAAAAATTGATTCTATTGAAAGTGAGGGAGTCGATTATTCGGACGTTTCCATGGCTAGGTCGTTCCTGGAAGACTACGAAGTTGAAAGAGCACTCCAGATAGTTAGGAGATCTTCTTCCCTACCCCGATGGGAGGATGCAGTACCCTGTAGGATAGGATCCAGGATGGGAAGGCCTGAGAAGTCAGGTGCTAGAGAAATGAGTCCCTTGGTCCATTCGATTTTTCCTATCGGGGAATACGGTGGGCCGCAGAGACTTATATCTGAGGCTGCCAAAAAAGGCACAATTAGGGTCGTAGTTGGACCTAGGTTATGCCAAGAATGTGGGAGACAGAGTCCTCATGTTACCTGTCATCATCGTATTGAAGAAGGCAATCACATAGAGTGTGGAGGTAGGACAATCCTTGCTCCGAGAAAGAAGAGTGGTAGGAGGAAAGGCGAAAGGACTGCAGTGAACCTAGGTTCTGTTCTAGAAGCGAAGAGAAGAAGACTGGGGCTTGATAGATTGCCTCAGAAGATTAAGGCTGTGAAGGGCCTATTCTCCGAAGAACAGTCTCCTGAACCATTGGAGAAAGGAATCCTGAGAGCCTTACATGGAGTCTCCGTTTTCAGGGATGGGACTTCTAGATTCGATATGAGTGACGTTCCAGTTACACACTTCCGACCTTCCGAGATCGGAACTTCGTGGAAAAAGCTGGTTGAGCTTGGCTACACACACGACATTAGAGGCTCTACACTAACTAGTGATCATCAGATGCTTGAGTTGTTTCCTCAGGACTTTATTTTATCCAGCTTGGCTGAAAAACATCTTCTCTCAACCTGCTCTTTTGTTGATGATTTATTGAAGAGATTCTACAGAATGAAGCCGTTCTACGGAGCTAAGAATCGCCAAGATATTGTTGGACATATAGCGATAGGTCTCGCGCCACATACCTCAGGAGGGGTTGCCTGTAGAATAATTGGGTGGACTGATGCCTCTGCAGGATACGCTCATCCTCTCTTCCATGCCGCAAAGAGAAGGAATTGCGATGGTGATGAAGATAGCGTTATGATGCTAATGGACGGTCTGCTAAACTTTACTCAGACTATTCTTCCTGCAAATAGGGGAGGTAGGATGGATGCCCCACTAGTTCTGACAACTAGGCTAAATGCCAGTGAGATCGACAAAGAGGCTCTAAATGTCGATTGTTCATGGAACTACAATAGAGATTTCTACGAAGCAACTCTTTCTCAGCCACATCCCAAAGAGATTAGTGAAATCGTGGATACTGTCGAGGGTCGGCTTGGGATGATTGGAGAAATCAGAGGTTATGGTTGGACTCATGACTCTGGACCCTTGGATGCTGGGCCGAGTAATTCTTCTTACAAAACCCTAGTCACCATGAAAGACAAATTGGATAGTCAATTGGACCTAGGTAGTGTGCTTCGATCTGTTTCAGTGGAGAGAGTTGCAAAGCAGGTAATTGAATCTCACTTTCTTCCTGATATGAGAGGGAATCTAATGGCATATACCAGACAGAAGATTAGGTGCGTTAAGTGTGGTGAATCGTATCGAAGGATGCCACTAGCAGGAAAGTGTATCAAGAGAACCGTACGTAGTTCGGGAGGGTTCGGTGGATCTGGTGATTCCTCATGTGGCGGAAATGTGATACTGACAGTATCAGAGGGTGCAGTTAGGAAATATATCCAAATCACAGAAGAAGTGATACTAGAATATGGAGTGGATGGCTACACCAAAGACAGGGTTGATTGGATGTCAGCAAGTGTTGACTCTCTGTTCAAAAACGATAGGGTCACTGTGATGACTCTAGAGGATTTCATTTGAGGAGATATGCCAAGGGATCTCCAAACAACATGAGTGGAATCAAAGCAAAGAATAGGTAGACCAGGAATGGGTGCTTTGTAGCCACCCAAGCTTCTTCAACCCCCATAGATTCCAGTCTCTCAATATTCTCTGCAAAAATAACTGGAGATGATGGATTCGAAGGTAGAATCCTGTTTACTACTCTTGGTTCATCTTCTGTTCCTGCTACTTCAGTTAGAATCCAAGAGGGGCCGGCAATTATTCCCGAAACTGGCTTCTTTGTTGCATGCCATGCCATCTTGAAATCGGGTGCAGTTGAAACGTCTCCTCTAGCTACATTTCTCAGGAAGATTATTGGGGCAGCTAGCATAAAGTAAGTCCCTGCCCAAAGGAATAGTGCCATAGAGGGAGGGATTCGGAATGTATTTTCTCCTGAGAAATACATCTGCTCAGGGATGAATGCCCATGATGGAAAGAATAGGGTGACCAGGATTAGGGCCTTTACATCTGCCCCACCGGGAATTATCCTAGCTTTCCATGCAGACAGAAAGAGCATCATAGTGAGTATCGCCCCTAAGGAGCTCCACCAGAGAATAGTCTCGTTAGATTCTTCACCTAGTACAAGATTGACAAAATTAGTATCAGAGAATTCTATACTACCAATTAATATTCCAGCTATGCCAATTAGATATATCATTGAAAGAGTGATTTGCTCAATCTTCCAATCCCTGAATCTACGAAGATCAGGAATTCTATAGAAACATATGGAGAATACTGCTATCATTGCTGATATCGTCATCAAATTAGCGGGCCCAGAGTTATTTGATGCAATCTCGAATACTAGTATTATTGTGGCTGGGATTGCCCAAATCTTCCAATGTATGTCCCTCACGGACAGAGTCTGAAAGTCGGAACGAGCAGCTATGAACATACATGAGAAAATCATGGAAATTCTAATTGTAGACAACAATGGGTCCGGAGACATATATATCTCAGGATAGGGGCGATTGACATCAAGCCTTCGTGACGCTATGCGGCGGATTGGAACAGTCCAACGGACTGTTCGAGTATCCACGAACTGACGAAATTAGCGATTCCCGCTAACCACATCATCTGTATCATTTGACCGAGTACTAGTGTTGTTCCTCCACCACGAATCCGTGCAGTAATCAAGCCGAGTGCGAATATGGTTACTACAATCAAGAAAGATCCTATTAGTTGGAAAACAGCGATGTTCTGGTCTACTCCCGTGGTCTCGCCGAGTACTGGTAGGGCGATATCCACGCCTGCAGCTGCTGTTCCAGCTTCTCCAGTGCTATCAACGAGGCCAGAAGCGACCTGAGCAATCGTCTCACCGAGACCCGAGATAATTGAAGTGGTGATGTTCAGAGCGATGATCATTGCTATAAGAAGACCATATGAAACGCTCCTCATCACGTTTGCAGAGATCTGTCTCCTTTGCCTAAGTCCTAGAAGGGTAGTGGTACTCTGGGAAACCTGGTCTCCAACCAGACCAGCCTCACCGGTTGAGGATGATCCTTCGATGAACACCCTCGTGAATCTAGACACCATCATCGAGTTATTGTCTGCAGCGAACCAGTTCCAAGAGTAATCGCTGTTTATTCTCATGGAGAGCCTCTTCTCAAGGTTCATGATTGAATCGTCCAATGCTCCGAAGTCGATTCCAGATAGAGCCTTGACCATTGCGCTCGGTTCTTGCGCCCTCGCTTGCGCGGTCCCACCGAACGCTCGAATGAACTCGGGGAAAGCCTCGTCCCTCCTCCTTACTCTCGTCTCCTCTTGCCCGGTGAGCAGGGCTGGAGCCATAAGTGGTGACATCATAACTGCGATTAGCAGAAGTCCGATGTAATTCCAGTTGTCAATGAGGAAACCAATTCCGTACCAAGCGATGAAGACTATGAAGAGAAGGAACATTACCGCCCCTAAAACAGCAGATATAATCCAGGCCCTCCTTATCTCTACCGCTTGTTGGGTGTTGTATCCGTGTTTGGCGAACAAATCCTCGTGAGGGATAACAAGGGTGAACAAGTACCATGCTCCAAATTGAAGCAATGCGAATAGTCCGCCAGTCAGAAGGACCCATCTTGACCTGATGAGTATGTCTATCCAGTCATCGGACTCACCTCCGACTTGGAACAGGATTAGGTGTAGCCCTGATACGACCATCAGAAGTAGTCCGGTAGTAGTGAGCGAAACGAACGTTTCTCGAAGTGTATCCAACTGCTCTAGTCTAGCATCATAAATAGTCGTAAAGGCCTGTTCGAAGGTCTCGTTCTCGCTCACGAAAAACTCCCCTATTGGCTGTCCGACCTCGACCGAGAAGGCCATCCTATCTAGGAAATCACTCCAGATCTCGGAGGGACTCTGCTTTCCCACAATCCTAGCTGCGTCTGGAAGATTCGTATGCCATTTTGACACCAGGGTCTCTATTGCTTGTATCTCCTTAGCTAGGGCCCCATAGTCGCCCATCTCCTTAAGAACGTCGAACATTCCCTTCTCAGCTGACTCACCCATAGAGAGAATTCCCATCCTAGTCATGAACATGTGCATATCTTGCTCTATCTGTATAGCTTCTGCAGCAACTTGTGTTACGGGATATGCCAAGGTAGCAGCTAGGCCCAAAATCGGGAATGCTAGGATTAGGCCTATTGACCCTATGGTACTGACATCTGAAGCTACTAGAAACCAGACTGTTAATCCGGCTACGAGGCCCATGAGTGTGGCTGGAAGAGAAAACATTAGCAGATATCGTGAGAATGGCATTCCAAGGCGGATTTTAGCAATCTGCCATGTGGAAAACTTATTCTCCATTTTAACCACCTAGTGATTTATTCCTGTCCACGTCTCTATTGAACTGGCGAATCTATCCCAACCTTCCTTGTAGTAGACGTCAAGAAGATCGTAGACGTCATCATAGTGAGTGAGATCACGATCGCACATGACTTGGATGGCGTTCGTTCTTCGTTCCAATTCGTCATAGATGTCTCGCTTACTTCTGAAACCCATCCTAGGAGCAATCTTGTTTTCGAGCATATCGGACTGGAACATCCCCCTGAAATAGACTACATCAGCAACAGGGTCCCACTCGAACATATTCCTTGTCAGAATACCGTCCGCCGTCTTATCGAACCCAATAACCTCGCTAACACCTGTGATCCTTCGAGCTATGCCGCCGCCAGGAGCCTCGACCACCTCTTGGAAGATGGCGAAATTTAGGTTATCGAAGAACCTAGCTGGAACATTGATTGGGTCTCCTGTGAATCTCTGAATTAGTTTGACGATGTTTGATGCGTGGAAGGTCCCAACCACCGGGTGTCCCGTCTGCATGGCTTGAAATGCAATCGCCCCCTCTACGCCTCTAATCTCTCCAATGATGATGTACCTTGGTCTCGATCTAAGGGCTGCTTTGAGGAGATCGAACATTTCTACCCTTGAGTCTTCATTCTTGGAGTCTCGTGTGATCAGCCTTTGCCAAATTGGGTGTGCTACCTTCACTTCAGGCGTATCTTCTGCTGTGTAAATCTTGACGTTGTGGTCTATGAAGGGCAGGACTGCGTTTAGAGTGGTAGTTTTCCCAGAGGCGGTCTCACCGGAGACTAGCATGGACATTCCACTCTCCAATCCCAGCCAAATATATGCTGCCATCTGTGCAGAAAGCGTTTTCCATTTGATTAGCTGGATGATTGAGATTGTCTCTTCGGCGAACTTTCTTATCGTGAAAGATGAGCCTTGGATTGAAACGTCGTCGCTGTAAATTATGTTAATTCTTGAACCGTCGAGAAGAGCTCCGTCGACAATAGGCTTGCTGTCTGAAACAGGCCTACCTATACGCTCTGACATTGATCTTAGGTACCCTGTGAGAAGCTCCTGATCTTTGAATGCGATGTTGGATGTTAGCATTGGGAACACCTTGTGATCCATGTGAATCTGGCTCATTCCTATGGAGTGAATATCCTCCAGCATCTCATCCGCGAGCAGAGTCTCCAATGGACCATTATTCACCAGATCTCTTACCACTACGTACTTGAGTCTGATAAGTTGGTCCTCAGTAACCTTTAGTTTGGACTCACCGAAACCCAGTAGCTCTCTGGCTTGATTGACTACTGGATTAGCCAGAAGGGAGACAGAAGAGGTGGTAGTCATAGCATCCATCATCTCGTGAATCATCTCGATGAATTCTTCGTCGTTTTCGAATCTCTCTTTCTGCGGTGCGTCTCTGAGTAGCCTCTCAACAATGAGGTCCCTCATCACCTCCTCTTCGCCAGTGATTCTCGGCTCAAGGCCGTACCAGAACGTGTTACCTGCACCCTCTGCTCCTTCTGGAGGCGAGTAAACGTGAGCGAAGCAAGGGGGTTTAGTTGCGTAAATCAGGTTTCTGGGAGATACGTTCTTTGCATCTCTATCCAGAGGTCCGTAGTATATCGGCCTAGATCCATGCTTGGCTTCGAAGTCCTCGACCCATTCGCGGATATGTGGGAATTCTGCCATGAGTCCACCCAGATCTCCGGGTTCAATTCTGAATTCGGGCTCTTTTGGCTGATCATCGGCTTCTTGTTCGGTAACCATTCTAATCCAACTCCTATCATGCAACTGCCGTAATATCGACAATGAAACCCATCTCTGGCATTACTTTCCATCCTATTCGCTCGGTTATTGGCCCGGCTGCCCTGAGGAATCTTGTGACTCCAACTGTCCTGACTAATTGTCCTCCGACCACCGATGTCATCATATCCAACACCACCTCTGCAGAGTTCTTCATATCCCTCAGGATAGTCGCGTCCATCTCGTCTGGGTCTATTGTGAGGATTAGAGTTCTCCCCTCGGAAGTGAATTTTCTTAGCTGTGAAATGAGGGCTTTTCCCCCAATTTCATCGGGCATTAACTCTGAGGCCCTATCGATGACTATTACCTCTGCATCCTTGGACGGCTGGGCATCTAGTATATCCATCAGATCAACATTATCTTCTGTCTCCTCCGCTATAACGCCGAAGCTGGAGATTAGGTGGAAGTTTCCCTCGTCTATCCGCTTGTCCATGTAGTATCCGATACTGGACACCTGCTCTAACCACCCCCTAGTGGTTAGTTCCGTGGTGTATAGTGCGACTCTGACATCGTTTGCTGTCAAGCCGAATGACATCCGCTGGCCCATGATGCTCTTGCCAGATCCGATGCCCCCGCAGACTAGCATTAGAGCCCTATTGGGTATGGCAGTGCCCATACTCTGACCCAGGCTGTCCTGAATCACCCCAAATTCAAAGTTGTCTACATTAGGCTGGGACAAGTCTGACACCCTCCGTGTTTGTGTATGATCCTGCGTATTGCTCTGCATCAGAGATTACAGTGAAAGATAGTGAGGCGTCCGTATCCACAGTGTAGTCATGAGGGGATGGGGTTTGGTCCTCGATGTTGAATTCGATGATCTCTCCCGGTAGCCACTGTGTAGGACTACCAACCGATGTTACCGTCATAGAATGCCCCGCAAGGAACACTCCCACGGTGTTTACGTCCAAGAAGGTGCCTCCTGAGTTCTGGAGGAATATCGTCGTGGTCTTGCCGGCGTTGTCCCACTGCATATTGCTCGGGTCGTTGACCATTGATGCTCGTGTCTTGGTCAGTTCTGAACTCTGCTCACCCCGATCATCTATGGCTTCGCTCATGTCTTCCCATGCACCCAGAAGTACTCCGGAGACAAGCGCTGCAACAATGAGGCCAGCACTTAGCATTACCATTTCAGAGGGTCCGTTTGTCATTTTATCACCTTCTCATGCATTAACAGCAATTGCGCTGTTATAGTCGTATATAGCTAGCCACGCCCTGTTCGGATCAGCGCCGATAGCGAATCCATGGGAGTCTGAATTGAGAGTGAAGGGGTCTGAAGAGAGGCTCTCTCCGGGAAATAGGTATACATTACCAGAGGAGTAATGATCCGTGAAATGGAATGGTTTTCCCTGGGTATTGTCCCCAGTTGTATCGGATAACGTGATTAGGATGTGAGAGAGTTCTACTGTTTCTGAGCCTGTGTTTTGGATCGTAATCGTAATCTTCTCGTGAATTGAGTCTATGTCAACTATGGCGCCAGTTCCGGTTGCACATCCTGTTATTTCGACTCTGTCTCCTTCAGCGTAACCGGTTCCGGCATCGGAGATCGCTACTGATGTGACTGCACCGGCTGTGGCAGTCACATCAATGGTCAGCCCGATACCAGTCCCCACGATAGCCGTAGTCGTGCAAGCTGATCCTGTGTCCGGGTAGTCAGATCCGTCTTCTCCGACTCCACCCCCAAGGGAGATGGTTTCCGCTGGCCCAGTTGTCTCGGTCTGATCTGTGACTGAGGTGAGTGACACTTCGGGGTCCGGTAGACTGTACTCGGAGTTCCTAATCGAATCGTCTATGCTTTCTATCATCGAGACTGTAGCCATGCCGAAGAGCATGATGAACACGGTTCCCACCACCATAGTGCCTACGCTCGACCCAGCCATCTAATCCCCCCCCTAGGGAGTCCCCTGGGCCCTCCAAGCCTCAATCATTGCAGCGAATGTCAGTAGAGTACGGTTATTCACTGCGGGAGCTCCGTCCGAGGGCTCCCCTGGCTCTGCCAGTGCGGCTATTGAGCTCAATGACTTCTCCTCTGCTGCCGTTATTACTCCTGATTTGGAAGCAGACTTCAGGAAGTTCACAGTATCTGCGCCATTCATGTGATCCAGTAGGAGTGCTGCTATTTTGGTCGGATCTACCTTCGGCCCCTGTAGAAGTGCTTCGGCCTCACCACTCTTGAGGAATGGGTTGACTGCTAAGGACTGGGCCTCGTAGAGGTCGAGTAGATTTGGGCCACCTGGCATTCCTCCCGCAGAGGGTGCTGATCCTACATTAGGAGCTCCTTCCACGGGCTTGCTTGTTACCTCGCCATCTTCCCCCACGGTGTGGATTACGTCTTGGGCTCCCCCGCCAGATGCGGGAGCAGCTGCGGCTGAGATTGACTCCGCAGCGAGTTTGGCCGTCTGCTGCTGTGTGAGCTTCAGATTCGCTTCCATCATGTCCAGTGCGGTCTCCAGCCTCTCGAACCTCTCCTTGACCAGGTCGACGAGCTCAGGAATCTGCTCCGATCCATGTCCACCACCCTGGGGGTCGCCTAAGACGCCAACACGTGTTCCCGCAGGGGCGAATAGCCATGCTTCTAAGTCGGTGGGTCTGAACTCAGTCGGGATGTCAACGTGCTCTACCGACAGTCTAGCGACCTTGTCAAGTCGGCTAGTCATTCCGGGATCGGCACCTTCCGAGGTGGATCCTCCGAATGGAAGTCTGTCGAGCAGCCCCATGGGAATTCCTCATGTGTGAAGGTAAGTCTCAGACCAGGGACTTTCCTACTGAGGTCGATACGACCTCTAGCTCTGCCTCGGTCTCTCCTCCGCCATCGACGGTGATGAGCATCTGTAGCTTCCCACCGACCGCTGGTTGGCAGTTGGTAAGGGTGATTGGTATCTTGAAGG
>PBGH01000017.1 GCA_002720055.1 Methanobacteriota archaeon | reverse complement strand
GTGGAAGGTGATGTTCATCGTGTAGTCCTGGTTGTCTGCTGAAAATCCTCCGACTCTGACGTACAGCCACCCAGGCGTGTCCATCACGCCTCCCTGTGCAGCGGAAATTCCGGATGAGTTGTGGAATGAGCCCACTGGCCATAGGCCGGAAATCTGCGTAAGCTCGTCGGTGCCGTATCCTGCATACTGCTCTATGAAGTAGGCTGGGTTGGCAGGTGTGGTCGACCAGCTGCACCACAGGTGCTGCTGCTGGCACATGAACATGTACAGGTAGTTGTATACTCCAGAGTTTTCGGACCCGTCACCATCGGGGTCCATGTCGTAGTCGATCTGGACGTAGTGCCCCTCTGGGACCGCGATAGCGTAGTAGTCCCATGGGTCCCATACACCGTCTATCCACCCTGTGCATATGCCCCCTGCCCAGTAGTCGCGAACCGTGCCGTTCTCGTGGTATGGGTTCAGGTCGGCCTGGGTGCTCTCGTTCGTGAAAGTGAAATCGTCCCAGGAGTTACCGTATACTAGGTCGCCCGCGTCTCCGTTCGGGTATGTGCCTGCGAGTCCGCAGTCATCCTGGTTGTCCCCAGGTACGAGTCCGGGGGTCAGCAATGTGATGCTGACCTCGTACTCTCCCGCTCCGCGATCGGTCCAGACCCTGATGTAGAGGTCCTGTCCAGCGTCATCGTATTGAGAGTAGGCGCACTCCGGGTTATCGCTGTAGGACGAGCCCACGAAGGACAACCATCCCCAGGTAGGGTTGACGAAGTAGATGTTCAGATCTACGTCGTTCTGGTTGGGGAACTCCACGCAGACCTCCATGACGTAATTGTCCGGCATGTATATCTTGTAGTAGTCGTAATCGTCCCACTCGTCGTGACCATATCCTCCAAAGGACTGGTTGTTAGTCGAGATGTTGATCGAGTCCTGGTAGACGTTTCCAGCGTCTAGGCAGCCATCCACTGGTGCCAGGCCTGCGTCGTTCTGGCAGGCTAGCTCTGGTGGCATCTCAGTCGCATTGTACATCGAGAAGGTCACTGTGTAGTTGCTCTCGTAGTCCTCGTTCATGTCATTAAGCAGGAGCCTCAGCAGTACCGTGGAGTCTGACCCCAGTTCGTTAGCCCACGTGAATGACTCGTTCGTGGCCACTGCCTGTGGGTGGAACCCGTAGGAGGAGGACATGAAAGAGTTGAATCCGCTGGATGTAACCATGTACATTCCGAATGATATGTCGCCCTCTATCTCGATGGTGTCGTTGAAGTTGGAGTCGATGCCCTCTGGCCATTCCAGCATTGCCCACATCCCCATTCCGGCTGGGACGGTGATCTGGTACCAGTCGGCAGTGTCGTATCCTGCGCACATCGTTCCTCCGAACGCGCCAGACCAAGTGCCGTCACCGTCGTCGCTTGCTGTTCCGGTGACGTCGTTCGCCACGTCTTCGGGCGACCATGAGCCGCCGGTAGCGTCATTGGTTTGAGTAAAGTCCCCTTCTCCTATTGCAGCTCCATCGTCCTGATAGAAGCAAGGCGGGGGAGCTCCTGGCTCAGTTTGGTATTCTAGGCTGTAGCCTGCGGAAACGCCGGCATAGTGCCTTACCTCCGCGAAGAGGAGGACCCCCTCGCCCAACTGCCCTAGGTCTACGAACTCTGGCTGATCATAGTATGACGCCGCGATCAGTCCTGTGAGCGTGTCCGTTGCGGAATCGTAGCCCGTGTAGACCCTTAGGTCTAGGTCGGCGCTGTTGTCCCAGTGGAGGGTCAGGTTGGCGAAGTAGGTTTCTGGAACCCAGACAGCGTATATGTCGGAGTCGTCTCCGGTGGAGCCGACGTGACCAGCTGCTGAGTCCTCGTAGGTGAACTCGTCTACGGAGAGCCGGCCGCTGAAGTTACCGATTGACTGCCCGACTATCAGGCCGAAACCTCCGTCCCCGAAGGTGTCGTCCTTATCGACAGTGTACTCTCCGGATTGGTTGTAGGTTGCGAGCCATCCCTCGAAGAAGTCTGGTAGAGCGTGGTTGTCCGTCGAGCCATCAGGAAGGGTGACTGTGACCGAGCTCTCGGGTGTGCACCATGAGTCGCAGGACGTAATAATGAGATCTGCGGAGTCCCCCTCGCCCAACTCGAATGTGTCGGACTGGGAGCTCCATGATGCCGGCTCGTCAGGCATGTCAAGAAGGATGTGGTACTGTGGTGTCGTTACGTCGCCCCTCAGGCCACCGTCTCCAGTCCATATTGTGATGTTCATGGTGTAGTCCTGGATCGGCTGGTTGTAGACCTCATACCCGAACACCCAGATGAGTACTGGGTCGCCCTGGACATCCTGCGGGAACGTGTATCCGCCGTAGTTGTACTGGTAACCAGGACAGTCGTGCTCCCCGTCAGAGGACATGCCGACATATCCGGCGGCACCGCTCGAACCGGCGTAGCACCTGCCCCAGGCTCCTGCGCTAGAACCGGTCATCGACCCATCGCCGGGACCAATTCCCACTCCGAAGTCGTTCCCGGTACCGTTCCAGGCTACTGTGACAGAGAAACCGTATCCCATCGGCAGGTCTAGGAGATAGACGTCATTGCAGGTCGCTGCAGCGTTGTAGTTGCAGAGACCCGTGCCGTTCATCAGACCGTAGTAGGTGTTGGTTTCGTCGCCGGCCATGGCGAAGTCATCACTGAGGTTCATGGATGCTGAGAGATTCGCTCCAGCATCTATTCCTCGGCATGCGTCGTAGCCGTAGCAGTTTGCGCTACCGGGCTGCGGCGCTGTCTCGGTCCTCTCCTGAGCCCTATCTAGCTCTGAAGGGGCATCTAGGCCACCTGCGAGGGGCAGGCATACCGAGACAATCATTAGCAGTGTCAGATTTACTGATCGTGTTGCATTTTCATTCATAGGCGTCACTTAGTGACTATCACGACTTGTATCAAATATAAAAGTCTCTCAAAATGCTCATCTTTGTTAATTTTCACTAAAACGGAAAAATATTCGTATTTTGTTACTAATCATGGAAATATTAACCGAAAAAAAACATATTTTAGTTAAATTATTGATGTAAAAAGGAAAAAGTTCGAATATTGTATTTTGAGATATTTCAGTAAAAAAAACGCACAAGGTGCAAAAAATACACTACAGTGGAATTTCGCCCTCACCATTCCTCGTACGAATCGGCCTCGTCTTCGTCGTATGAGTCCCATAGCTCCTCCTCTGACATCTCTTCTTCCACCATCCCCCTCCTGCTGACGAAGAATGCGACTGAGCCCGCTAGAAGCGCTGAGATCAAGCCCAGACCGATGATTGATGCTACTGGGTTCAGACGCATGTGATCCATAGCAGTTAGGGGGAACTCGTTGTCGCCCTTCCCATCGGAGTTTCGATCGGCCCACTCGTCTTGGTCGTAGGGGAACGAGTCCTCCAAGTCCGACCATCCGTCGTTGTCGTCGTCTGGGTCTATGAGATCGCAGGTGCCATCGTCATCGAAGTCGTCTGGGACCGAGGTGTTCGAGAGGGGCGAGGTATCGCAGATTAACTCAGTTGTATCTGGCCAATCGTCGTTGTCATCATCCGTATCGGCACCATCCCCTTTTTTGTCGCCATCGGTGTCCTTGGTCTCGGTTGGGTCGAATGGGAATGCGTCGTCGAAGTCGAGGACCAAGTCGTTGTCATCATCGTCGTCCAGGTTGTCGCAAATCCTGTCCCCATCGAAGTCATCTGGGATGGATGTGGCGTCCCTGGGGTCCGTCCCGCAAATACTGAGCTCCACGGAGTCGTCCCATCCATCACCGTCGTCGTCGGGGTCTGAGTTTGATCCGAGGTTGTCTTGGTCCAGATCATCCCACTCATTGGGATCGAACGGGAACGAGTCGATTGTGTCGTTCCATGCATCGTTGTCGTCATCCGGGTCTATGACGTCGCAAATCCCGTCCGAGTCTGCATCGTCTGGGGAAGACTGCATCAGGAATGGGTTTGTTCCGCAGTCCTCCTCATCGGTGTCGAACCAGCCGTCGTTGTCATCGTCCGGGTCTGCGTTGTCGCCGGTCAAGTCTGCGTCGTTGTCCGTCCACTCGGTGGGATCTAGGGGGAACAGGTCGTAGATATCGGGATACCCGTCGTTATCATCGTCCGGGTCTGCGTTGTCGCCGAAACCGTCTCCGTCCGTGTCAACGCTCTCTTCGGATGAGTCGGGGAACGCATCGAGGTCATTTCCTATTCCGTCTCCATCGATATCGTCATCCAGCTCGTCACAAACTCCGTCAGAATCCGTATCCTCGGGTATTGAGCTCCCGTCGAGTGGGTCGGAGAGGCAGTCCTCCTCAACTCCGTCGTAGTAGCCGTCTCCGTCATCGTCCCCGTCGGAATTGTCGCCGATTCCATCGGAGTCTGTGTCGTTCCATTCGGTTGGGTCATAATCATCGAAATCCTCGAAGTTTTCATATCCGTCACCATCGATATCGTCATCCTGGACATCGCAGACGCCGTCCGAATCTAAGTCGTCTGGGACCGAGGTCGAGTCATTGTGGTCGGTGCCGCAGAAGTACTCCTCCGTATCCGTCCATCCGTCGTTGTCATCGTCTTCGTCTGCATTGTCCCCGGTTCCGTCTCCGTCGCTATCTGTTGTTTCGTTTGCATCCTCCGGGAATGTGTCATTGGAGTTGTCCACTCCATCACCATCGATGTCCTCGTCCAGGGTATCGCAAATTCCATCGGCGTCCGTGTCTGAAGGTGTGCTGTTATTGTCGAAGGGATCGGATCCGCAGGAGTACTCGACCTCATCGTAGAAGCCATCGCCATCTGCATCAAGATTGAATATCCACATTGATAGGTTGTATTCCTCCGCCCCATCTAACGCATACACGGAAATTATGGCGTTGCTCCCGCCCAAGTAGGTCCCTGTCCCAATTGTGGAGACGTTCTGAGTGAGTGAGTAGTAGTCGGAGTCAACTAGGTTGTTTGCACTGTCATAAAGCTCTAGAGCCAGCCATTGGGAGTTCCCATATCCGGGAGACAGCTCGGCGGATATTCCGTGGTCGGCTGGGATGTATACTTGGTAGTAGTCGTAAGTGTCCGATCCGCTATCCACGTACCCCGGCCACATTGAGTATCCCGTGGTAGCATTGTAAAGCGGGGTGGCCGAGGAAGAGTTGTTGCCTGCATCTCCGCCGGAGTAAGCATCGTTCTGGTTCAAACCTGGAACCGATGACTGGTTCAAGAATAGGATGTCCAAGGTGTAGTTTCCTTCGCCCCCGCCCGAACCCCACCAGGACTGGTACGATTCTACTTGGATGTAGACAGTGGTGCCACTGACGTTGGTGGCCCCGCTCTGGACGCTCTCGGGGTTGTCATTGAAACTGGAGTCGATTTGTGACTGACTCTGATCGTATAGGTAAAGATCGAAGTCGTTGGCAGAGTTGTTCCATGATAGATTGGCTTGAATTGCGTATCCAGATGGGACCTGTACTGAGAAGAAGTCGTTCGAGTCCATGGAGTCTGAAATCCAACCCCCGTAGGAGCCATTGTCAATGGGAAGAGCGAACGAGGAGGCTATGTCGTTTCCCACATCCCCGCCCGAGTTGGCGTCATTCTGGTTATAGGCGGGGCTGTCAGAAAGGTTGCCCATCCCTATGGTCAGGTTGTAGGACACATCCGTCCCACTCCAAGCGCTGACCCTGTAGTAGACCGTGGTCCCACCTATGGCTGAGGAGTTCCCGGATACTGACTCCGGGTTCGAACTCCATGAAGAGTCTAAGGTACTCTGATTGGAGTCATAGAGGACTAGGTCCAGGTCCGCGGAGGAGTTGTTCCACGATATTGATGCCCATGTTGTCCAGTTGGAAGGAACCGCGATAGAGTAGAAGTCATAGTCATCCCATGTTTCATCGACCCACCCCGGTATGGTTGTGGTGTTCCCTGTCATATTTATCTGGAGGGCGTTGCTGAGCGTGTTTCCCGCATCGCTACCTGATCGGGCGTCGTCCTGGTTCGATCCTGGTTGCCCCGAGGTGGAGAAGAAGCTGATGTTCAACGAGTAGTTGCCCTCGTCACTTCCGGAGTACACCCTGATGTAGACGTGTCCGCCTCCGACGTTTGTACCGTTGCTGGTTACCTCGAATGGGGCAGTGTAGTCGTAGTTGATGTAGTAAGTGGCAGTAGACTCGATTAGGGAGAGCTGAGAGCTACCAGTGGCATTGGGGAAGCTCATAGTCACGAAAACCCCGTTTCCAGTAGGGACCGTGATGTTGTACCAGTCGTAAGTGTCGAACGAGTCTGAGATCCACCCATTCAGTGTCTGATTCGAGGAGTTAAGAGCCAATGAGGAGGAAGCAGAGAGTCCTGCGTCCCCTCCAGAGTTCGCGTCATTCTGCTGTGGTGACTGGTCTGGGAATATCCAGACCTGCATCGTGTATTGCCCCGATCCAGAGTACAGTCTGATTTCTATGTACACAGTGGTACCTCCCACAGAGGTACCGTTTGTTGAAGCCTCCTCGTACGACTGGGTGGTATAGCTGTAGTCGATTAGTGTGCCGGAAGAGTCGTACACATAGGGGTCGAAGTCGGCTGATGATGGGGATGTCAGGCCCACAGTCATGGCTGAGCCATTAGGAACGGATATCGAGAAGAAATCCTCGGTGTCTGTGGATGAGAGGTTCCCGTAGTATGTGGCATTGGAGGTGGGCAATGGTGTCGCTGTACTGGTTGAGCTGCCAGCATCTGATCCAGAGCCGGCATCATTGGCGACTGTGGACATCGAGAGCGAGCTCAATATGAGGATCGCAACAATTAGTCGGCTGGCGTTTCGGCCCCTATCCATATGACTACCCGTGTGCCCGAGAGTATTGAATGTTAGTGAAAAATGGTGTAGAAAATGCACCGCACGCGAGTGATGCGATTAGTAGGAGTAGAAACCAGAGCCTGATTTCCTCCCCAAGGACCCCTCTTCGACCATTTTCTCGAGAAGTTCGGCGGGGGCGTATTTGTCGTCATCCATGCCCCTCCTTAGTACGTTCATGATGTGCAAAACCGTATCCAATCCGATTAGGTCTGCTAGGGCCAAGGGGCCGATTGGGTGGTTCATTCCCAGTTTCATGATTCCATCTATTGCTTCCGGCTCGGCTACCCCCTCTTGGAGGGTAAGAATGGCCTCGTTTATCATGGGCATTAGAATTCGATTGCTCACGAAGCCTGGAGAATCCTGGCACGAGAGGGGAATCTTGCCCATCTTTTCTGATATTGACATAACTCCCGAAGTAACTGCTTCGGAAGTTTCCCTCCCGTTTATTACTTCAACCAGCTCCATTATCGGGACTGGATTCATGAAGTGCATCCCTATTACTCGTTCTGGGCGGTTGGTTTTAGCTGCTATCTCGTTGATTGAGATGCTCGATGTATTGCTGGCTAGGATCGCTTTTGGCTTGCATATCTCATCCAGTTCTTTGAATGTGGAGAATTTCATTTCAGGGACCTCGGGAATGGCTTCTACTACCAAATCGCACTCCGCTAGGCTCTCCAGAGAGGTAGACGTGGCTATAAGGGAGATGGCGGAGTCCGCGTCATCCTGTGACATCTTCTGCTTGGATACTAAGCGGGCTAGGGAGTTTGTGATGGCGGTGATCCCTCTCTCAAGGAATTGTTCGTTGATATCTACCATTGTGACATTTAAGCCGCTACAAGCGGCTACCTGGGAGATTCCATTTCCCATCTGCCCTGAGCCAACTACCCCGACAGAGCGGATTGTCATACATCGCCCAACGCGAACCATGAAATGAGTTTTGGCATATGCAGGTTACGATCGCCCCTCGCTCCTTACTCGGGATAACTTGAGTGTGACTCCAACTATCACTGAAATTACCACCAATCCCACTAGTGAGAGCCACCATAGCATGGGGCCACTTTCACTCGCGTCCGTAATGGCCCAATCTACCCAATCCTGTTTTTCGACGGTTATTTGGTAGTTTTTGGAGTTCTTGGCCTCATCTACGCTGATGCCGGAAATCTCGTAAGAGCCGGATTCGCTTGGGACGGATATGTTTACGTCGAAAGAGCCGGAATCGGGACACAGGACGTCCCGGGATTGAATTACGCTGCTTATCCTAACTAGGAGCCCGGGTTCGCAAACTCCAGAGATCTCTCTGGAAGTAGTCAGAGGTGACTCGCGATACTGTAATTCCGAGAACTCCAGTATTGGTGGGGTCGAGTCCCTCTCCAGGGTTATCGTGTACGAGTCCGTGCTGTCCAGCGAGTCGACCTCGATTACGAATTCGTTCGTACCCTCCGTGAGTTCCAAAGGCAGTATGACTGTGCCTTCTCCCGGCTCGATCACTCCAGAAGCCCCGGTAGTGATGCTTCTCCATCTTATCTCTTGGGACCAATGCCTTGAAAGTGCTATGTCGATGCTATCCAGAGATACTAGGTCCATGTTGCCACTAGACACGGAAGTGTCGTATATGGACTCGGAAAGTAGGTAGTAGCGACATTCTAGGAATACGTTACGGTTCTCTTGCTCGATTGTTCCATCGATTGCCCGGATGCAAAGTGATTGGGGGCCTGTAGCATTAAACGTCACGCTTAATGAACCCGAAGAGCCGTTCTGAATCGGCATCTCAAGGCCATTGACCTCCAAACTGAGGATTACCTCTTCTGAGGACCACCAGGATATGTTCTGGAACTGGCTTTCGAGGGCCCCGCTACCAGAAGAGGGGAAAGTAGCCCAAGAAATGACCGGGGGGGTCGCATCCAATGAGATACTCCAGTCTTTCTCGAAATAGTTCCCAGCCCAATCCAGAATCGTGATTAATATCACCAATTCTCCCTCTCCGGGCCCTAGGAGATCGATGGGGACTGAAATCTCTTTTGATGAGGGGTATTCAGATACTCCGGGAATGGGCATCCCAGTACTTTGGTTGATAACGCTCGGGATTGGGATCTCAGAATTGCACTCTGAGGTCTGGACCCATAAGTAGTAGAATACTGAAACACAGTATTCCATTGAGTCAGCTGGAATGTCGAGAATTAGATTCCCGCTGGTGATATTGACGGGATGCACTAGGTCCATAATGGAGTAGGAGAAGCCTGCCTGGTCTTGTAGGGAAATGAACGTTACATTTGATGGGGGGTCTGGATCAAAAACAACCTGGTGTGAAGAAGTGGCAGAGTTGCCAGCGGAATCCGTCGATTTGATGGTGAAGACGTTGCTTTCGGGGTTGTAATAGAATACCTGTGATTCATCGGGGCCTACATAGAACCCCATCTGGGACTTCTCCAGTGATAATGTCAGGTTTGCGAAACCTGATGAGTTCAGTTCCACACTCTGGTTGTTGATCGACAGATTTGATCCCGGTTCGGTCTGAACGGAGAAATAAATTTCTTGTGAGCTGGAAATCCATGGGACCCCAAAGACCACCAGATTAGGGGCTGTGACATCAAATGATATCCGGAGATGGTCTTCTGATGACCTCCCGGAAGCATCCATTACGGTAGCATGGAAATCGAACCACTGCTCCATATTGGGCAATGATGAGTTCACCCATGCCTCTCTTAGCAGGGTTGTCCCATTCCATTCTGAAACGCCATTCCAAAATGACGTGAGGTTCATGATCGTCCCGTTAACCGTCAAGCCCCATACCGAATCTGCTTCGAAGGAAGAGTTGTTTGACGGCCAAGTCCAAGAAAGTTGGGATATCGGGAAGCCGATGCCAATGTCTCTTGCGTGTAGGCTTATTGGAACTAGGGTGTTTGACTCGGTGTTATTCTGGGGGGCTGTGAAAGAAATCTCAGGGTCCAGCTCAATTAGCTCATACTCGAAAGGCAGTCTGATCATAGCTCCACCCATTAGCTGGATATCGATGTAACCTGTCCAATTTCCCTCTTCCGGTGGTCTCAGAAAACTGATATTCAGCTCGACGGCCCCGGAAGGGACTAGTCCACCTAGTGATTCTGATCCGGAAGGCCATAGGCTTGTAATATTCGAATCATCCAAGGAGTGGAAGCCGGTCACGTCCAGAGATGAGCCTGCGACGATGTCGATGTCGATCCAGAAACTGGCGGATAAACCGTCTACAGACCAACCATGGACTGCTACTCCGTAGAGTCCGTCCTCAGGATTCTCGATTGTGATCGATTCGGAGGAAGTACTGCTCCAAGACCTCCTAACTTCCTCTCCGGAAGAGAATTCCCCATCCCCATCATCATCCCTGAATAGGAATAGGTCCAAATCTACACTATTATACGAATCCATAGAAATACTAAGCTCTGTTGCATTCTCGATTGAAATGTTATGCCACCAAGATGCTGTCATCTTATCATCTGGTTCGTCCTGGTAGGCAGTCTGATTATCCAGATTAACTGGCTGAACCCATCCCTGAGCGGATACGGACTCCACAGGCAGAGGTATCGTAGAGACTACCAAGGCAGTGTCATTTCCATCGGATTCATCCCAATTTGAGACTGACTTTGAGAAGCCAGATGCTTCCGATGCGATATATCCTACAGAGATATTCAGGGGATTGTCGTTTGATTCGACCCCATGCAACGCCGTGTGGAGGACCATCTGGTGAGTTCCAGGCGTGGCAGGAACTACGAAGGTCTCCCTAGAGGTCCCAGTGTATGTCCCCCAGTTGTGTTGTCCACTCGTGGCATGGTTGTTAGTCGATCTCTCCTCAATGAAGAATGTGCTAGGCCCATATGCGTCTGGATCATCGTCCGTGTAACCATGTTGAGTCTCCGAGAGCCAGAGGACATCGATGTCCGTATGTGGGTTATCTTCCCAATCGACATCCAAGACGATGGCTCCACTATGGCTCAATTCATCCGGCCATTCTACTGTCAAAAATCTCCAGTCTCCGCTCTCTGGCCTCCAAGACCACCGCATTGCTCCACTTATCCAAGACTCTGTGTAAAGTGTCTGGTTGGAGACATTACCGTCCAATGGCCTCGGAGTAATGGAGAATGGGCCTTCCCATGGGACATTGGTGACAATCGGAAGGGTCCATGATCGTGAATAAGTGCTGTTGTTATCAGGATTGGTTTCAACCATGATTCCGTGCTGCCTTATCCCCGAGGATGCATTCGCTGGAACACTTATTTCCACATTTGAGGAAATATTAGTGTGCGATTGGATAATGACTTGAGAGTCGACCGCTATCCAATTGTCATGAGTGATCCCGAAAGCGGTCCAGTCTACCTCTATTCTAACCGATTCGAGTCCTGATGGCTCAGAGTCGAACCGCCATACTCCCAGAAATAGGCCATCCCTTGCATCTTCGAAAGGGAGGCCGATCCTTACCTCAGCCTGTGGCCCATGTGAACGCCAGTAGGTAACTTCCTCCAACTCATCCGATTCATTCCACTCCGACTCATCCACCATGCCATCTGAATCCGAGTCATTATGGTATATGCCGTCGCCATCAAAGTCTGTCCATCGGAATACCTCCAGGTAAACCCTCTCCATAGAGGATCTATCCAGATCATGGTCGAATGCCTCGTATTGAATAGTGGCTCTGGCCCTAAGCTGAACTGTCTCTTCGGGTAGTTGGATGGAGGAATCATTGGCGATGTGCAATGGTATGAGCAGATCCGGCCTTTCCCCTTGGTGCCCGTCCCAAGAGTCGTTCTCACCACCTTCAGATCCATTTCCAGTACTGTTCCAAACCATGACTGTGTGCTCCAAAGCCTGGAAGGTTACGGGCGTAAGGTTGAGTTGCAGCTCAGTGCCCCCTGGATTATTGAATTGAACATCGAAAGACTGAGACTGGCCAGGGAGTATGGAGTTGATGTTCGCATCCCTGTGTTTGCCATGGAACGATCCAGTGTTCCATTGGGAAGGGCTTACTGACCAGGTTCCATTTTCGCCTTCTAGTGTCCTCACCGCCCTAGATGCATTCATCCACCCCCCTCCCTGGACGAATGGCTCGTAGCCTCTATCATCTGAGGTTGATAAGACGAAATCGCGAAGCTCCTGCGATTGGGGATGGGTCCCCAGGTTCTTATGCCATGCTTCCTCTACAAGAGCAAGTAGTCCTGCGACCACGGGAGTAGCTAAGCTTGTTCCACCCCAGGTGGTCCATGCATCATTCGCATTTTCGTAATTATTCAAAGGCATGTCACCTGTAGCTGACCAGCCTACTGCTACTAGGTCCGGATCCATCCTACCTACGACGTTTGGACCCCTGTTTGACCAAGGAGCGCTCTGGCCCCATGAGTCCGAGGAACGGCTACTGAAGGCCCCCACGGAAAAGACGCCATGAGCTGCCCCCGGTACCTTTGTGGTCCCGAATCCATGCCCTCCGTTTCCAATTGCCACTGAATATGAGGCATTGGAATTGTATACCCTGGTAATCCAATCTAGGTATAATGAGTATCCGTCCGCACCAGAGTCATCGACCGATGAGTAACCAAATGAGAATGACCCCATATGTGGCTGGTCTGGAGTATTTGGGTCTCCATCGTAACCCTCGGCTATAAATCTCCATGCATCTAGTGAGTGCCCCCCCGAATAGTGATTACCTATAGAGGAGATTGTAGCATTTGGCGCCATTCCCAGAACCTTGCCTTCACCTACTACTCCCTGAGCAGAGATAGCACTGGCACACAGGGTTCCGTGGCTTCCAGACTCGAGCATGAATAGAGTAAGGTTGCCAGCTCCAGCAACCCTGTCCGAATAGCCGTGACGTGCTGAGTAGGTAGCTCCGTAGGGGACTCCATTGTCTCCATCTGAAACCCAGTAAACTAAGCCAGCAGAAATATCCCAGAGACCATCCCCATCTGTATCCATTCCAGAGGTCTCTTCACCGGGTCTCATTGGGGTCTCATTGCCGAACGATCCATCCCTGTCTATATCCGGCCAGACAGTCTCGTATACACCTGCAATCAGTTCATCCACCACCAGAATGGGGACTTCTCCCCCTACTTTGTCCCTGAGTCTCCAATCTGGGTGTTCTCCCAGATGGTATACTCCTGATAATGACTGATTGATCCCGCTAATATTGTAACCCGTGTTATCCAGTACCCCGTTGCTGTCATTATCGAAATCTACCGTGGAAGTATCTGCATACCAGGTATTGGCATCTGGATATGCCTCGCCATCTACGACCCAAGAGTACATGCTGTTGTGGTCGAACATCAGTGGCCAACCATCATACTTCGATTCTTCGAAGTCTACCCTGGCCTGAGTCCCATTTAGGTCAGGATGAGCGAAGTCCACTCCCGTATCTGCTACAGCCACAATGATTCCTTCACCGGAGTAACCCAATTCCCAAGCGTCATTTGCTCCATGGATCTCGCCCGTCCTTACAGAATCCGGGGATGGGCCTGAATCGAGTTCCCAGTAGGGCTCGGGCAACCTCTCTGCATCGATCAGTGCAATCAGGCCTGGAACTCCGAATATTTTTGGCAGTAGAGTTGAGTTGACCCAGAATGTGCGGTGCTCGATTGAGTCTGTGTTCAAATCGCCTCTGACCAATGACTCTCCAGGGCCAGAAGGTGCCTGTCTGTCGATCGCGCCTACCTTTCTCTGCCAATTGTCCAAATGGTCCAATGAAGCAGTGATTGCGGTAATCCTTAATCTCTCTTGGTTAGATAGATGTTTCTCGGTCAAAGAATGATCCAACCATGGGCTGCCCGGGGAAATATCATTTATCTGATCATCGAAAAGGGCTGAGTCTGGCTGTGTGAATATTTCTTCCGACGCAACTGTGGGGGATAAGGGCATAATTGAGGCTAAGAGAGCTAGTGGGACTATCATAGCAAATCTGCCTCGCATGACTCTGGGAAACATCCGGATGGCTTGATATTGACGGCTTGAAGTCCCGTCAAATACAATAGTCTGGCCCTAGAGGAGAGACCACAGTCCCGTAGTGTAGTGGTCCATCATCTCGGGTTTTGGTCCCGGGGACCCTGGTTCGAATCCGGGCGGGACTACCAAAAATAGTAAGATATTTCAAATTGAATAACGCTCTCGACAAATTCGTAAATCATGGTTGAGGAGTCTTTTGAATCATTAAACTCATTGACACCCATAGCTTCTTTTGTCCACATTTGTCTTGGGATAATGGCATTGTTTTTGGTAACTAGAGCGAAAGAAAGAATGTGGAATGAGCGTCTAGCGGGATATATCATCTCTTGGATTCTAATATTTCTTGGTTTACAATACTTGTTTGTGTCCCTAATTGAATACAGGGTTGTAACAAGAGCCACTGGAGTGTATAACAACTATGGAGGAGAGATTTTCTATACGTTCCTAACTTACGGACAAAGGTCTTTTGAGTGTGGTTATACCATTGGATTGGGGATATTACCACTAATCTATCCCTTTCCGATAATTCAGAGAAAGTCGGTTGTTAGGATACTGGGAATTATTGTTCTATTACTCGGAATGGTCATGATCCCATTTGACATTTTCACTGAGTTTGCTTACAGGAATGTCAGAAACATCCCCTCGTACCTAGGTTACGTTATATGGACTCCGATATACCTTAGATTTCTCTTCGGTGAAATGATTTACGGAGAGACCAAATCCCGAAACGTCTCCTCTGTTACAGCCATGCTCCTCTTGGCAGCATATGGAAAATTCTACATGTTTTGGCTGATGTGCCTTAGTGGGCTTTGCAATGTCTTCAAAGGGAGATTCATGGTAGAAGATTTCGTTGAGCAAACCAAAATAAGTAGTACAGCGGAAGTAGCAATGGAAGCCTTGATGGCAGTAACATTTCTGGCAATATTCCTTGGAGAAATGTGGAGAGCTTTCAGAAAGGGGCCCAGTGGATTAACCTACATAACAGGGGTGATTTTCTTGTTAGGGATACTATGGTACCTCTTGACTTTGGTATACATGGACAACATTACTTCGTGTGTTGAAAGCGCGTGCGAGTTGCTCAGCGTCGCATGGGTAAATTGGTACGTTGTGACATTCCAAATAGCGCTGTACCTTGGAGTTCCACTCCTCTTTATGTTTGTAATGCTGAACTATGACCTAGTTGACACAAATACTGGGTCTGGTTCGGTTATTGCTAGGACAACAGTATTGCTTTTACTCCTAGTAACTAGCTCTACGATCATAGAGCTAGTCCAACTAATACTGCCCGTACCTGAAATGATTACCTCTGCCGTTTTTGCCGGGGCTGTAGTTGCATTCATTGGATGGGAGGAGAAAATTATGAATCAGCTTATATCGAAAAGCAAGAATATATCTGAGTCAATAAGTGAAGTTTCCCCGATCCCCGACTATAAAATATCAGAAGGAGAATTCAGGTTCTTTTCGTTTTCAATGTTGATGTTAGGCTTTTACGCATTTGTTATCTCTTACTTGTTCGAGGCGATGGGGATTCATCAGTAGGGGATTTTATGGTTGACGGAATCGAATCAGGTGATTATCTTGAAAGGGGGGTCAGAGAATCATCAGCGGAATTGTTCGCTTTGAGAGAAGCTAATTTATCAATGATATTTCTGGCGATTTTCACAATAATCGCAAGCGCGGTTAATATTCACGATTGGCTCAACGTGGAGTATCAGAAAGGCTTGGATGCCATAACCCAGAAATCATGGGTAATCGAGTTTAACCAGACACTAACGGGTACTGAATTTACAGACGTTTGGCAAGATGAGGAAAGTAGGATTGTCGAGTTCTACATGGACGACACTGAAATGGTGCCATTGGAAGGCTATACTGTTGGAATGGTAAATGTCACAGTTTCACCTGATACTGTCGACGGATTCTCGGTTGCAGACCCAATAGCACAATGCGATGCGATATCCGCTAGTGTGATTGTCAACGATATGACGGCCCAATGGGAATCGGAAAACAACATACTATCTGGCCAAGATAGCAGTTGTGAAGATATTCAGCTTTCATTAATGGTATATCCGAGCTATTTCGGAGGCAACCTCACTGTTCCAGGAGTCAATGAGTTCCAGGTATTACAGCCTTGGAGGAATCTTGGTTGGGGGGAGGGCGTACTAGAAATCAAAGTAGATTTGGATGTCAATACTGCCGAGCCAGGCCCATTTGCAGCTGACGATGACGAGGAAATAACCATCACTGTCGAAGTGATTGGTTTTCTTGCCAATGCTTTCCCGGTATAACCCATAATGATTTAAATTTCAATACGAAAAAAAGGGAGACTAGAATGCAATCCGAAACTAAGTCAATATCCCAAATGGTACTTATTGGCCTCTTACTAGTTTCCTTATCCTCAAACCAAGTATACGCTGACCACTCGCCCACTCACAGCAGGTGGTCAATTGATATAATGGAAGAGGACGTAATAATTGATGAGCTGCAACTTGATAGTAGGGGCGCCGTTTCCTTTCTCATAATCATAACTAACGAGAATCTCGTAAGTATCACTGTGGACCTGAACTACTCAATATCATTCGATGCCGAAGTTTTGGGACCTGCGAGTGTAGAAGTTAGTGGAAGCTCTGATGTGGAGGTGGAAATAACCATCTACGGAGTCAAAGTAATGCAGCTATTTGGGGGTGAAGAAGGTGACCTTGAGATTACGGGAACGGTTACCTCAAGGCAGGGGTTACCAATTAGCATACCAGGGGATAGCGATTCTGCAGAGGCAATAGTTAAAGTTCCGATAATTCATAACCTTGTACTCGAGATTATCGAATCAGACTATTCAGTCTCGGCGGGGAGTGTGGAGATACTGGAGCTAAGTTTGAGTAATATGGGAAATGTAGAAGATGAGGCTTCGGAAGTGATTGCTTCTACGAGCTGCAAGTCGATAAATGTAGAAAATCAAGTGAGAGATTTAGTCGGGAAGAAAATCAACAAAGTGGATCAAATTTTCGCCACAGTATCTCTTGAATTTTCAGAAGACTACTATCCCGAAAATTGCATTATTGAGGTGATTGCAGTTTCCCGTGGATCAGATGGGATGCAAACTACTCAAGATTCTGCTAACTTGATAGTTAAACTCCCAGAAATAAAAGAAATGGCAGATGATGAGGGTTTTTCGCCGAGAAGAGCTCTGTCCGGTCCAACCATATGGATGGGAGTACTTGTATTTATTTTTACATCTTTAATTGGTTCTAGAGAATCAATGGGAGTAAAATAAGCGATGAAAATTGAATGATGAATAGAGAAAGGTAATTTGTTTGTGTTGACTGGGTTTTGATATATGGCGGAACGCGAATCTCTTGTCCCAGTTGCAGCCATTGTAGATTTGTTACTAGGTTTCGTAACAATTGCACTAGTTCGTCGTTCAAGTGAAAAGGAATGGGTTGAAAGGTTCGCAGGACTGCTTATTGGTTGGATATTGATACTGAAAGGTTTGGAGTATACCTCCACATCAGTAATGGAAGCAATCACTGCGAACAGCGGTTTATGGATTGTTGATTCCGGTAATGAACTCCAGAACTCTTTCTTTAGATTTGCACAAACCACATGTAAGACAATTTCTATACTCCTGATCTCATTCTTGCCTCTCGTCTATCCATACCCAATAATTCAGAAAGAGTGGACTGTGAAGGCGATAACCGGATTTGTCTGTTTATTCTCTATTCTGTTATGCACTTTCACCATCCTCACCGATAGTCGGCACTTGGGCCTTGAATGGTTTGCACTATTGCCGGGCATAATTATACTAGTCTGCGTGTATATACGGTTCGTCATAGAGGAAATAAATGAGGGGAATAGTTCCTATCGGAGGCTTTCCTTGGTTTCTGGTTTACTTCTGATAGCAATAGTTGGAGAGCAAATGACTTACTGGTTAGCCCAAGTCATATCGATAAACGATGATTTTCTCGCTAGATTCACAGTTGAGTGGAGCCTGTGGAACCCCTCCACTCTCTCCTGGTTGGGGACTAACCTGATATTATCGATGGGTGCATGTTCCTTGCTCATACTACTATTTTTTGAGACATGGAGAACATACAGACTGGGTTTGAGTGGCTTCTCAATAATTGTCTATCTAATAGGGATAGTGGGTTTCATAGCCGGAATAGTAGATTTTGCCATCTTGGATACAGTACGAAGTTGCGTAGAAACAGAGTGTGAGAGCTTTCCTGAGGCCTTTGAAATCTGGTATGATTTCACCTCCGAGACTCTAATTTATCTTTTCACCCCTTTGATTTTCATGTACGTCCTACTAAATTTCGATATTATAGACTCCAAAGCCGCTGAAAATAGATGGTTGACCAGAATAATGGTCATCCTGATGCTCTTGATTGTATCCTCGAGCGTAATCGAGCTTCTACAATCATTCTTACCCGTTCCACAGATGATTTCGTCCGCAGCCCTGGCGATGGTAGTAGCTATTTTCATTGGTTGGGAGGAGAGGATTATGACCAACCTGATGAGAGAAGGTGACACAGTATCGTCGAAGCTACTCAAAATGGGAGAGCTAGTTAATCCAGGAATCGACGAAAGAGACTATGATGTAATGAGCGCCAGTATGGCGAGTGTTGTGTTTTTCACACTGGTGATATGCCTCCTCTACTCAGCGGTAATATAGGTGATAAAATGGAAGAATTCGATGGCTCATTCTCATCCATTTTCTCGAACTTACTCGGGGGAACTCAGGCCAGGACCGGGATTTTTGCATCTTTATTGGTGTCGATAATCGTATTTACTTATACATCTGCAGATCTAATATTGAATCAAACCGATCTTGTTGAATACGCTCAGACAAATAAAGATTGGAGGATATTTTTCGAGGACGATATCATCGATGGTGATGGTGACAATCTAACCTTTGAGTATACTGAAATTTGGGCTGATCAGGATATTAAGGTGATTGATTTCTTCCTTGACGATATAGAGGTTGAAGAAGGATATAAAATCGCATATATCGATGTTAAGGTTATACCCGAAGAATGCCATGGAGATCCGGAGCGAGAAGGATATTGTGAGAGTGGAGTCTGGTTTGAGGACGGAGGGGAATCGGAATGTGATGCTGTGACCGCGACATTCATAGGGGACAACTCAACTCTTTCTGGGCAGTGGTTTGATGAAAACAGCGTACTTACCGGAGCGGATAGCGATTGTGAGCCGATTTACCTTAGGATTATCATTTACCCGAATTATAATTTGGACAATGATACAACTCAGGTAGCCGTAAACGAGTTTCAAGCCCTATCGCCATGGAAAATTAATGGATGGGGAGAAGGGACTGTTTCGGTGCAGGTCCACGTTGATGTTCAGTCCTACGGTGGCTTTACCACTGGGATTCTTGATGACTCTGAAGAGATTGATATTGAAGTGAGTGTCCACCAGTTCAGACCTAGTGCGATTCTAGAGTCTTCATCAACGGTGTAACGTTGATTAAATAAGACCATTAACGCATGACATGAGTGAAGACAGGCTGGTAAGACCGCTGAGCCTAACGATGATCGGTTTCGTGAAGGAAGAAGGGGACTCGATTCTAAAACCCAAGAAAGATAAACAAATTGAGCTAATCCTCCCTTGCAAAGAGATCACTATCAAAATCGAAAGGAGGATTCAGAGGACTGTTATTAGGGGTGGAGAGGGTGATGACCTATTAGATGAGGGATCTGAGTCGGCTGTTTATGATGTTCTTTCGACTGCATCAGTTTCGGAGTATAATGAGCTAATGGCCATGTTCAGAGGAGGCCAGCCCAATATCATGGATCCCTTTGATGGCAGAGAGGTAAAGGTCGCTTTCAAATCAGTTGAGTATTCCGCTTCCAACGGCGATCTGAAGATGCAGTTGCTAGAGGACGTCGATTGATCTATTCGTCTATCGCCGATGGGTCTTGAGAGAGATCTTTGGTTATGTTCTTCTGATGGCTTTCCAATGTGCCCCCCCCTATCTCCAGCAGCTTGGCATCCCTCCATAGCCTCTCTACCACGTACTCACCGACATAGCCGTACCCGCCCATCACTTGTATGGCCCTATCTGCTATGTTCTTGGCCGCCGTGGTCGCGAATAGCTTGACTCCATCAGAGTCCAGCCTATGACCTGCCTCTGCGAGGTCAATCTGGCGAGCTGTGTCGTAAACATATGCCCTCATCGCCCTGTATTCTGCCCAAGATTCTCCTATGTGCCGCTGAATCTGCCCGAATTGTCTTATCTGCTTACCGAAGGCCTCCCTTTCGCTGGCGTAGGAATTCATGTCTGCCAAGCACCTCCTGGCTATTCCTACACTCATGGCAGCCAGGCCAACCCTCTCGTGCTCGAGGTTTCTCATTAGGTGGATCGTCGACTCGCCCGGGCTACCGACCATATTCTCCGCCGGCACAACGCAGTCCTCGAACACTAGTTCGGCCGTAGTGCTGGCCCTCATGCCCAGCTTGTCCTCAATCTTCTGGCCTGCAGAATATCCCTCCATTCCTTTTTCCACCAGGAATGTGGTGATTTCGGCCCTTCCCCTTTCATCGGTTCCAGTCCTAGCATAGAGCCAAACGACATCCGCAGGCGTTCCGTCATCGTCTACAATTCCATTGGTGATCCACATCTTCCTGCCGTTGATAATCCAGGATCCGTCATCCGATCTCTCCGCGAATGTCTGCATGCCGAGGACGTCCGTTCCGTAATCGGGCTCGCTCATCCCCAGGCAGCCAATCCACTCCCCGCTGCAAACCCTGGGAAGTATCCGGTCCTTCTGGGATTTGCTTCCGCTGTGGACGAGGTTGTTTACGAATAGCTGGTCATGTGCTAGGAAGGCCAAGCATAGTCCGGGATCCGAGTATGACAGCTCTTCGTTCACGACTGCCACCGCCGTACAATCCATTTCTGCTCCACCGTACTCGGAAGGGGCTGTCAGCCCGAGAAGGCCCATCCCCCCCAACTCCTTGAAGAGGTCCAGGTTGAAGGTCTCGTTCCTATCACTCTCAAGCGCTTGGGGCTCTACCCGGTCCGAAACGAAATTTCTGACCATCTCCCTGAGCATCTTGTGCTCTTCGGTCGGGTTTGCGATGTCTATATCTCGCCACTCTTCGGACACAGTCTTGCTAGATGGCTCCTTCGTATGAGGATTCGTATGCATTCAGTTCCAGAATGCGGAGTCTTCCCAGGGGAGTCCTATAGCTATGCCGACTATTTCGAGGATGACGAAGTTCCAGAATAGGTACGTCAGGATGGTGATGGTGAATACTGCGAGTGTTGTATTTGCTACCCTGTTCCTCTCCCTCTTAGCATCATCCAAGGTGCATATTCCCCTGTTCCTGAAATATACGGTAAGACCTATTGACAGCATTGTGAAAGATAGAGCGTAAAGAGCGTACCTCACCCATGAGTAGTAGAGGTCGTTTGATAGCTGGTCGGCAGCAACTATTGCAGACGAGCCGGCGAACATCACCCATACCACGGATGGCAGGCAGCACATACTAGCAGTGACCGCCGAGACCACTACCATAGTGGCTAGAGGCTTGCGATCTTCCTTCTCCATGACGATCACTAGGGAGTAACCCTTCTACTGTCTCTCGGGAATGGGATTGCCTCCCTAATGTGTTCAGCCCCGGCTATCCATGTACAAACTCTGTCGACGCCTAGTCCGAATCCGCCATGAGGCACTCCACCGTACCTCCTGATATCGATGTAGAACTCATATGGTTCCCTCGGCGTCCCCTCCTCATCGATCCTTTCCAGGATCTCGTCCTCTGACCAAGTCCTCTCGCCCCCTCCGATGATCTCCCCATATCCCTCGGGAGCAAGCAAGTCATGGCACAGCACATACTTCTGGTCTTCGGGATCTGGTCTGTGGTAGAATGGCTTTGCAACTCTCGGGTAGTGCGTTAGGAAATGTGGAACCTCGAAGTCTTGTGTGAGAATCTTCTCCTTAGAGTAATCAAGATCCTGCCCCCATTCGATTTCGACGCCCATCGACTGAAGGGTGTCAACCGCCTCGTCGTACCTCATTCGAGGGTATTCGCTCTCTGCATACCTTTCGATTGTTGTCAAGTCCCTTCCGAGGTCTGTTAGTTCTTCTGCCCTCTGCTCTAGCATGGTACTGGCGATGTGTCTCACAACGCCTTCTCCGTGCTCCATGACCTCTTTGTTAGATGCCCATGCGATCTCCATCTCCGCATGCCAGAATTCAGTGAGATGCCTACGTGTCCTGCTTTTCTCTGCCCTGAAGGATGGAGCCATCGTGTAAAGCCTCTCCAGAGCAGGCATCGCAGCCTCTGCATAGAGCTGCCAGGATTGCGTCAGGTACGCCTTTTTTCCGAAGTAGGGGACTTCGAAAAGCGTGCTTCCCCCCTCAACGGCTCCTGCGACGAAGTTTGGAGCCTGATACTCGATGAAGTCGCGATCCCGGAAATATGAGTGTATTGCCCCGAAAACCGTACTTCTTAGTTTGAGCATGGTGGTCATCCTCCCGGTCCGGAGGTATAGGTGCCTGTTGTCTAGTAGGAACTCCGTCTCTCCGCCGTCAGATTCTGCCATAGCTGACTCCGTGATGGGGAATGGTCGATCAGGATTCACCGCGCCCACGACGGTAGCCGAGCTTACTTGGATCTCGTGGCCGTGCTCCCTATCTGTTGTTTCCACTGTGCCCTTGATTATGACACTGGACTCAATAATGGCGCTGCTGATAGACTCAAAGCATTCTTCACCTACTGATTCTTTCTTAATAACGCACTGAACAGTTCCCGTGGAATCTCGAAGAACCAGGAACCATATCCTCTTGGAACCCCTTGCCCGATGCACCCATCCCTTCAGTTCTACCTCTGAGCCGTCATGGACGCCGGCGATGACATCCCCTATCCAGAAATCCTTTCCCATACCAGCACCTAAACCCCGTGTTACGCTATTAGTTATGAAACCTCATTTATTATGAATTGTTTTGGCGGGTCTGACGGGGTTCGAACCCGCGACCGCCCGGTTAAGAGCCGGGTGCTCTACCTGACTAAGCTACAGACCCAGCGCCGGATTGGCGACCCCTCTTTAACCGCGACGCATCACTTTAGTCTACCAGATCGTTTGACCAGCGTTCTAACCTCGTCTTTCGAGGCCACCACCACTGCATCGCAAATCCCGACGAAAAGGCCCACTTCAACCACTCCCTCTATTTTCTGAATCTCCAGTTCAAGTGATCTTGGTTCCGTAATGCTGGGCCCGAAGGAACAATCCATGATCAGACCGCCGTTATCAGTTACGAATGGGTTATCAGATCCCCCTCTGATACTTACCTCCCCTGGACATATAGAGGTCAGCGAATCCATGGACTCCTCCCAAAGGAATGAGTCGACCTCTACCGGGAGGTCGTAGGCTCCGAGGATGTCGACTTGCTTGGTTTCGTCTGCTACAACGATCATTGAATTAGATTGCAATGCAACGATTTTTTCTCTTGTTAGAGCACCTCCTCCTCCTTTTATCAAATCGAAGTTAGAGTCGAACTCATCCGCCCCATCTATGGTTAGGTCAAGTTTCCCTGACTCATTTATCCCCCTGATTGGGATCCCGAGTTGCTCAGAAAGCCTCCTAGTATCTTCGCTAGTCGGGACTCCGACGAGATCTAATCCTTCGTTTTTTATCAACCGCGCAATTTCTATGATTGAGTAGCGAACAGTCGAGCCGGTACCGAGGCCAAGGGCCATTCCATCTGAGATGAAGCTGCATGCCGAGATTCCAGCCTTCTCCTTCAGGAGTTCGAGGTTTGACATGAAATTCCGAGTAATCGGACGTGCATGATGGTTGCCCTCGTCTTGCGGTGGGTTCTTCCGGTATGGTGCATCCGGAGGTTCGAGGGAGCAGGAGGGTCGCTGACAGTGTTAGACACTGAGGAAAGTCCCCTCTCCGCGATGCAGGCGTCTCGTCACAAGGCGAGGGTCCGGGAGGGCCGGCTA
>PBGH01000016.1 GCA_002720055.1 Methanobacteriota archaeon | reverse complement strand
CGAGTTCCCATATCCGGGAGACAGCTCGGCGGATATTCCGTGGTCTGCTGGGATGTATACTTGGTAGTAGTCGTAAGTGTCCGATCCGCTATCCACGTATCCCGGCCACATTGAGTATCCCGTGCTAGCATTGTATAGCGGGGTGGCTGAGGAAGAGTTGTTGCCTGCATCCCCGCCGGAGTAAGCATCATTCTGGTTCAAAGCTGGAACCGATGACTGGTTCAAGAATAGGATGTCCAAGGTGTAGTTTCCTTCGCCCCCGCCCGAACCCCACCAGGACTGGTAGGATTCGACCTGGATGTAGACAGTGGTGCCACTGACGTTAGTCGCCCCGCTCTGGACGCTCTCTGGGTTGTCATTGAAACTGGAATCGATTTGTGACTGACCCTGATCGTATAGGTAAAGATCGAAGTCGTTGGCAGAGTTGTTCCATGATAGATTGGCTTGAATTGCGTAGCCAGATGGGACCTGTACGGAGAAGAAGTCGTTCGAGTCCATGGAGTCTGATATCCAACCCCCGTAGGAGCCATTGTCAATGGGAAGTGCGAACGAGGAGGCTATGTCATTTCCCACATCCCCGCCCGAGTTGGCGTCATTCTGGTTATAGGCGGGGCTGTCAGAAAGGTTGCCCATCCCTATGGTCAGGTTGTAGGACACATCCGTCCCACTCCAAGCGCTGACCCTGTAGTAGACCGTGGTCCCACCTATGGCTGAGGAGTTCCCGGATACTGACTCCGGGTTCGAACTCCATGAAGAGTCTAAGGTACTCTGATTGGAGTCATAGAGGACTAGGTCCAGGTCCGCGGAGGAGTTGTTCCACGACATTGATGCCCATGTTGTCCAGTTGGAAGGAACCGCGATAGAGTAGAAGTCATAGTCATCCCATGTTTCATCGACCCACCCCGGTATGGTTGTGGTGTTCCCTGTCATATTTATCTGGAGGGCGTTGCTGAGCGTGTTTCCCGCATCGCTACCTGATCGGGCGTCGTCCTGGTTCGATCCTGGTTGCCCCGAGATGGAGAAGAAGCTGATGTTCAACGAGTAGTTGCCCTCGTCACTTCCGGAGTACACCCTGATGTAGACGTGTCCGCCTCCGACGTTTGTACCGTTGCTGGTTACCTCGAATGGGGCAGTGTAGTCGTAGTTGATGTAGTAAGTGGCAGTAGACTCGATTAGGGAGAGCTGAGAGCTACCAGTGGCATTGGGGAAGCTCATTGTCACGAAAACCCCGTTTCCAGTAGGGACCGTGATGTTGTACCAGTCGTAAGTGTCGAACGAGTCTGAGATCCACCCATTCAGTGTCTGATTCGAGGAGTTAAGAGCCAATGAGGAGGAAGCAGAGAGTCCTGCGTCCCCTCCAGAGTTCGCGTCATTCTGCTGTGGTGACTGGTCTGGGAATATCCAGACCTGCATCGTGTATTGCCCCGATCCAGAGTACAGTCTGATTTCTATGTACACAGTGGTACCTCCCACAGAGGTACCGTTTGTTGAAGCCTCCTCGTACGACTGGGTGGTATAGCTGTAGTCGATTAGTGTGCCGGAAGAGTCGTACACATAGGGGTCGAAGTCGGCTGATGATGGGGATGTCAGGCCCACAGTCATGGCTGAGCCATTAGGAACGGATATCGAGAAGAAATCCTCGGTGTCTGTGGATGAGAGGTTCCCGTAGTATGTGGCATTGGAGGTGGGCAATGGTGTCGCTGTACTGGTTGAGCTGCCAGCATCTGATCCAGAGCCGGCATCATTGGCGACTGTGGACATCGAGAGCGAGCTCAATATGAGGATCGCAACAATTAGCCGGCTGGCGTTTCGGCCCCTATCCATGTGACTACCCGTGTGCCCGGGAGTATTGAATGTTAGTGAAAAATGGTGTAGAAAATGCACCGCACGCGAGTGATGCGATTAGTAGGAGTAGAAACCAGAGCCTGATTTCCTCCCCAAGGACCCCTCTTCGACCATTTTCTCGAGAAGTTCGGCGGGTGCGTATTTGTCGTCATCCATGCCCGTCCTTAGTACGTTCATGATGTGCAAAACCGTATCCAATCCGATTAGGTCTGCTAGGGCCAAGGGGCCGATTGGGTGGTTCATTCCCAGTTTCATGATTCCATCTATTGCTTCCGGCTCGGCTACCCCCTCTTGGAGGGTAAGAATGGCCTCGTTTATCATGGGCATTAGAATTCGATTGCTCACGAAGCCTGGAGAATCCTGGCACGAGAGGGGAATCTTGCCCATCTTTTCTGATATTGACATAACTCCCGAAGTAACTGCTTCGGAAGTTTCCCTCCCGTTTATTACTTCAACCAGCTTCATTATCGGGACTGGATTCATGAAGTGCATCCCTATTACTCGTTCTGGGCGGTTGGTTTTAGCTGCTATCTCGTTGATTGAGATGCTCGATGTATTGCTGGCTAGGATCGCTTTTGGCTTGCATATCTCATCCAGTTCTTTGAATGTGGAGAATTTCATTTCAGGGACCTCGGGAATGGCTTCTACTACCAAATCGCACTCCGCTAGGCTCTCCAGAGAGGTAGACGTGGCGATAAGGGAGATGGCGGAGTCCGCGTCATCCTGTGACATCTTCTGCTTGGATACTAAGCGGGCTAGGGAGTTTGTGATGGTGGCGATTCCTCTCTCCAGGAATTGTTCGTTGATATCTACCATTGTGACATTTAAGCCGCTACAAGCGGCTACCTGGGAGATTCCATTTCCCATCTGCCCTGAGCCAACTACCCCGACAGAGCGGATTGTCATACATCGCCCAACGCGAACCATGAAATGAGTTTTGGCATATGCAGGTTACGATCGCCCCTCGCTCCTTACTCGGGATAACTTGAGTGTGACTCCAACTATCACTGAAATTACCACCAATCCCACTAGTGAGAGCCACCATAGCATGGGGCCACTTTCACTCGCGTCCGTAATGGCCCAATCTACCCAATCCTGTTTTTCGACGGTTATTTGGTAGTTTTTGGAGTTCTTGGCCTCATCTACGCTGATGCCGGAAATCTCGTAAGAGCCGGATTCGCTTGGGACGGATATGTTTACGTCGAAAGAGCCGGAATCGGGACACAGGACGTCCCGGGATTGAATTACGCTGCTTATCCTAACTAGGAGCCCGGGTTCGCAAACTCCAGAGATCTCTCTGGAAGTAGTCAGAGGTGACTCGCGATACTGTAATTCCGAGAACTCCAGTATTGGTGGGGTCGAGTCCCTCTCCAGGGTTATCGTGTACGAGTCCGTGCTGTCCAGCGAGTCGACCTCGATTACGAATTCGTTCGTACCCTCCGTGAGTTCCAAAGGCAGTATGACTGTGCCTTCTCCCGGCTCGATCACTCCAGAAGCCCCGGTAGTGATGCTTCTCCATCTTATCTCTTGGGACCAATGCCTTGAAAGTGCTATGTCGATGCTATCCAGAGATACTAGGTCCATGTTGCCACTAGACACGGAAGTGTCGTATATGGACTCGGAAAGTAGGTAGTAGCGACATTCTAGGAATACGTTACGGTTCTCTTGCTCGATTGTTCCATCGATTGCCCGGATGCAAAGTGATTGGGGACCTGTAGCATTAAACGTCACGCTTAATGAACCCGAAGAGCCGTTCTGAATCGGCATCTCAAGGCCATTGACCTCCAAACTGAGGATTACCTCTTCTGAGGACCACCAGGATATGTTCTGGAACTGGCTTTCGAGGGCCCCGCTACCAGAAGAGGGGAAAGTAGCCCAAGAAATGACCGGGGGGGTCGCATCCAATGAGATACTCCAGTCTTTCTCGAAATAGTTCCCAGCCCAATCCAGAATCGTGATTAATATCACCAATTCTCCCTCTCCGGGCCCTAGGAGATCGATGGGGACTGAAATCTCTTTTGATGAGGGGTATTCAGATACTCCGGGAATGGGCATCCCAGTACTTTGGTTGATAACGCTCGGGATTGGGATCTCAGAATTGCACTCTGAGGTCTGGACCCATGAGTAGTAGAATACTGAAACACAGTATTCCATTGAGTCAGCTGGAATGTCGAGAATTAGATTCCCGCTGGTGATATTGACGGGATGCACTAGGTCCATAATGGAGTAGGAGAAGCCTGCCTGGTCTTGTAGGGAAATGAACGTTACATTTGATGGGGGGTCTGGATCAAAAACAACCTGGTGTGAAGAAGTGGCAGAGTTGCCAGCGGAATCCGTCGATTTGATGGTGAAGACGTTGCTTTCGGGGTTGTAATAGAATACCTGTGATTCATCGGGGCCTACATAGAACCCCATCTGGGACTTCTCCAGTGATAATGTCAGGTTTGCGAAACCTGATGAGTTCAGTTCCACACTCTGGTTGTTGATCGACAGATTTGATCCTGGTTCGGTCTGAACGGAGAAATAAATTTCTTGTGAGCTGGAAATCCATGGGACCCCAAAGACCACCAGATTAGGGGCTGTGACATCAAATGATATCCGGAGATGGTCTTCTGATGACCTCCCGGAAGCATCCATTACGGTAGCATGGAAATCGAACCACTGCTCCATATTGGGCAATGATGAGTTCACCCATGCCTCTCTTAGCAGGGTTGTCCCATTCCATTCTGAAACGCCATTCCAAAATGACGTGAGGTTCATGATCGTCCCGTTAACCGTCAAGCCCCATACCGAATCTGCTTCGAAGGAAGAGTTGTTTGACGGCCAAGTCCAAGAAAGTTGGGATATCGGGAAGCCGATGCCAATGTCTCTTGCGTGTAGGCTTATTGGAACTAGGGTGTTTGACTCGGTGTTATTCTGGGGGGCTGTGAAAGAAATCTCAGGGTCCAGCTCAATTAGCTCATACTCGAAAGGCAGTCTGATCATAGCTCCACCCATTAGCTGGATATCGATGTAACCTGTCCAATTTCCCTCTTCCGGTGGTCTCAGGAAACTGATATTCAGCTCGACGGCCCCGGAAGGGACTAGGCCGCCTAGTGATTCTGATCCGGAAGGCCATAGGCTTGTAATATTCGAATCATCCAAGGAGTGGAAGCCGGTCACGTCCAGAGATGAGCCTGCGACGATGTCGATGTCGATCCAGAAACTGGCGGATAAACCGTCTACAGACCAACCATGGACTGCTACTCCGTAGAGTCCGTCCTCAGGATTCTCGATTGTGATCGATTCGGAGGAAGTACTGCTCCAAGACCTCCTAACTTCCTCTCCGGAAGAGAATTCCCCATCCCCATCATCATCCCTGAATAGGAATAGGTCCAAATCTACACTATCATACGAATCCATAGAAATACTGAGCTCTGTTGCATTCTCGATTGAAATGTTATGCCACCAAGATGCTGTCATCTTATCATCTGGTTCGTCCTGGTAGGCAGTCTGATTATCCAGATTAACTGGCTGAACCCATCCCTGAGCGGATACGGACTCCACAGGCAGAGGTATCGTAGAGACTACCAAGGCAGTGTCATTTCCATCGGATTCATCCCAATTTGAGACTGACTTTGAGAAGCCAGATGCTTCCGATGCGATATATCCTACAGAGATATTCAGGGGATTGTCGTTTGATTCGACCCCATGCAACGCCGTGTGGAGGACCATCTGGTGAGTTCCAGGCGTGGCAGGAACTACGAAGGTCTCCCTAGAGGTCCCAGTGTATGTCCCCCAGTTGTGTTGTCCACTCGTGGCATGGTTGTTAGTCGATCTCTCCTCAATGAAGAATGTGCTAGGCCCATATGCGTCTGGATCATCGTCCGTGTAACCATGTTGAGTCTCCGTGAGCCAGAGGACATCGATGTCCGTATGTGGGTTATCTTCCCAATCGACATCCAAGACGATGGCTCCACTATGGCTCAATTCATCCGGCCATTCTACTGTCAAAAATCTCCAATCTCCGCTCTCTGGCCTCCAAGACCACCGCATTGCTCCACTTATCCAAGACTCTGTGTAAAGTGTCTGGTTGGAGACATTACCGTCCAATGGCCTCGGAGTAATGGAGAATGGGCCTTCCCATGGGACATTGGTGACAATCGGAAGGGTCCATGATCGTGAATAAGTGCTGTTGTTATCAGGATTGGTTTCAACCATGATTCCGTGCTGCCTTATCCCCGAGGATGCATTCGCTGGAACACTTATTTCCACATTTGAGGAAATATTAGTGTGCGATTGGATAATGACTTGAGAGTCGACCGCTATCCAATTGTCATGAGTGATCCCGAAAGCGGTCCAGTCTACCTCTATTCTAACCGATTCGAGTCCTGATGGCTCAGAGTCGAACCGCCATACTCCCAGAAATAGGCCATCCCTTGCATCTTCGAAAGGGAGGCCGATCCTTACCTCAGCCTGTGGCCCATGTGAACGCCAGTAGGTAACTTCCTCCAACTCATCCGATTCATTCCACTCCGACTCATCCACCATGCCATCTGAATCCGAGTCATTATGGTATATGCCGTCGCCATCAAAGTCTGTCCATCGGAATACCTCCAGGTAAACCCTCTCCATAGAGGATCTATCCAGATCATGGTCGAATGCCTCGTATTGAATAGTGGCTCTGGCCCTAAGCTGAACTGTCTCTTCGGGTAGTTGGATGGAGGAATCATTGGCGATGTGCAATGGTATGAGCAGATCCGGCCTTTCCCCTTGGTGCCCGTCCCAAGAGTCGTTCTCACCACCTTCAGATCCATTTCCAGTACTGTTCCAAACCATGACTGTGTGCTCCAAAGCCTGGAAGGTTACGGGCGTAAGGTTGAGTTGCAGCTCAGTGCCCCCTGGATTATTGAATTGAACATCGAAAGACTGAGACTGGCCAGGGAGTATGGAGTTGATGTTCGCATCCCTGTGTTTGCCATGGAACGATCCAGTGTTCCATTGGGAAGGGCTTACTGACCAGGTTCCATTTTCGCCTTCTAGTGTCCTCACCGCCCTAGATGCATTCATCCACCCCCCTCCCTGGACGAATGGCTCGTAGCCTCTGTCATCTGAGGTTGATAAGACGAAATCGCGAAGCTCCTGCGATTGGGGATGGGTCCCCAGGTTCTTATGCCATGCTTCCTCTACAAGAGCAAGTAGTCCTGCGACCACGGGAGTAGCTAAGCTTGTTCCACCCCAGGTGGTCCATGCATCATTCGCATTTTCGTAATTATTCAAAGGCATGTCACCTGTAGCTGACCAGCCTACTGCTACTAGGTCCGGATCCATCCTACCTACGACGTTTGGACCCCTGTTTGACCAAGGAGCGCTCTGGCCCCATGAGTCCGAGGAACGGCTACTGAAGGCCCCCACCGAAAAGACGCCATGAGCTGCCCCCGGTACCTTTGTGGTCCCGAATCCATGCCCTCCGTTTCCAATTGCCACTGAAAATGAGGCATTAGAATTGTATACCCTGGTAATCCAATCTAGGTATAATGAGTATCCGTCCGCACCAGAGTCATCGACCGATGAGTAACCAAATGAGAATGACCCCATATGTGGCTGGTCTGGAGTATTTGGGTCTCCATCGTAACCCTCGGCTATAAATCTCCATGCATCTAGTGAGTGCCCCCCCGAATAGTGATTACCTATAGAGGAGATTGTAGCATTTGGCGCCATTCCCAGAACCTTGCCTTCACCTACTACTCCCTGAGCAGAGATAGCACTGGCACACAGGGTTCCGTGGCTTCCAGACTCGAGCATGAATAGAGTAAGGTTGCCAGCTCCAGCAACCCTGTCCGAATAGCCGTGACGTGCTGAGTAGGTAGCTCCGTAGGGGACTCCATTGTCTCCATCTGAAACCCAGTAAACTAAGCCAGCAGAAATATCCCAGAGACCATCCCCATCTGTATCCATTCCAGAGGTCTCTTCACCGGGTCTCATTGGGGTCTCATTGCCGAACGATCCATCCCTGTCTATATCCGGCCAGACAGTCTCGTATACACCTGCAATCAGTTCATCCACCACCAGAATGGGGACTTCTCCCCCTACTTTGTCCCTGAGTCTCCAATCTGGGTGTTCTCCCAGATGGTATACTCCTGATACTGACTGATTGATCCCGCTAATATTGTAACCCGTGTTATCCAGTACCCCGTTGCTGTCATTGTCGAAATCTACCGTGGAAGTATCTGCATACCAGGTATTGGCATCTGGATATGCCTCGCCATCTACGACCCAAGAGTACATGCTGTTGTGGTCGAACATCAGTGGCCAACCATCATACTTCGATTCTTCGAAGTCTACCCTGGCCTGAGTCCCATTTAGGTCAGGATGAGCGAAGTCCACTCCCGTATCTGCTACAGCCACAATGATTCCTTCACCGGAGTAACCCAATTCCCAAGCGTCATTTGCTCCATGGATCTCGCCCGTCCTTACAGAATCCGGGGATGGGCCTGAATCGAGTTCCCAGTAGGGCTCGGGCAACCTCTCTGCATCGATCAGTGCAATCAGGCCTGGAACTCCGAATATTTTTGGCAGTAGAGTTGAGTTGACCCAGAATGTGCGGTGCTCGATTGAGTCTGTGTTCAAATCGCCTCTGACCAATGACTCTCCAGGGCCAGAAGGTGCCTGTCTGTCGATCGCGCCTACCTTTCTCTGCCAATTGTCCAAATGGTCCAATGAAGCAGTGATTGCGGTAATCCTTAATCTCTCTTGGTTAGATAGATGTTTCTCGGTCAAAGAATGATCCAACCATGGGCTGCCCGGGGAAATATCATTTATCTGATCATCGAAAAGGGCTGAGTCTGGCTGTGTGAATATTTCTTCCGACACAACTGTGGGGGATAAGGGCATAATTGAGGCTAAGAGAGCTAGTGGGACTATCATAGCAAATCTGCCTCGCATGACTCTGGGAAACATCCGGATGGCTTGATATTGACGGCTTGAAGTCCCGTCAAATACAATAGTCTGGCCCTAGAGGAGAGACCACAGTCCCGTAGTGTAGTGGTCCATCATCTCGGGTTTTGGTCCCGGGGACCCTGGTTCGAATCCGGGCGGGACTACCAAAAATAGTAAGATATTTCAAATTGAATAACGCTCTCGACAAATTCGTAAATCATGGTTGAGGAGTCTTTTGAATCATTAAACTCATTGACACCCATAGCTTCTTTTGTCCACATTTGTCTTGGGATAATGGCATTGTTTTTGGTAACTAGAGCGAAAGAAAGAATGTGGAATGAGCGTCTAGCGGGATATATCATCTCTTGGATTCTAATATTTCTTGGTTTACAATACTTGTTTGTGTCCCTAATTGAATACAGGGTTGTAACAAGAGCCACTGGAGTGTATAACAACTATGGAGGAGAGATTTTCTATACGTTCCTAACTTACGGACAAAGGTCTTTTGAGTGTGGTTATACCATTGGATTGGGGATATTACCACTAATCTATCCCTTTCCGATAATTCAGAGAAAGTCGGTTGTTAGGATACTGGGAATTATTGTTCTATTACTCGGAATGGTCATGATCCCATTTGACATTTTCACTGAGTTTGCTTACAGGAATGTCAGAAACATCCCCTCGTACCTAGGTTACGTTATATGGACTCCGATATACCTTAGATTTCTCTTCGGTGAAATGATTTACGGAGAGACCAAATCCCGAAACGTCTCCTCTGTTACAGCCATGCTCCTCTTGGCAGCATATGGAAAATTCTACATGTTTTGGCTGATGTGCCTTAGTGGGCTTTGCAATGTCTTCAAAGGGAGATTCATGGTAGAAGATTTCGTTGAGCAAACCAAAATAAGTAGTACAGCGGAAGTAGCAATGGAAGCCTTGATGGCAGTAACATTTCTGGCAATATTCCTTGGAGAAATGTGGAGAGCTTTCAGAAAGGGGCCCAGTGGATTAACCTACATAACAGGGGTGATTTTCTTGTTAGGGATACTATGGTACCTCTTGACTTTGGTATACATGGACAACATTACTTCGTGTGTTGAAAGCGCGTGCGAGTTGCTCAGCGTCGCATGGGTAAATTGGTACGTTGTGACATTCCAAATAGCGCTGTACCTTGGAGTTCCACTCCTCTTTATGTTTGTAATGCTGAACTATGACCTAGTTGACACAAATACTGGGTCTGGTTCGGTTATTGCTAGGACAACAGTATTGCTTTTACTCCTAGTAACTAGCTCCACAATCATAGAGCTAGTCCAACTAATACTGCCCGTACCTGAAATGATTACCTCTGCCGTTTTTGCCGGAGCTGTAGTTGCATTCATTGGATGGGAGGAGAAAATTATGAATCAGCTTATATCGAAAAGCAAGAATATATCTGAGTCAATAAGTGAAGTTTCCCCGATACCCGACTATAAAATATCAGAAGGAGAATTCAGGTTCTTTTCGTTTTCAATGTTGATGTTAGGCTTTTACGCATTTGTTATCTCTTACTTGTTCGAGGCGATGGGGATTCATCAGTAGGGGATTTTATGGTTGACGGAATCGAATCAGGTGATTATCTTGAAAGGGGGGTCAGAGAATCATCAGCGGAATTGTTCGCTTTGAGAGAAGCTAATTTATCAATGATATTTCTGGCGATTTTCACAATAATCGCAAGCGCGGTTAATATTCACGATTGGCTCAACGTGGAGTATCAGAAAGGCTTGGATGCCATAACCCAGAAATCATGGGTAATCGAGTTTAACCAGACACTAACGGGTACTGAATTTACAGACGTTTGGCAAGATGAGGAAAGTAGGATTGTCGAGTTCTACATGGACGACACTGAAATGGTGCCATTGGAAGGCTATACTGTTGGAATGGTAAATGTCACAGTTTCACCTGATACTGTCGACGGATTCTCGGTTGCAGACCCAATAGCACAATGCGATGCGATATCCGCTAGTGTGATTGTCAACGATATGACGGCCCAATGGGAATCGGAAAACAACATACTATCTGGCCAAGATAGCAGTTGTGAAGATATTCAGCTTTCATTAATGGTATATCCGAGCTATTTCGGAGGCAACCTCACTGTTCCAGGAGTCAATGAGTTCCAGGTATTACAGCCTTGGAGGAATCTTGGTTGGGGGGAGGGCGTACTAGAAATCAAAGTAGATTTGGATGTCAATACTGCCGAGCCAGGCCCATTTGCAGCTGACGATGACGAGGAAATAACCATCACTGTCGAAGTGATTGGTTTTCTTGCCAATGCTTTCCCAGTATAACCCATAATGATTTAAATTTCAATACGAAAAAAAGGGAGACTAGAATGCAATCCGACACTAAGTCAATATCCCAAATGGTACTTATTGGCCTCTTACTAGTTTCCTTATCCTCAAACCAAGTATACGCTGACCACTCGCCCACTCACAGCAGGTGGTCAATTGATATAATGGAAGAGGACGTAATAATTGATGAGCTGCAACTTGATAGTAGGGGCGCCGTTTCCTTTCTCATAATCATAACTAACGAGAATCTCGTAAGTATCACTGTGGACCTGAACTACTCAATATCATTCGATGCCGAGGTTTTGGGACCTGCGAGTGTAGAAGTTAGTGGAAGCTCTGATGTGGAGGTGGAAATAACCATCTACGGAGTCAAAGTAATGCAGCTATTTGGGGGTGAAGAAGGTGACCTTGAGATTACGGGAACGGTTACCTCAAGGCAGGGGTTACCAATTAGCATACCAGGGGATAGCGATTCTGCAGAGGCAATAGTTAAAGTTCCGATAATTCATAACCTTGTACTCGAGATTATCGAATCAGACTATTCAGTCTCGGCGGGTAGTGTGGAGATACTGGAGCTAAGTTTGAGTAATATGGGAAATGTAGAAGATGAGGCTTCGGAAGTGATTGCTTCTACGAGCTGCAAGTCGATAAATGTAGAAAATCAAGTGAGAGATTTAGTCGGGAAGAAAATCAACAAATTGGATCAAATTTTCGCCACAGTATCTCTTGAATTTTCAGAAGACTACTATCCCGAAAATTGCATTATTGAGGTGATTGCAGTTTCCCGTGGATCAGATGGGATGCAAACTACTCAAGATTCTGCTAACTTGATAGTTAAACTCCCAGAAATAAAAGAAATGGCAGATGATGAGGGTTTTTCGCCGAGAAGAGCTCTGTCCGGTCCAACCATATGGATGGGAGTACTTGTATTTATTTTTACATCTTTAATTGGTTCTAGAGAATCAATGGGAGTAAAATAAGCGATGAAAATTGAATGATGAATAGAGAAAGGTAATTTGTTTGTGTTGACTGGGTTTTGATATATGGCGGAACGCGAATCTCTTGTCCCAGTTGCAGCCATTGTAGATTTGTTACTAGGTTTCGTAACAATTGCACTAGTTCGTCGTTCAAGTGAAAAGGAATGGGTTGAAAGGTTCGCAGGACTGCTTATTGGTTGGATATTGATACTGAAAGGTTTGGAGTATACCTCCACATCAGTAATGGAAGCAATCACTGCGAACAGCGGTTTATGGATTGTTGATTCCGGTAATGAACTCCAGAACTCTTTCTTTAGATTTGCACAAACCACATGTAAGACAATTTCTATACTCCTGATCTCATTCTTGCCTCTCGTCTATCCATACCCAATAATTCAGAAAGAGTGGACTGTGAAGGCGATAACCGGATTTGTCTGTTTATTCTCTATTCTGTTATGCACTTTCACCATCCTCACCGATAGTCGGCACTTGGGCCTTGAATGGTTTGCACTATTGCCGGGCATAATTATACTAGTCTGCGTGTATATACGGTTCGTCATAGAGGAAATAAATGAGGGGAATAGTTCCTATCGGAGGCTTTCCTTGGTTTCTGGTTTACTTCTGATAGCAATAGTTGGAGAGCAAATGACTTACTGGTTAGCCCAAGTCATATCGATAAACGATGATTTTCTCGCTAGATTCACAGTTGAGTGGAGCCTGTGGAACCCCTCCACTCTCTCCTGGTTGGGGACTAACCTGATATTATCGATGGGTGCATGTTCCTTGCTCATACTACTATTTTTTGAGACATGGAGAACATACAGACTGGGTTTGAGTGGCTTCTCAATAATTGTCTATCTAATAGGGATAGTGGGTTTCATAGCCGGAATAGTAGATTTTGCCATCTTGGATACAGTACGAAGTTGCGTAGAAACAGAGTGTGAGAGCTTTCCTGAGGCCTTTGAAATCTGGTATGATTTCACCTCCGAGACTCTAATTTATCTTTTCACCCCTTTGATTTTCATGTACGTCCTACTAAATTTCGATATTATAGACTCCAAAGCCGCTGAAAATAGATGGTTGACCAGAATAATGGTCATCCTGATGCTCTTGATTGTATCCTCGAGCGTAATCGAGCTTCTACAATCATTCTTACCCGTTCCACAGATGATTTCGTCCGCAGCCCTGGCGATGGTAGTAGCTATTTTCATTGGTTGGGAGGAGAGGATTATGACCAACCTGATGAGAGAAGGTGACACAGTATCGTCGAAGCTACTCAAAATGGGAGAGCTAGTTAATCCAGGAATCGACGAAAGAGACTATGATGTAATGAGCGCCAGTATGGCGAGTGTTGTGTTTTTCACACTGGTGATATGCCTCCTCTACTCAGCGGTAATATAGGTGATAAAATGGAAGAATTCGATGGCTCATTCTCATCCATTTTCTCGAACTTACTCGGGGGAACTCAGGCCAGGACCGGGATTTTTGCATCTTTATTGGTGTCGATAATCGTATTTACTTATACATCTGCAGATCTAATATTGAATCAAACCGATCTTGTTGAATACGCTCAGACAAATAAAGATTGGAGGATATTTTTCGAGGACGATATCATCGATGGTGATGGTGACAATCTAACCTTTGAGTATACTGAAATTTGGGCTGATCAGGATATTAAGGTGATTGATTTCTTCCTTGACGATATAGAGGTTGAAGAAGGATATAAAATCGCATATATCGATGTTAAGGTTATACCCGAAGAATGCCATGGAGATCCGGAGCGAGAAGGATATTGTGAGAGTGGAGTCTGGTTTGAGGACGGAGGGGAATCGGAATGTGATGCTGTGACCGCGACATTCATAGGGGACAACTCAACTCTTTCTGGGCAGTGGTTTGATGAAAACAGCGTACTTACCGGAGCGGATAGCGATTGTGAGCCGATTTACCTTAGGATTATCATTTACCCGAATTATAATTTGGACAATGATACAACTCAGGTAGCCGTAAACGAGTTTCAAGCCCTATCGCCATGGAAAATTAATGGATGGGGAGAAGGGACTGTTTCGGTGCAGGTCCACGTTGATGTTCAGTCCTACGGTGGCTTTACCACTGGGATTCTTGATGACTCTGAAGAGATTGATATTGAAGTGAGTGTCCACCAGTTCAGACCTAGTGCGATTCTAGAGTCTTCATCAACGGTGTAACGTTGATTAAATAAGACCATTAACGCATGACATGAGTGAAGACAGGCTGGTAAGACCGCTGAGCCTAACGATGATCGGTTTCGTGAAGGAAGAAGGGGACTCGATTCTAAAACCCAAGAAAGATAAACAAATTGAGCTAATCCTCCCTTGCAAAGAGATCACTATCAAAATCGAAAGGAGGATTCAGAGGACTGTTATTAGGGGTGGAGAGGGTGATGACCTATTAGATGAGGGATCTGAGTCGGCTGTTTATGATGTTCTTTCGACTGCATCAGTTTCGGAGTATAATGAGCTAATGGCCATGTTCAGAGGAGGCCAGCCCAATATCATGGATCCCTTTGATGGCAGAGAGGTAAAGGTCGCTTTCAAATCAGTTGAGTATTCCGCTTCCAACGGCGATCTGAAGATGCAGTTGCTAGAGGACGTCGATTGATCTATTCGTCTATCGCCGATGGGTCTTGAGAGAGATCTTTGGTTATGTTCTTCTGATGGCTTTCCAATGTGCCCCCCCCTATCTCCAGCAGCTTGGCATCCCTCCATAGCCTCTCTACCACGTACTCACCGACATAGCCGTACCCGCCCATCACTTGTATGGCCCTATCTGCTATGTTCTTGGCCGCCGTGGTCGCGAATAGCTTGACTCCATCAGAGTCCAGCCTATGACCTGCCTCTGCGAGGTCAATCTGGCGAGCTGTGTCGTAAACATATGCCCTCATCGCCCTGTATTCTGCCCAAGATTCTCCTATGTGCCGCTGAATCTGCCCGAATTGTCTTATCTGCTTACCGAAGGCCTCCCTTTCGCTGGCGTAGGAATTCATGTCTGCCAAGCACCTCCTGGCTATTCCTACACTCATGGCAGCCAGACCGACCCTCTCGTGCTCGAGGTTTCTCATTAGGTGGATCATCGACTCGCCCGGGCTACCGACCATATTCTCCGCCGGCACAACGCAGTCCTCGAACACTAGTTCGGCCGTAGTGCTGGCCCTCATGCCCAGCTTGTCCTCAATCTTCTGGCCTGCAGAATATCCCTCCATTCCTTTTTCCACCAGGAATGTGGTGATTTCGGCCCTTCCCCTTTCATCGGTTCCAGTCCTAGCATAGAGCCAAACGACATCCGCAGGCGTTCCGTCATCGTCTACAATTCCATTGGTGATCCACATCTTCCTGCCGTTGATAATCCAGGATCCGTCATCCGATCTCTCCGCGAATGTCTGCATGCCGAGGACGTCCGTTCCGTAATCGGGCTCGCTCATCCCCAGGCAACCAATCCACTCCCCGCTGCAAACCCTGGGAAGTATCCGGTCCTTCTGGGATTTGCTTCCGCTGTGGACGAGGTTGTTTACGAATAGCTGGTCATGTGCTAGGAAGGCCAAGCATAGTCCGGGATCCGAGTATGACAGCTCTTCGTTCACGACTGCCACCGCCGTACAATCCATTTCTGCTCCACCGTACTCGGAAGGGGCTGTCAGCCCGAGAAGGCCCATCCCCCCCAACTCCTTGAAGAGGTCCAGGTTGAAGGTCTCGTTCCTATCACTCTCAAGCGCTTGGGGCTCTACCCGGTCCGAAACGAAATTTCTGACCATCTCCCTGAGCATCTTGTGCTCTTCGGTCGGGTTTGCGATGTCTATATCTCGCCACTCTTCGGACACAGTCTTGCTAGATGGCTCCTTCGTATGAGGATTCGTATGCATTCAGTTCCAGAATGCGGAGCCTTCCCAGGGGAGTCCTATAGCTATGCCGACTATTTCGAGGATGACGAAGTTCCAGAATAGGTACGTCAGGATGGTGATGGTGAATACTGCGAGTGTTGTATTTGCTACCCTGTTCCTCTCCCTCTTAGCATCGTCTAAGGTGCATATTCCCCTGTTCCTGAAATATACGGTAAGACCTATTGACAGCATTGTGAAAGATAGAGCGTAAAGAGCGTACCTCACCCATGAGTAGTAGAGGTCGTTTGATAGCTGGTCGGCAGCAACTATTGCAGACGAGCCGGCGAACATCACCCATACCACGGATGGCAGGCAGCACATACTAGCAGTGACCGCCGAGACCACTACCATAGTGGCTAGAGGCTTGCGATCTTCCTTCTCCATGACAATCACTAGGGAGTAACCCTTCTACTGTCTCTCGGGAATGGGATTGCCTCCCTAATGTGTTCAGCCCCGGCTATCCATGTACAAACTCTGTCGACGCCTAGTCCGAATCCGCCATGAGGCACTCCACCGTACCTCCTGATATCGATGTAGAACTCATATGGTTCCCTCGGCGTCCCCTCCTCATCGATCCTTTCCAGGATCTCGTCCTCTGACCAAGTCCTCTCGCCCCCTCCGATGATCTCCCCATATCCCTCGGGAGCAAGCAAGTCATGGCACAGCACATACTTCTGGTCTTCGGGATCTGGTCTGTGGTAGAATGGCTTTGCAACTCTCGGGTAGTGCGTTAGGAAATGTGGAACCTCGAAGTCTTGTGTGAGAATCTTCTCCTTAGAGTAATCAAGATCCTGCCCCCATTCGATTTCGACGCCCATCGACTGAAGGGTGTCAACCGCCTCGTCGTACCTCATTCGAGGGTATTCGCTCTCTGCATACCTTTCGATTGTTGTCAAGTCCCTTCCGAGGTCTGTTAGTTCTTCTGCCCTCTGCTCTAGCATGGTACTGGCGATGTGTCTCACAACGCCTTCTCCGTGCTCCATGACCTCTTTGTTAGATGCCCATGCGATCTCCATCTCCGCATGCCAGAATTCAGTGAGATGCCTACGTGTCCTGCTTTTCTCTGCCCTGAAGGATGGAGCCATCGTGTAAAGCCTCTCCAGAGCAGGCATCGCAGCCTCTGCATAGAGCTGCCAGGATTGCGTTAGGTACGCCTTTTTTCCGAAGTAGGGGACTTCGAAAAGCGTGCTTCCCCCCTCAACGGCTCCTGCGACGAAGTTTGGAGCCTGATACTCGATGAAGTCGCGATCCCGGAAATATGAGTGTATTGCCCCGAAAACCGTACTTCTTAGTTTGAGCATGGTGGTCATCCTCCCGGTCCGGAGGTATAGGTGCCTGTTGTCTAGTAGGAACTCCGTCTCTCCGCCGTCAGATTCTGCCATAGCTGACTCCGTGATGGGGAATGGTCGATCAGGATTCACCGCGCCCACGACGGTAGCCGAGCTTACTTGGATCTCGTGGCCGTGCTCCCTATCTGTTGTTTCCACTGTGCCCTTGATTATGACACTGGACTCAATAATGGCGCTGCTGATAGACTCAAAGCATTCTTCACCTACTGATTCTTTCTTGATAACGCACTGAACAATTCCCGTGGAATCTCGAAGAACCAGGAACCATATCCTCTTGGAACCCCTTGCCCGATGCACCCATCCCTTCAGTTCTACCTCTGAGCCGTCATGGACGCCGGCGATGACATCCCCTATCCAGAAATCCTTTCCCATACCAGCACCTAAACCCCGTGTTACGCTATTAGTTATGAAACCTCATTTATTATGAATTGTTTTGGCGGGTCTGACGGGGTTCGAACCCGCGACCGCCCGGTTAAGAGCCGGGTGCTCTACCTGACTAAGCTACAGACCCAGCGCCGGATTGGCGACCCCTCTTTAACCGCGACGCATCACTTTAGTCTACCAGATCGTTTGACCAGCGTTCTAACCTCGTCTTTCGAGGCCACCACCACTGCATCGCAAATCCCGACGAAAAGGCCCACTTCAACCACTCCCTCTATTTTCTGAATCTCCAGTTCAAGTGATCTTGGTTCCGTAATGCTGGGCCCGAAGGAACAATCCATGATCAGACCGCCGTTATCAGTTACGAATGGGTTATCAGATCCCCCTCTGATACTTACCTCCCCTGGACATATAGAGGTCAGCGAATCCATGGACTCCTCCCAAAGGAATGAGTCGACCTCTACCGGGAGGTCGTAGGCTCCGAGGATGTCGACTTGCTTGGTTTCGTCTGCTACAACGATCATTGAATTAGATTGCAATGCAACGATTTTTTCTCTTGTTAGAGCACCTCCTCCTCCTTTTATCAAATCGAAGTTAGAGTCGAACTCATCCGCCCCATCTATGGTTAGGTCAAGTTTCCCTGACTCATTTATCCCCCTGATTGGGATCCCGAGTTGCTCAGAAAGCCTCCTAGTATCTTCGCTAGTTGGGACTCCGACGAGATCTAATCCTTCTTTTTTTATCAACCGCGCAATTTCTATGATTGAGTAGCGAACAGTCGAGCCGGTACCGAGGCCAAGGGCCATTCCATCTGAGATGAAGCTGCATGCCGAGATTCCAGCCTTCTCCTTCAGGAGTTCGAGGTTTGACATGAAATTCCGAGTAATCGGACGTGCATGATGGTTGCCCTCGTCTTGCGGTGGGTTCTTCCGGTATGGTGCATCCGGAGGTTCGAGGGAGCAGGAGGGTCGCTGACAGTGTTAGACACTGAGGAAAGTCCCCTCTCCGCGATGCAGGCGTCTCGTCAAAAGGCGAGGGTCCGGGAGGGCCGGCCATGCAGCAGAAACGAACCATGCCAGGAGTACGATGAACCCGAGAGGGGGAGGTTTCCTGAGTGTGGCTGGAACGGGCAACCACGCCGGAGCAAGTCCAAGCAGGTCCTCAGGGCATCGACAGGACCGGGTAGGATGCAAAGTTGAATGCGACCAGCCGAAAGGTGAACAGAAAGGGGCTTACTCCCTGCACCCTCGCCCACTAATCTATCACTACGGCATCGATGGGTTGGGAGTCGGCAATTGAGCCACTTTCGCCATAGTCCTGCCAGGTTCCGATCTTACCTTTGAACGCATGAGAGAGCTCGTGATATGCCACTATCAGACTTGGGAGGAGTATCGAACTGGTTAGCAAGGCTAGAACGAGGAGTATCATCATCAGAACGAAAAAGTTCTGGAGGCCGGGAATGGCGACGAATAATCCTGCTGCAAGCCCAGTACACGTTGTCGCGGTAGTCTCGAAAATTGTCCTTCCGGTCCTCGAGACTGATTTCTTGATCCCAGATGGGGTTTCCTTCTCATCCTTAATTCTATCAATTATGTGTATTGAGTCATCCACGCCAATTCCGAATACCAAGGTTCCTATCATGGCTGTGAATACGTTTACGTTGACCTTGTAGAGCCACATTAGGATGGGTTGCCATAAGACCACTACCCCCACAGCGGTCATGGTGAATAGTGCTAGTCTAGTAGATCTGAAGAGTAGCGTCATGACCAACAGTAGAATGGCCATCGTGGCCAAGGTAGTCTCGGACTGGGCCTCGTGAATGCCGTCGTTTATGTCGAGGGATACTGGTAGGCCCCCGGTCAGGAGGGAGTTTGAGACGCCCTGCACCCCTAGAGCATTGCAACTTAGCGGGCCTGAGCAACCACCTTGGTCCAAATGGCCATCGATAGTGTCCCTTAACCCTCCTGCAACAGCCAGATTTATGTAAGGTTGGTTGACGTATACTAGGGTCTTGGTTTCTCCCTGACCTTGGTCCGCGTTCATCAACATCGATCTGACCTCCGGGCTCAGGGTGTCAAATGCGATGTTGACCATGTCCTCCCTGCTACTGACCTCGTAAGGCCAGCAGTCTGGCCTTAGCGGGTTGTCTGACTCGTCCCAGCACTCATCGTGGATCAACTCCCAGAGACTCTGGTCGAATAACTCGAGGTTGGCTATCTCAACGTCAACATGTACCGCCTTCAGAATATCGACAAGGCTAATGGTCGTTGTATTGGCAACGTTATCAATCTTCATTGTCTGAATGAGTTCTATTGCATCCAAAATAGGTAGGTCCCGGATAGGTGCAGTCTCGTTCTGTGAGCCTCTTGCAGTAGCATCTACAATGAACATATTTGTCTGCCCACCCTCGAAGACTATGCTGTACTCCCTTAGTGCCTCGTAGGATTCGAGACCAGGGGGGACCTCGTCCGATGATCCTGTGATGTCCTTGCCCAGTTGTTCCTGGAAAATCATCCCTCCCCAGATAGTAGCTGCGGAAGAAACCAATATCACCAATAGGGTGGCCTTCAATGGGATCTCTCCTACCTTCTCCCAGAACTCATCCAAAAGCGAGAAAGTTAGGGTCGTGGAAAGTGTCAATCCCAAGATGAGGCAGCCATCGTTATCCAGGTCCGTAAGTAGGTATAGCGCGCCAACTGAGGCTCCCGATGATATGAGGTAGAAGAAGAGGCTGTTTATCCCCAAAATAGTCCCGAAAACGTCTGATGTGTCTATTGGTGATTGTGCCCTATCTGCATAAATTTTACTAGTCGTTTGAGATTTCTTGGATTCCTTCCTTTTCCTTCTAGAAGAATCCACAATGTTGGTACTGAATATTTTCCCGGAGTCTCCCTTTCGGTGTCTTAGCAGTTCTATCCAAGCCGGAACCAAAATCATAGATATAAAGAAAGTCGTTGATATCCCTATCATGAGGGTCATGCCGACTGTCCTCATCGGCTTTATCGGAACAAGCTCTGGCCACATTAACACGCTGAAACCGATTATAGTCGTGAGGGCTGAGAGGAAAATCGCGTTCCCGGTGGTCATAGCCGCTTTTACTGTAGCTTCTAGACTGATTTTCGGATCGAAGGGGTCAGGAGGCGTGTACTCTTTCCCATCTCTCTTGTTTGACCATTCTTCTTCCTTTATTTTTCTAAGAATTTCTGTCCTATTTTCCTCGATCCTATTCGTGAGGTGCAGGGAGTAATCCACACCAAGGCCTACCAAAATTGGTCCAGCAGATATTATCATCGGAGTCAGCATAATGTCAAACAGAACCGTGGAGCCGAAAGTTACTGCTAGGCTCATTGCAATAGGGGTTCCACAGATCACAACGACCTTCCAACTTCGATGAAGGATGAACATTGTCAATGCGACCAAAAGAAGGCTGATGGGGAGCATAGTGTACCTCAATTCGTGATAGATTGAGTCTGAAACATCATGCAGAACTGGAGTTAACCCGGTAACTGTAACTGCTCGCCTCTCTGGGATGGAGTCGAGCCTCTCTTGGTCCATGGTCCATACTTCATCATAAGTCCTGGAGCAAATCTCACACTCGTCGACGGGGGCAGACTCCAATAGCGCCTTAACATGAGAGATGAATGCCTTATGGTCCCTGATGGGATTTTCCTCGTCCTTGTAATTCTGTCTGGGGGTGATATCCGTGTTCGTCATGTCAAAGGAAATTCCCATTATCACCACTCCGGTATCCCAAATCTGGTCTCCGTTGGTATCTCTGACAAAGTTGGAGATTAGGCTTCCAGAATTGTCGATATAACCGTCTATTCTGTCCTGGGCCCCATCACCTTGGGGAATTGAATATCCCTCGTATGGATTCTGACTAGCGAACTCGCAATCGCCATCCGAAATTGGTAGGCCATACTTCTCTACGGCGCAAGAAAAACGATAGTCAGAAGAGTTTGCTTCTTTGACGATCTGTGCTGGAGAGAGTACCCAAAGAACTCCATCGCATCCGGTATTAGGTAGATTGCAAGCAAGTGAGCCCCGATCATTCTTATTGTAATCCAGCCCTTTCCTATAGCCCCCTTCGTTTATGTTGTTGTCATCCCCTTCTATCCAAGAAATCTGATTCAGAATATTTGCATCAGTGATATTCTCGATTCCATTTTGTGAGCCCTTCGCAGCGTTATTTGTCTGAACGTACAGGATTACTATGTCAGTAGACCACTGTGATCTAACCTCATTCAATAGATCGGTAGAGTTGGCGCCCTCTGGAAGGTATATCTCGACATCTCCATTGATTTGATGTTGAAAGTCGTCGGCTCGCCACCCTATCAGCGCGGATGCTAGAATCAGAGTGACTATGATGTATGCAGGACTCCTCAAAATCGCGCTATATGCCAGCTCTGCAGTTCTTTGAGCTCCAATGTGAGCAGCATCTGAGATGTCGTTGATTAGTTGGCCGGCAGTATCCAAAAATCCGCCCATTGGACTAGTTCGAATTGATTCACGGATCTTGGATAAATTAGCCGTTATGGGTCTGATTCTCTCAAAGAAACTGGACCAGAATTGGAGCTCTTCATCCTGGATTTCGGAGTCATCGGACAAAGACATGTTACCATTCCCCAACCTTTCGCAAATGAAGCGTTCGCTTTGGGGTGTGCCGGGAATGCATTTACGATACCCTTCATGGGATTTCAGATATCGATGTACTCAAAACGTAAACGTAGTCCGAACCATATGGATCTCGTTACTGGGGGGGCCGGTTTCATCGGCTCACATCTAGTTGATGCACTTGTGACTAGGGGGAGCAAAGTCAGGGTATTGGATAACTTCAGCAGTGGCAGGGAGAGTTTTCTCTCGCATCATGATGGTAGTGGCGAAGTAGAGATCTACAAGGGGGATCTACTCGATACAGAAGCTGTCCTTTCTGCGATGGATGGTATCGAAACAGTTCATCATCTGGCCGCAAATCCAGATATTAGGCTGGGTACAGAAGTAACTGACACAGACCTAAAACAGGGTACAATCGCAACTTACAACGTTCTTGAAGCGATGAGGGTTAGTGGAGTAAAGAGGATCTCCTTTTCTTCCACCTCTGCAATTTATGGAGAGGCTACCGAGATGCCGACCTCTGAGACTTACGGGCCTACTCTACCAATTTCTCTATATGGTGCCTCAAAATTGGCCTGTGAGGCACTGATAACCGCCTGGATTGGAACATTTGGGGCACAAGGCTTCATCCACCGTTTCGCGAATATCGTCGGCCCAAGAGGGACTCATGGGGTGATATTCGATTTCATTCACAAACTGAAGAACGATCCAACGCGTCTAGAAGTTCTCGGAAATGGAAAGCAAGAGAAGTCATACATGTCTGCTCAAGACTGCGTGAGATCAATGCTCCACGTCCTCGAAAATAATGATGAACAAATGAATCTGTACAATCTTGGAACCGGAGATACGTGTTCTGTATCCAGGATTGCCGAGATAGTTGTCGAGGAAAGCGGACTAGATGGAGTGAAATTAGAATTTACAGGGGGTAGCAGGGGCTGGGCGGGTGACGTACCCAAGACATATCTGGACGTAAAGAAGCTTCTCGGGACGGGATTCGAGCCAAGCACCATGTCGGAACAATCGATAAGAGATACTGCGAGGGCATTGATCGGGGAAATCGGATTATGATTTTTTTCGAATAAAGATCGTTTAGTGCCAAGTTGAAACTCCCAAATTGATAACAGAGAGTTGAGGCGCGGTTACATGAGTAAGCGCTGGTATCAGGAGAACAAGCGCGATCCTTGGAGGCGAGATGCCAAGTCTAAGGGATACAGGGCTCGTTCGGCTTACAAACTAAAACAGATTCAGGAGAAATTCGGTATAGTCAGAAAGGGAGACTGCGTATTGGACATAGGGTGTCACCCGGGCGGATGGACTCAAGTTGCCGTGGAGGAAGTCGGAGAATCGGGGCTAGTGATAGGGGTCGATCTGCTATTGACATCACCCATAGATGGCGCTACAGTCCTAATGGGCGACATAACGCAAAAAGAAACCTTGACAGAAATATCGAAGCATCTCGAGAAACGACCGATAAACGCGGTGATTAGTGATATTTCTCCTCGTTTGACGGGAAGATACGACACCGATCAGGCAATTTCACTTGAGCTGTCAACTATGGCCCTTGATGTGGCAACGAAAGTCCTCATCCCGGGTGGGAGCTTCATTACTAAAGTATTCCAAGGCGCTGGAATTGAGGGTTTGGTCGATGCCGCAAGACTTCGTTTCTCCTCTGTTGGCAGATACTCTCCTACGGCAAGTAGAACAGCTTCTTCAGAGACATATCTCATTTGTCAGAATAGACTTACTAAGACTAAAGGACCTGATGAAACTGCTATGGAATTCTTGGGGCGGCACCTTGCATCAATTGCAATAGTGGTTGGGGAAATTGACGATGAAGAAATAGATTCCAAGGTTGGCTTCAGAAAAGTTCCTAGGAAGGATTAGTCACTCTGAATCACGATCATAAGGCTCGATGTTCTGCCATTCTGATGCATCGGAGCGAGAGACAATCGCATGGACCCAATCTTCATCCGAGCAATTGAATACCTCATGCGGTAGGCCCGGTTCGATGTAAAACATATCTCCAGCTTTATGCACAACTGACTTTCTACAACCCGGTCCGAACTCGTGTCTTACACTGCCCTTCAAGAGATATATCATTACATCAAAGTCCACATGGATATGCGCCTTCGCAATCCCCCCAGGAGGTATGTACGCCCTGTTCATAGATAACCTAGTCGAAGGGGTATTCTTGCCAGAAAGTCCGGCACCATACTCAATGTTATTCCATCCTCTGATCTTCTCTACATCTCTGAGGCTCCATATGCCACCCTCATCAGTTACGAAGTCCGACAAACTTTGGCTGTCTCCAGAAAGTGAAAATTCCCCTTCTTCCATGAGTAAGCTGGAGAAAAAAACTACTTTTCAATTATTCTAAAGATTGTGAATTTCGGACTTCCGATTAAGTCGATTGCACAATCAACGCTAAAAAGGGTCCCTATTACGCCAGCAGGTCGATGACTGGTGGAAAGGGCAGGGCTGAAGTTTGTGCGTCCTCTGGGACGCCATTAGTTGGAACCGAGAGTACGTCTTTCCCTTGCCCGAATTGTACGATGTTTATTGGAAGGAGTCAAAGGTGCAGGGTTCAGGCAGTTAAGTACATCTGTCCAGAGTGTAGATTTGAGGGTCCGTGAGGTGAGAACTATGGGTCATGTAGTTGTAAAATACAAAGTTACTCTAGATCAACCAGAAGATGAGCAACCGGATTATGATTCGATTGCTGAAGAGATATCTGGATTTGACGAAGTTCAAGAAGTTGAGGTTAAGCCATTGGCGTTCGGAATGATGTACATTGAGGTACAAGCAGTACTTGGGGAAGGAGAAGGCATTGTAGATGGATTCGAAGACAGGGTTAGATCCTCCAACAAATTGGTCGGGCAAATAGAGGCTTTAGAGATGGGGCGTCTTTAGTCAGTAATGATCTAACGGCGATCGCATCAGCTCCCTCATGAGAACTGTCGCATAAGTTCCCGCAGGAAGGGTGAAAGTTAGCCTAAGACACGCACCTTCAGGATGCCATCTATCTCCATCTAGAGGACCTTCGTCCCATCTTGAGAAAAGAGATGTAGTCTCGGTCGCCTCTTCAACACTGAAGTCCTTGAAAGGTACCGAAAGAGCCCTTCTTGTTCCTGAAGTTGTCAGTCTGGGAATCTCACTTACAACCCAGTCTACTTCAGATAAGCGAGCCTTTTCTATCCCTTTCCTCTCGGTCATACCCGGATCTTCTTCAGCCAAGGGGGAATCCCGACCCGGTAGAGTGCCAGTGACTACAAGTCTGCCGAGGTTACAATTTCTGTGGCATCGTTCTAGATTGCTTTTACTGACCATAGCCATCTTTCCCACATCGATCCTACCATTTGCCAGTATTGGGGCCACTAAATCGCCCTCTGAAGGCTCTATCAGGGACAAACCCGAGTCTATTCTCTCGGATAGAGAGTGATTGAATGCTAACGACTGCACCGAATGTACCATCAGGAGCTGCAGAGAATTTGGAAGTGTCTTGAAGGCCCCCAAGAAATCNTTGGGTTTTTTCANNAGATGCTCTAGCATCGAGATCTCGTACCCTAACCNATCNGGAGCCAATTCAAGGGATTTTGNAGGATCTTTATTTTCTCTCCATGAGGANCGGAATAACTGTGACTCCTCNCCCTCNCTAGTGGACTCCAAGCCGACGTAATTATTCACTGCACTTTCGAAGTCACCCTCCAAAACAGACATCCCCACCCTAGGAGTGACGGGTCGAGTAGATCCAAACCTCTGGGGCCCTATCCAATTCGGAAAGGCGTCATCCCCTATTTTTTCTGAAAGACCTTCTCTAATTTGGCGCACCCTGAGCATCGCCTCCTTTGCGTCAATTGGGTTTGCCTGTTTATCGCAGCACCCCCTGACGGTGATTGTGAATCTATTTCCATCATGACCACCCATTGAAGCCTTCTGATGAGTCCTTCCCAATACCTCGATAGTACTATCTGGGATGCTGACTTGTTCCACCTTCCTTTGATGGGCATCAATAACTAGGACCTGGGTTGTAATCGCTCTTTTATCCTTTAGTCCCGAACTGAAAATCCTATTCTTGTTTATGGCGCATGCCTTAGCAAGCCTTCGTAAATAACGGTTAGTTTCCCAGTTCGTCATGGTGACTCTGGCAACGGTAAATCGCCCCTTCTCATCAAGTGCTGGCACCTTGGAAGATTCTTCCACCCGGAAGTCTTCTACCCTGCACTTTAGTAAACCACCAATACCCTCAGCAGGAAAGATCCACTTTGAAAGTCCCAGGTAATCCTCAATATCCTCCCTCCTCAGGGAATCACCTCCTCAAAGCTTGATACTAGAGAATTCTTTTGATATCTCTGAGCATATATCTTTGATTATCTTGGATGCTTTCTTACCCTTAGCAGTCCTAACATATAGTTCCGGATCATCCAGATCTGGATGGTTCTGGAAGTAGTTGGCATACTCTATATCGTCCCTGTCATTCAATCGGGATCTGAACATCTGGAGTGCGGAATGGTCCCCATCGATGACTCTTATCCGCAACTCACGACTTTCGTTCTTCAATACTTTGACTGGCATGTATAAGCTCTCGACTGGAGCTGGCCTTTTGAGGGCTTGCATAGCAAAGAGTTGGCCGAAGTACTNCAATGCCCCCCTAAGTTTTACAACGAGAGGTTTTGGCGGGACCGATGTCAGGCATGGATGCCATGACCAAAAGAATAGCCGATTCGTTCGAGAAGTATTCTGGTCCAGTACTTGTGATGAGCCTTTTTCTAACGACATTCCTAGCTTACGTTGTCACCCCGCTACCGGCATTCACCACGGATTTAGCCTCATTCGCACCAGATACTGACGCAGATGAAGCAAGAGACAGGATAGAGGATTCGATTGGAACTTCTCCCCATCTATTGTATATCAATGTTAAACCTTCAGTGGGAGAAGATCAGGTGCCCAACGTATTGGAGATGAAGGCGCTACAACAGCTTGCGAATGACAGCATCATGGTTCAATCTTATTCCGAATCACATTCTTCGGGCGGATTCATATCTTCTCAGATTAATGCAGCAGAGGTTATAGGGCGCTTCCTTGAAGAGAGGAACTACTCCGGGAATCTTTCGGACTTCAGTGATTGGAAGGATTTGCTAGAAACAGTTCTGGAAGGAGAAAAATGTGAAGACTCGGTAGGGGGGGATGATCGAACAATTGCAACAGCAGCTTTCGCATCGTCTGCGATGCTACATAGGGATCTAGATTATTCGCCAATATGTGACTGGTTAGACACAAGTCAAGGAAATCCGACTCCAACGGCGAGCAGTACACTATGGCTCATTGAAATGAGCGGTGATCTTGACAACAACGAAAGACAGAAGTTTGCGAAAGAAGTAAGGGGGATGCTTGAGAGGGAGTCAATACTTGAGTACGGGATTATCTCTGATGATCTGATAAGTAACGACATTAATGAATCCACGCTAGGTAATCTTGTCTGGCTTATTCTCCTTGCAGTCATAGTGGTAGTTTTCGTCTTGGCCGTGGCATTCAGATCTGCTACGATGGTAGTCGCCCCGTTGGTTGCACTTCTTGCTTCGCTGGTCTGGACTTACGGGACCATAACCCTACTTGGAATGCGTTTCTCGATTCTAGAGGTTGCAGTAGCCCCGGTCGTACTCGGNCTGGGGATAGACTATTCCATTCATCTTCAGAGAGCCTATGAAAGAGCTAAAGAACGTTCGAGTAGCTCTGCTGAGGCCTGGGCGAAGGCCCTGATGGAGTTGAGGGTAGCGCTTTCTCTGGCCGTAATTACTACCGTATTTGCATTTCTTGCCAATTCTCTTTCACCATTGCCACCACTCAGAACATTCGGAGCGACTCTGGCCCTNGGGGTAGTTTCCGCTTTCTTGGCCAGCACGCTAACGGTAGGAGCAATGCATGTATTTGTTGAAAGGACGATGGGGGCATCTAAGAATAGGGGACTAGAGCTCGAAAAAATTGCTGAGAAGGCTTCAGATTTCCAGAGGGGGAATGCGCCATTGGTACTCCTACTAGTCGCAGTAATTACTGCAGGATCCGTAGTGGTAGCAATGCAGGGACTAGATACAAGTTTCGAGCTGACAGACTTCCTATCAGAGGATGAGATGGAAATCATGGAAGTAAGGAACGATCTATACGATTCTTACGAAGTCAATGCGATGAAATCGGTATACATACTCGTTGAACCTGCTGAAGGAGAAGATTCATTCGATAACGAAAAGGAACTTATTGAGGCCCTGGGGGATTTAGAAGACTCGCTAACCAGGATGGAGGGTGTAGTTGTTACCGAGGCTCCTGGGACAAGTAATGAATGGGCATCTTACGATAGTATTTACAGAGTAATAGGGGATGCAATAGAGAAGGACGAATCTTTCGGTGTAGCTCATAATTTGGAGCTGTTCGGGGATGATCTTGCTCCTGCGGAGTCTTTTGTGGAGGGAGATCTGGCAAATGCGGTATATTCCCTAATGGGCAATTATACCGTTGGGGATCAGCTCAGAGGGACTACTTGGTCAGAGCGTGCTGGCAATCATGCAGGCCTAACTGAAGATTCCACCGCGATTAAGTTTCTGAGGGTGAGGGTGGATGTTGAAGCACAGAGCAGTGCCATGGTCGAGCAGATATCTGTCGATCTCAAGGCTGAGGCTTCAATCGTTTCAGAAGATACGGGAGGGAGGGCCTATGCTGTAGGGGATCTAGTGACACTCTCGAACCTACTGTCAGGACTGATTTCTTCCATAGTGAGCTCTACTGCAATAAGTCTGGCTGTTTCACTATTGGTTCTTGCATCGCTAACAAGAAGGATCGGGCAATCTCTTCTGGTAATTCTACCAGTTGGGCTCGCTGGTTCATGGGTAGTTGGTTCAATGGCGGTTTTAGGGATTAACTGGAATGTCCTCACAATTATGATTACAGCTCTGACTATTGGTCTTGGTATTGACTACTCGATCCACGTATGGAGGAGATTCGAGGCCAACAGATCCATTGGGATGGCGATCTGGCCAGCCATGAGGGACATGTACCTAAATACCGGTTCGGCACTCCTTATGTCTGCAGGGACTACAATTTGTGGGTTCATGGTTTTGCTACTATCGCCGATTCCTGTGATAAGGGACTTTGGGATAGTGAGTTCGATATCTGTCGCATTCTCTCTTACTCTGGCGCTTCTGGTGCTCCCAGGACTTCTTGCTGCCGAAGTCAGGACTGGGAATTCCAACGGAAATAGCGACTAGATAATCTCGATTAAATCCTGCATTTCTAGGTTCTGCTCCCGGGCGAGCAATAATATCGCCATGTGAAGAGATACTGGTCCCAGAGCTCGTCTCTTCCTTTTCGCCCTCCTAATTACCTCGGATATAGAAAGCCCCGAGAGTGAAGAGACCTTTGAGGCAATTTGTATGGTTTGGTCGGAATGAGTTTCTGGCGGAGCAATAGTTTCTGTATCTTCAAGGATATCCTTGTCCGCTATTTCAGAAGGGTTTCCATGATGAGAAATTACTCCCTCGGGAGGATCTGGAATTTCTGATACTCTTGAAAGGAATGGTTGCCATCCCAATTCAGGATTATGCAGGAGGGATCCTCGGCAAGGGTAGATATATCCTGAATCCTCTATGAGCCAACCCGAATCGCAAAGTTTGTCTACTAACTCTGATGCTTTTCGGGGAGAAAACCACTGTAACTCCAGTGACCACATCCTTGCCAGATTATCTCTGGAAATCGTCGGATCTGTTAGATTACCAAAAGAAGAGCTTAGGAGTTTAGAAATCTGGACTGAGATTTCATCCGGCATGACTGTATGTAAGGACGGCGATGTTTGATTTTTTTCCAGACAAGTACTCGCTTGATTGAAGTGTGGTGGCGGTGTCCGCATGCGACTTATGACCGGAGAGTACGTCGCTAGGGATCCCCGAACGGGAAAGAGGATTGGGCGTATTAGCTCAAGAAATAGGAGACAAAAGGGCATTGCAGCACTGACTCCAGAAAGAGGACCGTGGCAGCACATCCCCTTGCAAGATATCTTCCCATTGGCCATTGGAGAGATGACGAAAATTGAAGTACTAACCGATGGAAAGAAGCTTTCTTTAGGTAGAATAGATGCTATTAAGGCACTCCATAAAATATCCGAGTCAGAGGTGGATAATGGCTATGAAGCCATGGTTGAGGCTCTGGAAGATGACTTTCCAGATGTCAGGATTGCGGCGCTGAAATCGATGCCTTCTTTCGTCTTGAGAAGACAGGGCATACTGTTCCATTGCCTCTCAGATAGGCTTTCAGACGAGGAAGAGGCTGTGAGCGATGAGGCAATGAACTGTCTGAGAAAGGTAGCTCCAATGTTTCCCTCCGGATGCGAGGGCATGCTTAGAAAAGAGCTGCGACACACTGATAAGAGGCACAGGAGCAACGCTTTCCAGACGCTCAAACTTGCAGCTAAGGAGTGGCCGGAAGTGGGATGTCTCCACTTAGACGAGCTCATTCGCGAAGATGATAGCGATCTAAGGATCAGAGGATCAATGATTCTTAGAACTGTTACTGCAAAGGGTGGTGCGGAGGCTTGGGACCTGATTAGTTGGTCATTACAAGATGAAGAGGTTAGAGTTAGGAGGAACGCGTCTAAAACCCTTACATTACTGGCAGATGTAGAACCCAGAGTAGCAGCCATACTCGTTGAATCTAGTATTGGTGAAAATGACAGGGAGATTAGAGAGTCTGTGATTAAGGCCCTGAAGAAGCTAGATATTCAGAGCCCAAGAGTAGTTCAGATGATTTTGCGTGGAGCTTCAGACAAAGATATCGAAATGAGGAGAGCATGCATTGGTCAAATGTCTATCATTCTATCTGGTCAGGAGCTAAGGGAAGCTGCTGGTGAGCTAATGAAGAAAGAAAGTGATCCAGCGCTTAAGAGAAGATTGAAATCCCTATCTCTAGATCCAGATTTTGAAGGATCGGAGGAACAGAAGAACAGGAAGCTGGCACCAGCAGAATACGTTCAAAAAGAGGATGATTCTGAGGCAATTCCAACCCCCCCAAGCTTGCGAGAGGATGATAAACGAGGGGTAAGTCGCCCGGGAAGCGAGGAAAGCAAATGAGTGACGAATTCGATGAAAAGTTAGCTCGATTCGAGAAACTCTGGAATGGAGTTACTCCCAAAGGAGAGAACCGTACTAAGGCTCTAAAGTTCAGGCAATATATGAGGAATCACGTGCTGCAGAAGTTCCACAAGCGAAGGAAGGATCAGTGGGCCAATGCAGACAAGGGGCATTATAATCACGGTTTTTCTAGCAAAGACCATTTCCTAACCAAGGAAAACTGCAGGAAGTACTGGATGGGAGAGCTGCAGAAGGACATACGTGAAGCTGAAACCTGGTCCTGAGGCCGAATAATGACACCTCCGAAGTTCAGTGACTGGGATTTGGATAGGGATATCTCCGATGCAATANGAAAGCTTGGCTGGGAGGAGCCCACCGAGATACAGTATGAGGCGGTCCCAGTAGGAAGAAAGGGGAGAGACGTAGTTGGGCAGGCTAGGACGGGTTCTGGAAAGACAGCGGCATTTGGCATACCAATCTTAGAGGCATGTGAGGTAAAGAAGAGCACTCAGGCCCTAGTTCTATGCCCTACAAGGGAGCTTGCAGTACAAGTTGCAGAAGAGATGNACATTCTTCAAGGAATTAAAGGCCTTAGCATCGAAACCGTGTATGGAGGTACGGACTTGGAGAAGCAGGCAAAATTACTTGGTGATGGTGTAGATTTGATCGTCGGAACTCCGGGAAGGGTCATTGATATGAGCAAAAGGGGGCATATCGATCTGGCTTCGATTACTATTTTCTGCCTGGATGAAGCAGATAGGATGCTAGATATGGGCTTCTTTCCAGATATTCTCTGGATAGTAGAGAGGATGGTTGGGAGGGAGCAAACTCTCCTGTTCAGTGCCACATTCCCTCAAGAGGTCCTGGATGCTGCAGAAGAGTTCACCTCAAACGCTGTTCACGTGATGAGCGAGGACCTAGAGGTAGAGGTTCCGGAGATAGATCAATTCGCGATAAAAATCGGGAGGCTAAACAAGATGTGGGCACTTGGCAGAATAGTCGCTAGCATGTCTGAGGGGGATCAGATGTTGATCTTCACTAATACAAAAAGAATGGTTGACATGCTGAGCGATAGGCTAGATAGGCAGGGGGTAAACTCTGCCTCACTCCATGGCGACATGCCCCAAAACAAGAGAGAGAGGATTCTGGATAGTTTCCGAAACGGAGCAAAGAGGATCCTAGTAGCTACCGATGTTGCTGCTAGGGGATTGGACGTGGACGGGATTACCCATGTTGTCAACTATGATCTTCCCGACGAAACAGAGAGCTACGTCCACAGAATCGGCAGAACCGGCAGGATGGGTAGAAGCGGAGAAGCATGGAGCTTCGTTGGGAGCAATGAGATTGGGGCTCTGGATAAAATTTCCAATACCTGGGGCATGAAAATTCCAATTGTAGAAGCTCCTGAACTACCAGAAGGCATGAAGGAAATGGCCAGACTTAAGGAGGACTGGGACGAGCTATCAGANAATTTTGGAATGGTGTCCATCCGATTATCAATAGGGGACGAAGAGGCCTCCAAGATGTCTCTAGCTAACTGGATAGTTGGAGAAGCTCGTGTCCCAGAGGTGGCAATAGGCGAAATCGAAATAGGAGATAACAGCTGCATTGTAGAAATCCACGTCAAGAAGGCATCATACGTAATCGATGTCCTAAAGTCTAGGAAATTCAATGGTAAGTCCCTGAAACCAGAGATTGTCAACTGAAGTTTTTTCACCTTCCATGATGGCAAACTGGGTTTAGCTTCCGCATTCTAAATATAGCCGGACTAGTAAGACCCGCTCATGGCTGACGGCAAGGGAGGTAGTGCCGCCAAAGACAAGCAGGCGGCGGAGGCGGCGGAGAGGAAGGCCGAGGCCGAGAAGAAGGCCGCGGAGGCGGCGGAGAGGAAGGCCGAGGCCGAGAAGAAAAAGCTGAAAGAACAGAAGAAGGCAATGGAAGAAGCTTCCAAGGCCAAGGCAGCAGCCGAAAAGGAGCTCGAGGTAGCCAAGAAAGCCAGAGCGAAGGCTGAAGAAGAGCTTGCGAAAATCGTTTCAGAATCAAAAGATGCTGCGAAGAGGATGGGNGACCTGAAGAAGGAGAAGACACAATCAGAAAAGCAGCTAAGAATCGAAGATTCCGCGAGAAAAAGGGCCGATTCGGATCTTTCAAGACAGAAGAAGTCCGGTGTAGCCAACTCGAAGCAGCTCGAGAATCTGAANAGGCAGGTCAATTCCACAAAGGCAAGACTAGAGGACTCGAAGAAATCCTCCTCCGAATCAAAAAGGCAACTCGAAAAAGAGAAGGAAAAGACACAAAAAGACTCGAAAAAGATATCAGAGCTGAACAAGGAAATGAGTGCCCTTCAAAGGGATCTGAAGAAATCAGAGGATGAAAGAAAAAAGGTAGAGGCAGACCTAGCAGCCGAGAGCAAACGAGGAGCAGCGGACAAAGCGAAGCTGAAGGGCCTTACAGACGGCACCAGGGATCTAAAGGCCAAGATCGCCAATCTAGCAAAGATAGTGAAGGATGCAAGGACCAACATAGAGGACCAAGCAAAGACCATGAGGGACCTAGAAAAGAGGCTCGAGGAAGAGACAAAAGCCAAATCTGATGCGGAGAAAAGATTCCAGCAGGCTACTAAATCAAAAGAATCCACATTAGCCAAAAAGAAAGAGGAGGAGGAAAAGACTAGGAGGGCCGAAAGGGAGCTTCAGTCGACCATCAAGCCCCGTCAAGACGCGGAGAAGAAGGCCCAGAATGCTGAGAAGGCGAAGTCTGTTGCCGAGAAGGACCTATCCAGAGCTGAAGGTCTCAGGAAGAAGGCCGAGGAGGGGNCCAAGAAGGGTAAGCAGAGTCGTCTCGATGCGGAAAAATCCCTAAAGGAGTCCGAGAAAGCCCAGAAGGAGGCTGAGAAGGTACGTGATGAAAGCCTGAAAGCTGCTGAAAAGGCGAAGGAAGAGCTAACTAAATCCAANTCCAAGGCGAGAGAANCTCAGGAAGCCATGAAGAAGGCGAACTCCACAATGAAGTCCGCCCAAGAAAGCTCATCTAAGGCCAAGAAGGAGGCGGAAGAGGCCGTTGCAAACGCGAAGGCTGCGGTATCTTCTGCTAAGGCCACTGCCAGAAAGGTGGAGGAGGCGGTTGCAGCAGAGAAGGCTGCTAAGGAGGCCTCAGAGAAGGAGGAAAAGAGAGCTAAGGAAGCTGAGTCGGAAACCAAAAAGGCCCAGGATGAAAGAGCGAAGTCGCAAAAAAGGCTCGAAGAGCTTGTTAAGTCCAGAGAGAAGCTGCAAAAAGTCGCTTCCGAGGGTAAAAAGAGGCGGATAGAGCTTGAAAAGAGGGCTGGAGAGAAGAGGAAAGCGACCCAGGAAACGGCTAGGAAGACTGAAGAGGAATCTAAGAAGAAGTCATCGGCCGATAGTGACAAGGCGAAGGAAAAGCAAGCATTTGAGAAGGCAAAAGAGGATCTCAAAAGAGAGACCGAGAGATGGCGCGAAGCCGAAAAGGAGCTGGGCAAAATGGCCAGTTCCAGAAAGAAGGCCGAGGGAGAGCAGGCTCAGGCTCAGAAAGAAAGGGCTGCAGCGCAGAAAGAGGCACAAGCAGCAAAGAGAGAGGCAGATGTGGCCCTTAGCAAGACCAAGCAAGAGGAGCGGGACATGAAAGAGGCCCAGAGGAGGGCCGATGCTGCTGCCAAGGAAACCGAGGATTTCGAGAAATCAGTCGAGGAGGAAGAGAAGCGCAGGAAGATTGAGGAATCCAAGAAGAAGGCACTCAAGAAGAAGAAACTGAGTGCAGAGGAGAAGGCAAGGGAGGAGGCACGAAAACTCCAGGAGGCAAAGGACAGGATCCGCAAGAAGGCTGAGAAGAGGCGCAAGAAGGCCGAGGAAGCCCGCCAAAGGAAGCAGTTGGAGAGGGCCCAGGCCGATCAAAACGCCGAAGCTGTAAGGATNGAGGTGGCTGCCAAGCTCGATGAGCTCTCGACTCGCAAGGATTCTATGTCCAAGGAAGACTACATCCTGGCTAGAGTAGCTATCAAGTCTGTGACCTTGGACTTTGAGAAGCTGGGTGATTCCGAAGGACTCAAGGACGACCTACAGCAGATAGACGGAATCGATCATGGCCTAGAGACGAGGCTGAACACCCTGGGNATATCCTCCTTGATGCAACTGTCAAGGATGGACGATGACCTATCTGACGACGTTAACGACGCCATCGAGTACATGCCAGGAAGAATCCGCAGGCAGCTCTGGGCCGAGCAGGCCAAGATACTCCTAGGGAACTAATCTAGACACCCCCTTGGGGGTGTCTAAAAAAGAAAAAGGAAGATTTAATTGGATAAATCCAAAAGGACATTTTCCCCGTTAGAGGATTATGCGAGCGCAAGCAAGGACGCCATTAACGGCAATGATCCTTGTCTTGATAATGCTAGCGAGCACTCAACTTGTCCTACTATCCGCCAGAGAATACTACCCAGAAGAACTTCCAGAGAACAACGAGAGATTCGTCCTTGACAACTCCGAGGTGATCAAAATCGACCTCGGCGTAGACCATGCCTGCGCAATAGGGAGCCTGAACCAAATGAAGTGCTGGGGGTCCGGAGATGATGGAAAGACGGGGCATGAGAACTCAGAGCACTATGGAGACGACGAGCTAGAGATGGGGCAGTACCTCATGTTCGCAGACGTTGGCACGGGTCTAACATTCACAGAGGTTAGTGCAGGGGGGGCATTCACTTGCGCACTTCTGAGCGATTCCTCAGTAAAATGCTGGGGAGCGAACCAATTCCTCGGGTCGTCGGCAGGGGAAAATGGATCTGGTGCGAAGGGTGACGGTTACCTGGAAATGGGNTCCGGGGTAGCCACTGTTGACCTTGGCTCATGGTCAGCCACATCAATCTCGTCCGGAAACTCACATGCATGCGCTATTGTGAATGACGGGGTCTCCGACGCTCTGGTGTGCTGGGGCGAGAACTCGGATGGGCAGCTGGGANTAGAGCACACTAACACTATCGGTGACGAGTCCTCGGACCTGTCTGGGGGTGAGCTGCCACATGTCGATTTGCCCAGCAGGGGATCTGATCTCGCCCAGGTCTCATCTGGAAAGAGGCATACTTGCGTCCTCTGGGAAGATGGGGAGATGGCATGCTGGGGAAAGAACGGGCATGGCCAGCTGGGAATTGGCAACACCGATACCATAGGCGACCAGGCAGGCGAGATGGGAGACTCCCTGACTCTGGTTGATCTACCCTCTGGCAGAGTAGCCACGTACATCGCCGCGGGCGATGACATGACTTGTGCGATACTGGACAACGGTGATCTTGCCTGCTGGGGAAGAGGGGCAAGCGGCCGATTGGGGACTGAGGACGAAAGCAATCGAGGAGACTCAGCAGATGAGTTGGGAGACGGCCTCAACATAGTCGACATGGGTAGCGGACTGACCGTGCAGTCAATGGGCATAGGACAGGGCTCTTCCTGCGCGATTCTCGATGACGGCGTGGATACGGATGATAACGGGGATGGAGTCGATGACACCCCTGACGTACTGAAATGCTGGGGGGAAGGTTATGGAGGTGTCCTAGGNCAAGGGGATGCTGACAACATCGGAGACGACGTCAATGAGATGGGGAACTATCTCCTAGCAGTGGATCTGGGTTCGGATGTCCACCCCATATCGGTTGACGTTGGCGATGCGTACACCTGCGCACTGATGAACACCAGCATGGTGAAGTGCTGGGGGCTTGGCCTCGATGGGCGTCATGGACTCGGGTTCAATGGGAACTACGGCGACCAGAGCTCGGAGATGGGNGACAGTCTTCCATATGTGGAGCTATACCTGCCAGAAGAGACCTTTGACAGACCTTGCGACCTCCCCGCCGAGGGGGCGCCATTGTCCCAGGAGACCCTCGAGAATGCTAACTCCTACATCGGAAACAAGACCTCTACGGCACTCACTCCGGAATCATGCGGCTCCGTTGCCTACACCGACGAAGTCAATAAAGCCGTTAGATTCGCACTTTTCCAGAAAGGAAAATGGGCGACTGAGACTGTGGTCGAATACGAAGATGAGGTCACCATCAGGGACGTATCATTGGCGATAGACTCCAATGGCATGCCTCACATAGCCGTAGTAACAAATACCACCTCGGGAGCAGATGATCTAGCTAAGTGGGAATACTACACCAAGAAAGACGGGGACTGGGTGGGTTCCTCCAACTCAATGGGGAATGAAAAGAAGACTAGAGCGGTTTCCATAGATCTGGACTCCAACGGTGACATATTCCTTCTAGTACAGTGGTTCCAGGACCTGTCTCCCTCNCCTGACGAGAAGAAGATAGACGTGCACATGTGCACCTCCGCAGTTTACTCGGCAGATTCCTGTATCGGCGCTTCGGGATTTGGCACACATTCACCGAACTGGACGATAGATGCGGCCTCTTCCCCGATGGACACTGACGTCTCACCCCAAGGCATGCTACACCTAGCGTTCTTGGACGGCGATGCGGCATCTAGGTTCGTCTCCATAGTGGAAATAGACTCAACCGGGGTATCGTCCGCAGTCAGGAGTGGAGGGGTCGGTCATGAGGCCAATGACAACGCATCTCTGGCAATTGACCTAGGGTTGGATGGGAGCATCCACCTGGCATATCTCGGAGGCAGCGGGGGCCTACACTACTCCTCCTGCCCTTCCAGCTGCGGAGACTCCGAGTCATGGTCTTCGGAGGAGTTGCCCGCCATCTATGAGAGCGGAGTTATCGACCTATCCATAGGCCCTGACCTCTCTGCGGTGATCATTTCTGGGACCGAAGCAGGCACCCATGCCCTTCACAAAACAGATGGAGGNTGGGAGATTGNGCAACTCGGAAGCATCGGGGGCTCGGATTGGGTCGGACTAGAGATCAGCGAGCAGGGCAAGATGTGGGCGTATTCATACTATCCGGGAACATCATCATCACTCACCCTGTTCCTGCAGGAGGGAATGACGACCTCGGGACTACTCAGCGANATTGACGGGGACGGTTGGACCAGATTGGAAGAGATTAGGTGCGGGACAGACTACATCGACTCGTCTTCCTCCCCCAGTGACTCTGATGGAGACGGTACGTGCGATGAGTTCGACGATTGGGTCGATTCTTCCTTGTCCGCAGAGTCCGACGTCATCTCCGTGGGGGAGAGGTTCGGATGCGCCGTGATGTCCAACGGCTCAGTGGCTTGCTGGGGCGACAACTCTGAGGGACAGCTGGGGAATCCTTCCGCAGGATCTAGCAGCGACTACGCCACCCTCGTGCAACTTCCAGTGGGTTTCCAGGCTAGATCCGTCGATTCGGGGTCTGCCCATGCGTGCTCCACTGGACTGGATGGGACGCTGGTCTGCTGGGGCAGGAACACAGAGGGCCAGCTAGGTAGGGGGACTGTGTCCCCGCAAGAGCTACCGGGACTGGTCACCATGCCCCCGGGAGTCTCAGTCAGCAAGTTCTCCACAGGCACGGACCACAGTTGCCTGATCGGTACTGACTCCAAGTTGTACTGCTGGGGAAATGCCAGCATGGAAAGGACCGGGAAGGTCGTTANCGAAGGGAACACCACGTATGTCTACGAGAACTTCACCGATAACTCTCGCTCCTGGTCTTCGGGGTCGAGCAGCTATCTTCAGGGCCCAACCGAGGGGATAGAATACATAGACAAACTCTACTACTCAAGTTGGTTCCAAAATAGCATTTCTTCAGATTCCTCGTTCACAGTTTCCATTGGAGATATCATATCATTCAGGATGAGAGGGTGGTATCATGGTGATCAAGGTGCCTCCAGCGAGTGGATTAAGTTCTACGCCAACGACCAGTTGATTCACACGAAAGAGTCCAACTCGACTTCGGCGAGTACTCCATGGTCCGATTGGCAGGACGTTCACTTCACAGTACCGGAATCATACTCGGGATCTGGATTAGTATCGATAAAAATAGAGATAAGGGGGTATAGGAACTATGTCCAGATAGATAATCTCAAGATCAAAAATTTCGCCTATGGGGGGCATTCATCACTGAACTCTCCCCAAGAAGTCATATGGACGGGTGCAGGTTCCGTCAGGCAGCTCTCCTTGGGATCGTCCCACTCCTGCGCCCTGAACTCTTCCGGAGGAATACACTGCTGGGGAAACAACGGGGGGCAATACGGCCATACCCTAGGAAGCCCGACATTCCGCGGAACGAACTCGGTAGAACCGATAGAAGTCAATCTCTCGGGCCCCGACAGCCTGGCATCATCCCCTTGGTCAGGCAGCACGGTAGAAGGAATCACCGCAGGAGATGGCGTTACTTGCGCACTGATGAGGAGCGGTGAGTCCGTTTGCTGGGGAGAGTCGCGGCAGCAGTACGACACGACTCCCGAGCCCGCAGTTATTGACACACCAGAATCTGGAGGCGAAGTGGGCTCCCACCCCGCGCTATCCAAGGACTCCAGCGGAAACTGGGTAATAGCTTACCAGAGCGAGGGTTCGATCTCCTTGGCCAGACACGACGGCTCCTCGTGGGTAATCGAAGATGTCTGCTCCAGCGAGGAATGCGACGGCATCGGGAACAGCATCATCGTGGAAAAGGAGAGGGTGCATATTTCATCTTTCGACCATGAAAGCGATTCACTGGTCTACAGCAGATTGCTGGAAAACCACACATCGACATTGGCGTACGCGAACGACAACCCCTACTACACCGCCATAGATGTGGGCCCTTCAGGTGAAAGGCACGTTGTCTACTACGACTCCGGGCAGAGAGACATGATGTATACCTCGCACAATGGCACAGGGTGGTCCGAGCCAGAGCAGATCGAGGCTTACTCCGACGGCAACAAGAGGCCTGGGAGGTCATACAACGATGTCTCCGTTGACTCGTCGGGAGTCCCTCACGTCTCCTACGTCTACTATGATAGGGCTGCTAATCCAGATGTGAGCTACCTGAAGTACGCCTGGAAGAACGGCTCATCCTGGAACGTTACCACCCTGCAGAGTATCGTCACCTCGTCGGTCATCTTCACGTCTATAGATCTGGATAGTAGCGGAAACCCGCATATCTCTTACTGGGATCCGGTCAATACCTCATTGAGGTACACTTACTTCGATGGCACCTCATGGAGCGACTCCACGCTCCAATCCACCAGCAGCGTCGGCCAGTACAACTCGATCGCCCTAGATAGCAACGACTACCCTCGTATATCGCATTACAACTCCTCACATGCAGACCTGGAGATTGCCGTGTGGGATGGATCTGCATGGGGATTCACGAAGGTCGATAGCACAAGCAGCACTGGGACTTGGACATCGATCGCAGTGGACGATTCGGATAACACCCTGATCTCATACTGCTATGGCAGCGGTGCTGACGTGAGGCTAGCTAGACACGATGGAGCCGCTTGGAGGGTCATCGATGTGGATACCGTGAGGGGTTGCCAATTTACTTCACTTGGGTTATCTCCTGAAGGCTACCCGAGACTGGCATACTATGACTACTCAGCTGATGACGCATGGATCTCCTACAGCAACGATGAGGACCTGAATGGCTGGACATCAGTCCAAGTGGAGACTGCTGGCAATATCGGGTCATACGTCTCCATGGCCGTGGACTCCCAGGGTACTGCGCACATGTCCTACAGGGACCAAGACAACGCCGATCTGCGCCACTCAACAGTCTACACCAGAACCCTATGGTCTTCCGAATCGGCGGCCCCCACAGGAGACCTGTCCGGATCTCATCCGGGTTCCTTCGTAGGCGTCTCAGGAGGGGTGGCGAGCTTCGTCTATCCCAATGCGTCGAGCGGGATGTTGGAGCATCTAGAGTACTACGAAAACGCAACCTACTCGTACATAGTTGAGGGAGAGTCGTCCACTACTGGCCTTTGGTCTGCCTTCTCCCTGGATGGTAATGGGGACAAGCACATTGCCTACTACAACTCCTCGAGCTATTCGATGGATTACGCCAAGAGCATTGGAAACCTGTGGCAAACCCAAAGTGTTGACTCGGGTACAGGGTCCTCCAGTGGGATGAGGCACATGTCCATCGCGATGGGTCCTGACAACCTACCGCACATCTCATACGTCGAAGAAGCACTGGACCTTGTGAAGTACGCCCACTTCGATGGATCGAGCTGGAACGTCACCCAGATAGATGACCTGAACTACGATGTATTCGATACCTCGATTGTACTGAACTCTTCGGGCCTCCCCGAGATTGCGTACATGGTCAGGAACTACTCAGGATCAACGTGGGATTACGGTTTGAGATACGCCACCTTCAATGGCACCTCATGGTCCATTGATAGTGTAATGTCCAGGGCAAGCGGCTACTCGTGGGGTTCTTTGGACCATGCCCTGAACAGCTCGGACTCACCCCACATAGTCTACTTCGATGACTATGACGACTCACTGTACCATGCAGCAGGAAGCAATGGCTCTTGGGTCACAACGAAAATCAAGAGTAATGCCGGATACTATAGCGCCGGCTACAGCTCCTCGTCCATCGCAATAGACTCGGACGGTGGTTTGCACGTCTCTTACTATGAGAGGTCCGGCAGGGATCTGGAGTACGCCTACCTCGGTTTCGGAGAAACGAGTTGGGCGATTACCGCTGACGTTGCGGGAGGTTCCACTAGCTACTACTTCGGAGTGGACAATTCCATAGGGTTGGACTCCAATGGGAAACCCAGAATCGCATATTTTGAGCCCTCATTCAGCGATCTGGAGTTCGCGAGCTGCGATTCATCGTGTGATTCCGCGTCCTCCTGGGAAATTAGGACTCTGGCGGAAGACGGTACGACGGGCCAGTATGTCGAGATGTCAATCGATCATAATGACATTGTTCACATGGGCTACTACAACTCGAGCTCCTCGACTGTCAACTATCTCACCATCAGGGACGGACCCATTCTAACCCAGATCGGAGAAGTCGGGAGCCATCATTACCAGTTGGGGGGCTGGGTTGATCAAGCTGGATCTATCCACATCAGCTTCTTCAACGGCACAGATACATCGGGGACCCTGCAACATGCAGAATGGGACGGATACTCCTGGACTTTGTCCACAGTTGACTCTATAGCAACCATGACCGGCGCCTATTCGGACATAGCCCTTGACTCCGACGGAAAACCGCACATATCCTACATAGATACAACTGACCCGAGCGAGGGGGTCGGAAACCTCAGATACGCCCAACACGATGGGTCTGCGTGGGTAACATCGACCATCGACGCCGGTGGCACCATTGGTGGTTTCACATCCATAGCCCTGGACTACAATGACGTGCCATGGATATCCTACTTCGATACAGATGACACGGCATGGTCCGCGAGCGGACAATTGAGACTGGCTACCAAGGAGGACGGGGTTTGGACCCACTCATACCAGGACAATGGGGCAGGCAAAGGTAGCGAGGTTGGCATAGACTCGGGCGGAGTTGCCCATGTGGCATACTTCGACGAGGATGGCTCGAGCCTCAACTTCTCCAGGGCTGGTCAGAAATCACCGGCAGTAATGGGTGACTCGGATTTCCATGCCACGGGCACATCCGTCGACTCGGGGTCCACCGAGGTCTCATCCATAGACGTCGGCGAGACCCACGGATGTGCGGTAATCTCAGGAGAAGTGAAGTGCTGGGGAGTATCAACAAATGGGCAGCTAGGAAACGGCATTGGCTCAATGACGTCTGCTGAACCTGTGTCCTCTACCCCGGTGACAGGATGGACGCCATTGGAGGTGTCGGTCTCTGCTAGTTCAGGGTCGGATGGAGGCACTTCATGCGCATTGTTCTCGAGCGACGCGACTGACGAGCGGAGGATAATTTGCTGGGGAGAAGGATCGTACGGGCAAATAGGAGACGGAGTCGGATCCGACGCGAACATACCAGATTCTACGAATATTGTGATGTTCGACGCTTCCAATCAGATGGGCGCTGCCGAGAGCAGTGGTTCCCTCTCTTCCAGCCCCTACGACGTAGCAGAGATTTCACTGGATCCCGGAGGATCTTTCGGATGCGCCAGATCAAACCAAGGACACATCAAGTGCTGGGGGCAAAATGCCAATGGGCAACTCGGTCATGGAAACACTAGCACCGCCTCTGACGGTCCGAACGAGATGGGTGAAAACCTAGCATTCACGCCAATTGGCTCCAATAGCACAGCGATTGAGATTTCAGTCGGGACCTACCACGCCTGTGCCCTCCTGGACGATGGTAGCGTCAAGTGCTGGGGCAGAAATGCGGAAGGCGCCATAGGGACGGGCTCTAGCGGGAGCATAGGTGACCAAGCCTCAGAGATGGGAGACAATCTTGCCACTATCGACCTGGGTACTGGGGCTACGGCCACAAGCATAACCACCGGATCCTACCACTCATGCGCGATTCTTGACAACGGTAGCGTCAAGTGCTGGGGGGACAATGGGTACGGGCAACTAGGAATTGGCTCAACGTATGATATGGGGGATGGCGCGGATGAGATGGGTGACAATCTGGCCACAGTGGACCTGGGCACTGGCAGAACGGCAATCCAAATCGAAGCAGGGTCTTATCACACCTGCGCGATCCTGGATAGCGGAGTGATGAAGTGCTGGGGGATGAACAGCTATGGTCAATTGGGACTAGGCCATACTGAGAACGTAGGTAGAGGAGTGGACCTAGATGGAAACAGCGTAGTCTGCATCCCAGGGCTAGAAACGGCCACCAACCTGAGGGAGTGCGACTCAGTGATGGGGGACGGATTATCAGCAGTAGACCTCGGCGAAGGACGAACCGCTGCCGCAATGGCCCTGGGCCACTACCATACCTGTGCGATTCTGGACAATGGTAGCGTCCGTTGCTGGGGTTTGAACACCAATGGCAGAACCGGCCTCGGAACATCTACAGGGTCCCAGGGTGACTCGGCTGGTGAGATGGGCGATGAGCTCCCAACTGTCGACCTAGGCTCGGGGAGGACCGCGGCTTCGATAAGTGCTGGATATTCCCACACCTGCGTCCTATTGGACAACCTGAGTGTCGCCTGCTGGGGAGACAACTCTAGAGGCCAACTTGGTATAGGATCAACTGATGCAGTGGATACCGCCGAAGAGATGGGTAGCGGACTAATGACCGCCATCCTGCCCACGACCAGATCTATATCCATAGAATCCGGGAACTACCATTCCTGCGCGGTGATCGACGATGGCACAGTGAGGTGCTGGGGAGAGGAAGCGACAGGCAGGCTAGGCGTATACAGGGAACTGGTGGGCGACATAGGTGGCTCTGAGAGCGATCTCGGGGGCAACCTGCCGATGACGAATCTGCACATGGTCCCTGACGACTTCGATGGAGACGGATGGATAGACATCTGGGACACGGACGATGACGACGACGGATACGCTGACTCTAACGACGATCTGCCGTTCGACGAAAGGGACTGGTTCGATCATGACTCGGATGGTCTGGGCGTCAACGTTGACACAGATGACGATGACGCATCGGTCAGGACCGCCGACCAGGACACTGCCCTCAAGTGGTCGGACACGGAGGAGATGGCATGCGGGACCCTGTGGTGGAGCTCGCTCTCTGAGCCTACTGACTATGATGGAGACGGTATCTGCGACGCCCTTGACGACGACGTGGATGGAAACGGCTGGAACGACTCATACCAGTGCGAGTGCTCTGGACTAGAGGATTCGACTGAGTGGAATAGCGAGCCAGTCTTCAGCAGCAGCGGGAATGCAGCCTTCAACTACGATAGCAACACGTATGGATATGACTTCTTCCTCTCCGATCATGGACTGAGACTCATGTCGACAAACTACGACGATGCCGTTTACCAATGGCTTCTACGGCACGATTCCACTACCACAGGCGCGGCAACGACATTTTCTAATAATAACCAATTCAACTATTGGGACGTGGCTAGCCAGAATGGCCTGGCCTATATTTCCTACAAGACTGGTGTCGGCAGGATGTCCGATGTGAATGCCTCAATGTCAGGTGGCATTACGGTAATGAGTCATGACGCCACGACCTCCACTGACCTGGCCGTCTCCCATGAGGGAGACATGGTCGTAAGGTGGCACGAGTCGTCCAATGACGGCACCATAAGGGGCTACTACCTGAATGGGAGCACATTCTACGCCAGTGCCCCCGGTGGCCTTTCCGCACCCGATACCGGAGGGGGAAACCAGCACGGACAGATTGCATTCAGTCCTGGTGGTAGGCTGCATGCCCTAATTGTGAACAACTCCTCCGGAGTCATCGGATTCTACCACACATACGCAGACCTAGGAGGCGACCTATCGGGAAGTGTTGATCTGACATGGAGCACTCCCAATCTTGTACTGGAGAGGCAGCAGAGCACCGGATGGAGCAGCGGAGCCTCGCACTCCGCCACAGAGGATCACACAGCTGAGCTACACTACTCCAGCGATGGTACGTTGTACGCTGCGATGTACAACGGGACGAACCTATGGCTATCGACACTTGAATTGGACGATGACCCGTCGGACGATACCTGGGTTTCTGAGATCATCGCGGAGTCCACCGGCAAGAACGAAGGCGTGGACATAGCCACGAACTCCACCGGAACGGCGTATATCGCTTGGATAAACCACACCTCAGACCTATTGATGCTCTCCAATAAGTCCTCGGGATCATGGTCCCATGAGGAAGTCTGGCAGAGCGATGGATGGCAAGAGTCAACATCTACCCAGACCCTAAACTATGCCCGACTGACATTGGAGTTCGATAGGCTGGATGATCCCTTCATCATGTCGATCGATGCCAATTTATCGGATGGGTCCGCACTGATACCCTACAAGGGCTCCCTACTCGACCCATCATACACCTTCAGCCCGATCGATTCGAACGGTGATGGGATATGCGACACGCTGCAGTATGCAGTGATGGATTTCGGCGCTTCCTCATTCATCTACACCATGGGCGATTCGGTTGAGATCACCCCCACCTTCAGTGGGAAGGAGCTGGTGGAGGTCCGGGCCCCCTCCCTGCCTGCTGGACTTTCTCTGAATAGCAGCACGGGAGTCATCTCAGGGACTCCCGAGGAGATCGATACCTCGGGGACGGAATACACTGTTTACTCCAACAGTACCACCGCATCATACCCAGTCCCTTTGGAGTTCATCATCAGGTCTCCCGCACCAATACAAGCTGGTTTTGGGAGATTGGACCAGCACCAGTACCTCAGCATTAGGAATGGCCCTGGTTACACTCTCCACGAGTTCGACCCCGCTGGCAACCTTATCTACTATGGTCTGTATTACAGCAACTCGGAATGGTCGGCAGATGGAATAAGCGTCTCCATCGGATCAGGGGACCTATACGTGGCAAAGAGATGGGCAAATGGGACATGGGCATGGGTTGTTCCCCTCGATCTCAATGGGGCCTCGGGCGGGGCAGCAGCGCTCGCGGTGGATGACTCGGGCAATTCATACATCGTCGGCCACAGGACCTCGGGGGCTCTGGATCTTCCCGGGAATGACCATGATCTACCCAATAGGGAAGCGGCATTCTTCGTATCCCTGGACGGTGATGGTGGGACGAGGTGGGCCCAGGACGCGTACATGACATCGGGTTCTTCGAACGCGAATTGGCACGTCTCGACTGATACGATAGTGAATACCTACGGATTCTCCAGAATCCACGTGGATGGAGCCACTGGTTAGCTGACCATAGCAGGTCAGGTCTCTACATCCTCCTCCTCCGATCGGTCCCTCGCTTTCGGGAATCTGACTCTCGAGATTCCTTTGGACCACTACAACTTCCAGAGGCCATTCGTTACGAGAATCGATCCTAGCGGTGACTTCTCGTGGGCGACCACTGTGACCCCTTCGTCGAACTACCACAGAACATTGCAGGGAATGGGGGTCCACGAGGATGGGGGCGTGGACGTCTTGATTAGGGGGTACGGCAGCACAACTCTAGGTGAAATATCCACTGGGCCAGATAGCGTTCACTACGTCATCGGGAGGCTGAACCTGTCTGGCAATTGGACGGATTCATCGACAATAGTCTCGGAGGATCCAGCTGGATTCGATGAGACCTATGACTCAGCGATGATGGAAGCAGAATCTGACGGAGACCTAGCAATGGCAATTTGGACGATTGGGGATACCAATAGCCTGAACATCTCGGGAAATGTGCATTGGTTCAACGATACGTGCGCTGATAGTATGGTGGTGTTGCGTATGGACGGATTGAGTCTAGCAGCCTCCTCAAGCAGAGAGTTCTGCCTCAGCGCAGGGGCCTCTAATACCGCTGAGTACTACAGCATAATGAAGGTAGATCCCCAGGATAGGATAGTTCTACTATTGGGGTCCAGAGTGGCTTTGCTGGGAGATCATCATAGGATAATGAGGCTCGATTCGTCGCTGAACCCGGACTTCGAGGAAAAACTCCTGAAATACAACAATCCGTCATACACATACTACCTCGATTGGGAGTATGTATCCTTCGATCCGCTGGGTAACATGATGGTTGATCTCTACACCTCAGATTGCAACCTTTACTGGGATGGCAGCTTAATGGGCAGAACCGCAGGGAGTTGCAATTACCAGACCCATTTCCTCATGGAGGCAGTGGGACACACAATTAGCGGGGAGAGCCTCACGGCAGGGGAGATCGGTACACTGTTCGGCGTGATGGGGCTAAGCGCCATGGGGGCTACCTGCGACCAGGGGGCTAACTACTGCAACGAGTACCTGGACGGTTGGGAGGCTTCAGGACTGCCCTCTGGCCTCTCCATAGATCCCGACACGGGCGTTATCTCCGGCTCTGCCGATAGCAATGCCTCATTGGAGACCTACACGCTGTGGATGAACGACACGGCACTCGGAAACAACCGGATCAACGTATCCTTCCTGATACTGAACGGAAAGCCAACTGTGACATATTCCGAGACGGACTTCATCTTCGAGAGAGGTGCGGAAATTACCCCGATATCGCCCACAGAGATAGAGGGGGCGATTATCAACTGGACCTTCGTTCCAGATCTCCCTGCTGGACTATCACTAGGGGAGAGCAATGGGACAATATTCGGAACTCCGGTCACAAATCTGACGCAGCAAGCATTCCAATTGAGGGTAAGTAGCGACGGAGGCACGACGAAGGTCGACTTCCAATTAACCATAAATGAGCCGATAGCGACGATTTCGTATGGCAATGGAACATACGTGATACCCAGGGATTCGGTAGTCAGCATAGCCCCCACGATAGTCGGTGGTTTCGTGGAGACATTCGCAATCAACTCGACCGACTTCCCCCTGGGTCTGAGTTTCAACACCTCAAACGGTAAGTTCGAGGGGATACCTCTGCTAGTGACGAATAACACTACTTACACGGTTTGGGCAAATAACTCGGGCGGAAGCACGAGCACAGAGATATCGATCTGGATAGTGGGCAATGGGCTCACACTAGCATTCCCGACAAGCGACCTGACGCTGACTGAGGGTGTGGCCATGCAACCGATAGCTGGGCAGACCTCTGGTTCGACCCCGGAGAGCTGGGAAGTCTATCCAGATCTCCCTAACGGACTATTCTTCGGAGAGGCCAATGGGACCTTGTGGGGAGTTCCGACTGATGTACAGAACCAGACCAACTACACCATATGGGCGAATGCTTCTGGCGACCAGACCAGTTCAGTCACCATATCCATCACCGTCTTGATCGATACTGATGGGGATGAGATTGCAGACATCTTCGACCCGGATGACGATGGAGATGGGTGGAACGATACTGCTGAGAGCGAATGCGGGACCGACCCACTGGAATCTTCGAGCACCCCAAGCGACGGGGATGGGGATGGTCTGTGCGACTCACTGGATTCCTCTAACGACGCGGAGGTAGTCATGATCTACCCGGAAAGTGAGCTCGACCTCATAGTGAACATAACCATGGTAAATATGTCCCCGATTACCAGTGGAGGCGGTATAACGTCATGGGAGAATTCCCCAGAATTGCCCTCAGGACTCCTGATGAACAACACGACTGGAACAATTGTGGGAACGGCCAATGAGACCTTCGCACCGATGATAATTAACATCTGGGCGAACAACTCGGTATACTCCGCCTCATTCAACATCACGATATCATCCTCACTACTGGACACGGACTCCGATGGAATTCCCGACGAGACAGACGACGACGACGACGGTGACGGGTGGTCGGACTCTGACGAAGTCGCGTGCGCTACCGACCCATTGGGGGTGCTGGAC
>PBGH01000015.1 GCA_002720055.1 Methanobacteriota archaeon | reverse complement strand
GGACAAGGACAGGGCCAGGGACAAGGACAGGGCCAGGGACAAGGACAGGGCCAGGGACAAGGACAGGGCCAGGGACAAGGACAGGGCCAGGGCCAAGGCGGCCAGGGCCAAGGCGGCCAAGGACAGCAAGGACAGGGCCAGGACGAAGGATCACAGTCAGACCAAGACGGCCAACAGGGCCAGGAAAGCGATTCAGGCCAGCAGGGTAACCAGCAGGACAACGGACAGGGCCAGCAGCAGAACGGCGGAGAGCAGAGCGGCCAGCAGGGCGATCAGGAGAGCGGTGACGAGAACGGTAACAACCAGAATGGTCAGAACCAGCAGCAGCAAGGTCAGACCCAGGGAGATAACCAGGCCCAACAGGGATCCTCTCAATCAGATCAGCAGCAGAACCAGCAGTTAGACAATCAGGATCAGAACGGCGGTAATGACAACGATGGTGATGGCATACCTGACGACCAAGACTGGGATGATGACAATGACGGCATTCCAGACTCTCAGGATCCAAGCCCCGAAGACCATGATAACGATGGCCTACTGGATGCCGACGACGAAGACGATGACGGAGATGGAATAAATGATCGAGAAGAGGTCGAAGACGGAGACCCAGCAACAGACATCTACGATCACGACAATGACGGTATAACCGACAATGTCGACTTCGATATCGACAACGACGGCATCGATAACTGGGAAGACGAGCTGGACTGCGATGGCGACGGAGTGGAGGAACAACTCATCGATCTGGACGGGGACGGCCTCTATGACGTGGACGCCTCAAGAGATCACGACAACGACTGCAGCAACGATGCGAACGACGAGGACGACGATAACGATAATATTCTCGATGTGGACGAGCTGGACGGCGCATTCGGCACATACAGGTACGATCACGACAACGATGGTCTCTGGGATAGCTACGATACAGACGACGACAACGACGGTCTTTCCGACTGGTTCGAGCAGAACGACGGATGGGACTCGACCGGTCAGTTCGATCACGATAACGATGGAATCCCTGACTACACCGACGAGGACGATGACGGAGACGGCATTCCCGACGACGAAGAGAACGATTTCGACATAATCTGATCAGAAGTCGAAGAGGGAAGGCTGTTTAGCCGACCTAAGGCGCCCAGCGTCAGCAAGTCTGCTCAAAGCCCTCTCGACTCTCCTGTCGGAGAAACCCCTGTCGTCCTGAAGGAATGAACGCAACCCCTCCTCCTTAGCTCTCTTGGAGTCTGGAACAGGCGAATCAGCAACTGGATGATCCATGAAGAGTGCCCTTATCGAATCAAGCTGCTCTGGGAGATCGAAACCCTTCTCCTCGGCTATCTTCTCCATATTTCCGTGCTTCTTAATTAGCTTCAGTCCAGTCTTAGGTCCGATCCCCTTAATTCCTGGATGGAAATCGGTCCCGACCATTATTCCTAGATCAACTAACTGCTCCCTAGTGATGTCGTGACTCTCAAGCATGTCCGAGAGAACAATCCTCTCCGCACTCAGAACCCTCCCAAATCTCCTAGTACCATGGCTAGTTAGGTTTCTTACCATCACTGGAGATCCGTAGAGCAGAGTATCCCAATCTTGGCTTGCCACCGCAGCGACCTCTCCTCTTGCGCACATAACCGCAGCAGCTCCCTCAGCCTCCATGGGCGCATCCACCCACGAGACCCCCATTAGGTCGAACAGATCCTTTGTCTCCTGAACCATTTCAGGGGTGTATTCTGCCGTTTGAGGGCCTAATTTCTTGGCTGCTTCCATATCACCCGCCTCCATCGCTGACTCCCACTTGCTTACAGCTTCGATCTTCCTTTCTCGCCTAACTCCGAGAGTCTCCCGCTTCAAATCATCAGGACTTCCATCGAAGACAAAGATGGGATCAATCCCTTCTGAAATCATAACTGATGCTCTATCCAGAAAACCCATCAGATGGGCCACTGGCTTACCATCGTAGGAAAGCGGCTTCCCATCAGGACCAGTCATAGAAGTGATGAATTGGTAAGAGTTGAGAAAAACATCAATCGCGACTCTCTCTCCTGAGAGATCACCTAATTCAATCGGCTCTGGAGAAACCAAATCTCTGAGATTACAACCCATAAACTCGCCTCGCTTACAACAGGTGCCGGTGGTGGGGGCATATAGGGTTGAAGCTCATCGCATACCTCGAAGAGGCGTGGGCATGGGAAGAATTGCGTTAATCGGGAACGGGTGGCATCCCAAACTTTTCAGAGAGGAGGTTCGAGCCCTACTAGGGCCCGTCGACGCCATTCATCCACGCATAGTTTTCGCAGAAAGTAAAGCTTCAGTGCTAGAGAGGATATCCAGAGCTTCCTTGATCGACTCTGCTATCAACTCATTTTGTAGTATCAGAGGGGAGCGTGTTACCATAGACGCGATAGTCTCTAAAATTGGAGAATGGGCGAAGTCAAACATTCCTGAGGGAACATTCGCAGTAAGGGCCAGGAGGATTGGACAGGGAGTGGGTAACATCTCTCGAAGAGAGATAGAGGAGAAGACAGGATCTATCATCAGTGATGGAGCTAGGAAGGTAGACCTGGACAGCCCTGAATTCGAGATAGTTGTAATCCTTGCAGGTCCAGAGGATACATCGAGTCACTGGGACGATGAAGAAGCAGGAAAATCGGTCTTATGGGGCGTTAGAGACGACCTATCTAATGGGTCCTATGTCGGAACTTCTCCTACAGAGAGGCCATTCTTCAAACCTGTAACTCTGGACCCTAGACTTGCTAGACTAATGGTCTCCCTCTCATATCGCGGAGAAACGCCATCCACTGTCGTAGACCCATTCTGTGGTACAGGAGGAATAGCCATAGAGTCTTCCATGACCGGAATCAAGGTGCTAGCTAGTGATCTCGATTCTAGAATGGTAGAGGGGACCAGAACCAATTTGGAATGGGCCAATGGAGCTGGAGATTTCTCTGTAAAGCAACTATCAGCAGAAATGATACATCAAAAGTGGGGTCCGGTTTCTGGATGCTCGTTTGTTTTCGACCCTCCCTATGGCAGGAACGCTTGGACCTCGGAGGATGGCCTAGACCTATTCATCAATACCTTGTCATCAGCTAAGGAAATGTGTCCCGATGGAACAGTATGTACCATGCTACCATGTAGCCCAAAATCCGTAGAGGGGCCTATCTCCGAAGAATTGGAAGTTATGGGCCTTAAGTGGGGGCATCTAAAGACAAGAATCCAACAAACAGGGTGGAAGGTCGTTGTTAACTGTCCCGTTAGGGTCCATAGGAGCCTATCAAGACTAGTTGTGACCTGTCATCCGGCGGATTGAATACTGTCCGACCGGGCTGGCTTGTCTCGTGGACCGTTAGGGTAGTCTGGATATCCTTCCGGCCTTCGGAGCCGGAGACGTGGGTTCGAATCCTGCACGGTCCGCCATCGAATAAGGTCTGAACGATCAGTTCGCAGAGTAAAACAGCCGTTGATATGTGATTAAGCCTAGCTTAGAATATGCACAGGGTATTCGGAGTTTACAACGCAGATGGCGGTATATTGGGAGAGATTTCCTATGTATGGGGGAAAATCAGGGGTACCGTCCACTGTGCACTTTGTGACATCACCCATCGCGGAATCTCGAAAAAGAAGGAATGGAAAGAGCTCGAGAGTAGGCTGAAGTTGCCTATTGAGCTTCTACATATCAACGAGCAAGATGCTACTCTGGGCAAGTTCACAGAAGGAATAACACCATGCGTCGTCGGTGACTTTGAAGGAAAGCTACAATTGGTCATGAATGCGGAAGAACTTGAGGAATGCGGTAAGTCGGTGAGCAAGTTCGAGTCACTCATTTCTGAGAAAGTGAATGGAATTTTCGAGGCATAAATCCGAACCGAGGATTAGAAATTCAAAATTACTCACCCCACCAAACTGGAACATCGAACCAGTTTTGATGGTCTGAGGGCCTATCTATAGTTGGCAGGGTGAGAGTCTGGTATCCTGCGAATATCGTCATTCCTGAAGAAGCACAAGGAGATGGAAGGTAATCCTCTCCTGTTTCTGAAACTACCAATTGAATCGTATGTCCCTTCGGAACTATCACATCCATCGGGTTGAATTCCATCAGCATTCTATAATTCGTCATAGGGGACGTAGGTAGGGCCTCATAACCCCCATCCCTATACCTCACATCCATGGTTGCATGCCCCAATCTCAGACCAGAAGTGCCATCATACATCGTCACGAACAACTGTCCTCCATTGCATAGATTTGTCCTCGCATCGATATGCAATGTAGGCAATCCGGAGATATGAATATCATCTGTCATGGGCTGACTCGTTATCGTCAGCGATTGTTGGGAATTCACAGCTCCTATCATCCCGCCATCCCAATTAGCAATTGAAAATTGCAAATGTTGAGTGTCCTCTGCTGGCCATGTTTCTTCAATATGCCAACCTCCATCATTTCTTTGAACTTGAACATATGACTCAGGCTCTTCCCCGATTCCCTTGAGATAATATTCGAACCAGGGAAACAACTCAACTGCCCAGTCCATTCTGGTTACATTTGGAAACGCCTCAGCTCCATATCCGGACTCCAATCCCTCGTGAACAGTCTGTTGGTCTGGGTAATTGTGGCCCCATTGTCCAGCGATAGTTCTGACATTGATTCCTGCATCCTTTAGGAGTTGATGAGTGGGGAATGCATGATATGGATCAACATTCCAATCCTGTAGGCCCCAGACAATGTACACGCTTCCACGATAGTTATCGATCACATCTTGTAAGTGATATCTCTCATCCCAATAGTCATTCCACTCATCTCCGCCGAATCCAGCTCCCAACCAAGTAGTGAATGGGCTAATCGGGCCTATTGCATCATCAGTGCACAGCCTCATGTCATCGCTCGTAGCATCTGCCGTCGCACCTTCATACAGTACATCATACAGCATGGCTCTTGCTTCACTGGAGCCATTCCTGTAGAACATCTGCTGGACGCCTATTGATCCAGAAATTGGTACAATGGTCTTGAGATGCTCAGAAGGATTCTGTGCTGCTTCCCAATTGGTAGTCCCTGCGTATGACTTTCCCATCAGGCCAACATTACCGTTCGACCATTCTTGTTCACCCAGCCAGTGTACTGCTGCTTGTATTCCTATTTGCTCCCCCAGTCCCTTCACATCTTGGCAATGTGTCGATTTGCCAGTTCCAAAGGTAGAAATCTGGGCCAGAGCATAGCCTTGAGGGACAAATTCCTCGAGTACCCAAAGCCCTACTCCCGCATCTGGTACTGTGTTGGGGTTCGAGTCTTCTCCCGCGATACCCTCCCCTCCAAAGTCATAGTATGGATGAATGGTTGCAATAACCGGCACCTTAGTCCCGTTCTGAACCACTGGCTTCCATAGAGATACGTGCATGAGGGCTGGGCCGGGGTAACCCACATCCTGTTCAGAAAGTGGTAATTCGACCTCTACGTAGAACTCCTCAGGACCAGTCCAAGAGTATAGATCCTCCACAGGCAACTGACTTCTCCATCCTGTCATGTTTAATTCCATAGCGTGCCTCTCGTTAACTGGCGTCTTCCACCATTCATTTTCCGATTTGCTGACCCCTTCAGGTCCTGTCGCTGACCATATCGTCGATCCGACCAACAAGCCAATTACTATGACAGCGGATATTGTAACTCCTAGTCTTCCCCTATTGCCTAGTCCATTTAGGAATGGAATTTGCGGAATCATGGATGATGCACTATCCTCGACAATCTCGGCATCCACGACCTCTTCCATTACCCTCGGGATTGGACAATAGCTATTTTCAATTACTGAGAGTTGCGTATGATTTGTCTAAAAATCTCCCCACTCCCTCTCAGGGTCCTCTCTTGGCTATCAAAATCAACTGAGTAAAGTCCGAAGCGCATCTTGTAACCCTCGGCCCATTCGAAGTTGTCCATAAGTGACCAGTGGTGATATGATATGATGTCATGGCCATCCCTGATAGCCTCGGAGACAATCCAGAGATGCCTCTTCAGATGCTCGGGACGTAGCGAGTCATCGGAGTCCGCCACCCCATTCTCTGTAATCTCTATTGGCACCCCAATCTCAGAGACGAACTCAATCGCTCTCCTCAATCCCTCTGCGTACATGGGATATCCGAATTCTGTGTATGTCTCGTTCTCCCTCTTTGCGAAATCCAGCTCTTTCGTCGAGGTTGGCATGAATAGGCCTGTGATGAAATGGGTGTAGTAGTTCAGACCGATGAAGTCGAGCGATCCCTTGGAGCCGGGGATCTTCGACCCTAACATGCTACCAGTCCTTATGCATCTCCTCCAAGCTCCGTTCCATAGCCACTCCAAGAGTCTGGCAACTGGCCAGTCTATCGGGCTCCATCTGTTCGATGGATCAAAAAGAGTCACATTCTTGGCCAAACCGATCTTACATTCCGGCTTCCTCTTCTTCAGGCTCCGATAGACGTTAGCATGCCCTCTCATCATGTTCTTCATCACTCTCAGAGTCAGGAAGATGCTCCTTTTCCCGGGAGGGAATTGACCCAGGGTGTATCCCATTACTGAGAATACGGTAGGCTCGTTGATTGTGCACCAGACATCTACCCTATCGGATAAGGAGTCGAAAACCCTCTCACAGAATGACTGGAACTCTTCCAGGTTTTCCTTCTCAGCGAAACCCCCCTTCTCCTCCCACCAGGATGGATGCGAGAAGTGGTGAAGCGTCGGCATAGGCCTGATCCCTCTAGATATCAGGTCATCCACCATCTCGGAGTACCTTCGCATTGCAGAGTCGTTCCATTCGCCCGGGCTGGGCTCCAACCTACTCCACTCTATGGAGAAGCGGTAGGAGTCAACCCCTAGATCCGATAGAAGATCGAAATCTGATTTCCACAGGCTCCAGTGATTGCATGCCTCGCCACTGGCCTCCATCCCCCTATTGTCTTCGAACGACGTCCAGTTGTTATGTTGGTTCCCCTCGATCTGATGGGCGGCTGTAGCAGTCCCCCAGACGAACTCCTTGGGGAAGTTGACATCATCGAGGTCAATCTTCTCCCATTCGTAGTGCGGCTCCGGGAATTTTCTCCTTCTATAGGTGATTAGGGATACCTTGAACACGATGAAAATTAGCAGCGCTCCTGCCGCCAGTGTCACCCACATCGCTCTATCCATGGCTCCTGCGGAGAATAATACGTATTGGAGGTTCGTTTATTTTCGACCATCAGAAACGAAGCCTTGCCATCTTCGCATGTAGTCGATAAACACGGGACTGAGACTCTCTTCGAGTAGATGATCGGGTGTGAATGGGGGTCTCTCCGGTTCGTAATCTCCTCTGCCGAGGTTGCTTGCCCAGTCTGAGTGTCCTATTGCAGCTCTTGCTACACCAATAACGTCAGCCCCCTCCTCGATTACGAACTGTGCGTCCGCCTCAGTCCAAATCGAACCCGTTGAGACTAATGCCACCCTGCCATCGATGGCCTCGCTGAATCTCTTCGTGATAGTTCGCTCATCTCCCGAGCCCTCCTTGGCCCCGGCAAATGCATCCCAGCATGAGATGTGGATCATATCTACTTCCCATTGGATCATCTGCTCAGCCAGTTTGATACTCTCTGTGATAGTCACTCCCACATCATGCTCCGGGGATATCCTGACGCAGATTATGAAATCCTCCGTCGTCCTCCTCTTTACCTCCTTGACGATTTCTTTGAGGAACCTGAATCTTCCCTGCATCGCGCCTCCCCACTTGTCATCTCTGCTGTTAGTCCTCGTCCCCAGGAACTGGCAGATGAGGTATCCATGAGCTCCGTGGATCTCGACCCCATCGAATCCAGCCTTCTCGCACCTCTCAGCCGCCTCCCCGAAGGAGGAGACAAGTTCCTCCACCTCGTCGTTAGTGAGCTCTCTGCTCTCCTCTTCAACTCCCTTCTCCAGATTCCGGCTCGCAGAGACTGGTTGAGCTCCTGTGAGGGATCTCGGAGCCCTGAGCCCCCCATGGAAAATCTGGACTAGGCTCAGAGCCCCCCTCTCCCTTATGCCGTTAGCTAGCTGCTCAAGCTTTGGTATGTGATGATCGCTCCAAACGCCCATCTCCCCCTCCCAGGATTTCCCTCCTGGGTGGACGTGACTCGCTGCGGTGGTAACGATCCCGAAACCACCCTCAGCCCTCCTCAGTAGCCAGGATATCTCGTTGTCAGACAGGGTCCCATCCTCATCCGACTGCTTGTTGGTCATAGCAGCTAGCATGGTTCTGTTGCGAGCACTCAGACTCGTTCCGGGTATGGGGTAGCCTTCGGTGATCTTGATGGCCATCTCAGCACCTGCATGGGNCCTGAGGACCCTCGCCTATGAAGGCGAGGACCGCTCAGTCCTTGCGTCGTCCTGCGAAGAGTACCGCTGCACCGAGAATGGATGCCATTCCCGCGACGGCACCGAATCCTGGTAGGATTCCTCCGTCCTCGTCAGCAGGCTCTGGGACCGCTGGGTCATCTGGGACTCCGTCTCCGTCGGCATCGTCATCTGCGTTGTCGCCGATTCCGTCTCCGTCGGTGTCCTTGGTCTCGTCAGGATTCGTTGGGAACTCGTCTGCGTTGTTGCCAACTCCGTCCCCGTCCGAGTCGACGATTTCATTGGGGTCGTTGGGGAAGGCATCCCCGTTGTCCCCGACTCCGTCTCCGTCGGTGTCAGATGTCTCCACGGGGTTAGTTGGGAACGCGTCCGAGTTGTCGCCTACTCCGTCTCCATCCGTGTCTAGCCACTCTGCGGGGTCATTGATGAACTCGTCAGTGTTGTCGCCTACTCCGTCCATGTCGGTGTCGGCCCACTCTGATGCGTCCATTGGGAACGGGTCATCCACGTCGAGGGTGCCGTCATCGTCATCATCGGTGTCCGCGTTGTTGCCAACTCCGTCTTTGTCCGAGTCGATGTACTCGTTGGGGTCATTGGGGAACTCGTCCTCTGAGTCCCCGACTCCGTCTCCGTCGGCGTCGGATGACTCTCCGCTGTTCAGCGGGAAGTCGTCGAGGCCGTTCTCAACCCCGTCTCCGTCCGCATCGGGATCCGAGTTGTCTCCCAAACCGTCTCCGTCGGTGTCTGTGGACTCGTTGGCGTCATCTGGGAAAGCGTCCGAGTTGTCGCCGACTCCGTCTCCGTCGGTGTCTGTGGACTCGTTGGCGTCATTGGGNAACGCGTCTTCCGAGTCAACGACCCCGTCTCCATCGCTGTCATCCGCGTCGTCGTCCACTCCATCGTTGTCGGCATCGTCATCTGCGTTGTCGCCGACCCCGTCTCCGTCGGTGTCCAAGGTCTCGTTAGGATCGTCGGGGAACGCGTCTGCATTGTCGCCCACTCCGTCTCCGTCCGAATCGCTGCTCTCGGTCGGGTCCCATGGGAACGCGTCCGAGTTGTCCCCGACNCCGTCTCCGTCTAGGTCGAAGGTCTCGGTCGGGTCCGCNGGGAANGCGTCGTGGTTGTCNCCGACTCCGTCCTCGTCCGAGTCCANCCACTCCTCTGGGTCGCTAGGGAACCTGTCATCAAGATCGTTGTAGCCGTCTCCGTCGGAGTCCACCGTGTAAACGAATGTTATCACTATCTCCTGCACGTACTCTCCCTCGAGCACATCGATGCAGTTGCTGGTCTGATCCGTTCCGTTGTAGGTCCATCCAGACACGCCGAAGCCGGTCGTGGGGTCCACGGAGCCACAGAGGGTCGCATTGCTGTCCTGCTCGTCACCGTCGCTCGGGTCATCGCCAGGATATGTGAGTATCAGCGTGCTGTCGTCGTTAACTGAGACGTTGTAGTGCATGAACCACCCTTGGGTGATGGTCACTGGACCGCTGGAACCGTTAGCCAGGTTATCCATTGACTGCATCCCGGTGATGCACCAGCTCTCAGCCCCATTCATGGTGAAGTTCGGTACGCCGCCCCCACCGTCGTTCTGGATGCATTCTGCAGGGATTGGATTCCCGAAGAACATCATCTCGAATTCAGCTGCCTCGGTCTCGTTGAGCTCTCCATCCCCATCGAACCAGTCATGGTCCATCTTGACCCTGAACTCGTCATCCAGGATCCTGGTGCCAGATACTATTGCCGTTGCCGTGCCGTTCTCGATGTCAACCTGGGCGAGGGTGGCGTCGTATTGCCACCCGATCGTCATTTCCTCTACTATGCCCCAGACGTCTGGTTGATCGGGTTGCGGCATCATCGACTCTATGCAGTCTGCCATTCCGTTGCCGTTGTCGTCGATTCCGTACATCGGACCGCCCGCATAAAACAAGTACCAGCCCAATGTGCCATTCTCACTCTCCAGGGATGCGAAGAAGAACATTATGCAGGCTTCCTCTGGGACATCCCATGACCAGTCTACCTGGGCTGAGTCATTGGCTTCAACCTCGTAGTATTCCTCGAACTCCGGGAACTGGTCCCACTCATCNGATTCGTCATCGCAGTCGTCCTCGCCGTCGTTGACCCAGCTGAAGGGTATCTCATCACCGTCACCGCATACGAACACGTTGCTCTCGTCCCATGGGTCATCGACCTCGTCGGAACCGTCATCGCAGTCGTCCTCGCCGTCATTGACGAACCTGAACGAGATCTCCTGTCCGTCATCGCAAGTGTAGAATGTCTCTGCCGTGTATCCGTACGAGGTCCCTAGGACGTACTCGTCAGTCCCAGAGTGGTTCAAGTCTGACATATCTATGTCCCAGGTCAGCGAGAGCTCACCAGATGGCAGGATGCCTTCGATGAGTTGCACTACCACTAGGAACTCATTCCCATCGTCCATGTCGTCCGTGGAATCCTCAATAGCAGCGAACTCGTTTATGTCCATGCCCTGGAAGACTTCCATCGTCCCGTCTTCGTGGGTCAGTTGTAGTGAGATGTCCGTGGGCATCTCGATCAGGCATGGCCCTCCGAAGAAGTACTGCCCTTGGTCGATCCTATCCCACCATTCTTCGTCATGCTCTTCATCGTAATGCACCTGCATCAGATCCGCAAAGATCTGAACTCNGCAAGTCGAGTTGTGGATCTCCATGCCCCAGCTGAGGGTATGGGTGCCTGACACTCCTGTGATGTTCTCTGAGTGTTCCTCGCACCCGAAGTTGATATCGTCCTGGCCGACAAGGTCCATTGCGCTGTTCTGGCACATGGCCCAAGTGAAGACGTAGTCGTCATCTGCATCCAGGTCGTCGATGTGCCACACCATGTCGAATGGAGCGGCGTCTACCCTCACAGGTACCATCCTCGTGCACATCCAGTCGCCGTTGCCCATCTCGGAGCACTCCCCTTCGGGACCCATATCGTCATTGTCGTAGGTACCATCATTCACATCCCAGTGTGGACGACCTTCGAAGTCCATGCACATGTAATCATAGGGCCCATACCAGTTCCAGCAGCCATCGAACCAGCTCTCCTCGACTTCCCAATCCCAGTCCGTCTCTCCGGTTCCGTCGTCGTAAGTTAGCACGAATCCATTGGAAAGCTGGCAGGGTGTGTCGAATTCGAAGTGGTCGTTTGCGACCGTCATGTAATCGTCCTCGTCAATCTCAACCATCAGATACAGGAAAACAACGAGATTGCAAGTGTCATCATAGACCTCGATGTACATTGGCCCTAGGGTCTCTGTGTCGGAGGTCGCGTTCCAAGTGTGGGACTCCTCCNCGTAATCGTATCCATCGTGCATCGTCGAGCTCTGTATCAATACAGATAGGCTGTAATTGGCCCCGGGCTCGAGATTCTCGATCTCCAGCATTCCCGAGTGGTTCCCCACATCCAGCGAGGGGTAGACGTCATACTCCGTTTCGCAGGTCCAGTGTCCGGAATCGTGCTGGACGCAAGCTCCTGCTTCGAAGTTCCTGGAGAGTCCGTAGTCCTCCCATTCCTCTTCCCAGCACTCATGGTCACCATACATGCTCTCGCCGCAGTAGTCGAAGTCCTGTGTGTACACCTCAACCTCGTACTCGATCCCGTCGTATGTCAGCGTGAACGGTGAAGGAGGCTCCTCGCAGGGCCCTCTGAACCCGAAGTAATCGCTGAACAGGTGGTAATCCCACCCGCCTTCCTCGTCAATCTCGTACAGGGTTGCGTGAAGCTGAAGTCCGCAGGTTTGGTTGGTTGTCTCCCCCGTGAACTCAAGAACTTCTGGTTCTGAGGTCGCGTTGAACTCCCATACTTCTTCCCAGAACCAAGAATTTTGGTACGCGTGTTCGTAGCCCATGAGATCGACTCTGTAAGTGGTTCCTGCCTCGAGTCCCTCNACGTGCAGCTCCATGGAGTGCTCGCCCGCCTCGATATGGGGCTCATCGTAATGTACAGCGCACCGCCATATGCTGTCGTCCTCGGACCACTCGCAATCATCGTAGTGGAACCACCTGTAATCGTAATCGTCGGCCTCACCGTCGCCGTTCCAGTCCCGACTTATCTCGCACTCGTAACCGTCACCTGTGTCGGTGCAGTCGTCGTAGTCCTCGATGTGAGCCATCATCTCCCATTCAACGCCGTCATAAGTCAGGGTGAATGGGGAAGGGGGCTGCTCGCAGGGCCCTCTGAAGGCGAACCTATCATCGTAGCCGGCTCCCCTCTCGGGATTGTGGATGCTAACCATGATTTGAGCATCGCATGTGAAGTTGTCAGTCTCCATGTGGAACTCTATGACCTCCATCAGCTCATTTGTGATGTTGAACTCCTCGTAAATCACCTCTTCAATTTGACAATCCATTTGGCTGCAAATCTCCAATATTCCCGTCACTTCGTAAGTGGTGTCCTCCCATAGGAACTCCACTTCGAGCTCCATGGAGTGATTGCCCTCCTCTATCTGGGGGGCATNCCTCCCTATCACGCAGTACCATGCGCCGTCGTCATCGGACCACTCGCAATCCTCCTGGGGGAAGTGCCAGTAATCGTAGTAGTCGTCCTCTCCGTCTCCGTCCCAGTCATGGCCCCATTCGCACTGCCAACCTTGGCCATCGTGGTGGCCATCGTGATCGTCGCCGTGGTGCCCATCGCTCTGGGTGCAGTTTTCGAACTGTTCCAAATCGAGGTCCAACTCCCACTCCACGCCGTCNTAAGTCAGGGTGAANGGGGAAGGTGGCGCCTCNCAAGGGCCATCGAACCAGAATGATTGTTGGAAGATGGTATGGNGGTTCCCATCCTCATCGACCCCTGATAGCCACGCGTCGACGGAGGCATCGCAGGTCCAGTTGCTGGTCTCCATGTTGAACTCGAACACCTCTTCCTCGGAGGTCGCGTTCCAATCGTATGACTCCCAGTCATCTATGTCGGTGCAACCAGTAACCTCGTTGCATTCGTATACCCGTATCCCCAAGTGGTAGGTATCATCTATCTCGAGGCCCTCCACGTGCAGCTCCATCGAGTGGTTCCCCTCCTCAATGAAGGGGTGGTATGGTGAGTGCACCTCACAGTACCACACGCCGTCGTCCTCGGACCACTCGCACTGTTCGTATTCGAAGTGCATGTAGCCGTAGTGACCGTCTCCGTAATCGATCTCGCACTCGTAGTATCCGTCATCCATGTCGGTGCAGTCTTCGAACTGCTCCGTCACGACTTCCAGCTCCCACTCCACACCATCGTAAGTCAGTGTGAACGGGGAAGGCGGCATCTCGCAAGGGGCCATGAACCAGAAATTGTCTCCGAACAAGTAAAGCGCATCGCCGTCCTCATCAATCACCTCGAGGTCAGCCTCAATGCCGGCCTGGCATGTGTAATTGTCGGTCTCGATGTGGAAACTGAAGGACTCGTTCTCGGAGGTCGCGTTCCACAAGAAGGAGACATTCTCTAGGTCCTCCCCTTGCATTGGGTTCCATGTGCCGTATCGCAGGTGCAGTTGGTATGCCTCTCCGACTTCAAGGCCGGTCACTTCGAGCTCCATGGAGTGATTGCCCTCCTCTATGTATGGGGGCATCTCATGCATCACGCAGTACCACACGCCGTCGTCCTCGGACCACTCGCACTGTTCGTAATCGAACCACCAGTACTCCCAATCGTCAGTCTCGTTGTCGCCATCGTGGTCGTAGCCGATCATGCACTCGTAGCCATCTTCCATGTCCGTGCAATCATCGAACGCCTCGGTGTGCACCTCCATCTCGTACTCCATCCCGTCGTAGGTGAGGACGAATGGGTTAGGTGGCTCCTCGCATGGTCCGTCGAACTTGAAGTGGTCATGGACCTGCATGTTCATTCCGAAGAGAGAAGGCAGGACCTCAACATGGCAGGTGTAGTTGTCCGTCTCCATGTTGAATGAGAAGGACATGTTCTCCGAGGTCGCGTTGAACTCGAGGAAGTCGAAGATTCTGTGAGTCATGGAGCCCATCTCTGTGTACATTTCGACATCGAGGGATAGCTCGTAGGTCTCATTCACTTCCAGGCCCTCTATATGCAGCTCCATCGAGTGGTTGCCTTCCTGGATGATAGGGACGCTTCGGTCCACTATGCACCACCATTCGTCATCTTCGCTGTCAGTTTCGTTCTCGAACCACTCGCAGTCTCCGGACTCGAGTAAGTAGTAGTCGTAGTAGTCGATCTCACCGTCNCCGTCCTCGTCTACGCCGATCTCGCACTCGAAGTAACCATCCATGTCGTGGCAATCGTCGAACTCCATGTACTCGAACTCCTCCTCCCACTCGATACCGTCGTAGGTGAGGACGAATGGGGATTCGAACTCCTCGCAGGGGCCGCTGATCATGCTTGCAGCCCCGTAGATGAACTCACCGGATCCCATCGGGTCCTCATAGACCTCCATACTCGCGAGCAGTTCGCAGTCGCTTGGTAGGACTGAAAGCTCGTCGTATACGGTGTATGTGTCATTTGTCGAGGAAGTTGAGAACTCCATGTACCCCTCCATCTGACCGAGGACGTACTCGACTCCGTAATCCGTGCTCGAGTTCAGTGCTGTGATGTTGAACCTGACGTCGTACACGCCAGCATCTAGGAAGAAGCCGCCGAATAGTGCTGTTTGGTTCGCGGAGAACTCGTGATCTGGGCTCTGGCCGAAGTCATCGGTGCAAAACCAATCGCCGTCTCCGTCGGTGTCTATATGGTACTCGCAGTAGAACCACCAGTCGTCAGTCTCGTCCAGCTCGCCATCCTCGTCGTAGTCCTCACCGCACCACCATCTCTCGTCGCTTTCCGACCAGATGCAGTCCGGGTAGGGGCCAGCCGGCTCTTCGTTGGCCATGTTGGGTAGATCGAACCACTCCGAGCTCCCATCACCATCGAAGTCGCCCCAGATTGAGATTGTTATCGGATTCTCGCACGGGCCTTGGAAGATTGTCACGAAAGCGGAGACTGTCTCCATGTCTCCCGAGGTGTTATTCTCCTCCATGAGTAAAGCATCGACTATCAGCATGCACGTGGAAGCTAGGATTTCGATGTCGAACTCCAGTGAGTTGCCAGGGTCTACTCCGGTCCATGAGGCGTTGTTCTCTTGGAAGCTATCCTCGTCATCCATCCCGGAAGCGTCCTCGCTGAAACTTATCCACTCCAACACATAGTCGACTCCGGAGCTGAGGTTGCTTATCTGGAACTCAGCGTCGTATTCGCCCTCATCGATCTCGGTTGGCCACGAGTTGTTGTCTGCGTTGAACCCGGGAATGGACTCCATGGTGCCATCGCCGTCCACGTCTATGTCCAGCGTTATCTGGCCGGTGTTCCCGCATGGGCCGACGAAGTCCCATTCGTATGACCAGTCGTCACCAGATGTCTCGTTCACGAGGTTAGCATGGATTCCTACATCGCAGTCCATGACGTCGAGAGTGAGGTTCCACGGCTCGCTGCTGGTTTCCGAGGTGGCGTTCCAAGACCTGAACTCCATGTCCTCTTCGCAGTCNCCNNNCCATTGGCAAACCTCTACCTCCCANTCGAGGCTGTAGTTGTCGCCTANNGTCAGGTTCATNGATGTGAACAGGAACTCGTATGTCCCCGCATCCATGAAACCGTNCATGANTGGGTCNANATNTTCGGGAACCTCTTCCCAGTTTCCATCCATCTCCCACTCAAGGNTNAGTGGNTCTTCCGCGGAATCGTGNTCCGCTGAGACNAGGGACGCCATCGGCCCCAGTGCCGAAACCAACATCAACAGGCAGATGCTTATGCTTCTTGTCTTACTTACGCTGTACATTAATTCGCGTCGCGATACTTTTCATATATAATCGTGAGCCCTGCATCGAATCGATACAGTTTACCCGCTATCACCCTCTAGCCCACCATTCTATGGAATCTCCAGAGGCTTCCTCTTTGGAGATCAAAATCAGTCCGGATTCACTCAGGGAGTTTTTTTCGAAAGTAGGCCCATCACCCCCCAGATCTACATCTGAAATGCAGATCCTCGCCCTGTCTACCATTTTTTCGGTCAGGAATCTGGACCACGTGTAAGGACCGCCCTCTACCAGCAGGGACTGGACCCCTCTATCTCCTAGCATATCCAGGATCCTAGATGCCGGGATCTCCTCCTCTACTATCACCAACCTCTCAACATGGGGCAAATCCTGGGATGAGTCATAATCAGAGCTCTGGATCAGCAGGGTAGGCGCCTCGGAGTCCAACATCAGTTTACAGTCTCTAGGCATCCTGTTGGAGGGGTCTATTACCACCCTTATCGGTGGCCCCCTGGGCCCTATATCCGGCCCTCTGACGGTCAGAGAAGGATCGTCTCTGAGTACCGTACCGATTCCTACCAGAATAGCCATTGATTCAGCTCTCATCTCATGGGATAGTTCGAGTGATCTGTCCGAGCTGAATCGAGAAGATGGTTGAGAGGGAGGCCCATCGACCCTTCCCTCTGAGTCGGTTGAAGCCTTCATAGTCACAAGTGGCCTTCTGTTCTTGCACCAATGGATGAAGTGATCCATCTGTCCTTCGCACTCATCTTCCAGAAGGCCGACATCCACATCCACACCGGCCTCTGTAAGTGCTTCCACACCTCCTCCTCTGACTGTCGGGTTGGGGTCCAGGGACCCTATTACCACCCGGCTGACTCCGGCCCAGAGAAGGGACTCCGTACACGGAGGGGTCCTTCCGAAGTGATTGCAAGGCTCGAGGGAGACGTAAGCGGTAGTCCCCTGGGTGGGGACTCCCTTTGACTCGGCGTCTGCAATAGCCATCTGCTCGGCATGCAGCCCCCCTATGTGATCATGCCAGCCCTCAGCGACTATTTTCCCGTCTCTTACGAGTACACATCCGACAAGCGGATTTGGCATTACCCGATGTCGACCTCTGTCGGCAATCTCGATTGCCCTGCGCATGAATCCCTCCTCTTGGGTCATCTCGATCGTGCTTCTGAACAAGCGATCACTCATGATTCCTTGCTTCGGCAGTATTGAAGTCATATGCGCCGCTCGCAGCTTCGTGGTCAGAGTCGCTTGCATAGTCAATCCCAACGCGAGAGACGGAAAGCTGGGAAAGAACCTCCACAAGGTCGAGGCAGCTATGGATTCGGCAGAGATTCAGTACGACGTCTTCTTGACAAAGGGAACCGGCCATGCCATCGAGATCTCTTCTGGATTGAGGGACAGCGACTACGAGTTAGTAGTCGCGGTCGGAGGCGACGGGAAAGTCCACGAGGTCGCGAACGGAATTAGGGACTCTTCGAAGCGCATGGGCATTATCCCAATGGGAAACGGGGATGAC
>PBGH01000014.1 GCA_002720055.1 Methanobacteriota archaeon | reverse complement strand
GAGCTCGAAACACGAGCCTTCTGCGGCTATGGAGGTGATGGACTCGCCATCCTCGACGACCGTGCAAGATTCTCCTTCGATCATACTCTCTGCATCCTCTTCAGATGCATGAATTGCTTCTTCATTGGGAGTAGATGTCGGGAATATGACTATCCTCATTGAGGGATCGGCATAAGCTCCGTCGACCTTCTGCATGGACCATGCGTGAGAGTTGTCTGAAACCTCGAACACTCCGGCCCACTCGAAAGCACCCGCGCCATGGCCATGGTGATCGTGGTGGGCGTGACCACCTGGCATCTTCAGTACGGCCATGTTGAAATCGTCGTTGTGATCTTCCTCGAACTCCAGTACGTGCTCCCCTTCCTCCATGTGGAATATGGAAATGACTGTGTCAGTCGGGCATCCCTCCGCGTTCTCGATAGTCTCCTCGGCCTCGGCATGATGGTGTCCCTCGTGATCGTGCTCATCTTCTTCTGTGTGGTTGTCTTCAGTGTCGTTGCTATCCTGATCTTCATGCTCGTCATGACCGAGAGTGGTGCTCTCGAACGGCCCATTGGTTAGAAGGTCGCACAGATCTGAAATCAGCATTGATTCGTAATCCAGTGCCGACTCCCCGGTAGGCATTGCATGGGTTTGAATCGACGTCGGTGCGTTATCGCCTAGAGAAGCAAGAGCAGTATCTACCCATGGCTCCAGGTTCAAACCGTGATAGAAGAATATGTCACTTTCCTGCATCCTGACTATATCTGCAGCGGATGGCTCATAGTCATGAACGGGAACGTTAGATGGCGACATCAAATCCACGTTGATAGTGTCACCGCCAATAGCGGAGACCAGTTGGCCAACGTGGTATGTGGAAACCATGGCGTTACCCAGTGCTTCAGTCTCTTCGTCTTCAGATCTATCCAGGCATCCAGCCATGCTCGAAAAGAGCATCATCAAGACAGCTAGTATCACATTACTTCGCGTATTCATGTCCTTATCCGCTCGTTAATATCTATTTAATGGAGACTATTAATTAGGCAAATAATAATTATTATTAATATGAGACTCATCGCGCAATCGTGAGTCAGATTATTTCTTTCAGTGCGGACAGAGATTTTGCTAGGGATTTCGATAAATTGATCGAAAAATCTGGCTATAAGAATCGTAGCCGGTTCATCAGAGATGCCGCGTTGTTATATGCAGATTTACAGCAAAGGGGCTCTTTAGTAGAAATGGATCCAGATCTAATAATTGAAGGCCATCTTGTCGTGTACTACCAGCATGACCATGGCAAGGGACAGAAATTATTGGATCTCCGACATTCGGATCAAATCGAGGTTGGATCTTACACCCATAGTAGTCTAAAACACAGCCATACATGCGTGGACTTACTTCAAATTAAGGGGTCTGCTGGTAATGTTCGATCAGTTATAGAAGATCTTCAGAATACACCAGACGTTGACAAGGTCTCTTTCGTCTTAGCCCCTATGAGGGAAGAGGGCTGTTGCTGAGTTGGCATACGGCACAATACAACGTTCTACTCCTTTTTTTGACATTACGACTAAGGGGTGGGAATGGCTGCTATGTCTGGAAAAATGGAAGATTCATTAGAGATTTCACTGAAGCAAAGAGTCCTGGGTAGCAATGCATTCCGAGCTTTCATGGCCTTCTCTGTATTTCGTGCCATTTACGGAGCAGGGATTCTGTTCATTACATATCTTCTAGCGACTAGCGAAGAATCGCCCCGATGGGTGTCAGTGGTCTTCCTACTAACCTCGATGGTCGTATCAAGGGTTATTTTCCGAAGGATAAAGAAGACTTGGCCGAATTTGTTCTCATAGAGATTCTCCGAGTCTCCTCATTATTGTTGTGGCCGATTCAATGCTTTCAATGGTCTCCACACTCTTCCCGGCGGACCAGATATCAGATGATTTGGACCCCCGTGACATTTTCCTCCAACGCCTGAATGAGAGTATGTTCAGCAACCATCTAATCCTGTGCCTGAATCTCCCTGATAGAAGAGTTCGGACTATCCATGAGTTATCCCTGCGGTAGCTCTTTGTTTTGATGACAGATACCGGTATCCCTGTGAGCTTCGTCGTCCAATCTATGTCCTCCTCAGTAGCTGAGACTATGGCCTGCTTGTATCCTTCTGGCATCGAGCACTCATCGGTTGCAATAAATCGGGTTCCCATCTGAACCCCGTCATATCCCACTCTTAGGGCCTCATTCAATTCCTTCTCGCTTCCCACTCCCCCTGCACAAATCAGAGGTAGCCCTAGGTCGGAGAGTTTTGCAAACATCTCCTCCATACTATCAGCCCCCAGATGCCCTCCTGCTCTGTCGTTAACGCAAATGAGGCCATCGACGCCACACTCGATTCCCTTCTCTGCGTGTAATCTGGTAGTAACATCATGATATACGAAACCTCCTCTTGAGTGCACCTTTTCACAAACCCAGTCCGGTTTACCCAGAGAAGTGACAAAGAATCTAATTCCCTCATCCAATGCGATGTCAATCCACTGAGACATTCTCTGCAAATATTTGTCGTTACCCTTCTCGATCAGGGCATTGAACCCTATTGGCTTATCGGTTTTTGACATGATATGCCGTATTCCGTCAATCAGCCCCTGATTGAGGTCTGGCTTATCGAACCCGTGGACTACTGTCAATGAGACTGGTTGAATTATCGCCATCCCCCCTCCATTGGCTGCAGCGGCCACCAGTTCTGGATTGGAGCATGGGTACATGGCCCCACATATAATCGGAAATTCGACTCCTGAATGCTTGATCAGCCTATTTCCACTCATGACAATCAGATCTCGGAACAAAGATAGAGAAATAACAGTTAATGTTCAGGAGTGTCCCCAGAAATTACTCAAATAGTGTTGTTCGTTGGGTAGCTTATGGTAGACTTCCGACTCAGCGAAGAGCAGAAGATGATACGAGATATGGCTAGGGAATTCTGTGATGAGGAAATTATCCCCAACGCAGAGGAATGGGACAAGAGCGGGACTTATCCACTGAAAGCGATTTCAAAGGCCCATGAGTTGGGTTTGCTGAATGTGACAATCCCAGAGAAGTACGGCGGGGCTGGCATGTCTGCAGTTGATGAGATGATTATCTGCGAGGAGCTCTCCAGAGGGGATCCAGGATTCGGCACCGCATCATACCATACTATGCTTGCATCATTTCCCGTTCTTACAGGAGGTACTGAGGAGCAGAAGAAGGAATATCTGGGAAGGGTATGCTCCGGGAAGCTAGCGGCATATTGCGTAACTGAGCCGGATGCAGGTTCGGATGTGCAGTCCCTCAAGACCGAGGCTATCAGGGATGGTGATGAATATATCCTCAACGGTAGCAAGGCATGGATCTCAGGGGCGGGTTATGCAGACTGGTTCTTCGTCTTAGCCTACACGAATAAGGAAGCGGGATATGGTGGCCTCAGTGGATTCATCGTAGATGCTAACTCTGGCGGAATTGAATTAGGTAAGAAAGAGGAGAACATGGGTCAAAGATGCTCTGACACAAGGGGTGTGAATTTCACGGATGTAAGGGTCCCCGCAACAAATCTAGTCGGAGGAGTTGAGAATGGCGGATGGATGAATGCGATGAAGGCTTTTGATCACTCAAGGCCCGCGGTTGCAGCAGCCGCAGTCGGAAATGCCAGAGGAGCCATGGAGGAAGCTTGGTCATATGCTAAAGAGAGGAAGACCTTTGGTAAGCCGATTTCCAAGCATCAGTCGATCGCATTCATCCTAGCTGATATGGCGACCAAGATAGAGGCAGCTAGGCTCCTAACCCTCAGTGCAGCAAATTCCCTTGACTTGAAGGAAAGAGCAACTTTGAAGTCTGCACACGCTAAGAGATTCGCTGCGGATATTTGCATGGAGGTCACCACGGATGCAGTCCAAGTTCTTGGAGGATATGGATATTCTGAGGAATACCCAGTGGCTAGAAGAATGAGGGGTGCGAAGATATATCAGATATTCGAAGGAACCAGCCAGATTCAGAGGATGATTATCAGTAGGGAAATGGAAGGTCATTTCTAGGAGTTGCCATTTCTCTGTCTCAAAGCCTCAGCAGCTACTACAGCTACTGGAGCTTGGAGATTGTAGGAAGGCACGAAACCCGACATTGGAACTCTAATCACAGAATCTGATTTACCTAGAATCTGGTCGGGTATTCCGTCCCGTTCTCCGCCGACGACTAGCAGGATGTCTCCAGTAAGATCCTCTTCCCACGGCATTTTTTCTCCGGTGTCTTCTAATGAGATTATTCTAAAGCCAGATTCTGAGGCTCTACTGACTATCTCTTCACCTATGACCCAATGAACTGGCATGAATCTATGCGCCTTCATAGATGCTCGCTTGGCAGCTTTCTTTTGACTATGACTTAGGTCACCGTCCACAAAAACAGCATTAGCCCCGCTTACTTCCGCGGTTCTGATAGTGAAACCGATATTGACAGGATAACGTGCCCCTGCAATAAGCCAAGAGACTCCACCCTTCCGGAGAATTTGGTCAATATTGGCATTGGGATTCCTTCCCACTAAAGCAAGTATAGATGGCGGGATAGATCCGTTGTTTCTCCTAGACATTCGCCACATATCCTTTTTTGAAGCTTCACGGACTGAGATTCCTCTTTTTTCTGCTTCATTCCGCAAATACAAGGCTTCGGAATCTTGGGAGTCTCGGAGGAAAAGGATTAGTTCTACTTCTTCAGACTCGAGAGCCATGGAAACTTCCGCCGGACCGCATCTTTGCATTATTACTGCTGAGGGTCTGGATTATTCTTCTTTCCGGAGAGGAGTCTCGAGGATGTCGAAGAATTGGATTTATCACTCCCCCTCTTCGGGGAACACTCGTGGAAATCACCAAAGAGATAGTTCTCAAGTTTACCCTGATATGTGGGCCATTGGTTCTTGCTTCCTATGTTTACGGAGTTTCCCATACAGAGAATCCTGTGGAGTTGTGGGGCGGAATACCTCCTTCATGGAGGGTCTATATCGTGCCATTCATGTTCATTGCAGCCTTGGGTTTTTTGATATACTGGTATGTGATTTTTTTTCAATTTGATGATAGTTCGTTTGAATCGCTTAGGTGGCCTTGGATAGACTCCGATGGCAATGGAGCAACTAGGCTGTTGATCGCTTATGCTCTTATTCTGATTCCATCTGCACTGTGGATTGAGAGCACGATTTTTCACATAGAGAATGATTTCTCTTGGACTCCGATTCTGGTCATAGGGACATTGTTTCTCACATCCATTGGCAATGTGATGCTAGGACTTCTCGCATATTCTTCGTATCGAGACGGTGTAAATGGATCATTGCAGATGATTGTTGGAGCCATAATGTTAGGAATTCAATGTATTCTAAATGACTTTATAATTTGGGTTTACAAATTTCCATGGTGAAAAACTCACATCACAGACAATATTATTCCGTGCTTCCCGTGGCACAAACGTGGAATCGGCATGGTTTATTGCAGGCGCTTATTTCGTAGGAATGGCTCTATTTGCGATTTGGGCTAGGAAGGACCTGGGCAAGGACGATGAGTCGTACTATCTGGCAAAGAGAAGCTTGAGTGGTCCAATTCTGCTTGTAACAATGGCAGCAACTAATTTCAGTGCCTTCACTGTCTATGGGTCCAGTGGAGCGTCATATAGAATCGGACTTTCTTTCCTGCCAATAATGGCATTTGGGACAGGATTCATGGCAGTTGCAATGTATTTCCTGGGAAAGAAGGTCCGATTACGCTCTATTGAGACGGGGGCGATTACTGCACCAGAAATGATCGGTAGTAGAACTGGATCAAGAAGCGCTCAAATCTCCATGGCATCAGTCCTGGTCCTAGCCACTATACCGTATTTGGCCCTTCAGCCTAGAGCAGCTGGGATTGTGGTTTCTTCACTTTTCGGGGGACCTGAGTGGGTGGGGGCAGTTGCAATTACAGCACTGGTTGTTGCATACACTATTACTGGCGGCCTTAAGGCAGTAATTAGGACAGATTTGGTACAGGCAGTAATTGCCTTGGGTTTACTATGGCTGGGACTAGCTATAGTGGTCAATGATTCTGGAGGACTAAGCTCTGCTATGGCTACTATTTCCACGTCTGAAGATACTGCAGGACTTCTGAGTCGGACAGGAAATTACACCCTCTTGATTTGGACTAGCACTATGATTCTCTGGCTGTTCGCTGATCCTATGTTTCCTCAGCTATTCCAGAGACTCTGTGCTGCTGAGAGTGACGAGTCAATTGGTCGGATGGCTACCTTTTATCCAACTGTAGCATGGCTAGCATTCCTCCCCCCCATATTGATTGGGACTATTGGCCACATATACCATCCCGGACTAGACAAAGGCGGAGGGGACAATATCCTTCCGACGCTAATCCTCGATGTTGGGGGGGAATGGTTCGGTGGACTTGTACTTGTAGCTGGTTTAGCTGCATTGATGTCCACGATGGACTCTCAGCTACTGGCTACTGGTTCGTTGGTGACAAGAGACCTTCTAAGAAGTGTCTCGGACAATAAATGGGGAAGAGAAACTGTTATTGTTTCTCTTTCTGTTTTGGGACTCATGCTTTCGCTTTGGTCAGATCTTTCAATTCTCGATCTTGGTTTACTAGCATTTTCCATGTATGCAGTGATGTTTCCCTCCGTCTTCTTAGTTGCGAACTGGGATTCTGTGGATGGTAGAGCTGTGATCTCTTCTATCATAGCTGGAGAGGTGATCGTAATACTGGCAGTTTTCTCTCCCGAGTCTTTTGATGGTTGGTGGATCAGACCGGAGGGAGCGGCGATGCCTACAGTAGTAATTCCCTCAATATTGGCAGCTATTGGAGCTCTAGTAGCGGCACAATGGCATTTCAATAGGGGTCCTGGATTCTTTGAGTCAATGGAAATTAAGTGGGGAATTCTAATCCCTGTAATCCCATTTGTTGTGATTTTTATGTTAGCTCAAGACTTCTGGTGGTGGGATAATGCCGGTAATTTCGCTTGGGGGCTGCCGATTTGGATATGGTGGTCAGCAGCTCTATCTTTAGTCCAAACAGCAATAATGGCTCGAATAGTACAGTTAGATTCTCTGGAATAGAGAAAGTTGTTCTCCGTTACAGTCAAGTCTGTTGTTCGCTCGATAGAACCATGGGTGTGGCGCGAGCGATGTTATTCGGAACTCTCGCTGTTATTCCGGGAATGTTGTTAGCCCTCGCAGGACATCTACTTACAGGAAGTCCGGATAATTGGAGTAACTTGGGGTGGTTGTCTTGCTATCTTCCCTTTTTCGGGTGCGTAGGAATAGGAGTTTACCTAGGGTTCAGAGATGATGGAGCTACCTCAATTGAGGAGGCTTGATCTTGCGTCGATCAGAGAAGGCGAAAGTGATCGGAAGGCAGCTCGATGATCTTTATCCCGAAACTCCAGTCCCTCTTGATCACAGAGATCCCTATACTCTTCTAGTTGCAGTAATGCTATCCGCACAGACCACAGACAAGAAAGTCAACGAGGTTACTCCCGCACTCTTCGAAATCGCAGACTCCCCTGAAAAGATGGTCGGACTTTCTATTAATGAAATCAAACAAATTATTCGAGAAGTTGGGTTAGCGCCGACTAAGGCTAAGAATCTACGAAAGATGGCGGAGCAGATCCTGGCAGATGGTGGAACCATCAGGCCGGACTGGGATTTTCTGGAGTCTTTAGCCGGAGTTGGACATAAGACAGCAGGCGTGGTAATGTCTCAGGCATTTGGCATTCCTGCCTTCCCAGTTGATACTCATATCCATAGGTTGGCTGCAAGATGGGGCCTTTCAGACGGTAGAAATGTGATAAAAACTGAGAGAGATTTGAAGAATGTTTTTCCTAAAGAATCATGGAATAGAAGGCACCTTCAGATGATTTTCTTCGGAAGAGAGTATTGTCCTTCACTAAGGCACGATCTAACTTCCTGTCCTATCTGCTCATGGGCCGCTACAAAAAAGAGAGTTAGGGAAGAGATGGGTGTTAGCTAATGGATGTCTTCTCAGGGAGAATTTCTTCCTCGGGATTCTCGTCAGGAGACAGGATCGTTATAGGTGACTGGGAGGATTCTCCCCTTGGTAGTTTCACAAATATCATGTTGGCCAGAGCCGATGGTTCTAGGGTTCTAATTTCCCCTTCGAAGACGCATGCTGAGTATGTTTCCAAACTATACAATTTCGAGGATGTAAGAATTCTGGATCTTGAGGTTACCAGAGATAAGAAAAGTATTCGGATCGAGGGAACGGGATTATCGATCATGATGTCATGGGGGATGGCTCTTGCAATACCAATCTGGAGGCCTTTGTGGTTCATAGCAACGGTAGAGAATTTGTTCGCGAAAATTCTGTACGGGACCAAGACGTATGGTCTGACCAAGGATGGTAGAAGGGAGTGGTACTCAATTAGATCCATTTCAAGGGTCTCAAGTACAGATGCCGTTATTGATGGGAAAAATCTCGGAGATAGCGAGGAGTTCGAAATTACTGCATGTTTTGGTTTTAGTGAGCCACCAAAAAAGCCTTCTTCTGTTTCTCTGAAGTCATACATTGACTAATGGTAGCCTTCATGAGTCATGTTCCACACGAGGGGTCATGACCAATGTGGAACTGACAGTTGGAGATGATGCACCGGAGTTTGAAGCGTTGATTTCCGATGGCTCTAAAGTCACGCTCTCGGGGTTACTCTCTTCGGGAAAAAAAGTCATCCTATACTTCTATCCCAGAGACAACACTCCCGGATGCACAACCCAAGCCTGTGACTTCAGGGACAACTTTGGTAGACTAGAGGATAGTGATTGGACGGTGATTGGCGTATCTACTGATAGTGCTAATTCCCATAATAAATTCATACAGAAACATGAGCTGCCATTCGAACTAATTGTTGATGAAGATTCGTTACTGCATGAGAAATATGGCACATGGAGAGAAAAGAGTATGTATGGAAAGACATACATGGGCACACTTAGGTCAACATTTGCTATCGCTTCAGATGGAAAACTAGAATGGGTCGGTTATGGAGTGAAAACAAAGGGACATGTAGATTCGCTGATTGATGCTTTGAAGGTAGAATGAAATGACAACTGAGGAAAATCGAAATCTAGTTGCGAGGTTTCTAGAAAAGTGCATTAAATATGCCAATGAATCGATTTCAAGAAAAGAATCTAGGGGAGAAGAACCAGGGGAGATTACGAAGTGGATCACATATCGTGATTTTACAGAGCATGCCCTAATGGAAGTTCGAAATGGCGATCTGGACAGTTGGCTGGAAGAAGAGTGATGTCGGGCTAATTTTGAATCGCCCAATCCGATGATGAGGTACCCAATTTATGCTTCTGAGTGTCTACTCTCATCCTAGAACCCGCTATCATCAGAAGAGAGTCATCCTCATTCAGGGCGAATACTGGAAGGCCTGTCCTTTCGCCCAAATCCTTCACCCTCCTTGAACAGACAGACTGCTGGCTTGGCATATGGTTGAGAGATTTTAGATTGACAATTACCATATCGCCCATTGAGAGGTTTCCCTCTATCCCTTCCAGATGTAATCGATGAAGCCCATCTGGTTGCATGTAAAGTACCCTTCTAGAGGGTCTTTCCGAAATTCTCTCAGTCCTTTCTGACCATCTAGACTCTCCAAGATCGTGAAACTTATTTCCAGGCTTCGGTCCAGGCTCAGTCGCGCCCAAAAGATCCCTCGCCCCCTCCTTAGGAGTAGCATTCGGGTTTGGTAATCCTAGAAGCCGGAAGAGGTTGACCACGGGCTGCCAGAGGGCTACTCCTCAAAGAGTGCTTCTATGTCTTCGAGATCTAGCGGGGCTTTTGCATCTTCCAGATCGGGTGCCGGAGGAATGTCCTGGACATCTTCTGGAGTCGGTTTTTGACCAGTGAGCTCCTCGAAGACTCCGTCCAAGTTTGCCGATATTCGTCCATCTGACTTCGAGAAGGAAAGTTCAGAGTCATAATTCTCCGAGGTCTGATTTTCATCTGGAGGCACGAGGTCGTCGAAAGCTGCATCAATATCTATTGGTTCGTCACTCTTCGTTGATTCCATATCTTTAGAATTATTCCTATTGGAAAAACGATAAACTGCTAGCAAAAAAATTAGTGAAGCTATTGAGATAGGGATGAGATTTGATAGCAGACTTTCTGAGAAGCTAGTAGGGGGGTCGGCGACCTGTAAGTCCATGGTAACAGAGTGGCTGGAACTATCATCGATTACCGTCAGCTTGACTTTCTTTGGGCCTCCGGAATCATAGGTGAATTCGATCCACCTTCCTGAGAAGTCTACATCGTTAGAGGGGTCACCGTCTCCATCGGAGTCGTCCATGATGTCTATATCCCAATTGAAGATCAGGGAGTCCATATCAAGCTCTGAGTCTATTGTCCCATTTGCCGAGAGGATTGTGGCTTTACCAGCAGATAAATTGGGAGTTGTGACAGATGCTAGCGCCTGAGGAGGGGTGTTGACGACATCGAAAGTGAACTCCAATGAGTCCGTTTCTCCATCATCGTCTAAAGTGAAGAAGATAATTGAATCTGGGGATGAATGTGAGTCGGGCCATGAGTGGGACAAAACTCTTGAGTTGTGATCGCAGTCATTCCTTTCATCTCCATCTAAATCAGAATCAGAAAATGGGTCTAAATCATAACAGAAGACTAAGCTTCCAATGTCATTTTCTGTATCCGATACTAGGGGGTCAATGATGAACTCTTCATCTTCTTCCAATTCCCCGAGAGATGTTGTCATGGGGGAGATAGTCGGAGGTAAATTTTCAACAAAAATGGGAATCAATTCCAGATTAGTACTCGCTCCATCGTTATCGAAGACCTGCAATGTCGCTAGATGCATTCCAGAGGTATTGTATCTAATTCCCGATATCGTACTGATTGTACCAGTAGATGAAAAGTTGAGTTCGGGATTGTCTTCTGCGTCGGGTTTCCAGAGATAAGTCAGGGATGCTACATCATTCTCAGAATCTTCAGCCTGGCCCCAGAAGGTCAATTCATCGCCCTCATTCGCTATGAAGAAGTTTCGATCATTTTTGAAGAGGCGCTCTTCTCCGTGATATATCTCAATAGTTGGGTTACTGGGTGCAACATTGTTCACAATTACTGAATGATTTACAACTGTTGTTTCGCCGTCATCATCAGTAGCAAATATCTCGATCGAGAAAACACCCTCTATTGATGGTGAAACCGAACAAGTTTGCCCAATCCTGCCCTCAAAACAATCCTCGTCCCATAGAAGCGTGACTAAAGCTTCGGGGTCAGAAGTATCATTGTCAAATAGCTCTAGTACTCTGAAGGTAATTTGAGCGCCCACAAGAACTTCACTTTCATCGGAACCGATGGAAATTATCGGCGGACGATTGTGAATCAAAACTGTGCTTGTGACTGATGAAGAGTCTCCTTCTTCATCTGAGACGATAAGAGTGACAGAGTACTCTCCATCATCACTCCATGACCAGATGGAAACACAATCATCATCTGGAAAGTTTACCAACTCCCCATCCTCACGTTCGATGATTAACTGGCAGAATATTTCACCGCCATCTGGATCATTGGAGGTACCCCCCTCTAAGATGACTTCATCTCCAGTCATGGCTTCTGCAAGGATTGAGAGTTCAGCCTCAGGGATAGCTCCGACAAACAATAAAAGAGACCCTTGGTTGTTGGAACGGTTCCCATCCTGTTCAATTTCCTCAAATGGGTCTACTTCGAAGTAGATATAGACGTTGCCCATTGATTGGGATACTGGTATTGTCCAGTTCAATTCAATCCTCGATTCCTCTAGACTACTCAGTGGGGGGACTGTCCCTGATACTTCATCCCCTCCTGGTACATTGATACTAATTGTAGAAGCAGGAGATTGGATCAGTCCCCTATTCTGCACGGGGAAAGAGAATGTCAAAACATCCCCCGATACTGCAGTGAATGCAGAATTAGGATCTAAGATAGCCGATTCCTCGTTCGATGTTCGATTCCTATGTACGGTTACTCCCGAAGATCTCGCTAAAAGGTCGATCTCGTGGACCTCGGTGTCAATTACCAAAGTAGTAGCTCCGACGAAGCTTCCTGGTTGCGACCATGCAATTATGCCGTGGCTCCCTAGCTCTCCATCGCCAATTGAGTCATCAGGGTTATTCCCTGAGTCAAATATCAGATGACACGTTCCATTCTGATCGGTAGTTAAATTCCGGAAAAATTGCTCGGATTCATACCTAAATTGGATATCTTCTCCACTGATAGGCTGTCCTTGATCCGTGGCATTGATCCAAGCCGAAATCTGAATCCCAGTTGGTGAAAGAGGGTACTCCACTTCCACTGTCAAAATCTTGTTTCGAATTACTGGCTGGTAGCTCACAAGTTCGTGGACCGCGAGAAAGCCAAATGCCTGCGTTAATGAGCTTTTCACCTCACCTCTGACTTCTGGACAATACCAATTGTAACCTATCTCGTCTCCTTCTGAGTCAAAAGCTGTCACATTGTATGACTGGTAACAGCTCGGATAAGGCACTCCTGAGCTTCCTTTACTTATTACTGTCCAGCTCGTGCTATTAGAGTCGTTTGTATCATCAGGGATGTCCACGTAGTTACTCGAGCCACTATACTCTGTTTCCTGAACATAGTCCATTTGCCAAGTCTCCCCTACTGAGATTGGAAAATCGTAGTTTTCTAACGGAGGATAATATGAATTTTCAACAGAAAGGATTCCTATGGTTTGATTTAGCCAGTTCCAATCGACACAGGTACCGAAAACGGACGGCCAGAAGTAGACGTTTACCTCTACTTCCTGAGAAAATGTGGCTAAATCTGATACTCTGGTGATTTCTGTAGTCACCATATCTACGAACAAGCAACCATCAGTACCATCGATAGAAATTATTCCTCCCGAGTCATAATTTCCTGTGGAAACTACCCTGTAAGCCATAGTTTCATTTCCAGAAATATTTGTAGGAAAAATTTCTTCCACTGTTCTATCTAGTGTGCCTTGGAGAGTTTCGACGTTAGTAGAAACGCCTGATTCTGACACAAATTCTCCTACGTCCAGATAACCTTCATACATCCAATTATCATTTACTCTCCAATCCGGTAGTTCGGTGGTGGCAATGTTCTTCGAGATCACGTGACTATGTTCTTGGGTACTGGAAAATTCAGTAGATTCAAGGCTTTCAATTACTAAGGAGACCGGGGCGCCTATGATTATAGCAATTAATAGCAAGGCCCTGTTGCACGAGTTGCCCATGCACTGGCATGGCCCTCCACTCAATAACGTTAGTTAGCGAACTAGAGAAGATCTGCTAGCTCATCTTTGATCTGCTCTACTGCTTCAAGAATCTCATCTTTATGTCTAGCCCCTGTAATTACCATCTTTCCACTACCGAAAATCAGGCAAACTACTCTAGGATAGTCCAATCTGTAAATGAGACCGGGGAACTGCTCAGGTTCATATTCCACCTTGTCGAACGGAAGATGGAATGTCAGATTGTTTAGGTTTAGTTTCCTAGGCAGAGCTGCGAGTGGTTCTCCCTTCAGAATTCCCCTAATCCTTGGATCTTCGTTTTCTACTTCTTCATCGGTTGCAGCCCTAATTCCGCCGCCTTCATCGATAACCCTTGTGTTGATGTCATCCATCTTGGCTACCTCTCCGTAATCCTCAGGATAGAAAAGGGAGTATGTTGCAACCATGTTTTGAACTTCGATCTCAACGTCCTTCAATTCCCATGTTTCGATCCCAGCATCTCTGAGGTCTCCAATCATTCTTTCAATACCTGTTTGTATGTTGTCCTCATTTTTCCCACCGGTACAAACAGCCCTACCTGACCTGAACATCAGTATTGCTAGCTTTGGGTCAACTACCCTGTAAACTACTCCCGGGAACTGCTCTGGTTCGTATTCGCAGTTTAACTGGATTGCAATATCTGGAAGGTCAAGTTCCTCCGCAACTCTGGTAGAAGCTACTACATTGACTACAGTGAGTCTTTCTTCATCGCTTAGCATATCTTGTGCGATAAATTCCTGCTTATAAATCGTTATATAAAACGAGCTTACTTATTTTTTTGCTATTTGCCTGAGATCATATTGCTCGGACACCTTCTGCACCGAGTCTAGTGATTAATGGGGAACCGCCTGAAATCTCAATTGCCTCGGCCACCCTTGTAGGATCATTTGTCAAAGATACCATACATCCTCCGCCACCTGCTCCAGTCAATTTTGATCCTAGAGAATGAGGCTTTGCCGCTTCTACCATACGATCGAGTTTTGGAGTACTTACCTCCAAAATTCGCAGTCTCTCATGGCAAGCGTTCATAGCTAGACCGAGTCCCTCAAGATTTCCTGCAGACAAAGCGGTTAATCCGGCTGTTGTTATCTTAGAAATCGATTCCATTTCTGAGATCATCTCGGGGTTGTTAGAAATGAGCCTGGCGACCTTTGCCACCATCCTTCCTGTTGGAGAAGTGTCTCCTGAAAAACCGATGACAAGTGATGCTTCTTTCAAACTAGAGGGTATCGATACGGTATTAATTGCCCACTCTCTTTTACCCTCGGGAGTGGTCAAACTAGTATCGAAAACATGGACTGTGCCGGGTACACTATCCCCCGATACCACAACGCATCCGCCCAATGCACTTGTTGCCGTATCCGTTGGGCTGGCTCTACCCTTTTGAGCAAAGGCTTCAGCAAAATGGGCCATTTTAGCTAATTCAACCCTGTCTAACAGAGAGTTTGGATTAATGTGCGAGTGCAATGCTGCAGCTAGTGCGTTGGATAGTGACGCTGAAGATCCCATCCCAGCTGCTGAAAAAAGATTACTCTCTATATCTATCCTCAGAGGTGGCCCATCATACTGGAATATATTCTGAATGATATACTCTATGTGTGGATGTCGAGAGGATTCGAAACGCTTTCCTTCGAGAGTCCAATTTGAAGATTCGTTGACACTTACGGTTACTCCTTGATCGATAGCTACGGCAACTGCTGGATGCCCGAAGACTACGGCATGCTCTCCGAAAAGTATGCACTTTCCGGGCGCGAATGCTTTCGCCATGTACGATGGCTATCTAAATAGGCCATGAGTTTTGGCCTAAATAGCGGTTGTTTCAAGGTCTTATTGTTAATCGGAAGCATGTCAGCAGGCCTGAATGAGGAGTCACCATGAAACATCCGCTTCTGCAAACTTATGGACCCGTAGATGGTTGGATGATACTTCTTGCGATGGGTTCAATTTCGATCGGCTTCTTTGTATATCAAGTCCAGAAGGCAACTAGACTTGTCCTAATAGGTGCCAAAGACTCGAGATTTGATTCATGGATTCCTAGAATTAAGGAATTCATTGTTGGATGGCTTGGTCAGAAAAAGGTACTAAGAGACAAGATTGCAGGAACAATGCACGTACTGATGTTCTGGGGTTTTCTGATGCTAGCCTCGGATATGCTTGACCTAGCGACGGCAAACTCATTTTCTGGAAAGGTCCTTCCAGAACTGCTTGTAGGGCCGTGGAATGGCATGGTTGAGCTTGGTTACACTATGGCGCTCATTGGTTGTGTTTCAGCCCTGATTAGGAGAGTCTTGTTCACTCCCGAGAAGCTGAAGGGGAAGTCTCAGTTGGAGGGAAATGTTATCCTTCTCCTAATTTTTACAATAACTTCCACTTCTTTCATGATTGAGTCTAAGGAGGATCCAAGCAGTTTCTGGGAACCGATTGGATACAAATTCTACGAATATGGACTATCTGATGGAACGGTCGTATTAGCATATTGGCTTCATATGTTTGCGATTTCCGTATTCCTATTCCTAATCCCGCTTTCAAAGCATATGCATTTGGTTATGGCTGTTCCCAATGTATTCTTTCACGATACGGGCCCTAGTGCCAAGATGAGGCCTCTGGCCATTGGTGATGATGGTAAAGCAGTACCCTTGGAGGAGCTGGATATAGATTCCTTTGGTGTGAGCTCTTATGACCAATACACATGGAGACAGTTGATCGATGGGTGGTCTTGTACTTCCTGTGCAAGGTGCCAAGACGTTTGCCCTGCTTACGCATCTGGAAAGGGGCTGAATCCCATGCAAGTCATTCACGATGTGAGGGACTATGCCAATGAGCACGCCCCTCTATTGCTCTCTGGAGAGAAACCAGAAGAAACGATGATGCAGAGGATTACCGATGAAGCAGTCTGGGCATGCACGACTTGCAATGCTTGCGTTGACGTATGCCCCCTATACATTGAGCATGTGCCTAAACTCACGGACTTGAGAAGAAATGCAATGATGGAGACTATGGAGTATCCGGAGATTCTCAATACAGCGATGGGGAACATCGAGTCGGCCTCAAACCCATACGGATTTGGAGATCATGAAAGAGCAGATTGGGCTTCGGATCTGGACGTTAAGATAGGAGAGCCGGCTGAATACATCTACTTCGTAGGATGTGCAGCTAGCTTTGATGAAAGAAATCAGAAAGTGGCTAGATCTACTATCTCTCTATTGAAAGAGGCTGGTTTGGATGTAGGAATTCTTGGGATGCAGGAGGGATGTTCGGGAGACCCTGCCCGCAGAGCAGGGAATGAGTATCTTTTCCAGATGCTTGCNGAAACAAACATGATGACTTTCCAAGAGCTTGGAGTTAAGCGGATAATTGCTTCCTGTCCACACTGTTTTCATACTCTGGGAAAGGAGTATGGTGACTATGGCGGAGAAGATCTCGAGGTTTTCCACCATTCAGAGATTNTAGCTAAATTACAGGAAGAAGGGCGATTGCCTNAGGTAGANAAAAATGGACGGAATGTGACATTCCACGATCCCTGCTACCTTGGTAGAATAGGCGGAATTATTGATGAGCCAAGGAGCGTAATCGGAGGAGTCGATGTAGAAACTGAAAAGAATGGTAGAGATTCTTTTTGTTGCGGTGCAGGCGGGGCGCAGATGTGGATGGAAGAGGATGCTGACAAGAGAGTCAACGTTATTCGTGCAAAGGAGCTTTCTGAAACAGGCTGTGATACGGTCGCAGTAGGTTGCCCATTCTGCTCTGTAATGGTGAAAGACGGTCTTGATGCGGTAGGGGCAGAAATGGAAGTAATGGACGTAGCNGAGATACTTTGGGAGCAGATTGTTGCNAAGGATGATGAGATTCAAGATTCTATTTCAAAAATCCAGTGATAGAAAAGTATGATCTANACCAATAGAGAGCCTGATAAGCAATGGGTGCTGGCCTTAGACATGAGCNATGGATTCACTTTTCTAGGNATGACTGTACCAAAGATAGCGATGATTAATGGTGGTGTTCTAGTCCTTTGGGGCGTAGCATCATACTTTCTACAAGATGCAGATCCTCGTTCGATCACTGCACTAATTCCTGCCATCATTGGCTTTCCGATGGTATTGCTAGGCGTTCTTTCCATAGTGAACGAAGAAAATAAGCATCACTACATGCACGTATCAATGGTTTTCGCATTGGTAATGATATTGGGGGGCGCTAGAGTTTTTTTCTCTGATATGTCNACCTTAGCGACGACTTCCCACCTGCTGCTAATTATCTCAGGGGCTTCATTCATCTTTGTAGGCGTTAAATCTTTCAGGTACGCTAGGATACAAAGAGAGGGGCTGGTGGACTCACAATGAGGCCAGTGATTGGNATCACTTGCTCCATGAGAGACGCTTCCTATGGGGCATGGGACAATCATGCGGCAATACTCCCATCAGATTATCTCTCGAAAATCGATGAGGCTGGCGGAAGACCTCTGATAATTCCACCAGTNGGAGATATGACTGAAATTATGGGTCAAATAGACGGTTTGATTATTTCGGGGGGTCCTGATATCGATCCAGCGAATTATTCTCAAGATCCGGATGAGCAGACCACTGACTTCGATAGGAATCAGGATGAAACAGAGATAGGCTTAATCCAATATGCTTTGGAAAATGATATTCCGATTTTAGGCATCTGTAGAGGTATGCAGATTCTTAGTGTGGTCCATGGAGGTCACCTTCATCAGCACCTAGATACCACTCCCGGGCATGAGAAGCATGGTGGTTACTTTGGAGATACTTCCAATCATAGGGTCAACGTGGTTAAGGGATCAAAACTAGAGCATATAATGGGTGAGCAAATAGAAGTTAACTCGGCCCATCACCAAGGTGTAGCTAATCCTGGAAGTCTCAAAATTTCTGCAGTTGCCGACCACGATGGATTAATCGAAGCTGTGGAGAGAGAGGACAAGCGATTCTGCATTGGTGTACAGTGGCATCCAGAAAGAAAAGGACATNGTTTACTATTCTCCGCGCTAATTGAGGCGGCGAGGGGTTGATGGCCAAAGCATCGTGCCATAGGTTCTATGGCGGTCATGATTTACGATACGAGGACCAGATCGAAGAGAGAGCTTGTCACCCTAGAGAAGGGAAAAGTTGGCCTGTATGCCTGCGGCATAACTCCATACTCTCCTAGCCACATTGGACATGCTAGGCAGGCAATTTCATTCGATATAATCGTAAGATGGCTCAGAAAAAGAGGCTATCAAGTAAATTACATAACTAATTTCACAGATGTTGATGACAAGATAATTGCTGTTGCTAATGAAGAAGGCGTGGACTTCCTAGAAGTCGCGAATAGGAACATCGATGANTATTTCCNATGTATGGACTCACTCAACGTAATCAGGGCTGACGCTTATCCCAGAGTAACAGAGACGATTCCGGAGATCATAGAGATGATATCCCAACTATTGGAGAAAGGTCACGCATACCAAGCTGATGATGGAGTATATTTCGAGATCGATACTTCACCGGAAAAATACGGGCAGCTAACTGGACAGACCTTGGATATGGTCAGAGCAGGAGCNGGGGGNAGAGTGTCCAAGACAGGGTCTNGCAAGAGAGATCACNGAGACTTTGCTCTATGGAAATTAGCTAAGCCCGNGGAGCCTTCGTGGGAAAGTCCCTGGGGCGAAGGTAGGCCTGGTTGGCACATTGAGTGCTCAGCAATGTCATTAAAGTATCTAGGAGAGAGATTTGACATCCATGGAGGAGGTTCAGACTTGATCTTTCCCCATCATGAGGCTGAGATCTTTCAATCAGAATGCTGTCTCGGACATGAACCTGTGGTACAGTATTGGATTCATAATGGGATGATCAACGTTGATGGGGAGAAGATGAGCAAGTCACTTGATAACTTCTGGACTATCTCCGATGCACTCAACAAGATTGATCCTTTGATNCTTAGGTATACACTCATTAATGCACCCTACAGNCAGCCAGTTGACTTCAATCANGTTATGNTGGATGACTCGAAAACCCATCACAANAGGATGTTTTCTGCATACAGAGATGGATTGATGAGTANGGGAAAGGGCGAGTGGAAGGATTTNCCCGATCTANTAGAGTCGGCTTCAAGGTTTGATTCTGGAATGGATGATGACTTCAATACGAGAATTGCAATAGTGGAGTTACAAAATGTTACGAAGATCCTGCGGGCACAACTGGAAGCCGGTGGAACAGACGGTAAAGTTGAGGCTGCTACTGGATGGATCTCAAATTTCGCAGGAGACGTTCTAGGACTATTGCCGGATGATGATGAAATAATTTCCGAATTCCAGCGAAACGAAACAGACAGACTGGATATGACCCCAATAGTGGAGAGTCTTCTAGACGAGAGAGAAGAGGCTAGAATAGCAAAGCAATGGGAAAGGGCGGATCAAATTAGAGACGAGCTATCGAAGATGGGAGTGGTGGTGGAAGACGGCACGGATGGGGCAACTTGGAGATTGGTTGATTGATTGTGCGAGTTTTGTATCAGAAGTGTGAAAGTGCAAAATATGACCAATCAAACGCATCGATGTGGAATGGTACCGGCTTAAGGAGCATTTGATTGCGCTCACCACAGTATTGTTGATGATTCTGCCAGGCTGTTTGGAGGAGTCCATACTGATCGAAGAAAAGGAGGATTGGGACTCAGAATATTACCTGATAGAGCCGCCAGAGACACATGAGGACCCGAGAAACTTCACAGTAGGCCATCCAAATAAAAACGAGACTTGGGGTAATGCTTCGTGGATAGTTTTCGGTAACGAGCATGGAGGAAACTGCTGCGAGCACTATCTCGCGGCGACTAAAGAGGGTTGGATCCTTAATTTCGGGGGAGAGTACCCGACTTGGTCTGAGGACAGAGGATATACCTGGCAGGAATATCAGCCTTCGATTTTCTCCCAGATAGGTTGTTTGGAGCCAAAGCCTACTGTTCCGGGGCAGGAAGGATTGGGAGAGGGGAGCATAGTTCAGACCACTAATGGGGACTTGATTTCTATGGGATGGTTTCCCTACCCTAGTTCCAGTGGGGCTGATCAATTCTACGCATTCTTCTATGATTCCGAGGATCAAGAATGGAGTTGGTGTTTCAACCGGACTCCAGAGCCTTTCTACGACAGATCATGGCAAGTTGAAGTTGTTGGGCCGATTAACGGGGGACTCTATGGTAACGGACCTTGGGCTAGCCTAGTAATCTCGAATTTCTGGCATCAAGTACAGAATATTGGGGGACAGATTTCCACTGATGGTCTAAACTACGACTACTTTGGATTCCCTGACAGAAATGACAATCTAGACATAATGGAGGTTGACTTGAAACCCGAGAGTTTGGGGCAGGAATGGGACTTCACGAAGCCTCACAAAGAAATGAGGGCTTTTCCAGTACCCTCTGGGGGACTCTACTTTCCAGACTACTTCGTCGATGGGAGGGATGCATTCCTAGATACCTCGCTCAACTGGTGGACAGGAGTGACCCTCAATGGATCATCCCTTCCCTCACAGTACTGCGCATTCGACTCTTCCACCGCACTTCACTGCGTAAGTACGCAAGGGACATCTTTGTTACACATGTTATCATGGGACGGAGGGGAGACATGGGGCAACCATACCTACAATCTATCTGAGAAGGCTACGGAGATAGAGGAGTGGGAATTCCATTCTAGTGGAGTTCACGATCTGTTCGTCCTGAATGTAAGATTCCAAAGCTCAGGTGGCCCAGATATTGATGTTGCCTGGCACGTAAGAGGTTTCTCTGAAAGTATGGAGCCGGATATGATGACTTTCTTAGGTCAAGGAGACTTGGATTCTACCTCTGGTGCTGGCAATGACATCAGATTCGACTTCGCAAGTATGGGCATATTACCAGATGGTGGTTCATTTATCGCATATCATGACTCTACTGATCCGGACCCGCTATTCGGAGTAGAGATGCTGATTCCGAAATCCTACATGTCACAGTAGATCAGAAAATGATTATTGGCACCATTGGAATGAGATTTCTCAATAGTGTAGTTTTTACACCTATTCTCCCACCCGACAACATGCCAAAGCTGAAGAAAGGAGATCTCGCACCCAATATTTCACTACCCACAATCGATGGCTCAACTTTCGAAATGTCATCTATGAAAGGGAAACGGGTAATATTGACATTCTTCCGATTTTCATCCTGCCCCTTTTGTAATATCAGGATTAATAGAATAATGAAGAGGTGGGGAGATTTTCCCGAGGAAACAGTGATGGTTGGAATCTTCGATGCGGAACTGTCTGACCTTGGCAAGAGAATGGCCAAGCATGATGTTAAATTCATAATTGCTGCTGATGAAACATATCATCATTTTGAGGAAAACGGCGTGATGAAGTCATTTGGGAGGTTCATGTTAGGTGCACTACGCTCTCCATTGACATTTCTGCAAGCAACACTCAAGGGTTATGTCCCCATGACTATGTCCATTTCCAAGTTGTCGACTATTCCAGTTGATATTTTAATTGACGAGGAAGGCGTAGTTGTTGAAGCTCACTACTGTAAAGATACTGTTGATCATATCCCTATAGAACGAATGATCGCATTCGCTCGAGGGGACTAGCTATTCACGGTATTCAAGCTCAATGAATCACGAAGAATACTTTGGTCCCGTCGATCTCAAAGTTATCCGTATCCTCTAACGGATCTCCTTCATTCAGATAGCACTTGCCCGCTCTTGTCTCGGATTTCACGTGATCCCAATCACTTTCATTCAAGTCGATTCCTCTAATCCACAAAGATAATTCGATCGAAGACTCCACCTGTAGATCTAGTTCCTTCCTCTTAGCCTGGACCCTCCTCGTTATGTCTCTAGCCAGGCCCTTGGATAGTAGCTCTTGATCGGTATGCATATCCAGAACGATTGATACGTCCCCCTCCTCAAAGGAGAGGGTCTGAGCTGCAAACCCTTCCTTCTCGACTCTCCTGATCTCGATGTCATCATTGGTAATCTCATACCCGGCCAGTGCTGCAATGCCCGCATCAATCTCTAGAAGCAGTGCCTCGGGATCTGCGAGAGCTAAATGATCCAACACCGCAGGAAGATCAGAACGGCACTTTGAACCCAGAACCTTCCTGTTGGGCTCCAGAACTATCCTTTGGAATGAATCCAAATCATCCTCAGTAGAAAGAGACTCGACGTTCAATTCCTCTGCTAGAATATCTCTGAATTGGGATATATCGGGTCCACCGACAATCCAGCCTGTCCTGCAGGGAAGTCGCTGTCGTCTGTTGGACTCCACTCGAATGCGTCTACCAGCTTCAGCAAGCGATCTGACTAGGACCATTTCCTGCTCTATCGCGAAATCTCTCTCTGGAAGGACAGAGTCTACCAGAGGGGAGCCAATAGGCCAATCAGCGAGGTGAACCGACTTACCTGAGAGTCCCCGATGTATCTGATCCGCCATAAAGGGAGAAATCGGTGACATCAGCCTACAGACGATTAGGAGTACCTCGTGAAGAGTATGTTGACATGCTCTCTTGTCGTTACTGTCCGCTTCGTCCCAAAGTCGCCTTCTGGAACGTCTTACGTACCAGTTCGATAGGTCATTTACGACGAAGTCCTCTAGACATCTCCCTGCTTTGTGGAAGTCCCATGAAACGAAGCCAGAGTGGAATTGCTCCGCCATATCTGCGACTTTGGAGAGGACCCATCTATCCAGGGGACTCCTATCTGAGATTGGGACGAAGCCTGGCCTATCTTCGGGGTCAAAGCCGTCAAGATGCGCATAGTCAGCATGAAATCGATATACGTTCCATAACGTCAAGAACATCTTAGCATAGGACTCTCTGACTCCATTGGGATCGAAGTTAGTGGGCGACCAAGGGGCGCTCTGGGTAGTCATGTACCATCTAATTGAGTCAGCTCCCTCCTTGTTGAAGTGGTCCCAAGGATCGACTACGTTGCCTCTGGATTTGCTCATCTTCTTTCCATCCTTGTCGAGAATATGCCCCAAGGAGAGGCAGCTGTGGAAGCACTGTTGGTCGAAAACGGTGGTGGCAACGGCCAATAGTGAGTAGAACCATCCCCTGGTCTGGTCCACGGCCTCGCAGATATAGTCTACAGGGAATGAGCCTGCAAATCTCTCTTCATTTTCAAATGGATAATGCCACTGGGCAAACGATGCGCAACCGGAGTCGAACCAGCAGTCCATGACATATGGCTCTCTTACCATCTCTCCAGAGCATCCCTCAGATGGGCAGTGAAGTCTAACTCCGTCAACATACGGTCTGTGTAGTTCGGGAGGATCTGGGGATGATGCGGTTTTCATAGCCGACATCTCATCAACGCTTCCCACACAGTGCTCAGTGCCACATTTCTCACAAATCCATACGGGGATTGGAGTTCCCCAGTAACGCTCACGACTAATTGCCCAATCCTTGATGTTGGAGAGCCATTCCCCCATCCTCTTGGTTCCGGTCCACTCCGGAGCCCATTCTACTCCGGCATTGTGTGAGATAATTTGATCTCTAACTGCAGTCATCCTCACGAACCAACTATCCATTGCGTAGTAGAGAAGCGGATGATCAGTCCTCCAGCAGTGTGGATAGTCATGGGTGTATGTGTGCTCGCGGTATAGAAGATCTTTCGAAACCAGGAGGTTGATGATGTCATCATCGCAATCCTTCACATACCTCCCATCCAGTTCCTTATGCGTCCCTTTCACGAAAGCCCCGTCCATTCCCACAGTATGCTGTGCTGGGAAGCCGACCTCCATACCAAGACGATAGTCATCCTCTCCATACATCACAGCAGTATGAACAACGCCCGTTCCATCGGAGGTGGTTACAAAGTCTGCAGGCACTATTGTCCATGCAGATTTAGAATCCCCTCTCTCGATAGCTCCAGGAAATATAGGGGTGTATGCCCTCCCTACCAATTCAGATCCCGGAAATTCCTCAATCACCTCAACATGATTCCGTAAAACATTTCCAACAAGCTCCTTGGCGAGGATCATCTCCTCCCCTACCTCGGCACCCCCCCTACCTTCCCAAGAGTCAGAGGGGGGTTCGGTGACCCTGACCCTACAATAGGTGACCTGAGGCCCAACAGCTAGTCCGACGTTTCCAGGAAGAGTCCAGGGCGTTGTAGTCCAAGCCAGTACTGATACGTCTTCTTCCTCGAGCCTGAATTTAACAAATACTGCTGGCTCTGATACTTCCTTGTACCCCTGAGAAACCTCGTGGGTCGAGTAGCTTGTTCCAGTCTGGGGGCAATACGGTAAGACCTTGTGACCTCTGAAAAGAAGACCCTTTTCGAACATCTGCTTCAAGGACCACCATGCCGATTCAATGTACTCATCATGAAGTGTGACGTATGGATCTTCCATATCCACCCAGAATCCCATTCTCTCGGTCATTTCCCTCCAGGCTTCCTCGTAAGTCCAGACACTCTCTTTGCACTTCTTGTTGAAAGCCTCCATCCCGAATTGTTCTATCGCTTCATTGGACATCAGGTCAAGTTGCTTCTGAACCTCTATCTCAACTGGGAGGCCATGCGTATCCCAGCCACCCTTTCTTTCCACGATATGTCCTTCCATGGTTTTCCATCGACAAACCATGTCTTTGAAAAGCCTAGAAAGAACATGATGGATTCCAGGCTTCCCATTCGCTGTAGGTGGCCCCTCAAGGAACGTGAAAGGGGATCCCAGTATCTTTCTTGATTCGATAGACTGGTTGAACGTCTCTTCTCCTTCCCATATGCTAATCAGAGAGTTTTCTAGAGAAACGGGATCTAGTTCTCCCGGCGACTGCGGTACAACCATCGAGCAGGCGATTCAGGAGTTCGTCTTGAACTTGGGGGGAGTTGATGAGGGGGGAAGAGTCGGATTTGCAAGACTTCAAATGCTGCCCGCATTAGTTAGTATCATGGCAGAGACTATTCGACTGGATGTTGGAGGTATGACCTGCGATGGTTGCTCTAGCAGGGTTAAGAATGTTCTTGAGGGGGTTTCGGGTGTTTCCTCCGCTGAAGTTAGTCACATAGATGGAAGTGCAGTGATTCAACATGATGGGGCTTCGAGAGAGGACCTTAGTGAGTCAGTCAGATCGATTGGTTACCTGGTGGATGGGTTAGCAGAAGATTTTCACTGGAGAGATGGTAGTGTCTGGAAGAAATCTGCTAACAATACAAAATGGTGTTTGATTGGATGCAGTATTGGAGATTTTGGAACTATTGCAGCTTTCCAATTTGTATTCACTGATTCTGGGTGGAGTCCCATGATGATAATGGCCCTAGCAATGTTCAATGGAATTCTGACCTCCATAGCCCTAGAAACTATAATTCTGTCAGCCCAGATGGCTTTGAATGAGGCATTTAGGGTTGCTATTGGGATGTCTCTGATCTCAATGATTTCAATGGAAGCTGCGATGAATGCTGTTGATCTGGTGTTGACTGGGGGGGCTAAACTGACTTGGTGGGTTATTCTCCCGATGCTTGTAGCCGGGTTCCTGACACCATGGCCTTACAATTATTGGCGACTGAAGAAATATGGCGTAGCTTGTCACTAGGTGTTAATGATGACAGATTGGGGAATACTTGCCGATGAGATTACTGACTGGATAAGAGAATATTCAGAGAGGAACGGCGTCAGTGCATTGGTAGTAGGGGTATCTGGAGGGATAGATTCGTCCGTAACCTCAACTTTGTCGGCAAGGACGGGTTTAGACACATTTGTCTTGAATATGCCAATTCATCAGGATATTGATCAGTTTGAGCTGTCTAACCAGCATATCAGATGGTTGGAGGAAAATTGGAGTAACGTTAAGTCTATTCAGATCGATCTCTCTAAGACAATTGATGTTTTCAGGGATGAGTTGGACAAAGAGGGGATTTCGGAGCTAGCAATTGCAAATTCTAAGGCTCGATTTAGGATGGCGGCACTGTTTGCAATTGCTGGATCTAATGAGGGGATAGTTGTTGGGACCGGCAATAAGGTCGAGGACTTCGGGGTTGGTTTTTTCACGAAGTATGGGGATGGTGGGGTGGATATATCCCCAATTGCAGACTTGTACAAGTCAGAAGTTTATTCTCTTGGAAGGGAGTTGGGCATTCTGAAGGAAATCATTGACGCCCCCCCAACAGATGGTCTATGGGCAGATGGGAGGACGGACGAGGATCAGATTGGAGCAAGTTACACGGAGCTTGAATGGGCGATGGAGCATGAGTCGCTATCATCAGAAATTCGTCAATCTTTCAAGCTAAGCGCGCGACAGAGAGAGGTTTTGGAGATTTACAAACAGCTGCACAATTCAAATGGACATAAAATGAGGCCGATTCCTGTTTTCAAGAGAAAATCGGTGGAATAAGCATGGATAAAGAGGTAAGGCCTGTAGTGTTCGTGAAAAGAGAGCGCCAGAACTTTGCCGTTATGCTTCTAAACTCACTTTTCAACATTCTAAGAAAAAGTATTTTCATTATTGTATTACTAGGGTTTGTAATAATGTTCGGTCCGCTGATATTGTGATCCTCAATCTCTTCTGTCCTTCACTTTCTTCTTATATTCTGCATCCGAATCAGCTTCTGTCCAGCCATCTAGATATAGGCCTCCGGTCTTATGCACCCCACCTCTAGTATTACCTTTTCTTGGTTTACTGTAAAGGTCTCTAGTGCCCTTATGTCTGCTGAATGCCTTTGCCATCCCGTCTTTACCCCTCTCGGTTCCAGCCAGAGAGTAGGCCCTCCATTCAGCACCTCCCTCACTTACTATTTCTACTGGCTTATCTTCATCCTTCAGCAAAGTGCCTGATAAGATTGCAATTCCCATTAATATCCAAGAACCACAGAAAAATGTTCTTCCAGAAGCCAAACCCGAGATGAGCCAATCGACAATTCCCTGTCGGGCATCTTCTTCCAGACTTTCTGGCAGGAGTCCTACAAACTCGGTTGATTCAAAGGTAAAATTACCAATAGAGCATTGAGGTGAAGTTGAGTTTGTCGGATTATAGCATAAATGACCAATATAGGCCATATTATCAACATTAGATCTTTCGTAGCCTTTCTCACATAATGGATAGTAGAAGTTTGTTTCTATATCCTCAGAGTTTGACTGAGATTCATTTTTGAGAGTTATAAAAATAGACTCACAACCATCCCAAAGTCCATTTTGATCGTCATCCAAATATTCACCGAACGCATAAACTGACCAACCGGAGTTTGTGGAAGAGTTATCAAGAGTCAGTATCCCAGTACTTCCAGTTAATTCGAATTCTAATTCTTCTTCCTCTGTGTCGAAAAATGGTAGAGGAGTGCCTGCAGCCATGAAAGCTGAGCTAACAAAAAGAATTGTTCCTGAAATAGTAAAGGTTGCGATGGTCAGCGGATGCATCAATTCTCAGTTGCCGGACCACGATGTTACTCAAGTTAGTTTTGTCTGATGCCTTTAGAAAAACGAGGATGTGGTTACTAAAACGGCTAGAAGCCAGAGTCTAGCAATTCTCCTCCTACGTTTTAGAGATTTTCTCGATATTGCAACTCTAAATAGGCACCAGAAAGAAACCAATGAGAATAGAGCTGTGACTACTAATGCCAGTTCACCAAGGATCCAGGTAGATGAGCCGGAAATGTCCTCAGAGTTCGCAATATCGAATCCTGAATAAATCATTGCTAATGACACTAAGCTCGTAATCTGACCAATCAATAGTCGTGGAGCTGATGAGTCGGAAGAAGAGGATCGCCAATCATGTTTCTTTACCCTAGACACGCTCTGGTCTTCCCTTTTTAATCCGTAAGAAGAATCGTCCCTATTCGACCATCGAGACCTTGGAGAGATACTCATGGCTAACGATAAACGTACAGTATATTTGGTTATTGATTAGGAGAAAATACTCAAGTTGGCTCTCCTTCGGTTAGACGTGGACTACCTGGAGATTATCGAAACTGCATCATTCATCCTCTGTGGTTCATCGATTTTTCTCTGGATGTCAATCGGTTCTCTCTCCAGGAATACCAGGAGTGAAATTCTAGCACAGCGAAGTATTGCTTTGATTTGCCTTACCTCGGCATTACTTCTATTTGCCCTTCATTACCTTGGAGGAGAGGTCTGGGGATCGGATAAGATTGCCAGGCCCCTAGCTGTGATTGCCGTGATTGTAGCTTTATCTTCTGTAATGAATATAAAGGGAAAGGAAATCCAAAAAGGGGCCAACCCACACAAGATAATGAGATCTAGAAAAGAAGAGGAGTGACTTATTCCGAGTCTAGTTTGTCATCAATGAATGATCTCATGTAGGATGGAAGCTCTCCGTTGACAAAAACTACGTCCTCCACCTGTTCTAACTTCATAAGTGAATAATAGATTTGCATTGCTGTCATAGGAGTTGCACTACATCCAGTACACCCTCCCTCCAGTGAAATCATAATCACCCCGTCCGTAGTATCTACAACATTTACGACTCCATCATGAGCATCCAGAACAGCCTGAACTGGACCTACAGAATCGAGTATGAGTTGCTTATCGACCATGCTTCTCAGTCGTTGCAGGCGAGGGGTCTTTCAAAGAATTGCCCCCTCGAAGACTCATGAGTGGGGTTCTTAGAGTGATAATTATGGATCTTTTAGTCGAAAGATCAGAGTTTGGACATGGAGGGAATCAAGAAGTTGTAGCCCCCATGGCAGAATCAGGAGAATTAGAGGTGCTACTAGTTACCCCGCAGATGCAATCTGAAGAAGTTGGAAATGATGCTCAAAAAGATGGTTTGGTAACTTTAACCCAAGATGATGTGCCTCACTGGGACTATGATTTCCCTTTCTGGAAAGAGCAAGAAATGGAAATTTCAGGCAATAGAGTGACATTCAGAAGGATAGCGATGCCTTCTGAAGGGAATGATGAGCAAATGGAGGAATGGCTTGAGGAAATATTTCCAGATGCTGTAATATGCAGTGGGTCGAAGAGAAATGTTTCAATTTGGGAAGACTGGATGGAAAGTGGCTCTAGAATGCTGAGGTGCTCAACAAAATTGGGGATTCCGACTTTAGGAATTTGCTTTGGCCATCAACTTCTTTGCCATTCTCTCGGCTCCAAAGTTGAGAGAGCGGATACCTTCTCAAGTGGGGTCTGGGACCTCGATCTTACAGAAAACGGGATAGATGACATTCTTTTTTCTTCCAGAATGAGTGGAAAAGATGGTGTTCCTGTAGTGCTATACTCTCATCAGGACCATGTCACTTCTGTTCCGGATTCGTGTATATTGCTTGCTTCTGCAGATCACAATAGAGTTACAGCGATTAGAGCGATTGAAGAGAATGGGGAAAAACTGCTCACCTGGGGGGTCCAATTCCATCCTGAAGCGGCTAAGGCAAGGGTTGAGAGAGCATTTGAATGGGGACACATAACTAAGGAAGAAATGGAGTCTTTTCAACGCGAGCATGACGGAGCGGGGATCCTGAGTTCTTTTGCCTCGGTTGTTATCAATAATGCGCTTTAATTGTACAAGGTAGTTTTTGAATTGGATTTGGATTAAATAGAGCACTCGATTCGGCTGGCCGAACTGATGGTGTAACTATGAACGGAGAAGAACTAGGGGCAATAGGTGTTTTAGCGGGGATTTTCGGTCTTGCTGTGGCATATTTCCTATACAATAAGGTGAATTCAATAAAGATCGAAAACGAGACTGTCGCCAGGATAACGGATCGAATCCAGGACGGGGCAATGGCATTCCTTTGGGCAGAATATAGGTTACTATCAGGATTCATATTAATTGTAGCAATAGCAATACTACTCGGAGGTGAAGAAAATGGCCTCGGAATGGAAACCATGGTTGCATTTATCATTGGCGCACTGTGCAGTGTCGCTGCAGGTTTCTCTGGGATGCGTTCAGCAACAAGTGCGAACGGTCGAACGGCGCAAGCAGCAGCAGATGGAGGGCAGTCTGCTGCCCTTACCACATCATACAACGGCGGAGCAGTAATGGGGCTAGCAGTGGGAGGTCTGGGATTAGCTGGGATTTCTCTTATGTACTATCTTACTCAAACCGAGATTTTGGGATTAGCCCTGTCCGTAGACAATATTGCTGGGTTCGGAATGGGGGCTTCTTCCATAGCTCTCTTCGCACGAGTGGGAGGGGGAATTTACACCAAAGCGGCTGATGTTGGAGCCGACTTGGTTGGCAAAGTTGAGGCGGGAATCCCCGAGGATGACCCCAGGAACCCTGGTGTAATCGCCGACAACGTCGGAGACAACGTCGGAGATGTCGCAGGAATGGGAGCTGATATTTTCGAATCATTCGTGGGCAGTATTATTGCAGCAATGGTGATTGCAGCGGCAAGTGATGATCTAGGTTCAGACTATGTAATGATTCCAATAGTGCTAGCAGTGGTCGGTTACATTGCTTCCATTATTGGCGTATTCTCGATTACAGCAATGCAGAACATGGACCCAGGAGCAGCTCTAAGAAATACCACATTCATCGGTGCCGGACTTTTCATTGCTGGTGGATTCTTTGCCCTAGACTACCTTGATCTAGACACTACGGTTATCCAAGCTGTTGCTATCGGATCCCTAGTCGGGATTCTTATCGGACTAGTTACTGAGTACTACACAGGAATTGAAGATGTCTTCTTCTTCAAGGTGAAGGCGATTCCATACATAGGAGAGGCTAGCAAGACCGGAAGTGCAACTAACGCGATTGCTGGATTGGCAGTAGGAATGCAGTCTGTGTTCATACCAGTTCTTCTAATAGCTGGTGGAATCTTTGGAGCAAACCATGTAATGGGAAGCGGAGATATCGGCCTTTACGGTATTGCAATGGCAGCCATGGGGATGCTTGGAACTGTCGGAGTAACAATGACAGTAGATGCTTATGGCCCCGTAGCAGACAATGCTGGTGGAATTGCAGAAATGTCTGGTCTAGGAGATGATGTTAGAGAGATTACAGATGGGCTTGACTCTATAGGCAATACTACTGCAGCTATCGGTAAAGGATTCGCGATTGGTAGCGCTGCTTTGACGGCTCTAGCTCTTTTTGCAGCATTCAAAACTAGTGCTGAGCTTACCGCTGCTGATCTTAGTCTGACAGAGCCAATGGTAGTAATAGGGCTACTAATCGGCGCTGCACTCCCATTCCTAGTTGCAGCGATGACCATGAAGTCAGTTGGACGTGCAGCGGAGGACATGATTACAGAAATTAGAAGACAATTCAAAGAAATCGATGGTTTGCTAGAAGGTCGTGAGGGTGTTGAGCCGGATAGTGCTACATGCGTAGACATCTCCACCAAGGCAGCACTTCGAGAGATGGTAATGCCTGGAGTTGTTGCTGTTTCGAGCCCGGTAGTCATCGGATATTTCCTAGGAAGCGCAGCACTTGGTGGGACTCTAGCTGGAGCGACCGCGAGTGGGGTCTTGATGGCTCTATTCATGGCTAACGCAGGAGGGGCATGGGACAATGCCAAGAAGGCCATTGAACAGGGGCATATAGAAGGGGCTGAAAAGGGAGATGAGGCTCATGGTGCTTCAGTCGTAGGTGATACTATTGGAGACCCATTCAAGGATACAAGTGGACCGTCTCTAAATATCCTGATTAAGTTAATGAGCATCGTGAGCGTGGTCATAGCAGGGCTGCTGACTGAAACGGGCAAGCTTGGAGCGCTTTGAGCGAACAAAGTAGCGTCAGACTCTTGATGTGTCCCCCTACCGAGGGGTTATGAGCAAGAAAGCCGTTTATGCAATGGTAGCAATATTTCTGTCCTCATTTCTTACTGGATGCACTGGCGATTCAACCGAAGGGAGCGGCTCATCATCCGAGACAATCGAAATCCCGACATGGGAAATAGGATATTGGTGGTTATACACATTCTCCACTCCGGATTATAGTGACGATACGGCGAAACTTGTGGTAGCTAGTGATGTCGAAGAAGATGGCACCGCTTACATGTTAGCAATTTCCAGCCTTACTGAAGCTAGAAGACACGCGGTTCTGAACCATAATCCGTTTCTGGGTAGAATTACCCATGCGGAACTAGGAGCTTACGAGAATGGCGAGTCCCAATCGGTTCTAAAATTTCCACTCAGTGAAGATGATTCATGGACTTTCTCGCTTTTCTCTACAGATTGGAGTGCTTTTGTTTCCATGATCTCGGAGGATTCGGCTATCATAATTGCCAGTTCATCTGATGGCTCAAGGCTGGATTATGTATTCGACCGTGATGTAGGCTACTTCTCCTCATTCATTTGGGTTGATAGTTCTGGAGTTGAACAATTAAGGATGAAGATTGCAGATTTCGGTTCGGGTCACTCAGGAGATGTGTACTTCGTGCGTGGGGGAGACCTGTTCAGTAATACTTGGGAAGACCCAGGGACTGATTTTGAAGTGCGTGACTCGTTTTTGGTTAGTGACCACCCCACTGACGGAGAGTGGGATGAAATGATCTACTTCATTGATGCAGACTGTGGATCTGGGTCCTCCATAACCTTGACCCTGAGGGACCATTTGTCCATATCGGCACTAGAAAGGGTGTGGGGCCCGGGAGCAAGTGAATTCGGTACACTCGGTACTATTCCATACCCTTCTGGTGAGTACACTCTAACCGCATCCTTCACGGGAGGGTCTACATACCTAAGAGTAAGAGTTGCGGGTGGAATTACCCAATCTTGGAGCCTCTAGAGATATTCCAGAAGATGGTCCGACCCACCTACAAATATCGGATTATCTCCTCGCATATCAAAGACCACAGGGACTGTCCTATGGCCGGTTTCTGTAACTACTTCCTTTCTCAGGCCGACAAAATTGTCAAGGTTAACTTCCAAGTATGTGAGTCCCTTTGAATCTAGAGTTCTGAATGCTCTAGTGCAATAAGGACATACGGTCTGAGTAAAGACTAGGAAATCTTCATTCACATCTTCTATCATTTCATGAAGCTGAGGCAGAGTCGGCACCCCCATCCCACCATTTGTCTCCAATATCATCATCCATGATTACTGCATCCTTGGTCCTGTCACCTTCAGATTTGTTCTCCAGAACCCTGTTGCATTCCTCTGGATCAATGAATATCAAGAAGAAGACTGCAATCAATGTTAAGGCAGCACCTGCATATATCGCTGGAATGACGTCATTATCGAAAAATTCCAACACCTGACCCGTCTTGGATAGAGCGATTACACCTCCCAGATTAAACAAAGACATGTATGCAGTAAACTGGGTCCCCCCTACCTTACTCCATGTCATTTTCATGCAGACTGAGACAACAGCGATGAAAGCTACTCCAGTAACAAATCCCTTGACCAATACGTAAAACACCATTACCGGGGTGTTTGTCCAAACTGGCTCAAGTACAGCTAACATTCCATTACATATCGCGAGACAGGTAAATCCTATCATTCCCATCCTCCTCACACCAAATTTTTCTCCTAGGAAGCCACCTGCGATTTGTCCGAACATAGTTGCCAGAATACCGCCGCCACCTACGATCAGGCTGTACTTTGCATCTCCCCATCCAGACTGAACGACCAGAATATCAATGATAATGGGATCCAGGAAGTAATACATCTCAGTAAGAAGACAGCAGAAAATCAGAAGGAAGGAGGACTTCAGATGGAATGCCTTGGTTAAGTTGAAGCTGGTCTGAGCAAGAGTTCTGCGTGAAGACTGGGGTAATCCTAGATTAAATGGATTCGGCACCTTGGGGAGAAGTCGGTCATCTTCCTTGGATCCAGAACCAATTCTATCAACAAGTGCTGCGAATACTGCTGCGGCAAAGAATGCGAGTGCTACCATCTTCGCCTTGGAATAGAATGGAACTTCAAGATCAACTGAAATAATGGCAAAAACTAGTCCTGAGACAAATATGAGGATTCCAATAATTGTGATAAAGGCTGGAATAGAAATTTTCTCTTCGAATGTAGCCTTACCTACAGAGACAGCTGCCCACCATTTGGACTCTTCTGGCTCATCCCAGTATAGTCTCTCATCTACTTCTACGGAGTCGGTCATAGATGCTTGATTCTCGTCCTCTGAAGACTCAGAAGTTTTCGTGGACCACGGGAACAGTTTTGTGCCTGGCCTCTCATATAGGAACATTGGTAAAACCATGATCAGAAGGAGTATTGGAAGCTGTATAGCGAGCATGTTCCTAATTCCTATCGTATTAACCAAACCTCCAAGAATAGCCCCTCCAACTATCATCCCAGCTCTCTTTGAAGCGAACATGTATCCATTTACCCTAGCGACCTCGTCATCTTGTAGGACGTCAACTGCTAGAGCGTCTGTACTGACGTCTTGTAGTGATGCGAAGATATTGTGAACAAACATGAGCTTGATTACAATGTCGATTTGATCTATCAAGTCGGGGACAAAGAGTATGGTACCGATAGTTACTGCCATTCCGAATTGTGCGAAGAGAACCCAGAGTCTTCTCTTCCCATATAGAGGTATATTGAGTGTATCAATTACAGGTCCCCAAATCCATTTGAATGTCCATGGAAGTGCTACTGTCGCCAAAATAGCCCCTGTTTCCGCTGCTTCAAAGCCAGAATCTGCTAGGTAAGCTACGAATGCAACGACGGCAAATCCCCATGGTAGTCCTTGAGCGAAATAAAGGATACATAATGAAAGAGTCCTTCTCAGACGATTATCCGTAAGGTTCTCCCCATCGAACCAATCTTCAATTAATCGTTTCCTATGAAGTATAATATATCCTGCAAGTACAGAAAACATCAGAGATACAGCGATAATCAGAATCATTGAGGAGTCCAATTCCTCCGACGAACCGATACTTGATGCTGGCAAATCAAGAAGAATTACCCTTCGGGCGTCTACTGGCGAAATATGTTCTTGGTCCACTACTAATCTAGCATAAAGTGTTGAGTTTCCAGACTCTGAATGTGAATCCAGCTTTATGCTCCAAAGAGACCAGTCCTCCAAAGGAGAGTTGTCCAAAGCTTCCTTCCATTCCCCGCCTCCCACTCGAATTTCTACCCTCGACTGACTTTCCGATCCCGATGATCCTGGCTGAGCCCCAGAAGAAGTACCTTCAATGGTGCTTTCGTTAAGAACTTCTTCCATAGTGAAAACATCGATTGAGACGTTCAGCGAGCGATCAATGCTGCCTGCTGCTTCTACGAAGGCGGTTGGATCTGCCTGACCATATCCGAATTCATTATCTGGTCTAGTTTCTAGAATACTGCAGTCGTTGAATCCTGGATCATCGAATAGTTGGATGTCGCGCTCTATTGAGTGGGCGGAAATTATGGCCTTGAACTCAGAAGGAGTCAGGTCCGGATTGGCTTGGACCATGAGTGCTGCTATTCCCGCCATTAGCGGCGTTGCCATGCTAGTTCCTGACTTGCTTGTGTAACCGTCCTGGGACGCTGCATCTGGAGCCATAATGTCCGAGCCAATAGTGGCAACGTCCGGTTTTACTCTGAAATCTGATGTATATCCCCTGCTACTGTATATTGCTAGTCCCAGATCCTTATCGAGACTGGCCACGGTAACTGGCAGTGCTGCATCCCCTGGACTGTCTATGGTGTTACATCCGGCAAAAGTAGCTCCTCCAAACTCATTTCCTGCGGATAGGGTGGTAATTATTCCAGCTTCGACGACCATATCCATCTGCCTACTCCATGCTGAGCTTCCATCATTGTCAACGTGGAGCTCAAGCTGCTGCTCACCAAGAGAAGAAGTCACTATGTCTATGCCATACTTTTCTTTATTGTCTATGGCCCACTGGGCTCCTTGCATAACATCCTCTATGTCGCCATCACAGCATCCTAGGATGTTGATTAGATAGGCGCCTGGGGCGGCTCCTACGTACCTCAGTCCTGATCCTGGGTCAGTTTGTCCGCCCCCTGAACCAGCAGCTATACCCGCAACGTGAGTTCCGTGTGTTCCTGAATCATAAGATGTCGAAGGGTCCTGCTCTTCATCTGTAAATACTGCATCGAAGAAGGCTATAATTTTTGGATCACAGTCTGAGGGTATTGGTGTTGGTTCTGGATCCAGAGGGTTTGGGTCAGGAGGATCTTCAATACATGTAAATGGGTCGTCATCCATGTCATTTAGTCCCTCATGATCTCCGCGGACACCGGTGTCCAAGACAGCAATCACTGAGCCAGTACCATCTAGACCGAAGTTTTCCCATACAGTATTTACGCCCATATTTGGAACGGCCTGATGCATATGTGTCTCGGCCAGACCCAAATCCTCGATCATCACAACCCCCGGAAGGGAAAGTATACCCTCATCGGAAATTGTATCTAATGGTGCGTTGGCAGAAACTGTATCGAGATATCCGAATCGGAAGGTTACATCGACGCCCATGGCCTCAAGTTCTTCGATGTCCGAGTCTGTTGGATGATGGTCGTAGTCTACGAAAATCCGTGCACTTCCCTCGGGAGCTCTTCTCCACCAGTCCCTCTGTATTTCCTCGGATTGATGTATCAACCATTCCAGTCTATCGTCAATAGAATTCGAATCCTTATCCCTGCTCCATTCGGACCACCAATTCCAATGAGTCTCAGATTCTACACTCAATATCCAATCTCCGTCTGCATCGAAGCCGCCTCTACTAGTCCTATCCAATGAGATAGAGGATGATGATAAGGGGAGTAGCAATGTCAACATTACAAGTATTGCCAATGTTGTTCGGCGCCCGGCCATGAATGTCGGGACCAATGGTCATGTTTGAGTATTAGGACTAAAATATTCACATATCCATTCTTACGCCTTCATTTTCAAAGTCCCAATCTATAACTCTCCAGTCTGCTTTCTGCAACGCAGAAATGGTGGATTCTATGCCAGTTGGAGTACACAAGATACCCACACATCCTCCTCCTCCTGCACCCATTGCCTTCCATGCAGCAACTGAACCATTCGTCAGAAGAGGGCCCATCACATGCTTGAATGGTTCATGGATTGAAGGGTGAATCATATCCACTCCATGACAAACAGTTCTGAGCGAATTGACAACCAAATCCCTACGATCTCGCTGTAGTCCATTCGCCATTTCTCTCGCTGCCCCCCTAATGATATGAAGTCCATTTTTAACATTGGAGTCCCCATCGATATATCTTTGCCAGACTGGAGTTTGCATTTCTCCTGAAATTCTGCTTATTCCGGTATATGCCAAGATGAAATGCTTCTTCAGCCAATTCTTTGAGGATCTCATTGGCTCGAATGGGATTTTCTCTACAGAATCTCCGATAAAAAGAAGATGATTAAACCCTCCTAGTGCAGAAGCCCATTGATCTTGCCTTCCACAAAAATTCCCATTCTGGGACTCTGAATAAAACGCCTTCTCTGCGAGAATATGGGGTTTTTCGATTTCTTCTGGATTTGAAAGCGCCTCTAGTGCTACTTGGAGGGCTGAACTGGTACCCAACCCAGAACCTCTTGGGACTGGAAAGATTGCTTTCTCATCTGAATCTGGCTTTGCCTCTACGGTTACTCTGAGATTTATTGCGAAGTTTACAACCTCGCCTCCAAAATCTGAAGGGTATGGGCCAACGTCTGTCCAACCCCCGGCTAAATCTATGCGAGTCGGGGCTGAAGCGACAACTGGGGAGTCCATGATTGGTGCGACCGGTTCGGAGACATCATTTTTTCTAGACCAAAAATATGTGATATAGTAGCCCCTCCGAGGAGTATGGATGTGCAGGTCGGAGAGGCAGTAGCTGCGTTTAGATCAGGGAGACCAGTGATGGTTTTCGACTCAGACTATAGAGAAAAAGAGACTGATCTTCTTTGGCCGGCTGTCTCTGCCACACCTGAAATAATCAGGAGACTTAGAAAAGACTGCGGTGGACTTCTATTTCTTGCAATAGGAAATGAAGTGGGGGACTTATTTGGTCTACCCTGGCTACAAGATATTCACTCTAATGCTATTTTGGTAGAAGAAAATCCAGTTCTGCAACATCTCGTTACCAATGACCTACAATACGACTCCAAATCAGCTTTCACTCTATCTCTGAATCATAGAGAAACTTTCACTGGAATTACAGACAAAGATAGAGCTCTAACAACGCGAAGATTTGGAAAGCTAGTGGGAGAGTTGTTTGAGTCTGGAATCACTGGAACAGAAGCCATGATGGCGTTGGGTTCTGAGTTCCGTACTCCGGGACACATCCCGGTCTGCAGGGAATCTCCAGGAGGGTTATCTTCCAGACAGGGGCATACTGAATTAGCAGTTTCGATTGCCAGATTAGCAGGAGTAGTGCCCTGTACAATTGGGGCAGAGATGCTGGATCCAACTGGAGATGGTGCTTTGTCTCTGGAAGACGCTAGAAATTACGCTTCTGTGAATGATATTCCCATCATTACAGGAGAGCAAATTTCTTCTGCCTTTGATGCAAAGGATTAGGCGGTATTGCTAACGGGGCCTAACCAATGGTCAGAGTCATGGCTGTCGGAATCTTTGACCTTCTTCACGCAGGGCACTTGCACTATGTTGAACAGGCTAAATCTCTAGGAGATGAGTTGGTAGTCGTAATCGCTCACGATGAAACCGTAAGGATGCAGAAACATGAGCCAGTCACGGGACAGGAGCTTAGGAGAAGGATGGTTGAAGGTCTAAAGCCAGTAGACATAGCGATTATAGGAAACCCACCAGGAGTGCCGATTTTTGAGATTTTAGAAGATGTTGCGCCGGACATAATAGCATTAGGCTACGACCAAAAGCATTCTATCGATGCCATCAGGAAAGGATTGGATGATCATGGATATGGGCATGTAAGGGTTACCAGAGTAGAAGGGTTATCTGATGATCTAGACGGAACTAGGAAAATCATTGCTAGGATTTTGGATCTTTGGCCCGGATCTCAGGGCGGCCCATACGAGGAGGACTAGTATGTTCACTGGAATTGTTTTGGGGAAGGCCCCGATAATTGATATCGAAAATAAGGGGGATGTTAGGTCATTCACAATCGATCTAAGTAAGTTCGATGAAGGTTTGGAAATTGGGGCTAGTGTTTCTCTCGATGGAGTATGTATGACCGTAGTTAAGATAACTTCAGGAAAAGTAGTCTTTGATGCTATAGAAGAGACCTTGGATAGAACCACACTATCAGAAAGGAAGAGGGGGGACTTCTTGAATGTAGAAAGATCACTACGAGTAGGGGATGAGTTGGGCGGACATGTCCTATCTGGCCACATCATCTGCAAGGCTGAGATTATAGAAAAGAATGATCTAGGAGAGGGTTTAGATATACGTATCTCGATATCCGAGCAAATTCGTCCATTCGTAATGGAAAAAGGCTACATTGCTGTCGATGGGATGTCACTGACCGTTGGCATTTGTGATGACGAGGGTTTTAGTTTGCATCTCATTCCAGAGACTCTGAGGATTACAACCATAGGAGGTAAAGAAGTGGGGGAAACTGTGAATATCGAGATTGATTCCAGGACTCAAGCAATTGTTGAGACGATGCTTAGAATGGGGGACAAAACATGAATCTAGGTGTTGTTTGCGGATCTTTTCATCGTGAAGAGGTGGAAAAGATGCTGAAATTCGCTACAGAGGAGGCTAATTCTAAAAATTGGAAAATAACTGAAGTTGCTTGGGTACCCGGTTCAATGGAGGCTCCTCTAGCTCTAGACAGGATGCTGGATAGCGTGGAAATACAGGGGGCTGTAGTTCTTGGTATTATCGAACGCGGTGAAACCGATCACGGCTTGGTCATGGGACAATCTGTAACGAGTTCGATCATTAGATTGCAGATTAAGCACAACAAGCCAATAGGTCTCGGAATAATTGGCCCTGGAGCAGCTCCCGAGCACATAGAGCCTAGACTAGAGCCTCATGCGAGAGCAGCCGTAGGCGCAGTCGTCGCAATGTCAGAATGATTGATTATTGACCGGGAAGCCTCATAGATGGGAGATCTGTAGAAGTTGCATCCTCCATATCATCTACGGTAATCAGAGGGGTCAACTTTCCATTGAAGACTCCGGAAGATCCAACATGAAGCGAAAATTTCACAGCCATTGATTCTGGTAAATCGATTATCATGAAGAAATCCATCTCGCCATATGACCAGTAATATGACTCTAGGGTCCCGCCCATTGCCTCCATAATTCTCTCTGCTTCTTCCTTTCTTGCTTTGCCACCTTCCTGCAACAGGCCTGAGGCACCTTCTTTAGTGTAGTTTCCAGAATACATGTATTTTGGCATAACATGGGCCTGAGGAATGGATATATTACAATTTTCTTTGTAGATTATCCATGTCGATTGGTCAAATGCGACTGTCAAGATTGAAGAGATGCCTTACATCTCGGGGGACTATGCGAGAGGGCGCCCGTAATATCATAATTGTTGGTTCGGGACCTGCTGGCTATACTGCTGGCCTATATGCAGCAAGGGCGCTTCTTGAACCATTGATGTTCGCGGGATACATGTCTGGAGGACAACTGATGCTTACTTCTGATGTTGAGAACTTTCCAGGCTACCCCAAAGGAATAGGAGGTCCAGAAATGATGATTGATATGAGGGAACAGGCAGAGAGATTCGGCCTAGAGGTCCATGATAAGAATGTAGAAAGATTGGACCTTTCAGAGCGTCCCTTCAAAGTCTGGGTTGAAGGAGAAGAGTTCAGATCAGAATCACTGATAATTTGTACTGGTGCTGAGGCGATATGGCTAGGAGCAAAGGGGGAGGAAAGTCAGAAAGGACGTGGGATTTCGACTTGTGCTACATGTGATGGAGCTTTCTTTCGAGATGAAGAAATCATAGTTGTAGGAGGGGGAGATTCTGCAATGGAAGAAGCCACTTTCCTTACTAGATTCGCTAGTAAGGTCACCATAATCCATAGAAGAGATGTGTTCAAAGCCTCAAAGGTAATGATCGAAAGAGCTGAGTCGCATCCGAAAATAGAAATCAAAACCTTCAGGCAGGTCAAAGAGTGGCTGTCTGATGAAAATGGCCTAACAGGTGCCATTCTGGAAGATCCAAGAGATGGGTTAGAAGAGTCCATCCTATGTTCAGGGGCATTCATTGCTATTGGTCATAAACCAATTACAGGATTCTTAGGAGGTCAGTTGGAGACTGATGAAGAGGGTTACTTGGTACATATCGAGAATACCATGACAGCAGTTCCTGGAGTATTTGCTGCGGGTGATGTTGTAGACAAGAGGTATCGTCAGGCAATAACAGCAGCTGGCATGGGTTGTCAGGCTGCAATTGATGCTGAAAGATGGTTAGAGGAGCAGCATTAGTGGCTCAGCAGCCGCGAGGCAGGCGTCCCACGGAGAGAATATGGCCCATAGTTTCAGGAAGGATCAGCTGGATAGATATTCTAGGCATCTGGTTCTTCCGGGAGTAGGGGAAGAAGGTCAGTCCATAATGCTAGATTCATCGGTTCTGGTCATTGGGGCGGGAGGACTGGGCTCACCTGCACTGATGTATCTCTCTGCTGCTGGAATTGGTAGGATTGGAGTAATGGATCACGACATAGTTAGCCCTTCAAATCTTCAAAGGCAGATTATTCACAGCAATGAATCATTGGGCTATTCCAAGGTGAGCTCGGCAGCAAGCTGGATTAGAAATCTCAATGAAGACGTAGATATCATTGAAATTCCAGAAAAATTAACCCAAGAAAACTCGTTGAGAATTTTCAAAGATTTCGATGTGATTATCGACGGAACAGATAATTTTGAAACTCGATACCTAATCAATGATTCAAGCGAGATAACAGGAAAACCTTGGGTGTTCGGGAGTATTCATCGTTTCGAAGGACAGGTCTCCACTTTCAACGTAGAGGATGGTCCCAATTACAGAGATTTGTTTCCGGAATCACCCCCTCCGGAATTAGCACCTAATTGTTCGGAGGCAGGAGTTCTTGGGGTTCTTCCCGGGATAGTAGGAACTCTCCAAGCTACGGAAGCTATCAAGTTAATCCTAGGAATTGGAGATAATCTATGTGGTAAATTGCTAACAATCGACGCATTGACTATGAAAATGAAAATTCTATCATTTTCTAAGAATAAAAATCGAATAAAGGCCACCGAGCTGGAAAAAAAGATGGGCTGGAATTTCTCGGAAATTCTACCTATTGAGTACTTTGAGAGAAGGGCTAATGGATGGGATCCGTACTTATTGGATGTCAGAAAATCCCATGAAGAGGCGATTTCTAGTATTTCTGGGACCGACTTAAGGATTATGCATTTGGAAGTTCCTGCCAGATTGGAAGAGTTACCGAGAAACAAAGAGATCGTGATATATTGTAGAAGCGGAGTAAGATCTGCTTTGGTGGCTAGATTACTTTCTGAATCGGGATGGTCTGCAGACAGGGTATTCAATTTAACAGGAGGAATAAACAGATGGGCTGAGGAGGTGGATCGTACCATTAATAGATATTAATAGTGGTATTATTCAATTCAGTCATTTTTTTTTATATGGTAAAATATGTTAAAATCCAGATAATTTTAATTTTAAATATGATATGTGGTAATATTTACTTTAGTATACTTTTATAATGTGGTAATTTTAAAAAAAATACCTCTTTTTTTCGAAATATACCACAATATACTCATAAATGTGGTTAAAACTGTTTCAGAATCACCAATATTGTTGTACTATGAATATTCGGCGAGAGATATGAGTAACGGTAGAATGGGGATTTGGAAGTGCCCTAGTTGTGGACATCATCAAATCTGGAAAACCAGGAATTCGAAATCTAACAGACTTGACAGAAGTTGCCAACCCTGCGGGAAAAGGATTAGGGTCACTATCAATAGGTCGTCATCGGGTAAGGGCAGAAGTAGGACCGTCGAGATATGGGAGAGGAAACCAAGTACCAGCATTGTAGAACTGGAGAGGGAGGCAGAAAGAAGGAACGAGCGTGATTTTGAAGACTATCAAAACGAGATCGTCGGTCCTAATGATGACATAAGAACTGCAAAACAGTCCGAATTACCAATAATTTGGGGTCTGGGATGGAAACCAGAGTCTCCTCTCGATTTCTCTGAAAAAATTAACTCAAAGGTAGTAAAATCTCAGCTGTTAAGATTTATTGCTGAAAGACATGATGGTTACTTAGAGGCTGTATCTGAGTGCATAGAAAAATCGATTCATAGTCCTAAATTCGATGGTGAAGCCTTTCATGAATTTTCAATCTCACTTGTTACCAATATTGGAAAATTATTATCTGAACGTCTAATTAGTCCTGAATTTTCATCACTAGAGGAAAAAGAGATTATTCCTAGAAGAACCGGGAGCATATACCTTGCTAGAAGAATTTCTAGATTTTTGATAGATGTTTCATTGTGTTTGAGAAGGATTGCATATAGTGCATCAATAACAGTGGATCAAAGGATTCAATGGCAGAGATGGATGATTAGAACTAGATTAATCGATGAGCAACTTAAGGAGCTATTCACAAATGGGCTGCCAACCCCTGATGGAGGGATTTTCGGAGGAAAGGGTTTCAGAACAACATGGCAAGAAGGAGTCGTCGCATGTGCATCTGCAATGACCAGGGCAGTTGACCTTCCGCCTGAAGAAAAGAGTAATGCGGACATAATTGCACCCATGATTAGGGATACCGGTCTCGCCCTAGCAATGGGACAAACTCAGATCGAAATCTTATCGGCTCAAATGGGAAAATCTGGATCATATATGGATGGAGGACACAAAGAAAGTGGGGGGAGGGATCTTCACATAGGGAATTGGGAGAAGGGGATCCTTCCTCCAACTGCTCCTCTTCCGATCGCTAGTGCGACGACTACGGGGATTGCTCTCGCGGCAAAACGTCTAGGAATTAGTAGGTTCCATCTGGCTCCCGTAGGAGAGGGTTGTAGCAGTAGTGGAGAGTTCTGGGAAGCAATGAATTTTGCAGGAGTTCGTGGACTCCCAATTTGCTTCATGATTCAGAATAATCAAATTGCTTTGGATACCTTCACTTTGGCTCAATCTGGAGCTGAGACTTTCGGAGATAAGGGATATGCCATGGGTATACCATCATGGAGTATAGATGGATCCGATCCTGCAAGTTTCTATTCTTCTACGGCAGTTGCTAGAGAATTTGCAATGTCTGAAGGGGGTGCAACATTAATTCATGTTGAAACTATGCGAGGGTGTGGTCATGCACATCATCATGATGACCTTTACCTAGGCTCATCCAGTGGAAACCCTCCAGGATATGTGGATAGGAATTTGTTGAAGTATTGGTCAGAAAAGGATCCACTTCCAAATCACAGAGAATTACTTGTAGAAATGGGTATTGGAGAGAATATATTGGATAAAATTCTCGATGAAGAGACCGATGCAATAGAATTAGCTAGAGAGGTTCTAGAAAATATGGAATGGCCAGAAGGAAATTCGGTTGTCAGAGGGATAACATCACTGTATGACGCCCAAAGTCATGACAGCCAAATTAGTAGGATCGGAGATAATTTAGAGGTTCCAGATCCTGTGTTAAAACCGGGAGAGTACTCAATTGAGTTTTCCGATGCCGCTAATTCGTGGACATATAGCAGGTCAATTCAGAATGCTATGGCTAGACTAGCGGAAGAGTTCGGTGAAAAAATGGTCATCATGGGGGAAGATATGGAAGTTGCAGGAGCTTTCGGTATGAATCTCCCTTTGAAAGCAAAGGGGCATCAGGATAAGTTGCTAGATATGCCGCTTTCTGAGGCGATAATAATCCACTCCGCAACAGGTGCCGCTCTGGGTGGTATGCGCCCTATTGCAGAAATACAATTCGGTGGTTTCGCTGCTCTAGCTATGAATCCCCTAGTTAACAATACGGCCCAGATAAGATGGAGATGGGGAGGAGAGGTTCCACTGACGGTCAGAATCCCATTGGGGGCTAAAACCCGAAGTGGACCATTTCATGCAAACATGATTGAGTCATGGTTAACAAATGATCCTGGATTAGTCCTGGTAGCCCCTAGTAATCCGCAAGATGCATACGACCTACTTATTGAATCTCATCATCTTCCTGATCCAGTGATTTTTTTGGAGCATATTGGGCTTTATGGTCTGAGAGGTGGCTTAACGGGTTGGGGTAAATCAATTAATCAGATTGTCGATACAGAAAAGGTACAAAATAGAATTGAAAGGGGAGTCAGCTCAATAGGGGTTGCAGAGGTAATTAGAGGAGGAAATCACCTCAGTATTGTTACATGGGGTTCAATGGTTCATGTAGCCTTAGAAGCTGCAGAATTGATGGTAGAAAAAGGGGTAGAGATAGAAGTAATCGATTTGCGGACTCTTCTTCCATTTGATCACCAGACCTGTATAGACTCAGTTTTGAGGACTGGTAGGGTGTTGGTTCTTCAAGAATCACAGTGGACTGGAGGTTTTGGTCACACTGTTTCAAGTAGGATTCTAGAGGAAGCATTTTGGAGATTAGAGAGCCCACCAGTTGTTGTAGGGGCCCTTGATACTCCTGTACCATTTTCGCCTACTCTTGAAGATCATACAGTGCCTAGTGTGGCAGTACTAATTAGGCACATCGAGAAACTTTGTATTTAGAAAGGACACTGTTCGTTATTAGCAAAGAGTAATTTGTGCTGTGTCGCGGGGTTCGGGTGTGGATCAGACGCTGGTTGACATTTTTTTCGTGCTCTCGGGTTTTACTCTGCTCATGGGAGGGGGGGAAGCTCTAGTGCAAGGTGCAACAAGAATTTCACAGAATCTAAGTGTCTCACCTCTAGTTGTTGGATTTACGGTAGTTGCGGTAGGTACCTCTCTTCCTGAACTAGCAGTTGCTGTAGAAGCTGTAAGAACTGATTCGCCCGATATTGCTATTGGTAGTGTTTTGGGTTCAAATGTGGCCAATGTCATGCTTGTACTTGGTGCTGCAGCACTGATGGGGGCTAAGTCACAAACGGGTGAGGCCGTAAAGAGAGATTCTCTGGCTGTTGTAGTTGCAACTGCATTCATGGCCTTTTTTGTAATCAGTGGCGAGGTTACTCTGATTGGAGGATTTGTTATGATAGTCGCTTTATCTGGTTACTATTTCTACACATATTCTAAGGCAATAGCTGGAGAAGATGAGTATGAATTTGAAGAATCATGGTTGTCGGAAAAAATTTCTGTTGCCATTCCTACTTGTCTGGTTGGTGGGTTGATGATTTGGTTCGGAGCTGAGCTATTAGTTTCCGGTTCAAAGGGGATTGCCGATACTTTCGGCGTCTCGGAAGCAATAATCGGTTTGACAATAGTCGCACTTGGAACCTCCCTGCCTGAATTGGCAGTCACATTAGTAGCAGGACTTCGAGGACAGGGGGGAGTAGCTGTAGGAAATATTCTAGGATCTAATGTAATGAACATCATGGGAATTTTAGGAATTGCAAGTATAGTAGGTAACGGGATTATTGTCGATAGTGAGTTCGGCAGAGATATAATCGTGGTGATTATGACCTCTGGTTTTGTAGTAGGAGTTTTTCTAGCAGGGAAGGATTTTTCGAAGAGAATAGGTGCATTGATGATTCTAACATATCTCTCTTACATGACTTACCTGAGTGGACTTCTTGTGTAATTGATGCAGTACTATCACTGAGAAAATATGTCGGTTAACATGGTTGGGTCCAGATTAGAGTGTGTAATTCTTGCAGCAGGATATAGTCGAAGACTTGGAAGAGACAAGGCACTACTGCCGGTTGGTTCTGTAACACTTATCCAGTGGTTATACGATAGAATCTCATTTCATGGTTTACCTATCACACTGGTAGCGAGTAACAGGAATGCAAATAAAATTGGAAAGTCCATACCTAGATCGGAGATTATCATTAACCCCATGCCAGAGAAAGGTAGAACAGGTTCACTAAAATTAGGAATCTCTAGAATAGATAAACTGAGAGATCCGGGATACAGGTTGCTTGTGGTACCTGTAGATAGACCTGGTTTTTCTGACTCTTCCCTCAGTAGACTAATTGCATCTTTTGAAACAACATGTCCTGAATATGAAGGTAGGGGGGGTCATCCTGTGATACTGATCGAAAGTGACGTTGAGATTGTTAGAAATAGCCCCTCAGACATGCCACTAAACAAAATTGTGAAACCATCAAGACTCAAGGTCAATGATAAGCATCTTCACCTAAACTTAGATACTCCGAATGATATTGATAATTTAGAGGAGAAATTGTCATACATACTTGATAACTGAATAAGATATAATAATACAAGGCTCGAAATAGATATGAGATGTTGTATGAATCTAATGTCAAATGATTTATACAAATTTGATTTGGGGGGATAAATGCCAACCACGACTGAAGTCGTCGAAGTGATTGTTGTAAGTATGCGAGATGCTTTTCTCGCAGTATCTGTTTTTGTAGCAGCAATGGTTCTTCTCTTCAGTTGGTTGCAGTATATCACCGCTGGGAGATTTGTGGATTCAATACGTGCTAACAAGAGGTGGCAGCCAGTAATTGGAGCAATAATGGGCATCACTCCAGGTTGCGGAGGGGCGATAGTGATGATGCCAATGTATGCGAGGGGATATATCACATACGGCACGGTAATTGCAACACTAATTGCGACTCTTGGAGATGCTGCCTTTGTATTGATTGGGGCAGCCGTTACAGACTCTTCTTTTATCGCCCCTGTGGTAGCGGTCCATATTATCTCATTTCTAGTTGGAGTGACATGGGGTTACCTAATAGATGGAGCAAGAGTGACCCCGCAAAATCCCTTAGGGGTATTTGGATCAAATTTTGAAGGATCAAAAAATTCTGAAATACTGGTTATCGAAGAGATCAAGGATTCCCAAATTGTATTTGATGATCTTGGAAGGGAGAATGAGGGCGGTTTTGGATATTTCCTCCTACACCAAGGCTATGCAGTCTGGTGGTTGGTTACGTCAATAGGACTAGTATTCGCTATAATGCTCATATTGTGGAGTTCTCAAGATCCGGAATATGAGCTTGTTTTGGAGTATAACCCAATGAAGCTTGATGGTTTCATAACATGGATAGGTTTGGTAGGGACTACTTTGTCAGTTATTCTCTATATTTCTCAGAAGAGCTGGATTAGAGATGATACTGAAGCCTCGATAGGAGACAAGCTATATTCAATCAGAGAAACTTTGATTCACTCTGCAAGCGAGACTGCTTTCGTTACATTTTGGGTAATCTCAGCTTATCTTATTTTCGAATTTTCTATGTTGTTTTCGGGGATGGATGAGGGTGATTTAGCAAAATATGGTGATGGGTTAATTGCCGTTTTTTTGGCTTCAATTATTGGATTGGTCCCTGGTTGTGGCCCCCAAATAATTGCCATAACTGCCTACACTAAGGATCTTATCTCATTCCCGGCACTAACCGCGAACGCAATTAGTCAAGATGGGGATGCTCTCTTTCCATTACTGGTCAGACACAGGGTAGCGAGTCTATGGGCAACATTCCATACAACGATTCCAGCACTCATTATGGGAATTTTATTGTTGGTTTTAGATATATCATTTTAGTTAGAAGTTCAGCGTGTAGTTCTAGATTGGCGTAGTTACACAACTCCAAAGCTGAATACCCTTCCAGAGGATTGTGACCATTGCAGTGCTAACCTGGGTCGTTGACAAATTAAGTGCCGGCGAAAGAGTAGCGATAGCATCAGTAATTGAGGCTCAAGGGAGTGTTCCTGGGAAACCAGGAGCAAAACTTGCAATAAGTTCATCTGGTTCTAAGTATGGAACCGTTGGTGGCGCAGGGCTTGAGTTGAAGATTCAGAAGAAGCTGGAACAAATGTTGAGCTCAGACAGTTTTTTAGAGAGAAAAAAAGGAGGAAGTGTGGAGGTTTTCTTACTGAACAAAGATGGCAAGGAAAAAGAGGCGGTACCCTTGGACAGCCTATGTGGAGGGCGAGTGACAGTGTCAATGGAAGTGATTAATCCTGTTCCTAATATCCTTATTGCTGGAGGTGGTCATGTAGGAATTGCTATTGCAAATGTATGTGATAATCTGAAGTGGTCTTACAGCGTTTTTGATATCAGACAAGAATTCTCCAATTCGAGAAGATTTCCGCGAGCCTTGGATACATCCTGTAGCACTGTGGAGGATTTCATTAATTCCGAGAACGAAGAGTCGATTCGGAGGTTTTCCGATGTACTCCTACTGAGCCATGACTGGGAAGTAGACGAAGACTTACTGATAGGGCTATTGAGTATTTCAGGGAACAGTGGGAGGCCGCGAATTGGAGCGATTGGTTCGAAGAAAAAATGGTCTACATTCAGAAAATCTGCGATAAACTCTGGTATTAATGAGGCTGAAGTAAATTCAGTAAGGTGCCCTATTGGACTCGAAATAGGTGCTGATTCGCCCGAAGAAATTGCAATCGCAGTCTGTGCTGAGATACTTTCCTTAGAGAGAAGAGTCGGGGAAACCGAAGAATGAAATCGTGAGTTAAAATCGGAGAGGCATGAAGGTCCCGGCGGGATTTGTCTGTATTCTTATCATTTCTACATCATTTGGTGGATGCCTCAATCAAGAAGGAGGCTCGATGACAATAATTCTTGACAATGAGGAGGAATTCGGTTCATTCAGCGTTGTGGCTCCAATAGACACAGGAATTAATGTGTACCATAATCACTTCATTATGAATGATTCATATCCTCAATGGCTACTAGATGGACTAGGAGTGAATTTCGTTTGTGAGATATCCACCAACGGAACTTGGGAAGAGAGATATGAGAACGATAGAGAAGACTGTTGGGACGTTATCGGAACTGAAGACATAGTGTGGTTCAAGGGTTCTAGAATTATCGGCACCACACCAGATGATAACACAGATATCCCGATTCTAGATGATCCGAGTGATGGTCATGGTACCGCAGTTACAGGAGCAGTATTGAATGCCAATCCCGATGCTGTAATTTTTTTCGTGGAGGGTTTTAGCGACGCTGCTGTCCTTGCAGCCGCAAATCAGCCACTAGTTGATATCATCACTACAAGCTTCGGACCTATTCTTTCTATCCCAGTTCCTGGAATAGAGGATGCTACGAAGGTAGCAGTTGTCGAACAAAAGAAGGTTCACACGGGTGCTGCAGATAATTCCCCTTCTCCCGCTGTTCAAGACTCTACAGCCGGACCTCCTTGGAGTATAGGCATCTCCGGTTATGCTGAGGAAGATGACGATCAGAAGGAGACCATGAGCGGATCTTATCCAGATATAGCAGCAGACTGGACACAATATCTTCCTAATCATGATGACATAGATGGTTACCACACAACATCGGGTACTTCTTTCGCGACCCCCAGGACCGCGGGGCTACTCTCTGAGGTTCTCGAAACTCTCAGAGGTGAGTTCGGAGATTTGTCTGCTGGAGCAGATCCTTTGAATAGGGGTGGACTATTGGTGAATGGGACTAATTTCTCATTGAGTAATGATGATTTGAGAGGTGCCCTCAATCTTTCTGCATGGTATCCGTCCTTCACAACATGGGACCCACTTTCCGGGACTACTCCTGTCTCTCCGGTAGCACCATGCACTCAATTGGGATGGGGAGTCGTAAACCAAAGTAATGTTTTACCAATTATCAAACATCTAAACGGTTCAGAAATAATGTCCCAACGTCCTTCTGATGTACAAGCTTGCATGGAAATGAATCAATTTCTAAGAGAGTCTTACTGGAGCTAACAGCGTAAAATAAGATGAACGTGTGCCGGAAATATGAGGAAAGTTCGCCTAAACTGGAAACCATCATCACTATTCAAAATCGATGAGATTTACCAAATGATGAAAATTTGCGAGAGGATTGAGGTGCTTGGGCATCTTTCCATAGATTCAGATGGAGTTTCACAATTAACCGAATTACAATTAAATGATGGTCACGAACTTTCAGAAATCTCCGAATTAGAGAGTTTCGAAGTTCTAGAAAAATTTGAGGAAGATGAAAACGGCATTCTTGCGAGTATAAGATGTACTCATGCCATGGCAAAGTCGGCAATACAACTATCAAACATTTACGTATACCCCCCATACGGAATAAATTCTGAAAATGGTTTAGAAATCCGAATCTTCGGCCTTTCCAACTCAATACGTAGTTTCCTAGAGTTAATCAATAGAGTAATGCCGCCAGATATTGTCAGTGTCAACACGATTAAGGATGGTCATTCTAATGGGTTAGAGTTTCTCACTGAAAAACAAAAAGAGGCACTAGTACTTGCAGTAAATAGGGGGTATTATGACATCGATTCAGAAGTCACTCTCCAACAACTAGCAGATGAAATGGGAATTGCCCGGAGTACTTTCGGAGAGCACTTGAAGAGAGCTGAGTTTGGATCGCTGAAGATGTTAGTTAGTGATTTACTATAGTGCGAGGGATGTGAACCCAATACTCAAAGGACGAGCTTCGATTGGTAGCAACAATGGCGCAGTTCCGACTACCTATGCTACCTCATGCTGGAGAGGTTGAATGGAACGTTAATGTGAACGGAGAAGAGAAGTCGATTTTCATAGAAAGTAATGCTATACTCCTTGATGTCTTAAGGGATCAGGTAGGTAGTCTTGGAACCAAGCGTGGATGTGATATGGGAACATGCGGTTGCTGCTCAGTATTAATTGATGGAGTGCCGAAGCTTTCCTGTCTGACTCTTGCAGTGGAGGTAGAGAAATGTGATGTTACTACGGTGGAAGGATTGTCAGATGGCCATCATCTACATCCTATCCAACAAACCTTCTCAGAGTACGGGGGAAGTCAATGTGGATTTTGTTCGCCCGGTTTCCTAGTAGTTATCTCCGCTCTTCTTGAGGAAAACAATAATCCGAATGATGAAGAAATTAAGGAAGCTATTGAGGGCAATCTATGCAGGTGCACAGGTTTTCAGCAAATTATCGAGTCAGTAAGAGCCGCTTCAGATATTATAATCTCAGGAGAATCAATTGAAGACTCTACTTCTCCAAAGAGCGATCCGCATCCAGGATATGGAGGTGAATAGAATCTCAGAAGAAAGAGTGGATGAAAAAGAAACTAATGTTGGAGAAGAGGAGATTGTTGGATACCGCCAACAGCCTGGAAAAATTCCATTCTCTAGACCTGGTTCGGGTGGTAAGAATCAATTTTCTAATAATACTGATCCAAAGATGATTCCCCGATCACAAGGAGGGGATTTGGAACAACCATGGGGCTCCCACAGGCATGATAGCATAATCAGTGGCCAAATTATTGGAAAGCCAACGGCTTTGATTGACAGTGGTTGGAAGGTTACAGGTCAAGCCCATTATGGGGACGATGTTAGACTCCCGGGCGAGTTAATTGGTAGGATTATACGGTCTCCTCATCACTATGCCAGAGTTCTATCTATTGACTGCACAAGAGCTCTTGAACTTCCTGGGGTGGTGGCAATCGCAACCGGTGCGGATGCAAAAAACAAGTTTGGTGTTCTTCCAGTTACGAAGGATGAGCATGCGATGGCAGTGGAGAAGGTTAGGCATGCAGGTGATCTAGTTGCTTGTGTTGCCGCGGTTGATGAACTGACTGCTAGAGAGGCCGAGAGGCTGATTGAGGTTGAGTACGAAATACTTGACTCGATACACGATATGAGAGATGGTCTTGAGGATAGTAATGAGCCCATCCATGACCGAGGAAAATATCACATCGGAGAGTCCAACGTCCAAAAAAGAGTTTTTCAGGAGTTTGGAGATATCGAGGGAATGTCGAAATCCGCGATTGCTAGTCATACAAAAAACTGGTTTTTTTCGGGTGTCAATCATGCATTTACTGAACCGCATGCAGTAGTAGCGCACTGGGATCCTTCGGGTAGGCTGACCCTTTACACGCCACAACAAGTTCCGCACTATGTACACAGGGCTTTAGCAGACGTCTTAGAAATTCCAATGCACCAGATTAATGTCCATAGGACCTTCGTTGGAGGAGGCTTCGGAGGAAAATCGGATCCATTTCCTCATGAGATGTGCGCGGCGATACTAGCAAGGAAGAGTGGTAAGCCCGTAAGAATTACTTTCGACAGAGAAGAAGTTTATTGGGTAAACAGAGGACGTCATCCCTCTCGAATAGAAATGAATCTCCATGCTGATAATAAGGGCAGAATTTGTGGAATTGAGACAGATGCACTGATCGATGGGGGAGCATTTGCTTCTTTTGGTCATGTGACAACTTACTACAATGGTGTCCTTCACACTGCTCCTTACGAGATTGGGGCATTCCACTACACTGGTGCCAGGGTTTGGACGAATAAACCTGCGAGTGGAGCAATGAGGGGACATGGTGCTGTAAACTCTAGATGTGCAGTTGAGGTCGGTTTGGATGACCTAGCTGAAAAATTATCCGTTGATCCGATAACTCTGCGTCTAGCAAATTTGCTACCCCCTCATTCAGCTACAATTACGGGCTTCAGGGTAACTAGCATAGGGATGAGGGAATGTCTCGAGAAAGTAAAGGAGCAAAGTGGATGGGCCAGTAAGTTCCGAAAGCTTCCACTAGGTAAAGGAATAGGAGTTGGATGTGGATTTTTCATATCCGGAAGTGGCCTTCCCATTCACTGGGATCCGAATAAATTTCCTCATGCCACTGTGCATCTGAAAATAGACATGGACGGAGGCGTGACAGTACATACTGGAGCGGCAGACATCGGCCAGGGTTCTGACACAGTTGTGGCCCAATCAGTTGCTGAGGTTCTTGGTTTGCCACTGGATCTAATTAGAATCAAATCAAGAAATTCTGATACGTCTCCGGTTGATCTAGGCTCCTATTCATCCAGAGTCACGTTCATGAATGCAAATGCAGCAATTTCTGCATCAATGGAGATCAGAGAGAGGCTTCTTCAGGCTGCCTCAGAAATTACCAGTGCAGAAAAAGATGATTTGGTCGTTGGCGATCGTAGAATCTTCGCAAAGAGTGATCCTGCAGTTGGGGTATCATATCTCGAAGCATTGCACAAGGCTCAAGAAGATAGGGGGGCACTAGTTTCATCGGGATCTTACAGAACTCCGCCAATGGGTAAGACGCATAAAGGGGCAGCTGCAGGATTGGCTCCAGCATACTCATTTTCCGCATATGTATCAGAAGTTACTGTGGATGTGGAAACAGGGAAGATTACTGTTGATAGGGTATGGGCAGCCCATGATTGTGGAAAGGCAATCAATCCCCTGGCAGTAAGTGGTCAGATCATAGGTTCTTGTCACATGGGCATGGGCCAAGTTCTATCCGAAGAAATGCGATATGGTAGAAATGGTCACCTGATGAATCCCGATCTGTTGGATTACAAGATTCCTAGCGTCCACGAAATGCCTGAGGTAATTCCAATAATTGTTGAATCAAATGATCCAGAAGGTCCATTTGGAGCGAAGGAAGCGGGAGAAGGGCCTTTGCTCCCTATACTTCCTGCAGTTTGTAATGCAGTATATGATGCGATAGGAGTCAGGACTAACGAGTTGCCTATGACTCCCGAGAAAGTGTATAAAATGATTGAAAAGCGTTGTAGATCTGAGGGTGTCCCGAGTTCAACTAATCTTTCTTGTCCTACTTTGGAATACTCTCAACTGCAAAAAGAGCTTGAAGAGCGGGCAATCAGGCACTCAGAAAGGGATATTGAAAGGAGGCTGTCCGATCACAGGGATGATTACCACAATGGTGCTCTTTTCGGACTGGACCCTACCAAACCACCAGATGAAAATGATCCTAGGTGGGAAGTTAGAGTATTCCCTGGAGAGGACTATCTAGACGACCCTAGACTTGCCGGAAGCGCTTGGAAACATACTGAAAGAAGACATTCAGGTGATGATAAATGAGGATGCCGCCATTCAGAGTATTCACTCCGAGTAGCTTAGATGAGGCTCTAGAAATTTCTAGAAGATTGGTAGATTCAAACGAAGGTTTCGACTGGATTGCAGGAGGTACTGATTTGCTTCCAAATTACAAATGGCACATAAATGTAGAAGAAAATGTAATTTCTCTCTCCTCGGTTGGTGAGTTGAAGAAGTTGAGTGAAAATCACATCGGGGCGATGGTCAGCGTCCATGACCTTGCCAAAGAGGATTCGACCCATCCGGTTCTTTCCAAAGCTGCTGATTCTGTTGCTAGCATCATGGTTAGGAGGTCTGGCACTGTTGGAGGAAATATCTGCCTAGATACGAGATGCTATTGGATTAATCAATCGGAAACATGGAGAGAGTCAATAGATTGGTGTCATAAATGTGATTGTGGAACTGATGCTGATTGTCGAGTAATTCCAAATCAAAATACTTTGTGTGTTGCTACATATCAAGCTGACCTCGCGCCAGTATTGATGTGTCTCGGCGCGACAATTCACCTTGCATCACACAAAGGAACTCGATCGATGCCACTGAAAGATTTCTTCCAATTGGATGGAATGACTAGGAACGTCCTCGATGAGGGTGAGTTGGTAACACACCTAACAATTCCAGATGATTCTAGAGATTGGGAGGGAGACTACCAGAAGCTCAGGCAGAGGGAATCTTGGGATTTTCCAGAGGCGGGGGTAGCGGTCCTCTGGAAGAAAGGAGGAAGTATCGGTAATCCATCCTCTCTCAGAGTAGCTACAACCGGACTTGAGTCGATTCCCATGCTTCATCTGAAAGAATCTGAGGATGCATTGAATAATTGGGAAGGGATTGGTTCTGTGGAAGTACTCTCTGAGTCGATTAGAAAAGCGGTGAAGCCTGTACAAAATACTTGGTTCTCGCCCTCATACAGAAGAAAAATGGTGAAGGTCTTAACGAAGAGGGCTTGCAGGGGCATATTGGTGAGTTAGTGGCTAAATACACAAGGGCAGTGGTTTTGAGTGGCTTTTTGCTGCTTTGGAGCATGATTCCTCAGTCGGTTTTATCTCAGGATATCGGGGATTCTTGGAAATTAGAAATTGATTATCCGGAAGAAGATTCGGCGAATCCATTCATATTATCTGACGGAGGATCAGTGAGTGTAGGATTCTTCGTAGAAAACTCGGGTTTGGTAGAAATATCTGTGGAGTTTAGCTATGAAATTCCATTTGGAGGCAAGCATGATGCCCCAGAAGCAGAAACTATTCCTTCGGGTGAAAATAAGTCATTTAATCTGGAAATTAGCGAAATAGATGTTTTTGCATACGAAGCTGAAAAAACCGAAAAATTTTCGATCGCTGCAACAGTTACTGCTAGACAAGGAATTCCGGATCCTCTTTCTTCCTCTCAACAGAGAGAGGGAGATTTGGAAATTCCGGCAATATTTTCTCTATCGATTGCCATCTCAGAACCTTTCGGACCAATGAATGCTGGAACGGATACCATCCTGATAGTAACAGTACAGAATAATGGAAATGCGCCTGACGGAGTTGGGGACGTAGAAATTGAAGATGACTGCCCACTGATGACATCTGATAATGGTCTTGACTCCCTCTTGATAGGAAACATTGATCCTGGAAAGTCGATGGATGCTGAACTAACAGTTTCAGCATCCGAAAGTCATCCTCGAAGACATTGTGATATTTCCATCACAGTTACTTCCAAGAGATCGATGAACGTAGGGGGAAATGTGTTTTCTGAGGATGAAGTTAGGATATCAGTTGAGCCTCCGCCAAAGAGCGGTTCTGATTCAAATAACGATGAAAATATAGTTGAGATGGATGATGATTCTGTAAGATCAAATTTACCTTACCCTAGTTTATTTCATACTTCCCTAACATTATTGATTGCAGCAAAATTATTTCCAAAATACACGAAAAAGAAAAAATGAATTAAATATCGGGTTAATCCAGAAAAAATGAACTATGTTCAGCAACATATAACCGTGATTTGTTTGTCGAGCATATGTTGGTCGGTACCTAGGGCCATGCCGAAATAGGGAGAGGGTGATATGGCTCGAGAAATAGATGACCAAGAGCGCTTTAATAGAAACGTGCTGTATTCTGTAGTTACTACTGGAATCCTTCTTCTTATCCTTCCAATGTACTTCGTTGTGGGAAAACCCACTGCTCTTTCGGCTTATGAAACGGGAGAATTGGGACAAATATCGGATATGAGGGAAACATTCGAGGATGAGTATGTAGAGAATAGGGATCAAGGCTATTACGTCGCTAATACAATGTCTACTCCGATGTTGGTAAACGACTGGAAGGATCCTCACAGAACTCTCCTAGCCGTAATAGGTCCAGAAAAACCGATAGATGAAACGGAAGCCGATGAAATTTATCGTTTTGTCACGGAGAAGGGTGGGAAGGTTATCGTAGCTGCAGATAATACAAATGCTGATAGGCTTGCAAATCTTTTTGGAGTGAGGGATTTCAGTAAGCCACTATTAGATGAAAAACAGCATTGGGTATATACTCAGCAGTCCCAACAGTTCATTGATTGGAAGAATGTCTGGACTGCTTCGCCGATCAATCAAGACGTAGCAGACATGTCACCTGGAGCACTGATGCAAGGGTGTTCAGCGTTCCAGATTGAAAACCCTGATGGTCTAAAAGATTGCAGACTTCCTGTAATGTACAAAGAGCCTACTGGAATGATGTTCGAGCCTCTTCCTGAAGATCTGTCCGATCCTGGACATAGAGAAATAATGACTCTTGGGATGGCTTCTTCTTCGGCATTCATTGACATTATGGAGGATGGGGATCCGACCAATCCAGAAAATCCTGCACCTGGAGATTTGAAACTAATGATGAGGTTTGACTACCCTGGAATCAAGGTTCTTGATAAAGTAGCTAATGAAGGTAGAAATGCTTTCGCGGCTAATGTTGGCGAACTGGAAGTCACTGGAAGTATAGTATTCGTTTCAGACGAAGAGGCTTTTTCCAACCTACTATGGGAATTAGACGATGCACAAGAGCAAGGCCTCAGTGAGGATTGCTCGGCTATTGGCGAATATACTCGCAATAATTGTTGGACCCAGGAGATTCTGAATAACAACGATTGGGGGGGGAATGAAAGATTCTTCAAGCTCCTAGTATACGATATGATGGAATTTGATAATGTCAATTTGAGCGCCCCAATACGATCCGATCCAGGAAATTTCCAGGTTGTCTTTGACGAAAGTAGACACGTCACAGGAGTTGTTTCTGCTCCTTTCGTAGAAACCATGGGAACCGTAGTTCTACTAACTTCTAATCAATTTTTGAAATGGCTGGTTGTTCTAAATGTGGCACTTTTACTACTTGTCGCTATGATGGTGGTTCCTGAGAAAGAAAACTGGAGGCACGTTTTTGATTTGACTAAATTTACCCAGAGACCTGAGAAGCTGGATCCCGCATCTTACAGAGATAGAGTGAGAAAGGCCCTCCTAACCAAAGTTAGGGTACATCACGATTTAACAAGGGATCAGATGGCTCAAACTCCGCCTCCAGAAGTTCAGGCGATGATTGGAGATCCTCGACTTGTGGAATTGGCTTATAGCCAAAGCCGGACGTACACACCTCAAGAGTTACGCAAGTTGATGCAAACAATAAGGCGTTGGGGAAAGAATAACTAAGAAAAGGAGAAAAAAAAATGAGTGAAACAGAAGCAGCGAAAGGGATGCCAGCACCACCAAATACGGGTGGTCACGATTCGGTTCTAGCCAAGAAGGCTGAGGAGGCTCGTGGTTCAAACAAGATAGATGAGGTCTTAGCAGCAACAGGAGCGATGGGACAAGCAATCAGCACTGAGGTTCAAAAAGTAATCATCGGAAAATCGCATGTAATTGACAATGTAATGGTCGATATACTATCTAACGGAAATCTTCTGTTCGAAGATTTTCCAGGTCTAGCTAAGACACTGATGACTAATACCTTCGCCGACGCTCTTGGATGTGACTTCAAGAGAGTCCAATTCACCCCTGATCTTCTTCCTGCAGATATCACTGGAACCAATATCTACGATGCCAAGAAAGGAGAATTCACTTTCAAGCCCGGACCGATCTTCTGCAATCTTCTTCTTTCTGACGAAATTAACAGAGCACCACCAAAGACGCAGGCAGCATTGCTCGAAGCCATGCAGGAAAAGCAAGTAACCATTGGAGTGGTGACGCACAAACTGCCTTCACCATTCTTAACTATGGCAACACAGAATCCGGTTGAACAAGAGGGAACTTACCCACTTCCTGAAGCTCAATTGGATAGGTTCATGATGAAGATGATGGTTGGTTATCCTGATAGAGCTGATGAGAATGAAATTCTCCAGAGGAGGATAAACAGAAAGACTGACGAAGTGGAAGTTAACAGTATTACAGATCCGAGTATTGTCGTAAAGATGCAGCAATCCTGTGAAGAAGTTTACGTCGACAGGTCAGTTAGGGAATACATGGTAGATATAGTTGCTAGAACGAGGGAGGACCCGAGAGTTCTGGTAGGTTCCTCGCCTAGAGGTTCCCAAGCATTACTCAAGACTAGCAGAGCTGTAGCGGCTATGAGAGGGAGGGATTTCGTAACTCCTGATGATGTGAAGTCCATAGCAGAGCTAGCAGTCGCACATAGAATCATTCTGAAGCCTGAACACCAAATTAAGGGGCTCGAGAGCGGAGAAATCATCAGAGACATCCTTCACGGGAAGAACGCTGCAAACGTTCCCACTGTCTGATTGGCTGGGGTGTGAAGGTGGCCTGGAGCCGAAAGTCAGCGATGTTCGCGTCACTTTCGGTGGCTATGTACCTACTAGGCCTAGTATTGAGAAACCAACAGTTGGTAACCGTTGCTGTAGTCCTTCTATCTTTTCTCACTTGGGCTGCACTAAGGACGGCTCACGGTGATGTTGCATCCTCTGGGAGAAGAATTGAGGACTCTAAGATGGATGAGGGGGTGCAGCTCCAGAGTATCGTAGCTATGAGGAAGACCTCATCCTCGAGAGTTTTTGAAGATGGAGAAATTGATGTAACATTAAGGATACAAAATCGATCGAATATAGCTAAGGTACTCGAACTTAGAGATAGGGTTCCTGAGGTGATGAGGATAAAGAAGGGAGCGAACTATGTTCTCATGGAAATAGGTCCTCAGAGAGAGACTGAGATTTCTTACACAATCGAGACACCTCTAAGAGGGTTCTACACTATTGGCCCCGTCTGTATCAGAGTTCAGGACGAGTTGGGTTTATTCCATAATGAAAAAGAGATTCAGCTTTATGATGACTTCTTGGTTTTTCCAAAGATGGAAGATATCAAGGATGCAATGATTAAGAGTAGGGTACCGAAAATTTTCACAGGAGCAGTAAATATTCGAAATCCTGGAGAAGGTTCGAATTTCTACAATCTAAGGGAATATCTTCCAGGTGATCCAATGAGGAAAATTAATTGGAAGGCTACGGCAAGACAAGATGGAAAGATGATGGTCAATGAGTTCGAGAGGGATGCAGTAAGTGATGTGATCATCATAGTGGATAGCAGATCAGTAAGTGAAACCGGACCAGTAAGTAGAAACTCTCTGGTTTACAGTACAAGAGCTGCAGCGAGTCTAACTCAGTACTTTCTCTCAAGAAGGGATTCAGTAGGTCTTGTTGTTTATGGGGATGAGATAGTCTCTGTTGACAGAGATACTGGAAAGAAGCAGTTATACATAGTCCTAACAAAGCTCGCAGGAGCAATGGCCAAGGGGAATACGCCTCTAAAGATTGTAACTAATCGAATTATGCCTCATATCCATAGAGGAAGTCCGATAATCATTTTATCTCCACTTGAGGATGACCCCACAATAGTTGATGCGGTTAGGGATCTTAGAGCTAGGAGTTTCGAGGTTACGGTGCTTTCTCCGAGTAGCCTTGAGTTTGAGTTCGATGCGAGAAGGATTGATCGTACTGGATATGAGGTTCTCAAGACGGAAAGAGATATCTTAATGACTGAACTTAGAGGATTGGGCGCTCATGTTATGGATTGGGAGCCAGATATGCTTCTCTTTACTGCGCTAGCCGGGGCTAGGGGATTCTAGGGGTGTAATGATGGCGGAACAAGGGAAGGGCCCGGTAGACACTTCTCACCTCTACGAAGGAAAGGTCGTGCGTTCCTCCGCTCCGAGTAGGAAGAAGGCTGCAGGAGAGATGAAAAGAGACACGGGGATACCGGATGATGCCGTACCAGAGGTTGCTATACCCAATTGGATAGACGCTATTTTTGGCGGCCCGATATTGGTGAATAGAGAATTTGTACCTCCCAACAAGATGGTTATTACCTTGCAAATGGGAGCGATTGGTTCTCTTTTGGTCCTAGGATTTCTTACCTTTGTGCTGACTCCTGTTTCAGGAACGGTGTGGTTTACGGCAACAAATGAAATAGGCCTCGGAATTCTGGGATTGGGCTTACACTGGTTGCTAATTATTTCGGGCCTAGTTTGTGGTTTATGGGGCACTTGGCAAAGGGATCAACGTTTCATCCTAGTATCATACGTCGCTCTTATTCTGGTGACTATAAGATTTGCAGGCAGTAAAGTAGAGTTTGGCTTGGGGGGCCTCGGATTCCTAGAAAATGAAGTCATACAGAAATTCCTTCTCATATTTTATGCTGTTTTCCTGGTTGTCTACATGGAAATATCCAGTGGAGTGATACGGTTCTCTATGCTCGATACATCAATCAGAAGAGGAGAGGTTTACGTAATGAATGTCAAAAGTATCTCGGATAGATATAGAAGAGCATTGGGCTATACTCCGGCAGTGGCTGCTATTGTGGCTACTCTTACGCTTTTCATCAACTTCATTGTTCCGCTATTCATAGGAGTTCTAGATCCTGTTGCGGCCAATAGGCTTGAAGAAAGTGTAGAGCTGACTAGTGTTTACGGGGTTGCTCTTGGAACAATTCTAGTCTTCTTGATCATTGCATCTATGTTCGCAATCAATCTTCCACTAAGGTTTCAGCAGTATCTAGAGAATCGCTCTTAGGATTTAGAAATCCTCCGGAAATTCCAAGATCGCAAATCACCAACATTGCCACTGCTTGAACTACAGGAACTGCGCGTGGCCCGATAACTGGGTCATGTCTACCTCCGACCTTGAGCGACCTAGTCTCGTTACTTGGGAGATGAAGGGTGAATTGTTCTCTAGGAAGGCTGCTAGGTGGTTTGAAATGGATCAAAACTCTCAGCGGCGCTCCTGTTGATCTACCTCCTAGTGCACCGTCTGCCTTTCCATCTTCAGATTTCTCAAGAATTGGAGAATCTGGCCCTGAGACCCACATATCATTATTCTCAGACCCCCTCATTGAGGAAGATTTTATTCCACTTGCAAACTCTATTGCCCTAGCACCGGGAATCGCCATTAATCCTCTAGCAAGAGAGGGTTCTATTCCATCAAACCAGGGATCTCCCAAGCCTATGGGAAGACCCTCGATAATCAACTCAACAACTGATCCGATTGAGTCCCTATCTTTTCTAATCTTTTTGATAAAATCATCCATCATTGGTGCTACATCTGGATCTCTACAATTAAGTCTCTTCATTGTTGGATCTTCTGGTTGTAGTTTCATTTTTCTTAATTGAAAAAGGGGTCTTGTACTAATTTCTCCCACTTTGTGGAGATGAGCATCGCAAGTCCATCCGACTTCATCCAAAATGGATCTTACTTGACTTCCTGCGGCGACTATGCCCAGCGTTAGTCTAGCAGAATGAGATCCCCCTCCACGGGGGTCGTAGAATCCCTTTGACCAGATTGCTTCACCCATATCTGCATGACCCGGTCTGGGGTGGTCGGGAAGGAAGTCATAGTCTTTTGAACGAGCATCAGAGTTCATGGCAACCATCAGAATTGGCCAGCCTGTTGCCTTCCCATCATATACCCCGGATAGGATTTCACAGTCATCAATCTCGGCTCTTGAAGAAAGTCCCCTTCTCCCAGGTTTTCTCCTATCCAAATCCTCAATTAACGCCTTCCTGTCAATCTTAGTCCCGGGAGGAATTCCTTCGACCAATGCCCCTACACACTTTCCATGGCTTTCTCCGAAAATAGTCACTTTGATATTTTCACCAAGATCCATTCCCATCAGAATGCCTCCCCACTAATTCCGTCTACAGAAGAAAATCTTGTAGAAATTGCTTCAAACCCGAAATTTGAAATTGTGCTGAGGAGAGTTTCTGATTCTTCTTCATAACAGACCAGTGCTATTGCTGGTCCAGATCCAGATACTCCGCATGCCATTGCTCCTGAAGCGATGCACATATTACTTATCCTAAGTGCTTCATGATCATTTGTCGCCGCGGCGACTGCTAACCCGTTTGATGAAATTGAATCTAATGGAGAGCCGGCCATTATGGAAGCCAATGATCTCTCAAACATAGGTATCTGAGTAGAAAGAATACTCTTCGAAATGCTCTCTTTTCTATTTCCACGAAGTAAAATAATTACCGAAAGATTTGGGTTCATCTCACCTTCTAAAATTATTGATTCGGAGGCGCTCATCTCTGGGTCCACTAATTTCCAACCTGGCTCTAGTGATGCGAATGCGTCATCCAGACTACCGGTAATTGAACACCCAGAGATTTTCTGAGATTTAGAGGCAAGATCAGCTATCTTAGAATTATTCAATCCTGCCCATGAACAATTATTCAATGCTCTTAATGCTGCACAGGCCAATGCAGAGCTTGATTTTAGGCCCTGTCCGATAGGGATCGAGCTCTCAACTAACCATCCTAATCTAGATGGAATCGGGAGATTTTCCTCCCTCCAGCACTTCTCGACCGAATCAAGAATTCCATGCTTATCATACTCCACTACTATTTCTGAGTCAACTATCTGTACCTCTGTAATTAGGTCTAAACCTACAGAGCATCCCTTTCCAAGTCCTGCGGCATGGAGAATAGAAATTCCACCTCTTGCTGAACCCCTCCCTATAGTTTTCACTTTTCCACCACCTTTGATTCGACTGCAATGCCTACATGGCGCATTCTGGAATCTGAAATTATTGATATAGAGTCTCCTTTGGACAAATCCGTGACTGAAATTGGCTCCTTCGAGGGGGCGACCAACCTAACCGTCTCCGCTTGCTGGGCCACAATTTGTCCTTGTTTATCATCTGCAGTAAACCTGATTAAAATAAGAGGTCGAGTTTCAATTTTCAATCTCCCAATAGTGGCCGACTCTTGTAATCCTGATTCTGAAGCCACAGCTACTTCGTCACCTGATATCAATTCACTGAGGTATTTTGTCGTGCCATCAGGAAGTAGAACATAGGAATGGATAGCTCCAGCGTTTACTCTGAAAGGTCTAGTGGGTACGAAGTCAGAAGAGATGGTCTCTCCATGAACAAGACAGAGACTGCTTGAAAGAGAGCCTACGGGTATTCCCTGGCCGATATGTAACCTCCTAGTTAGGTCTATACAAACTCTTTCTCCGATTCCTGCGGATTCGACGGATGTGACTTCTGCTTCAATAATTGGAAGCGCGGTTTCATTTTCACTCTCTTCAAATTCCAGTCTTTCTCCCGCCATAATTGCTGCTTCATCGACCAGATCTGAGGAAACCAAGACGGCATCCACTCCTCCACCAAGTGAAAATACTGCTCCATTCAATTCTATTTTGTCTTCTATTGCCACGGCTATTCTTGTTCCTGAACCTCTAGAATTGGCGATCAGATTTTCTAATGGGACCATTGTCCAGTCAGAAAATCTTACTAAAATCCATGGGACTAAACCGATTAATGATATTGCATCTTCCTGATCAAAAGAATTCTCAATAAAGATCTCTGAAACATCACTAGAGCTTCCTCTCCATTGCCTGCTTACAATATTATCACCGGAATAGTCATTTGTGGGCGAATCTAGCCAGATCTGCAATTTCTCACCTCAAGTGTCTTGATGCCTCTTCGGAATTCGCTCCATCATGGACTATAGCTCTTAGAGATCTAATTAGAGAGGCTGGATCTTCTGAGGCGAAAATATGTCGCCCCATACAGACGCCTGATCCTCCAGAATTAACTGATTTCTCGACAAGCTTCAGTAACCCTGAATTTGTTAGTTCTTTCGGCCCCCCGGATAGAAGAACTGGTATTGGTACCGATGATGTTACAATTCTGAATGATTCCTCTGATCCGGTCCAAGGCACCTTTACCACGTTACAACCTAACTCCCAAGCTAGTCTCGCGGCATGGGCAATCCCGCCTGTTTGGTCGGAAACATCCAAACAAAGATTTTCTCCTCTTGGGTAGAACATTCCCAATACAGGAACTCCCATTTTTTGAGCTTCTGTGGTAATTCTACCAATCCTTTTGATCATTTCTGGTTCTGCTGAATCGCCTAGGTTGACCTGTGCTGAGACTGCTACTGCCCCTCTGGAAATACCCTCCGATGCCCCTGCTACGAGAATCTTATCCTGAGAGCGAGTCCCTCCATGAACTGTAGAAACAGAGGTGTGGCAGACAAAACGATTCCATCCAGTGCGAATTACGTGGTAACTTACTGGTCCCTTATGCATTATTATAGCATCCGCCCCACCCTCAATTGCGGCATCTACGGCTGAATCGGTATCTTCAAGACCGGATTCGGGGAATCGGGATGCTCCATGGTCCATGGGTATCCAAACCCCTTTACCCCCAGGAAGAATAGTTTCCAAGCGACTAGAAAGTTGATCTCCCATGAAATCCCGTGATTGCATACTCTCTTGAATGGTCCCTTGTAGAGGCTTCTCTTCTTTTTTACGAATTGATTAAAGATTAATATCTACTATCACTGGAGCGTGATCAGAAACAACTAGGCCTCCTTCTCTCATTATCTGAGCTGATTGCATCATTGGCCTGGCCACTTTATTTGCCAGAATGTAATCAATCCTCCAACCTCTATCCCTCTCCCTAGCTCTACGAAAGTTTGACCACCAAGAATATGGCCCCTTCATAGGTCCTACGTGAATTCTGAGAAGGTCGCTCCAACCCGCTTCTAGCATTCTATCGAACCACTCTCTCTCATGCTGTAAGAAACCTGAGGTGCGCTTGTTGCCTACTGGGTCCCATATGTCATCCTCAGTGTGAGCTATATTCAAATCTCCACAAAGAAGTGCGGGTTTGGTGGAATCTAGAAACTGATAGCTCCAAACAAGCATATCTTCAAGCCACTGATCCTTGTAGTGCTGTCTTTCTTCTCTGGAAGAACCGTTTGGAAGATACATATTTACACAACTTAGATTCTGGTGTTTTGTTACTAATACCCTTCCTTCGGGATCTCTTGTCTCGTCTAATTTCGTATCAATCCCCCTTCCAAGCTCGACCATACCTACTCTTGAACAGGACATGACTCCAGAGTAACCTTTCTTTTGGGCGGGATGCCAAATCACCTCATAACCCTCGGGCTCAGTCCATTCCTTTGGCATCTGCTCGGGAAGAGCTCTGACTTCTTGGAAGAGCATCACATCTGCATCTATTCTTTCAATGAAATCTGCTAGCCCCTTTCTATGGGCGGCCCTGATCCCATTTAGGTTCCATGATACGACTCGCACTGACCATGCGCTACTGTGACAGGTCTTTGACCTTCTCGACTAAATCCATCTTCCGTATGCGCCTCATTCCATAAGGAGTCAATGCCACGGAAATCAGGACGACTACCCCAATAAGCATCATTGCCACTAATGGGTCAACAATTACTGACATGTAGAATGACCATTGAATGAATGAAGAAATCATTGCCTGAGTTCCAACTAACGTAAAGAAGAAGGCCAAAATACCTCCAATTAGGCCAATTACTAGGTGTTCCATGAAAATCATCGTCCCTAGTCGGCTCATAGGTGCACCAAGGACTCTTAATGTTGCAATCTCTGTATCTCTTTCTGATAGATTCATTAGAAGGGTGTTGAAGAGCACAACAATTGCAATAAGAATGCCTAGAAATAAGATTGCCCCCAAGAAGCCTTGCTGTTGTTCCAATATGCTCTCATAAGATGAAATGACATCTTCCTTTGCCACTACTCCAAGGGAAACCTCGCCGAGTTCACTGTCCAACTCTGCCCCATCCGGTAGATCAATCAATACGGAAGTTGCTTGAATTCCTATCACATCAGCTAGATCGGATCTATGGAGGTATACGGTTCTGCTAATTTCTCCTTTTGTTATTCCTACAATTTCGACAGTCTTCGATTCCGAACCGAATAGTATGGTTTGGAAATCGCCAATGTCCCAACCCAGGAAGTGATTGATGCCTTCATCAACTAAAATCTCGATAGTTTGTTGATCCCTTTGGGGTAGACTACCTCTTGCTAAATCAATTGTAATCATAGAATTTCCATCTGTCGAGATGTATTCCAAACCATAAGCAATGATTACTCTTGAGTCGTTTTCCGGATTGGCTGGAAACATCAGTAACATCTCATGTTCCCCTCCCTTCTGATTAGACCATTCTATGACTTCTTGTTCACCTCCGAAAAGTACGTTTGCTTCTAGGTCCCAGTTCTGATTATCTTCTACCGACCCCACTGTAATTTCTTCCATTGTTGACATCATTAGTAGAGTACTACCGAATAGTAGCATTGAAAGTCCTACAGCGAAAAATGTGAAAAATAGTCTGGCAGGCCTCCTTATCCCAGAACGAATGGTTAGACCGATTGTCGCAGGCATTCTGGAAGTTAACTCCTGAACCTTCCTTGAAGAGACTCTGACTTCGTGCTGACCCCTCATAATTTCTAGAGGATGAAGCTTTGAAACTTGAATTGCTGGAAATATACCTGAAGCGAGAACCAAAATATTCGTCAATACTGTTATTTGCATAACAAGAGGTGCAATTGAAGTAGTTTCTAAAATAGGTATTCCAATAATATCCTCGTAAATTCCAAGCATTCCCGGGATACCGATAGATAGAGCGAGAATCACTCCGATGATCGTACCTATTATCCCAATGACTAGCGGCATTAGTAAGTATGCTGGCATTATTGCTAATCTCGGTATTCCAAGGGTCCTGAGTATGGCAATCTCTCTTGACTGAGACTGGACTAACCTCTGAAGACTGAGGAAAATTGTGATTCCAGCGATAGCAGCAATCATTCCAGTAACTGGAATATAGAATATCATTGCACCTTCTGCATCGGCACGCAGAATTTCGACTGAGAAAACCTGTGATCTATCATAAACTAGGGATGGTGAGTCACCCATCTGAGAAATATTCTCATCGATCGAAGAAATCAGAAAGTCTAGCTCCAATCCTTCGTTTTTATCTGTTGATGGAATGTTGAAGTCTGGAGTCCCAAAGACATCAATCAGAATTAGATTAGAGGAGCCAGCGGACAGGTTGGCTAGCTTCTCCAGACCACCGGATGAGAGGTATCCGGTGGCAAATGTTCCTGATTCTGCAGGGAACAATGAGCCCTCTTGGGAAAAATAAAGATGATTAGAATGGTATCCAATCCCTACCACGGTGAAGTCCATCCTTCCCGAACCTGCAGCAATAGAAACTGTTTCTCCTAATGATATATCCAAACCATCTGATACACGTTTGTCTAATACTATCTCTGTATCGCTACTTGCAAGCCTCCCAGAGCAGCAGTCGTGATTAGGAATCCAAACCCTGTCGACGATGCCTTCATCGATTCCATGCCAAACTGAAGGAATTAGCTTCTCAGAATCGACTTCATGATCCGTTTCTGAATGGAACATCGTTCCATCCAGTCTAAGGCGGGGCTCGCACTCGTTCAGTACAAGTGGTGAAACCGGCCAACTTTTCGAAATAGTCTCACAAATTGATTCTGATCTTTCTTGGTCCCACGTACCACTAGGATTTTCTAACCAAATATCAGGTAGATTTACCCCCTGTTCATCATCTTCGTAAATTCCATCATACATTCCGGAAACCGTATGCGCGTATGCTGCAAATGATATTCCGGCAAATACCGCCACTGCCACCATTGCAATAACTGCTGCAAGTCTGATTTTTGTCTTCAATAAGCTTCTAATCAAGCGTTTTGTGAGTAAGAAAAACATGACTCCACCTTTTACTCCAAGCATATAGATTTAACCTAATCATTCTGTTTCTGTATTTGTTGGGATCCGATGATTTGGTCAAGTCTCACTGGCTCCGGCAAAGAATGCCATAGAGTCTCTAAATAGCTCCTCCCTTCTATGTCTCTTATTATCTCTAATTTTCAGCCACGTGAAAATTATTGCTAGTAGGATAATAAATGGAATTAATGCTTCAGCATGGTATCTCTCCATCACTTCAATAATGCCTCTTGCAGTATAAGCCCATGTAATTGAAGCGGCAGTCCCCCCTATGAAACAGGCTGCTAAGACCCTCTCGAATCTCATCCTGGCAACCAAACCCAGCATAGCTCCAACTAGTACCCCGCTAGCCATGAATGGTATCCAAACGAAAACAATCAACCCCCAAAAACCATACCTATCTATTCTTGACCGATTCTTGTGTGCAACGTATTCTACTGAGGAAAGAATGTCACCCATGAATGGGTTCTGCAAGAGGGCCCCCGGTATCCCACCCCTTCTTGCCACCATTGCCTCACCTGAGAGATCTTCCCTTTGTTCCTGTTTCTTTATTGTAGGAAGTTGCCACTGACTTTCCGAACCCCCTTGTTCCACTCTTCCGGCAACCGCCCGATCGCCCAATGTAGATTTTTCATTTCTCGCACTGACGACAAGAATTCTATCGTCAAGAAGATCTTTTAGTTCTGCGCTCAAATGGTCCCTCAATTCGCCCTGAAGATGCTCATAAGTTGGCTTAAATAAAAAGTAAGCAAATCTCATTACTGGCCTGGAAATCACCCTTACGAAAACTGTATCTTCATCCGCCATAATTGCCGATCCATAATCTGCCACATCATGCTTCCTAAACCATCTAGCCATACTTTCTCTGAACCTCTCCTCTAACATTCCAAACTGACCTATATTCGAGAAAAACTCGCTGTAGTCTTCAGAAAGTTGAATTGAGGATTCATCCATTTTATGTTCGATGGACGATTCCGCGTTTTCTTCTTCCGAACTATCCGATTCAAGACGGACAGTCTTGATTTGCAGTGGCCTCATCTCTCCGAAAATTCGAAACTCATTCAGGATATGCTTGATTAGCGTACCCTTCACTTCAATGGGAGGAACTATTGTACGTTTTGTAATCCTATAAGGGAGATAAACATCTACTGAGATTGCACGGTCCTGGACTTTCATCTGATCTAAATCAGGAATAACGTGAATGTTTTCGCATGATTTTTCAATGGTTCGTTCTATGAGTCTGGTCATTTGCTTACTAGAAAGAAGATCGTCGGCCTCTCTGTGGTATAACCTATGCATTAGGGGATATTGTACACAGAGGAAGAATACCGACATTCCTAGAGAAACTATCGCCATATACCAAGGTGGGACCTCAGCACTTCCACCAGTGAGCATGGCAGTCTCCCTCCCTCCGACCCATTCCGCACCCATTAGAACCCATCCCCAAGCACCAAAGTCCTGAATTGTCATACAGGTCCTCATCTCTTCGTCAATTTTTTCCATCTTGGTGTGAGGCTCACCGGAACCAAAAAGTGAAGATGACTTGACGGTCTTTATCTCAATGCGCAAATCCTTTGTTACTATTTGGCCAAGCTCATTTTTGCCGATATATATGTTCTCAAGCTCATCCTGAGTGAGACTTTGCCAGTCGTTTGATTTGTTAGATGAAATGACCAAAGTTACTGAAATGTGATATTCACCTTCAACAAAATTATCTCCATCGAGAATTTCTGAAATATCCCCCATTCCTCCTGATAGAAGAAGAAAAGTATTTTCAGAAGCGGATTCATTTTGATATCCTACGAAAAGAGCTGCGGGAGAATCGTCAGGAATATTATGGGAAATTATCTTTAATTCTTGGTCATGATTTACCCATGTCTGAATCCAGACTTCGCCTCTTCTATCTACACAATCAGAAGTATCCAATGGCGTTCCCGAAAGAGTCTCGTCAACCACTATTGAGTCGCCTATTATCAAACCCGATGAGGCTAGGGTAATTAGTCCAAAGAATACTAATCCTGAAACTGCTCCGAATACAAGGGTCGCATCGTCGAAAGTCTGAGGAACTATTGTGTTGACTAAGAAGCGATTACCTGGATTTTCTCGTCTATTTCTGATTCTATCCAACTCTATGTCAGTTTGATCCTTAGCTTCGATATCCTCTGATTCTTCGTGTAGATCTTGGGAGACATGTCTGGAATAATCATCGATGTCGCCATCAGCCATAGCACCTTAGGGTCGGTTCAAGTATTTGTTTAATTTGTCATTTAGCTCAATATTTTCCAAACTGGAAAACTCATTTTTTTTAATAGAAAAACCTGATATTTGTCCGAATAAATTAGATGAAGCATAAGGCAATTTTAATGTCCTCCTACATAGTAGGAGGATTATGTCCAGTGGCAACGCGGTGGGGAGGGGGCTCTCAATTTTCCTCGTCGCCATAATGATTTTGCCACTATTACTGTCCATTTCACAGACACAAATAAGCTCCCGGGAGCTTGATTCTAGTGTTTCCTCGAAGAGTTCGAAGGTTGTGGACGATACTGATTTTTCCACCTTTGCGCTCCCCGATTTAGAAGACGAATCCCATGGTTGGGTAACTGACAAACAAAATTTTGGAAAGGCGTTCCTCTTTAACAGAGATGCGACATACCTGCCTATTCTAGACTGGAGTAAAAGAACTGGAGAGTCGACGATTCTTGGTTGGCATGTTCTGGCACATGACTACCCGATCCCATCGGATTGGAAAGGAGACCTTGAAGCTCTGGGGATGGAGTGTCAGACATTCGTTGCACCGCATGGTTTTCACTGTGATGTTCCAAAGCTAACTCCATATCAATTGCATGACGTAGGGGTTGTCGGAGCATTTAGGCTCGATCCATCCGACAAAATTGCTCCAGACGTCGTAGGTGCCCTTAATGGGACTCCAAACGGGGCAATCATGCTTGGAGAAAAGTTTGTTATGACTTTGGTTCTTTCTGGAAATAACCTTCTCAGAGATCTTATTGAGACTGGAGTGGAGGTTCTAGACTATCGTTCTGAAAGGGTAGCAGATGTTCTAGTCAACGACAAGGAAGTTAAATTACTGATTTCCGAAAGCTTCGTTGAGTGGATAGAGCCTAGTTATCCATCCCAACTAGACAATGAGGCGGCGGCCGATTTGATTGATGCTGATTGGGTAGGAGATGTATCAAACATGGTCTCTAATGGTGGATCACTGACAGGTGAAGGAATTATAGTTGGGGTAATGGACTCTGGACTTGACACTGGAGTTGAGTGTAACAGCCTGGCGCACTGCAGCTCGGTAAACAGCGAAATACACTCAGACTTCGCGGGTAGAATCATTGGGATGTCTTCCTACACTTGCACTACCTGCACTGACGGGCCAAATGATCCCAATGGGCACGGTACGCACGTGGCTGGTTCGGTCCTTGGCAATGGAGCAAACTCTGATACTGACGGAGTCGATGGCAGCGATCACAGTGGGGTGGCTCCGGATGCTCACCTGTTCATGCAAGGAGTATATGCAGAAGGAGGGACTTGCGGCGGTTCCAGGCTTTGTCCCCCCTCTTACGAGACCTTTCTAACTGAGGCGCACAATGCAGGAGCGAGGATACACACAAACTCTTGGGGCACTGGTCCCGACTCTACAAGCGGTTGTAGCGGCTCGCAATGCTGGAATTACTACAGTTCAGCTAGTCTGGAACTCGATACAGAAGCCAACGACTTCGAGGATCTTACAATACTATTTGCCATGGGCAATGATGCTATGGACTGCTCCTACAACTCGTTCGATCAGCTAACTTGTAGCAGTGGCAAGGATGGGGAAATAAATCTTGGAGCACACAATAGGCAAGCTACTGCAAAGAATATACTCTCCATTGGAGCTTCCGAGAACTTCCGATATGCTCTGGACCTATATTCCATACCTTACAGGAATTTCTGCACGTTTGGGGGTTACCCTGCTGCTTCTGGTGAGTGCCCCCACCCCCATACTGATGAGAAGTGGAGTCAGAGTCCGATTTTTACAGATACCGGAGCGGATGATCCCGAGGGTATAGCTGCATTCTCGAATCGGGGCCCTACTGCCGATGGTCGAATAAAACCAGACTTAGTCGCTCCAGGTACCTGGATAATATCCACTAGATCTAGCGAGGCGGACGAGCGGGTTGGTTATGATTTGTCAGGAGGGATGTACACCCACAAATATGGTACGTCCATGGCAACCCCGATTACAGCAGGATCAATTGCCTTGGTTCTAGAGTATCTGAACAATATTGGGGCTTATGACTGTCATCTCCTGCAAAATCCCCCAAGCAGTGACTGCCCTGACTCTGCGCTGATAAAGGCGATAATGGCCGCGGGAGCACATGACCTATTGGGGCAGTACAACTCAGGTGGGGATGGTGAGAACGGAGCCGTGGAGAAGGCGCCAAATAACCACGAAGGATGGGGTAGGGTTGACCTCCAGTCGGTGATTGGAAGCGGGTTCACGGAAGGTATTGAAATTGCTACTGATGAAAGTCATTCATTCAAGCTCACTATCCCAGACTCTGGGATTGAGCAATTCAGAATAGTCCTAGCATGGAATGACCCCCCCAACTCCCCCCTTACTACATCCCAACTTCGTAATGATCTGGACATCATGTTGAAGAGCCCTAGCGGGGTGATAGAGACCTACTCTAACGATGCTGTAAACAATTTAGTTGGAATAACTGTAGATGGGACTCCTGAAGCTGGAGATTGGGAGGTTATCGTAACCGGGGTTCAGGTAATCGACTCCGCTCAAAAGTACTACCTAGCATCCAATGAAGGAGTCATCACTGACATGAGGCATCCAGTTTCCGATGGATTAGTCAGCCCAGGCTTCCAAGCAGGTTCTATTTTCACTGAGACCACGATGAGTGTTGGAGGAAACCACATCTGCGCAATTCTTGATGATAGCTCCCTTCAGTGCTGGGGCGATAATAGCAATGGGCAGCTAGGGGACGGGACGACAATAGACAGGCTCACGATGACCGAGGTATCTCTACCGACCGGTAGAACCGCAGTTTCAGTTAGTGCAGGACATGATCACACCTGTGCCGTGTTGGATAATGGCGAGCTGGTGTGCTGGGGGTCGAATGAGTTCGGCCAGCTAGGAGATGGAAGTGAAGATGACTCTAATGTGCCCGTGTATGTTGACGGTCTTTCTGGAGTTCCTGTTCAAATCTCATCGGGAGGTGCGCATTCTTGCGCCATACTCAACGACGCGAGTATGGAATGCTGGGGGGCCAATGACGGTGGGCAACTTGGCGACAACAGTTTCGATGATAGCGCGAATCCGGTATCGATAACTCTCCCGGAAACTGTATTGGGCATGTCAGCTGGTGCAGGTCACACATGCGCAGTTCTAAGCGACTCCTCACTACATTGCTGGGGCAATAACGAAAATGGACAGCTTGGGGATGGCTCTGCGCCATCAGACAAGAGCTCGCCAGTCAGCATTACTGTCGGCGGAGATGCGGTGGCAGTTTCGGCTGGAGGTGCCCACACATGCGTAATCTACTCGAGCACCAGTAAGAGCTTGAAATGCTGGGGTGACAACTCATTCGGTCAATTGGGTGATGGTGGGACAAATCAGCAAAATGATGCCAATTCTGTCTCAGCGATTCTTACTGGGATTACGACACTAGAAATTGGGGCAAAACAAACATGCGCAGTTGACACCACTAGGATGCTTCACTGTTGGGGGGGGAGTTCGGAGGGTCAAGTTGGGGACGGGAGTACATCTAGCCAAGTGACCTCGATTACTGCAATAGATCTGGGGCTGAATCTCGGTGCTCTTTCTCTAGCTTCCGGGGGGTCTTATACATGCGTGGTAGCGACAAATGACCTAGCGAGGTGCTGGGGTGGTTCTGGCTCCGATGGAGTTCTTTCAATTGGTAGTTCACCGGAAGAATTCGAAATTCCAAGGTGGTCATATGTTGAATCCTCTGAAAGAGACTGGAACGATAACGGAGATTTGAATATCTTCGAAGTGAATGTAGCCTCGGATATGGATGGGGATGGCTTCCCTGTAGGTTTGGACAGTGATGACGCGAATCCCACGGTTGCTGCTAGTTGTGGTACGGGAGAATATGGGCGTTTCACTTGCAGGCAAGCTACCCCTGGTTACTACGTCAGCACACTTGGAAGTACCGTAATGACACCAACAACCCCCGGCCATTACACCGACACCTACGGGGCTACCGATCAGTCCCCCTGTTCTCCTGGGGAATTCCAAGAGCTCACTGCCCAGACCTCCTGCGAAGATGCCAGACCAGGATACTTCGTTTCGGATCCTGGGGCATCAGAAGGTACGCCATGTCCTGCAGGAAAATATAATGACGAGTACGGTAGAACCTCGGCAGATGCCTGCGACTGGGCTGAGGCTGGGCACAGTGTCCCAGTGCTCACGCAGGTTTCCTCGGGCGCACTTCACAGTTGTGCGATTCTTGACGATGGATCCGTTAGCTGTTGGGGGGAGAATAGCAACGGGCAGCTAGGGGACGGGACCAGAACAGATCATCATCAACCCGAAAAGGCAATCATGCCGTTGGGTAGAACAGTGTCCGAAATCAGCTCTGGATCATACCACTCCTGTGCACTAATGGACGACGGTTCTGTCCGATGTTGGGGGTCGAATGAGTTCGGCCAGCTAGGAGATGGGACTACTTTGGAAAGGCTGACTGCAGTTAGTGCTGATCTTGGTGGAGGAGTTGCTCTCAGCATATCAGCTGGAGAATCCCACACATGTGCGGCTATGGAGGATACGAGCCTCATGTGCTGGGGCGATAATAGCAACGGGCAGCTTGGTGATGGAAGTCGTTCAGAGAGGCACACCCCGATAAGTGTACCATTGGGTGATGCGGGAGTGCATGAAGTCTCCTCTGGTTCCTACCATACCTGTGCTATAATGGCAGATAGGTCATTGAGATGCTGGGGTGACAACTGGCACGGCCAATTGGGTGATGGTTCATTTAGTGATAAGTTGAGTCCAGTAGATATCGAAATTCCGAGCAATAGCAGTGCAGTGACTGTTGATTCTGGAGCATTCCATTCCTGTGTTGGCATGAACGACGGGTCAATGTACTGTTGGGGATACAACTCGTATGGGCAACTTGGAAACGGAGGAACTACGAGGGCGGGAATTCCGATGCCAGTACCACTTGACTCTACTCAATCCCCAACAGACATCCAAGTTGGCCTCTTCCATTCATGCGCACTATTCGACTCTGGAGAGATGTCTTGCTGGGGGGACAACGCATATGGGCAGATAGGTGATGGTACGCCAATATCTGGAGGCTGGCACCTTCCAAAAACCTTAGTTCTAGATCACGAAGTTCTTTCAATTTCTGTGGGACATAGGCATTCATGTGCTATTCTAACTGACGCCAGTCTGCAGTGCTGGGGAATCAACTCGAAAGGCCAAGTAGGAGATGGTACTACTACTAACAGGCACTCACCTACCGTGATAGATCTGGGGCATGGATCGAAGGAACAGCTCCCATGTTCTCCCGGAACTTACCAGCCTAATTCTTCGCAGACCTCATGCATTCTAGCTGACAGAGGTTTCCACGTTCCACATTCGGGAGAACTGGACCAGAGCGGTTGTACTCGAGGTACTTTCTCTAGTCTGAAGGGGCAGGCTACTTGCACTCTAGCCTCTCTAGGGTTCTATGTTTCAGAGTTCGAAGCAGTGACCCAGGCTGCTTGTCCCGATGGACAATCTACTCTGAACCTGGGTTCGACAAACTTCGATAATTGTATGGATGATTTCGACGGGGATAAGATCCCAGATCAATTTGATAGCGATGCAGATAACGATGGGGTCCCCAATACCCAAGATTTCGACTGGTTGGATCCGAATATTTCTGCTGACTCTGATGGAGATAATATCCCTGACAGTATAGACCTAGATGACGACAATGATGGTTTCAACGATACTGAGGATGCCTTCCCGAACAATCAAGCGGAGTGGAAGGATGGCGACGGGGACGGCATAGGGGACAATGCCGACGGCGACGATGATGGAGATGGCAGATCTGATTGGTTCGATGTATTCCCCGATAACCCGGAGGAATGGTCTGACTTTGATGGTGACACGTTCGGCGATAATGCTGATCCAGACGACGATAATGATGGCCTTTGCGATGACCCAAAGGATTCCTATGAAGGGAGCCCGCCCGATTTGGATGATGATGGGCTATCAGACTGTATCGCACTCCCCCTAGGAGATGCATTCCCTCTTGATGAGTACAATTGGTATGATACAGATGGAGACAGCATAGGCGATCAGAATGATACCGATGACGACAATGATGGTTACAATGACACTGTTGATGTATTCAGCCTTGATCCTTCAGAATGGAACGATACAGACGGGGACAATATAGGTGACAATAGGGACCTTTTCCCCAACGATTCAACGGAATGGCAGGACTCCGACTCTGATGGAATTGGAGACAACACTGACGAGTGTCCCTATGAGGCCGGGATTAATCCCTCTATGGACAATATGATCGAACTCATCGCACTCCCTGGAAATGAATTAGGATGCCCTGTGAAAGTACTTCCAGGGGATGATATTGGGATAATAGAGACTGATAGTGGGGGTGGCCCACAAATACCCTCCTCAGAAACCGCTGTAGACACCGACGGAGACGGCACTGTAGACTACTATGATTTGGACGACGACAACGATGGTATTCTGGACGAGTTTGATGGTGAATTGGGAGAAGATGGATTCGGAGTTTGGAGCAAGGACCCAGGGAGGCCTCTGAGTACGGAAGCATGGGGGGCAATTGTGGCGTCCATCGTATTCCTAGGATTTATGGGTTACAGGGCATTCAATTGGAAGGATAGGGGAGTCTCGAAACTCAGATCCAAGAGGATTAGGATTCAATAAATTGGTGCAGGGGGCAGGATTTGAACCTGCGAAGCACTACGCACTGGGACCTAAACCCAGCCCCTTTGACCACTCGGGTACCCCTGCTCCGGCCTGTGCGAATAATTACCCACCAAGAAGGCAACGCATGCGCGTCTCAGTCCCCCATAGGGTCATAACAGGGTCTATGCGCCCCTCAAACTGGCAAAAATGGCACGAATAGGGGTTCTCGGACTAGGCAACTGGGGGACAGCACTGGCTCTTGTGTGGTGCAACGATGGACACAATGTGCTTGGCTGGACCGTGGAGCAAGAAGTATACGAGTCGATGATGAACTCAAAGGAGAACAAGAAGTACCTGCCAGGATACAAAATCCCAGAGATGGACTGTACGATGGAGATTACTGATGTGACTGATTCTTGTGAGATTCTGGTTCTGGCACTACCCAGCTCTGTGATACTTGAAGTAGTAGACCTTCTTATCCCAAGTCTAAGGCCATCCCATCTCATTGTTGATCTCGCCAAAGGTCTTGCACCCTCCTCAGAAGGGGACTCGGGATTGATATCCGACGCAATAGAAAGAAGGCTTTCGGACGCTAGCCTGTCGAACCAAGTAGTCGTAATGACAGGGCCTACTATCGCTCCGGAAGTAGCTAGGGGAGTCATAACCAACGCCTTGGTAGCTTGCCATGATACGGTAGTGGCGAAGAGGGTGGCAGAGAGGCTATCAACCGATTCTCTAATTCTCACTCCCGCTGGAGATCCGGTGGGGGCCGAGCTATGGGGCGCCTACAAAAATTGTGTCGCCCTAGCATGCGGACTAGTGGACGGTTTGAAAGACACAATCGGAGGTGACAATCTGAAGGCTGCAATGGTGCAGTCCGGCTACAGCGAGGGACTTGGACTTCTGGAAGAAATGGGAGCTGACCCGAGTACGGCTTTCGGTCCGGCCGGAATTGGTGATCTCTACGTCACAGCAACCAGTCCAAGGAGTAGGAACAGAACTCTTGGAGAGATGCTGGGCTCGGGAAAGGGCCTGGAAGAATCTCTGGAGGAGATGCACATGGTTGCCGAGGGAGTCAGGGCGACAAGGATGTTCCTGAACAGATCCGCAAGAATTGGCTTTCAAACGCCATTCCTGGAAACACTAGGAATGCTTCTGGATGGAGATATAACGGTAGAAGATGCAGTGAGAAAGATGGCTGGAGCGTATGAAGTCGAATAGTTAATACTTCATGGTACTCAGATTCAGCTTTTATTTGGAACATGGTGACTGATGCAATGATAAAATGATTTTATTGAATGTGGCCTTGACATAATATTATTACCAAAAGATGGTCAGGTTTCAGTTGTAACTCCACTGAGATTGTGATCTATGTGAGTCAAAAAATTACAGCATAGAAATAACAAAGATTCGTATAATGGGCATTGTCAGATATAGAGTGAGGTGGTGTTTATGCTGAAGGGTCCGAATGGAAGGGTGAATATATCGGATATAACCTCATTCACTACTGACAAAACGGCATCTTCCCATGCAAGTGGCGAGTCATTAATGGACGGGATTTGTATGGTTTCTATGAAGCTAGACTCAGACACAAAAGAGTCAGTTGAGGCCCTAACCAGCGAAGGCATGACAGATTTTGAGAAAAACGAACTCGTCTCTAAACTACGAGATTTCACAGGGGGAGAAGTATTTGAGTTTTCGACTTGTAACAGGGTCCTTTACGTCGGTTTCGGCGTGAGTGCAGAAGAGTTGATCCTAGCTATCGAGGAAGTTATCGGAGTCTTTGCGGCACCGTTTCGGAAGTCAGACGGAATGGCGGTTTGGAGAGATTTAGTGAGAATATGTAGTGGTCTGGACTCATTTATTGTGGGTGAGCTTCAAGTCATGGGGCAATTTAGAGATGCTGTCTCGTGGCACAAGCAAAATAACCACGTTTCATCGGTCAATTGTGCGCTATTTGATCATGTCATCGCCGCCAACAGAATCGTACGAAAGGAAATGGGTTTCGATAAAACCGCGGAATCGATGCTTAACTTGGCTACTAACGCTATGGCTGAAATGATTGATGGAAATAAGCAGCTTAACAATCTCGTTCTTGGTTTTGGGGAAATGGGGTCCAAAGCAGTAGAGTCACTCATTCAACAAAATCAAAAGTCCATTACAGTAATATCTCGCGACCCTGAGATTTCCTCTTCTCGATATCCCTACCTATCCGAAAGATGCGATATTATGACCCTAAAACAATGGGTTGAGACGGGTGGAGAGGCGGACCTAGTTATATCGACATTGAGGAATAAAAAACCAACCTTCACATTGAATAATCCATTTCCAAGCAATAATGGTGTTACTGTAATGGATTTCTCATGGCCATCCTCCTTTGCCCCCGATAGCGTACATCCTGAGGGCACTATTTACGATATGGAACATTGGATTCGTAGATCTCGGAAACTTGGGGTAGATTGGAATTACGAGGAGACTCTGGAAAAAGGGGAGGGAGTCATCGCATCGGTTGAAGATAACTTCCAAATGGCACTGAAAAACCTGTCACAGGCGAATTTTCGCTCTTTCGTTTATGCCAAGATGGAGGAAAAATCGCAAATATGGGAAAGCTCGAGTTCTATTCTCTCAAGCGAGAGGGCGCAAATCAAAGCTTTTTGTAGAGAGATCGCAGGCTGGATATGCCAAACCAACGGAGAATTCAACCTATCCGATCTCAATGATTTTGTAACTGGAACAACTCGAAATCTGAGCGATGATTTACTCAAAAAATTCGCCAATGACGTAAATGAAACTATCCTGTCCATGGAAGGAACCCCTAGTTGGGGGGCCTGAGTGTGAAACCATTGATAGTAGGGACTAGGGGCTCGAAACTGGCTATTCTCCAAGCGATGGAAGTTAAAAAGCAGTTGAAATTGAGTGGATTTCGGTGTGAAATAAAAACTCTGAGCAGTCTTGGTGACAGATCATTAGGAGGTGACCTCTCATCCAAAGTTGGTCAATTTGTGCATGGGATTGATGAGGCTCTGATTGAAGGGGCTGTCGACATAACTGTACATTCAGCAAAGGATATTCCCATTGAAGGGATGAATGGAGTCAACACCCTAGCCTACATGGAAAGAGATGTGACAAGCGACCTCATCTTGGCTAATGGCATCGAAGAATGGCCAAGTCTTCGCGAAGTCCTAGAGTCTAGTCGATCGAAAAGCCTACTCTCGATTATGAAAAGTGTACCAATGAAATCTAAGATTGGAACAGTTGCTGGACGGAGGCAATCTTTCTTGCTTAGTTCCAGACCAGATATCATCCCCATATCTGTTAGAGGACATATCGAAACTCGGATGAATAGACTAATCGAGAATCTCGTAGAATATCTAATATTGGCCGAAGTAGGCATCAGCCGTCTTTACAATGCAGGCCATATCTCCGAAGAAGCACTTGAATTAAAGGCCTTGAGGATAAAAGAAATTGATTGGCCAACTGCTCCTGGCCAAGGCGCTATTGCTGTGAATTGCAGAGTGCAAGACAAGGGAAAATTTTGTGAACTGCGAACTATATTGAATCACATACCAACCGAGGAGGATGTGTCAAAAGAAAGATCTCTGTTGGGCTTGATTGGTGGCGGTTGTCTTTTTCCCGCTGGAATCAAGTCAGATGAGGGAGCGATAACTGCCGCGATATCCCCTAAGGATTGGAGGACTCGTTACTCTCGGGGGGATACTTACAAAATACATAGATATGTAGGTGATTACGAGGGATTTAATTTTACATCAAATGAGGCTGAAGAAAAGTACGTACAGGGTTTTTCGAAAGATTCTCCAAAACTCGTCACCACACTTACTTCAGACAGGCTTACTTCCCAGCTAAGAAAAGAAGGTGTGCCGACACTAAATGTGCCTGTAGTTAAACTGAGGCCCTTGATTGATAACTGGCCAGTTAGATTTCTGGAACAATTTGGAGTTAGGTCAAGATGGCCGATTCTAGTTCTTACTTCCCCATTTGCGGCTAAATGTGCTGTGGAGGTATCAAAGATAAATCCGGAAATTGGAAATATACCATGGCTTGCCCTCGGAGAAGGCACCCAGAAAGCGTGCTTTGAGAAAGGCGTTACCGTTTCGCATTGTGGGATGGTGGGCAATAGCGAGCAGTTATTGGAATACATAGCGTCCAATGTCAAACGCGAGACGTCTTTGTACGTCCCTAGATCATCAAAATCAGACTATCGGTTCATTGAATCCCTAGTGGAGAAAGGGTTCAGTGTAGAGCATTGGATTGCTTACGAAAATTTGTCGATTACCCCCGATACCTGTTCATTGAGTGAAGAGGATGTCCTGCTAATCTCTTCCTCGTCTTCGGCTGAATCGTGGGCTAGTAATAGGTTGAAGGTTCCAAAAACTGTGTTATCAATGGGGAAAAGCACCACAGAAACTGTTGAAACAATACCTTATTTCGTAGGATGTGAAGTAATTACCCTGGAGGAACCTACTGTGGATTACATCACAAGTTTTTGGGAATCGAAAGTGGAGGGGCGTGAAATTGAAGATTAGGCCGAGAATAAATAGATGGACAGAATCCAGAAGAAATCTGGTTTATGGTCCATCGATCGCTGAATCGCTAGTTCAACCGCATTTTGTAGTAAGTGGTGAAGATGTCAACGAAGAAATCCCAGGAATGCCGGGAGTCAATCGTCAATCTAGAGACGTACTCGTAAGAACAATTGCTGAAGACGTCTCACTGGGTATCGCAGCACACATGATTTTCCCCGTAATGGATGACAATGAGAAGGATACCTTTGGTACAAGGGCAGCAGATGACGAGATGCCGTTACAACTAGTCATAGGAGATTTGAAGCAGAAATTTGGTAATGAGATAGTTCTGATGACTGATGCTTGCCTTTGCACTTCTACTGACCATGGACACTGTGGGCTTTTGGACGGTCATGATATCGTCAACGACCCCTCAGTCGAAATGTTGGTGCGCATATCCTTGTCTCATGCAAGGGTAGGTGCCGACTATGTCTGTCTCTCTGACATGATGGATGGCAGGGTTGGTGCCGTCAGGACGGCATTGGAGAGGGAGGGCATGAAATCGACCGGGATAATGTCATACTCTGTCAAATACGCATCCTCGTTCTACGGTCCTTTCAGAGATGCTGCATCATCGGCCCCAGCATTTGGAGATCGTTCAAGCCATCAGATGGACGTAAGGTCGGATTATAGAGAGGCAATCCTAGAGGCCAAAGAAGACGTAAAGGAAGGTTGTGACATTTCGATGGTCAAGCCTGGCCTCTCTTATCTGGATGTCCTCAGGGAGGTTGCAGCTAATATCGAGAGGCCTGTGGCGGTCTACAACGTAAGTGGTGAGTATTCCATGGTTATGGGTTATGCAAAGGAAATAGAACAACGAAAGAGGGTTGTCCTAGAGGTCCTTGGATCATTCAAAAGGGCCGGTGCTGACATTATTGTAAGTTACCACGCCAGAGAGGCTATTCGCGAAGGCTGGGTCTAGGTTGGTGTGATTGTGGAAAGGCCCGTCTCAGAGTCACTGCATTCAGAAGCACAAAACCATCTTGTTGGAGGAGTTAATTCTCCAGTGAGGGCGTTTAAGTCAGTCCATGGAAATCCAGTATACTTCAAGGAGGCCAGCGGCGCTACGGTGATCGACGTGGATGGTAACGAATATGTCGATTTCGTGCAGTCATGGGGTCCGCTTATTCACGGCCATTCCCATCCCCAGATTATCAAAAGAATAGCAGAAACGATGTCTAGAGGGACCTCATTCGGGGCCCCTCATAAGGGAGAGATTGATCTCGCCAAGAGGGTCAAACAACGATTTCCGCACATTGACATGGTGCGATTTACGTCATCGGGGACTGAAGCAGCAATGAGCGCGGTAAGGCTAGCTCGTGGAGTAACTGGCAGAGACCACATAGTAAAATTTGATGGCTGCTATCATGGCCACATAGATTCTCTACTCGTCAGTTCCGGAAGCGGGCTTGCCACTTTCGGCATCGCCAGCAGTCCCGGTATTCCGGATTCCACCATATCGACCACTCTTGTTAGTCCGCTAGATGACATAGGTGCTCTTCGTTATCTGTTCGAGGAGTATCCAAGAAAGATCGCTGCGGTGCTCATCGAGCCCTTGCCCGCGAATAACGGGCTTTTGATACAAAGGAATGAGTTTCTCGAACAAATAAAGGAAGTCTGTGAGGAGGATGGCGCTCTACTGGTCTTCGACGAAGTGATTAGTGGGTTCAGATTCCGAAATGGAGGATATGGGGAGGTTTGTGGAGTCATTCCTGATATCACCGCTTTGGGGAAGGTAATCGGGGGGGGCCTTCCCGTTGGTGCCTATGGGGCTCGGGAAGAGGTAATGCAGCATTTGTCCCCGTTGGGGCCCGTCTACCAGGCAGGAACACTCTCAGGGAACCCGCTAGCAATGGTAGCTGGTAGCTCGACATTAGACCTCTTAGATGAGGCAGCCTATGACTTGCTAGACTCTTTGGGAGGGAAACTTGAAGATTTGGTGGTGCCCATACTCGAGGCGAAAGGAAACCCATTCAGGCTTGTGAGGATGGGGAGCCTTTTCTGGTTCTCACCGGGGGATGGTGAATCGCCTAGGAGGGCAGATCAAATCCCAGCCGCGGCAGGAGAGATTTATGCCGACCTTCATAGAGGGATGCTGGCGCGAGGATATATGCTGGCGCCGTCAGCATATGAGATCGGTTTCCTGTCAACAGCTCACAGTGAAGATAACATCACAGGCATGGCCGCAGCACTAGAAGAAGCACTTATCGAGATCGGTGATTAAATGGAAGGAAAGGAGAGGTTGCTTGCCGCTCTGAATAAAACCGAGGTCGACAGAGTACCTGTTTGGTTCATGCGTCAAGCAGGAAGGCATCTCCCAGAATATCGAAAGATCGCGAAGGAGAAGGACTTTTGGACAAGATGTATGGATGTCGATATTTGTAGCAAAATAACGCTCCAACCTTTGGATAGATACCCGGAGATTGACGCTGCAATCGTGTTCAGTGACATTTTGACCCCCCTGCCTGGTCTTGGTTACGAAGTTAGGTACGGAAACGGAATTAGGATTGACAAGTTTGATTTTGAACAGATTGATGACTGGGCTGATTTTAACGCAAGGAAAGACGCGCCCTGGGCCGCAGACGCTCTCGCTGAAATAGGCGAATTAAGGGATACCAAGGCTAGATTGGGTTTTGCAGGTTGCCCATGGACAATATCGATGTACCTGTTATCGGGTGGAACCGGAGACAAGGACTTTCATGGCGCTAGAGCGAGTATTTTCTCTAATACAAAAATGGCTGACGAATTGCTTGGAAAGGTAGCCGACGTAGTGGGGGACTTACTAGCTGACCAAGTCAATTACGGAAGAGCTGACGCGGTCCAATTATTCGATACCTGGGCTGGACTACTTTCGCCCGAGCAGTATGAGAGGTTTGGAAAAAAGGCGACTGCTCGTGCAATTGGAGTCTTCAGAGAGAAGGCTAAAAAAGATGTTCCGTTAATCCACTATGCTAAGGGTTCCGGCCATCTACACGAACAAATCCGAAGCCTGGATATCGATGCAATATCCCTCGACTGGAGGGATGACTTGTACATCAACAGGCGGGACTATGGTAATGATTTAGCCATACAAGGAAATCTTGATCCATCCTACCTACATGGTTCTCAGTTAGGCGCGATCGACGCCGCTAGGAGTGTATTAGAGAGGGCTGGGAATCATCCAGGACACATTTTCAATCTGGGTCATGGGATGACTCCAGAGTCCAAGATCGAGAACGTCGAGGCAGTTTTGAAAACCGTTGCAGGAGGAATCAAATGAGAGACCGAATGGTGAATATGGTCAGAGAAGTTCAGGACGATATTTGCAGTGTGATATCGTCTATCGATGACTCCGACTACCGGGAAGACGAGTGGCGGAGGGAAGGAGGGGGCGGGGGGAGGAGCCGAGTTTTCTCCTCAGGCTCCGTCTTCGACAAGGCAGGTGTAAACGTGAGTATGGTTCACGGTACGCTGAGCGAGGAAGCCGCGGCTGGGATGGGCGGGGTAATAGGTCCGGGAGGGAACCTAGAGTTCTTTGCTACGGGAGTCAGTCTTGTGTTACACCCAAGCAATCCGATGGCCCCTACAGTTCACTCAAACTACCGATATTTCGAAAGAGGCGACAGGGAGAGTGAGGGAAGCTGGTGGTTCGGAGGCGGTGCTGACCTCACTCCCTCTTATCTGTTTGAGGAGGATGCTAGGCATTTTCACTCTGTCTACAAGAAAATTTGCGGGCGGCATGCTATTGCTGACTATGAGAGGTTCAAAGCCTGGTGTGACGAGTATTTCTACAACACTCACAGGAAGGAAGGAAGAGGGGTCGGTGGGATTTTCTTTGACAATCTCAATGAAGGGGGAAAAGACGCTTGCTTTGATTTCGTCAAGGAATGCGCGGCTGGCTTTCTCGAGTCCTATATACCGATCTTAAATCGCAGGAAGGAAATGCATTTCAACGAGGAACAGAAAGTGTGGCAGCGGATTAGAAGAGGGAGATACGTTGAATTCAACCTCATCCATGATAGGGGAACTAAATTCGGACTAAGGACAGATGGTCGAATAGAGAGCATACTGATGTCCTTACCCTTAGAGGCGAGGTGGGAGTATTGTCACGAGGTGGCTGATGATAGCGATGAGGAACGTTTGCTAGCAGTCCTGAGGAAACCGAGAGATTGGTCCTAGGCTTGGGTTTGATATGTATACCTTGGAAGACTGGATTCGTCATGGTGATGAGCTTAGGAGACCACTACTCGTCAGCCAAGAACTACATGAGTCGGATAGTTTGACAATAGTGGGGGGCGGATTGTCCGGACTATCGATAGCGTTCCGAATCGGATCTGCTAGGCCTGATCTTCCAATCAAACTACTTGAGAAGAGCAATCGGCTAGGTGGAGTAATCGAAACATGGAGGCAGGGAGAGTGGGTCTGTGACATATCGGTTAATGCAGTGAGACCCCATCCATCCTTCTGGAGGCTCGTCGACGACCTAGGCATGGGGGATTCCTTCAACCCCTCGAGGGAATCGGCTTCCTCTAGATGGGTGATTCTCCAAGGAGGTAAGCATAGATTATCCTCGTCTACAATTTTCAAGATCGGTTTATTTGGATTTCTGAGAGGTCTCATTAATTCGAGGAAGGGCAGTCCATCGGTTTATGATGTCCTTCAGAATAAGGAAATCGCGGATGCAATTACATTGGGGATTGTGAATGATAAAGCAGGGCGAGTGGATGCTAATTTCCTGTTTCCCAGACTAACTGGTTTTGGTGTGAATCCTCCAATTGGAAACCGCAAAATGAGGAAGATGATTACGGATTCGTACCCGATTTTCATACCCAAGAAAGGAAGTCTGGCATCTATGGACGGAGGAATGGAAGATATTATCCACGGACTTAATGATGCGCTTTCTGAGATGAGCAATGTCGATATAATCAAGGAAGTTAACGAGAAGACTCCGGATGAGGTGTCTTCAGCTTACGGAGTTCCCCTTTCCTCGATAATTTGGGCTTCGGGACTTCCGAACAGGGAGGTCGGAGAGAGTTCGCTTTCGGTTTTCGCTGTTGGTTACCTCAAGGAGGAGGTAAATGAAGTCGAATTAGGATACGGTACCCTAATTCCGGATCCGGATATTCCGATAAGCGGTATCCTCCACGAGTCTGATATCCATTCTTCGGATAGAGCACCTGATGGACACAGGCTGTTTCGACTGATGGTCCCCCATACTAGATGGGATGGTGATGATCAAACTGTTAGAGATGCACTGAGTAATCAAATTGGTTTTGAGGCAGCCCCTGTCATATTCAAAAAAATAGGAGAGAGGGCAATCCCCCGATTTCCCCCTGGTTACCTTTCTTCCCTGCTGGATCATCAAGAGTGTTTCTCATATGCTGGATGGACTGCTAGCGGGGTTTCTGTGACGCATGTTGTCGATGAGGCGGAGAGAATATCCGAATTGTTCATGCAGTAACAGACGGAGTGAACTTGCCTTGCACCATCTCGGTAAGTCCTGCAATCCAATCTGGATTGTCGTTCAGGCACTTAATGACGGTGAGCTTCTTACCGCCATGTTCTTCGAACTCTTCTCGTATTCCGATGTCCAATTCCTCCAAAGTCTCGAGGCCGTCTGCAAGGAAGGCTGGTGCTACGATTGCTAGATTAGTAACCCCTCTCTCAACTAGCTGTCTCACTTTATCAGAGGTCGATGGTGTTAGCCACTTCACCGGCCCAAGCCTGCTTTGGAAGCTAATCGACCACCTATCTGAGGGTAATCCAAGTTTATCTGATACCGCAAGACTAGTCTCCATACAGTGGTGACCGTAGCAGAGCTCATTAGCATTGCAGGAGATGCTGCAACAGTTATCCACCTTTTGACAGTGTTCCTTTGATCTGTCTATCCTCTTTACATGCGATACAGGAAGACCATGGTATGAGAGAAGAAGGTGCGTATCATCATCAAGATGTGGCTCTATCGAACTGGCTAGCGGGGTGATGTAATTCTCATCTGTCTGGAAGTGACCCATCTCGATTATAGTAGGGTGCCAAGATAACTTCTCCAGTTCCTTGTAAGCGTGCTTCAATGCTGTTTCGGTGGTTGCCTGAGCGTGATGAGGGAACATCGGAAGAAGGAGTAGTTCTTCTACTCCAGAGTGCATTAACTTACGCAATCCGTAATTTATGCTTGGATTCCCGTACCTCATGGCATGCTCTATGTGTATGCCATCGAGTAATTCAGATACAGCTTCGGCTATTCTATCTGAGTAAACTCTCAGGGGCGAGCCTTCTGCCATCCATATTTTCTTGTATAGGGGTGCGACCTTTTTTGGCCTCGCACGCAGGATTATGCCTCTGACCAAAAGTTGCCGGATTAGGTATGGGGCGTCTATCACGTCCGGGTCTAGAAGGAACTCCCGGAGATAGTTTCTCACAGACTCAACCGTCGGCTCATCCGGCGTTCCAACGTTTATCATCAGAACGCCCCTATTAGTCATGATATGTTATCGTCAAAACTGTCCACTTAATTATTTGTAATTCAGTGAAAAGTCATTTTTTTGTATTTGTTCACAGTGAAATCGAAAATAAGATACTCCAAAGGTACGGTGTATAGGACACTAAATAATTAGAAAGATGATGTTTGATAGCAGTATTATCACTGTGGAGGTGACACTAATCCTATGGAGAATAGAGAACTTTTTTTCGTTTCCTTCATCGGTTGCCTTATTTGTGGCCGGGATTAGTAAGTAGCAGATAAGTGATAGAAGTATTGTTGTTAATCCTATGGAGTAATGCAGAAGCTTCGCATCGTCCTCGAAGTACAATGATGTAGTCGATAGCACTCCAATTAGAATTAAAGCAAGGAAGAATTTAGGCCACAAATCCCTGATGGCCCTACCGAAATCGTCAATCTCTAGGTTTCTGAACAAGCTGGGGGCTACAATGGCAGTTTGCATCAAAATAAGGCCTACAGCCATGCCAGGAAAATAGTAGTGCAAAGTTAGGCCACCTGATTCCGCCTGAATATCCCCGGGTTATGATATATTGTATCGAAATTCCGAGAGGTTGATTGGGGAGAGCTGACTGAGGCAAGCATGGGGAATACCATTAGGGCACCTATGCTATGCCTGCTAATGTCATTTCTCATGCTCTTGTCGACCATTTCAGGTTGTATTTCAGGAGACAATGATCAAGAGGGCAGGTCAAATTCTGATTCTATTTACCCGTCCATATGGGAGCGTCACAATCTCGATTGGCAGATGAATCACACGTTCTCTTATGTGTTGGAAACGGGACCATACACACATCTGGAGGTTCGTGAGGCATATATTGAGGTCGACACAAGCGAGATTTGGGAAATAGGTCCCGAAACCTCTGTAGTTCACCTATCATACTGGCTCCCGAACAACACTTTGCATGGTGAAACGGTACCTATAATTGCGGTAATAAGCCCGTATTTCTCCTATGGCCAACCCGGTAGCGAATCATCGGCTACAAATGTGGTGAGTACGGGGCGTGGAGAATTCATTTTCGAAAACTTTGTTCCCCATGGGTATGCATTTGCCCAAGTCAGCGTCTTCGGTACAGAGTTGTCCTCTGGCTGTTTTGACTATCGGGGGGCGGGTGAAGGTCTTGGGATTCACGAAGCAGTCGAGTGGCTAGGGTCTCAGGAATGGAGCAATGGCAAAGTTGGATTGTATGGAAAGTCCTACGAAGGTGCAACCCAATGGGAGGCTGCTGCAATGGGTAGCGAGTTCCTGAAGACTATTGTCCCTGTATCAGGAACAACTGCATTACATCCATTGCTATACAAAAATGGTAGCGCAGAGGCAAGAAGCCAAGTTATGCACATGAATTACTTTTCAAGTACTGTCGATTACAATGCGGATGATCTGGATAACGTCTGTCCGGATATCGTCGAAGGACTTTTTGCAGGGCCTGTGACCTACGTCGGTGGCGAAATGGACCCGTACATGCAGAACTATTACGAGGAGAGAAGTCATATTGACAAGGCCTTCCAAAACTGGAACGGCTCGATATACTGGGTCCAGGGGATGCAGGACTGGAATGTCGATCCTCATCAGGTATTCGGTGGCCCTCCGGGGACTAACTGGTACACTGACTACCTTGATGTTGGTTATGATGTGAGAGGAATGCTTGGACAGTGGGGGCACGATTATCCTGACCAGTGGGAGAAGCACGAAAATCTGGAGAGTGGTTTTGGGGCTGAGGCAATCGTGAATATGACAAGGTGGGACTGGGCGCAGGACCTCTTCGAGTGGTTTGAGTACTATCTGAAAGGAGTCGGTGAAAAGCCGGATTTAATAGCGCAGATCCAAAGAAACGATGGGCAGTGGAGAATAGAAGAGCTATGGCCTCCCAGTGACGCAGAATTATACAATGTCCCCTTGGGATCTTGCAGTAGCAGCGGAGTGTTCATCGGAGGCGCTCCCGTGGTAGGTGGAGCGGTCCCAGGTGTTGGTGGTGATCAATCGATTATCGTTGATTGTCCAGACATAAACATCGACTTCGATATGCATATCTCTGGTCTAGCAACAGTACATCTGTCGGCAGTGCCTTCGTTCGATGGGGGACAGGTCTTCATTGAGATGCAGGATCTGGTGACTGGGGTTCGGATCGGTCACTCCACTATGGATGTGAGGTATCATGAGGGTGGCTCTGAGCCACAGACTGTGACTCCTGGGCAGGAGGTAACCATGATGATGGAATTTCAAGCGATAGACGCGCTGATACCTGCCGGTAATGGAGTTAGACTGATCATGACAGATACAGGAATGGATTACCTTGCCCCCGCTTGTGGTAACGCTTGTGTATTGCACGTTCTTCCCAGCCTGTCAGAAATGGAGTTGCCCCTAATCAATAGAGATGCCACAACTGTCCTTTCCGTACCGTGAGTGTGAATTTTTATCCGGCTCCTAATCGGCCATATTCCTCGCTTTCTTGACTAGTTTCACAATCTCCTTCCGAGCTTCTTCTGATGTGTTTGCGTGTCTATCGAAGGCCAGTCTTATCGGCCTGGGACCCTCATCGGTGATTGCAGACATCTCAAAACCATACTTGTCGATACCCGTCATAAATGTATCAGAGGTGTCTGTTGCTCTGCTGAGTCTAGTGCAACACACAACCATGGCATCTCTATGATCATCGTTCATGTGCTCAATGATTCCTGCGGCAGATTCTGACAAAGGATCAGGCTCAGCACTCTTCCAATCATCTCCCCCTATCCATGACATCCTCCCGAAGCCACCTATGTAACGTGCAGACTGCACCTCTAGCTTGTAGAAGAAAAAGTCCTTGAAATCAGCGTAAAAACTAGCGTCGGGATGAGCCTGTATGAAGACCGATTTCGCCGATTCTCTTTCGCTTTCTGCCATTTTTTCGCATTTTCCAATCAAAGTTGTTCTACCCAATGCCAGAGGGTTTCCCTCACCTGCCTCGGCTATCAATAATGAAGACTCAGGTGAAACCTGGAGGTTCTTCGTGTGCTCAGCTAAAGCGCTTATCAAGAATATCGGCTCGTTCTCGTGAAGAGCAAATGTCACAAAGGACCCGTAGGGGTAACCAGCAGGGTCTGTCGAAAGCGTACATAGAGTCCCAGTCCCAATCGTACTAACCATAGTTCTGGCGTGTTCGGAGTGACTGGGAGTGGGTATGTTTGTGTCATAGAGAAGCTCTTGACTACTGGTATCAGATCCCTTTGGAGGAAGGTGTCTTGGTATCTTATCCTGTTCTTCTTTCTCTCCCACCATCAAATATCACTCCTAGGCACAACCATCGGACGCTTTTCCGTAATCCTCACTACCTATCCAAGTATCCTTGCTTGTGAGCGAGTCGGTCTCCATTTCACTTAGTCCCTTTTTTTGTATTCTTCTCTCATTCATTTTCTCTATCACCTTTTTTTAAACGTTCTCCAATGATTATGTTCATCCGGGACCCTGCCGATGAAAGCGTTATCTCAGAATCGACTCCGAAGACAGTGGCTATGTTATCTTGCGTGATGACCTTCGAAGGTGAACCGTCAGCCAGTATTTTACCCTCATGTAACAGTATCACTCTGTCTGAGAACCGAGCCGCCATGTTGATGTCATGTATTGCAAAAATAGCCGATTTTAGGCCCCCACTGTTCTTTATGATATCTGTGACCTTCTCCATGATCAGCAATTGGTGTTGGAGGTCCAAGTCACTGGTCGGTTCATCTAGTAGGTAAATGCGGGGATTTTGCACGACTGCTTTAGCTATTATTGCCCTCTGCCTCTCACCACCAGAAAGCCTGTTGAATCTCCTGAACGCGAGATCGTGGAGTCCGAACTCTCTGAGCGTATCGCTTACTGTTTCTAGGTCCTCAGGCGAAGTTCTCCAGGATATATGGGGCCTCCTTCCTAACATGAGAACATCAAAAACGTCCATTGGAAAACTGGTTCTGACTGACTGTGGGACGTAGGAAACTAATTTCGAAAGCTCCAACAGACTTTGTTCTGATATGTCCTTGGAGCATATTTCTACCTTCCCCACCTTTGGCTTCTGTATTCCATTCAGGCATTTGATTAATGTTGTCTTCCCTGCCCCATTCTTACCGAGGATCGCAACGATCTGCCCGTTGTTGATACTAAAGCTAATGTCCTGTAAAACGATTTTTTCACCCCAGCTAAATCTCAAATTACTCACCCTGACAATTTCGTCATTAGACTCCTTTGACAATGACTTTTCGGGGTTGAAAATGCTCACATTACTCCTCCTCTGTGCCTCATCAGCAGATACATGAAGATTGGTCCGCCAATTATCGAGAGCATGATTCCTACGGGAATAACTATCGGGGAGAAAAGGGTCCTACCAACGGTATCAGCGAATAGCATCAGAAGTGAGCCAGATACAGCAGAGCATGGTATCAGCTTCCTGTAGTCGTTTCCTATAATTAGCCTGCTCATATGAGGGGCTGCTAGGCCGACAAATCCTATGAGTCCGGTGAATGATATTATGACGGAAGTTAGCAGTGCCGAAAGAATCAGAATGTTTCTTCTGGTGGTTTGGGGGTCGACGCCCGTCGATATTGCGAAATCATCCCCCCCTAGTGACATTGCGTTAAGGTCCCATGCGAAAATTAGGCTCATCGGTATTAGGCATAGGACAGTGGCACCTATCCAGATGGTATCTTCAAGAGTGGGTCTGGACAAACTTCCGAATGACCAGTGAGTCAGTTGCGATAGCTGGGCGTCTGTTGCGAAATAGGTCAGTGTGGAAACTATGGCTCCAGCAATGAAAGTTATGGCTATTCCTACCAATATGTAAGACTCAGCTGAGACGGACCTCATACTGCCGAGCTGGATTATTATTCCGACTACCAATAAAGAGAACAAAAACGCGTTCGCCACAATTGCGACATTCGGTATGACGGAGAAGTCGAGAATTATTGCAAATGCAGCACCTAAAGCAGCTCCGGATGCTACACCGAGAGTGAGCGGTGAGACTAGAGGATTACCGAGGCATCCTTGCATGAGTGCGCCTGCCGTTGCCAGCGCCGTACCGGCTATTATCGCCATCAATACCCTAGGAAATCTCAATCTCCATATTATGTCAGACTGTAGTTCGGTCGAGTTATCGATGCCGAAGATAATCCTCATTGTTGATGTCATATCCAGGGTTTCTGATGACCCAGTGCCCATAGAGATAACAGCGAAAATGAGGGTCACCAAACAAAGTGAGCTGACCATGACTAGTTGACGAGTGGTCTTTTCCTGGTGTGCTATGGTGATTTTATCCATTCTTTTCCCTCTATGGGGAGCAAACAAATTTCCCTACTCGCTCGACTCCGTGATATTTGGAGAAGTAATCATTTAGGAATGAGTCCGCATCTACATCGGAAAATAGTTCGGGATGCATTATCTTAGCAAGAGTCGGTAAGCCGTGAATCATCATAGG